>NZ_JAMYNZ010000013.1:0-153422 GCF_040319465.1 Mesorhizobium sp. M0910
CGCCCAACCGAAACCGATGGCGTCTTCGATGCCTACTTCCGCCACCAGAAAATCCAGACCATCGACCTCAATGCAAGCCAACGATAGGATGGCAAACTGTTCGATGTCCTCGCACACCTGTTCGCGATGTCCCCGGTCCAAACACCCCCTTGCGGGGGAGATGGCCGACAGGCCAGAGGGGGGTTGGTCCGATCGGGCTCGGCCTGCTGCAGCGGTTGGCGCTTCACGCGAGACAACCCCTCTGTCGCCTTCGGCGACATCTCCCCCTGAGGACCCTCAAGGGGAGATCGTCAGCGTCGGGCGCTGACCGTCAGCTCCGGCTTCTGGCTGATGGTCTGAAACACCACGCAGTAGCGCTCGGTCAGCTTGAGCAGCGCATCGATGCGCTCCTGCGGTTCGTCGGTGTCGAGCCCAAATGTCAGCCGGATGGCGCGGAAGCCAACCGGCGCATCCCTCGCCACGCCAAGCGTGCCGCGAAAGTCGAGATCGCCTTCGGCTTCCACCGTGGCGGCTCCAAGCTTGAATTCCAGCGCCGTCGCCACTGCCTTCAGCGTGACACCGGCGCAAGCCACCAGCGCCTCCAGCAGCATGTCGCCGGAGCAGAGTTCGAGCCCGGTGCCGCCGGTCGCCGGATGCAGCCCGGCAAGGGCAATCGCCCTGCCCGTCTCGACCTTGCAGGCGATCGATTGGTTGTCGATCGAGCCCTTGGCCTTGAGGGTAATCAGCGCGCGCGAGGCGTCGTCGCGATAGGCCTCCTTCAGCGGCGCCTGCATGGCCTTCAATGCGATCGCGTCCATTTCATTTCTCTCCCATAGTTGTCTGGCTTCGCCGCTTAACGGCGGTGTCGCCTGCCCCAAACGCAAGTCCCCGCTGGCGTAGCGCTTGGCAGGGTTTCGCCCGTAAGCCTGACGATACGGGTGCCCGACATCCAACGCCTTCACACCCTCTCTCGCAACACATTCGTAAGGCCGCCGGACATATGGCCGATATCGCCACCCTGGAAACCCGCGAAAGGGTTCTTGCGGGCCTCCTGTTCAACGGCGCTGCCGTCTGCTGTTTCGATGCACGACGCCTCGATCAAGCTGACACTATGGTGTCAGGACGGGGCAGCGTAAGCTGGTAAAATGACGGAATCGCTGGACATGTCAGGCACAGTGGAAAGCGCCCGCGAACGTACCCTCGGCATCATCCTGGTCTCGGCATCGGCGGCCGTCTTCGGCCTCACCGGCGTGCTGACCAAATCGATCCATGCCGACCCGCTGACCATCACCTGCTGGCGCGGCTTCGTCGGCTCGATCCTGATCAGCCTTTATGTGCTATGGCGTCGCCAGCGCTCCGGCGGTCGCGACAGCCTGCGGCTCGGCTGGCGCGGCTGGCTGCTGGCGATCGAGGGCGCGCTCGCCAGCATCGCCTTCATCTCGGCGTTCAAGTTCACCTTTGTCGCCAATGTCGCGATCATCTACGCCACCGCACCCTTCGTCACCGCGCTGCTTGCCTTCATGCTGGTCCGCGAGCCGTTCCGGCTGCAGACGCTTGCCGCCGCCGCCGTGTCACTGTGCGGTGTGGCGATCATGGTCTGGTCCGGCTTCGGCACCGGCCATCTGTTCGGCGACGGGTTGGCGCTGCTGATGACGATCGGCAGCGCGCTCTACATGATCATGGTGCGGGCCTTCCGCGATACGCCGGTGGTGTGGGCGGGTGCCGTGTCGGCGTTCCTCCTGTTCGTGCTCGGCTGGCTCATCACCGATCCGCTGGCCGTCTCGGCCAGGGACGCTGTGCTTCTAGCCACCTTCGGCGCCTCGTTCGCGCTGGCCTCGATCCTGTGGACGGAGGGCACCCGGCTTATTCCGGCGGCCGAGTCAGGATTGCTGGGCTCGGCCGAAGTGCCATTCGCGATCCTGTTTGCCTTCCTGTTCCTCGCGGAGATCCCGCCGGCAGCCAGCATGCTCGGCGGGGCCATCGTGCTTTGCGCGGTGTTCGCTCACGCCGGCCGAGACTGGCTGATGGCCAAGCAGCGCGCAGCGGATGCATGACCAATCCTCGCCGCGTCCGAGGGCGAGTTGGCGGTCCGATCACGAGAAGTCCGTTCCTCAAAATAAATTTGAAAAGTCATGGAACCATCATAGGGCTCAGTCATTATGGCTGCGACGGGCCACCCCAAGTCCCCCCAAACCCCTCGGCCCGTCCTACTCAGAGCCGACCGCAAGGTCGGCTTTTTCTTTGCTGGCTCAGTTGGCCAAGGCCAGGTTGCCGCTGAACAACGCGGCCAGATCCTGCGCTGGTCGATCGGCATCCTCACGCAAGCGGATGGCGAATTCGGCGACCGGCACTGGCGGCAGATCAAGATCGTGCGGCGCCTCGACGATGCCGGAATGAGCGAAGCGCGCAGTCCTCAACGTCAAGGCGATGCCGGCGTGCACTGCCGTGCGCAGGCCGGCAAGGCTGGCACTGCCGGCAGCAATGCGGTAGCGACGGCCGGCCGCATCGAGTGCACTGGTCGCCGCTTCGCGAAACCCGCAATGAGGATCGAGCAGTGCCAAGGGCAGTTCGTCATGGCGGGTGGCCAGCCCATTCTGTGAGCAAAGCCAGATCATCGGTTCCTTGAGCACGCCGACTTCGTCGCGTGTCGCCACCTGCCGCATGGCAATGGCCAGATCAAGGGTGCCGGCCTGCAAAGCCTGCGCCAGTTCAGCGGAACGGCCGACGCGCAATTCGATCCTGACGCGCGGATGGCTGACAGCGAAAGCCCTGAGAAGCTGCGGCAAGCCGCTGTCGGCGAAGTCCTGCGTGGTGCCGATGGCGACGCGCCCGTCGGCACGCGCCCCTTTGAGGGCCAGCCACGCCTCGCGGTGCGCGGCAAGGATGCGACGCGCGTGGCCGACCAGATCCTCGCCTGCCGGCGTCAGACCGCGCCCTCGCCCCTGCGGCACTAGCAGCGCTTCGCCGACAACATCCTCCAGCCGCTGCATCTGCGCGGTCACTGCGGACGGGGAGCGGCCGACGATCGACGCGGCCCGCGCCAGGGAACCGTCATCGACGAAAGCGAGGAAAGTCTTGAGGAGGTCGGGATCGAACATCTGCATAATTCGACACTATCAAAGTGTTTATCAAAAACAATTCGATTTTTTTGATTTAGTAATGATGGCACGATTTTTTCGACGGCGAGAAACGCCGCTTGAAGCCGAGGAGAAGAAACATGCCGATCATCAATGTCAGCGTCACCGGCAAACCCGATGCCGGTTTGTCAGCCGCCATTGCCAAGGAGGTGACCGAACTGACGGCCATGCATCTGCGCAAAGATGCAACGATTACAGCTGTTGCCATTTCCTATCACGACCCAGAGCACTGGTTCGCCGGCGGCAAGTCGCTGGCCGAGCATGGCGCCAACACGGCTTGGCTCGACATCAAGGTTGTCGACGGCACCAACACCAAGCTCGAGCTGGAGGCGTATCTGCAGGCAATTTTTGCCGCATTCGGCCGGCTTCTGGGCAAGGTGCATGAGGAAAGCTACGCCCTCGTGCATGAAGTGCCTGCGGCCGCCTATGGCTTTGGCGGCAAGACGCAGGAATTCCGCTTCATCAGCGGAAGGATGAAAGCGGCGTAGCTGCGATAGGCAGCCGAATCCAGTGATGACAGGAGAAAAGGAAAATGGAGCCGCATTGACGTTGATCCAACTTCGGCTAGGTTCTCACCCGAAGCGGCCACTGAAGAGCCGTGACGTGAGATTGTTGGGAGATGCGGCGATGATCCTGACACTGGCGCTGCTTGCGGGTCTTGTCGCAGCCTGGCTGCTGATCGGCGTGGTGGAGACGTTCCGCCTCGGCCTGCGTTTGAGCCAGGCGCTGCTCTACGTGCCGTTCAAGCTCGCCTACCGGATCAGCGACGAGCGCATCAAGATTGCCCGCAAGTCGGCGGCCCCGGTCATCTACGTCGTTTGGCATCAGTCACGCATCGAGCCGGCGCTGATGCTGTCGCTGCTGCCGGAGGACACGCTGCACATCCTCGACCAGGCTTCGGCCAGGTCGCCGTGGCTGGAGCCGTGGCGTGAGCTCGGCCGCACCATCGCCTTCAACGCCGAGCATGTCTTCGTCAGCCGCAGATTGGTGCGGGTGCTGAAGGGCAAGGGCCGGCTCGCCGTTTACCTGCCGGATACGGTCGAGCCCGACGTCAAGTCGTTTCGGTTGTTTCGCGCCATCACCCGTATCGCCATGCAGGCCGACGCGCGCATCGTGCCGATCTTCGTTGCCGGCGCACGCAGCCTGCCGGCTTCACTGACGCCGGCGGACAAGGCGCCCCGCCACTGGTTTCCGCAGCTGTCGATCAGCGTGCTGGAGCCGATGACCATTGCCGAGCTGGTGGCGCGGAATCCCGATCAGGCCTCCAACACAAATGCGTTGTTCGATCGCTTCGCTGAGGCCAGGCTTTTCGGCAACGATCTCGATCGCGGCCTGTTTCTTGCCATGCGCGATGCCGCCGACCGGGTTGGCGCTTCGCATCCAATTGTCGAGGACGTCATTGGTGGCGCGCTGAGCTACCGGAAAATGTTCATCGGCGCCAGGGTTTTGGGCCACCGCTTCGAGGCAATAACAGCGCCGGGCGAAGCGGTTGGGCTGCTCCTGCCCAACGCTAATGGCGTCGTGCTGTCGTTCGTCGGACTTTTGTCGGCTGCGCGGGTGGCAGCAATGATCAACTATACCGCCGGCCCGGCCAGCGTCACCGCAGCCGTCCGCACGGCGATGATCCGCACCGTGGTCTCCTCACGCGCCTTTGTCGAAAAGGCCAATCTCGCCGACATCGTCGAGGCGGTGGAAAAAGGCGGGGCGAAACTGTTGTGGCTAGAGGATGTTCGCGCAAGCGTGACCGTGCTGGACAAGGCCGCAGCCGCCTTGCTGTGGCGCTGGCCGCTGCAGCGCCAGGATGCCGCCAAGCCGGCGGTGATCCTGTTCACCTCCGGCTCGGAAGGCACGCCCAAGGCCGTGGTGCTGTCGCACCGGAACCTTCTTGCCAATGCGATGCAGGCGGAAGCCCGCATCACCATCTCGCCTGCCGACATTCTGCTAAACGTGCTGCCGGTGTTCCACTCGTTCGGGTTGACCGGCGGCACCATCCTGCCGCTGGTCACCGGAGTAAAGCTGTTCCTCTACCCGTCACCGCTCCACTACAAACTTATTCCGGAGGTGGCGCGCAAGGTCCGGCCGACGGTGATGTTCGGCACCGACACGTTCCTCGCCAATTATGCCCGCACCGCCAAGGACGACGATTTTTCCAGCCTGCGCTTCGTCGTGGCCGGTGCCGAGGCGGTGAAGCCGGAGACGCGCCGGGTTTACCGTGAGCGCTTCCAGGCCGAGATCATCGAAGGTTTTGGCTTGACCGAGGCCGCACCGGTGGTTGCCGTCAACACCGCCATCCACGGCCGCGACGGAACGGTCGGGCGGCTGCTGCCGGCCATGCGCATGAAACTCGAACCGGTCGAAGGCATTAGCGACGCCGGCCGGCTGTGGCTCGACGGGCCAAACCTGATGATGGGCTACATGACCGCCGATAGGCCGGGCGAGTTGCAGCCGCTCGAAGGCTGGCACGACACCGGCGATATCGTTTCGGTCGATCGCGAAGGCTTCATCACCATTCGCGGCCGCGCCAAGCGCTTCGCCAAGATAGCCGGCGAGATGGTATCGCTTGGTGCGGTCGAGATGCTGGTGCAGTCGCTGTGGCCGGAAGAGCATCACGCCGTGGTGGCAGTGCCGGACAAGCGGCGCGGCGAGCGCCTCGTTCTGGTCACCACCGCCGACAATGCGGATCCCGACGAATTGCGCGAATTCGGCAAAAAGGCCGGGGCGGCCGAACTGATGGTGCCGAACGACATCGTCAAGGTCGAAGAGATCCCGGTACTGGGCTCCGGCAAGACCGACTATGTCTCGACTAGAAAGCTGGCGCTCGAGAGGCTGGGACTGAGCGCAGCCGCCTGAGGTTTGCTGTCGAAAACTCTAGAGGACCACCACCGACAACAGCAGAATGACGCCGACGGCCATCATCAGCAGGCCCGGCCAGTTCTGCGACAGGCCAAGAAAACGGAGCCCGCGTCGTCGCGGCTCCAGAGTCGGACCTTGTGTTGCGAGATTGGGCGTCGGACTATCCGGCGCGGTGGAGACAGCGGCCGGCTCACTAAGCCGCCCGCGCATGATGGCCGCAACCGCCATATAGACGAGGCCGGCGACAGTCAGTAACGCGCCGATGAGGATGACAGCCATTTCTCCTCGTTTCCGATGGTCTTGCGCCCGATGCGGCAGCTTGCGCGACGTTGACGACGTATCACGACCCGCCGCTCAAACGGACCTACCAACACAAACGGTCTGGCCGCCCAGCAAGTTCCGAAAACGGGTTTTTGAGGTGCGTTCCACAGCGCCGCGTGCTCTGCTAGCCGCTCCCAAGTCCAAATCCGTCAGCCAATGTCCGACGACGGCATCTTCTCGCCTTCGCGCTTGGCGCGTCTCGAATAGGCGCGCACGCTGAACGGCAAGAAGACCAGATAGCCGGCAACCGAGGCCGTCAGCGTATACCAGGGATAGGTCATCAAAAGCAGGACGTAGAGGACGACTGCGAGGATGATCGGCAGCACTCTGTCGCCCGGTATCCTGACGCTCTTGCCGGAATAGACGGGCAATCTGCTGACCAGCAGGAACGCCACCAATATTGTGAAGCCGGTGGCAATGAAGGCCGCCAGGCGGCTGGGTTCAAGCCCAAGCCTGAGGAAGAACAGATAGAGCGGCAGCATCACCAACACCGCACCCGCCGGCGCCGGCACGCCGACGAAATATTCGGTCTGCCACTGCGGACGGTCGAGCTCTTCGTCGAGCACGTTGAAACGGGCAAGCCTCATCCCACAGGCGATGGTGAACAGCAGTGCGGCGATCCAGCCCGGCGAACCTGCCCTGTCGAGTAGAAAGGCATAGAGCACCAGCGCCGGTGCCACGCCGAAATTGACGATATCGGCCAGCGAATCCATCTGGGCGCCGAATTTGGAAGTCGCCTTCAGCATTCGCGCCAGACGGCCGTCGATACCATCGAGGAAGGCGGCGAGCAGCACCATCACCACCGCTGGCTCGAAGCGGCCCTCGAAGCCGAAGCGAATACCGGACAGGCCAGCGCAGATGGCAAGCACCGTGACAAGATTGGGCAGCACCATGCGCATCGGGATTTCGCGAATGCGCGGCCCACCGCCGCCATGCGCCTCGAATTTCTTGAACGGCGGCGCCACCGGTCAGGAGATCCGCACGAGCGGCGTTGCAGCAACGCCGCCGAATTCCGCCAGCACCGTCTCACCGCCAACCGCGGTCTGGCCGACGGCGACCCGCGGCGTCGCGGTCGAAGGCAGGAATACATCGACGCGCGAGCCAAAGCGGATCAGTCCGAAGCGCTCGCCGGTGCCGATGGCGCCGCCGGCCTCGGCCCAGCAGACGATGCGCCGCGCCACCAGGCCGGCAATCTGCACCGCGGCGACCGTTCCATTGGGGCTTTCGATGACCAGCCCGTTGCGCTCGTTCTCGGTGCTTGCCTTGTCGAGTTCGGCGTTGAGGAATTTTCCTGGCCGATGCTCGATCCTGGAAATGCGGCCACGCACCGGAGAGCGGTTAACGTGGCAGGAAAAGACGTTCATGAATACCGAGATGCGGGTCATTTCGCCGCCGCCGAGGCCAAGCTCGCGCGGCGGCACGGCCGGGCCAACCGCCGAGACGATGCCGTCGGCCGGGCTGACAACCAGCCGGTCGTCGATCGGCGTGACACGCTCGGGATCGCGGAAGAAATAGGCGCACCAGGCCGTCAGGATGAGACCGATCCAGAACAGGGTCGAGGAGAAATAGCCAAGAAAGAGCGTCGCCGCGCCGAACGCAGCGATAAAGGGATAACCCTCGCGATGGATCGGAACGAACGCATTCTTGATCGTGTCGACGAGGCTCATGGGATCAGGACAACCTTGGTTCCAAGTCCGGCCTCAATAGCGGAAACACCCTGCGGTCGCAACGCGACAATGGGGGCGGTTGAGGGTTTGGCGGTCGCGCCGCCGTCTCTCAGAACGACCAAGCGAAATCCACTCAGGCACCCGCTGCCGCCGCTTGATCGAAATACTCGTCGAGCTCGCGCCGATCGGCCTCCCCCAGGCTCTCTTCGTGGCTGCCGCGCAGCTCGGCGCCGTTCGGGGTCGACTGGAGGAAGAATACGTGCCCGTCGGCCATAACCACCCAGTTCACAACCGTGTCGCCTTCCCTGGCCACGACCGAGTTCGCCGAGACAATTGCTTCGGTCGGATCGAACCCGGCCCTGCGTAGCAAGAGGTCGACAGCGACCGGCGCATGATAGGCTGCGGCCAATTCGAGCACCGTTTCTATTGCCTGCGCTTCAACACGGGCAAGTCTCTTGCCGACGCGCGGGGCGCCGGCAGCGAATGGATTCTCGCCTGGACGCGCGACGGACGGATCCTTCGGGGCGATATATTCATAGACGGCCGCATGCGTGGGCGTGGCGACGGCTAGACGCGGCTCCTTGGCATTGGTGCGCAGCTGAAAAGCCAACAGTTTTTCGCCCTCGACGTCCAGCACCCTTGCCATGCCGAGCGCCAGCTTGACCTCGGGCCTAGGCGCCTCGGCGCATGCAAGGCCGACGCCGACATCACGCCAGCCCGTCATTTGATTGACCAGCTTGCCAACAGAACGATGGAGTAGCCTCGGCTGGCGCCGGGGATTGGCCATGGCCAGTTGATGGATGGCGTCGTCGCAGTCGGGATCGTCGACAATTTTCAGTTCGGGCCACGAAGCGATCCAACGCGCCGAAAGCGCAAGCATCGACGCGGCCTTATCGGCTTCATAGAAAAGCTCATCAAGTGTGTCGAGGAAGTCGTCACGGCCGCCTTCGAAGCCGGTCTGTTGCTCGGCCTCGTCAGGGTGCTCTGCGAGCCAGCCTGCCATTTTGTCCAGAGCGCCTAGTTGTTCATGCGCGCCCATTGCGGCAAGGCCAACGCGTGCGTCGGCAATGACGTCGGCGAGAATTCCATAAACGTTGCAGTTGTGAATGAGCTGACTGTGGCCGCCATTATTCACCTGCGCCAAATAGAGGTCGGCATGGTACACCTGCATCGCCTTCTGGTTTATCTCGAAGCGCGTGTAGAGCGCCTTGCTGAGCATGGCGTTGACGAAACCGTCAACGGCTACAACGAGCTTGAAAGGCTCATCAACCGCCTGTTCCACCGCGGAGCGCGGCACAATTACCGAAGGTAACGGCCTGCCTACGAATGACTGCTCGGAGCGAGCCGGCGAAATGAGCGCCGACCGACGAAATTTCCCCTTAGCCCAGCGAGAAAATCTTTCGAACACGTCAACCCCTTTTGTGCTTTGGCAACAACAGGTGATTCTTGCATTTGACTTTCCCGTCCGCAAGCACCGGCCGGTTATACTTCTTGAAGAAGGATGAGTGGAGGCGCACGGCGCATCACGCGGTTCCGTGCGGCTACTCAGGTCAAATGTAAACGACGCCGTCGCCATCCTCATTGTCGGAACGCAGCACTCTCGCCCGTCCTTGGCAAGACAGCGCCTCTCATCGGCCTTTTCGGCCATGACGATTTGCGCAAACCCGGAGGTTCTCGGCCCATGCAGGAATCAGCAGCTAGGCAAGTGCAAGTGGTGATGAACGGCTTGGCCTTCGGCGAGTCGCCGCGCTGGCACGATGGCCGGCTGTGGTTCTGCAACTGGGGTACGGGCCAGATCATCGCCGTTGACGTCCTAGGCAACAGCGAGATCGTGCTCACCGTGCCGGCCACCCTGCCCTATTCCATTGACTGGCTGCCGGACGGGCGCCTGCTTGTCGTGTCCGGCCGCGAAGGGCTGATCCTCAGGCAGGAGGCAGACGGGACATTGGTCACCCATGCCGATCTGAGACAACTATCAAAGAGCCCGTGGAACGAGATCGTCGTCGATGGACGCGGCAACATCTATGTCAATGGTGGTGGGCCTGCTCCGGGTCCCGGCCAGCATTTCGGCCCCGGCACCATCGTGCTGGTCGCGCCTGACGGCGCGGTTCAGCGGGTGGCTGAGAACCTCGCCTTCGCCAATGGCATGGCGGTGACGCCTGACAACAAGACGCTGATCGTTGCCGAGTCCCACGCCAACCGGCTGACCGCCTTCGACATCGCTGCCGATGGCGGCCTTTCCAACCGCAGGATCTGGGCCAATCTCGGCAACGGTTTCCCGACGGCATCTGCCTCGATGCCGAAGGTGCGGCCTGGTATGCCGATGTTCCGAACAGGCATTGCGTACGGGTGCGCGAGGGCGGCGCGATGCTCGAAAGCGTCGACGTCGACCGCGGCTGCTTTGCCTGCATGCTCGGCGGCAGCGAGGGAAAAACGCTGTTCATCGTCGCCGCCGAATGGCGCGGCTTCGAACATATGATCAGCGATGCCCGTACCGGCCAAGTGCTCAGCGTCGACGCTACTGCGCCGGGCGCCGGCTGGCCATAGAGAGCTTACATCCCGGGAATCCGCTGATAGTTGGCAATATCGGCCTTGACGCCAAGTCGCGGAATGGTCTCCTGAGGATTGAAGCCGCTGCGCTCATGCGCAGCCTTGATGATCGGCACGACCTTGTCGACAGCGGCCTGCCCTTCCCATTCGACAATGGTCACGAGGTTGAACTCGCCCGGCCCCGAGAATTGCTCAAGCAGGAAATCCTGGACGAACCCTTGCTGCTGGCGCAGCAATTCATGCGTCATCCGGACCTTGGCAAGAATCTCGTCGCGGGCGTTGGTCGGAACGACAAACTTGTCCACCCGGAATACGCTGCCGCCACTACCTGCCTGATTTATCCCATTCATATCGATGGTCTCCGTTTTTGAACGACGCATCTTGCTGCGATCCAAAACGGCCTACGATCTCAACTTAAGTTGAGGTCAAGCACGAATTTTCAGCTCACCTCCGAGGTGCGGCGGCGAACGACGACGCCGAACTCGTCGCTTTCGCGGGCAATGCGCAGCCGCTCCTCGGCCTCGCTTGCCTCGCGCTGGCGGTCCCACATCGATGCATAAAGGCCGCGCTTGGCCATCAACGCGGCATGGGTGCCGCGCTCGGCGATCTGGCCGTCCTGCAGGACGATGATTTCGTCGGCCGAAATCACTGTAGACAGCCGATGGGCGATGACGAGGGTGGTGCGGCCCTGGCTGACCAGGTCGAGTGCCGCCTGGATCTCCTGCTCGGTGTGGCTGTCCAGCGCCGAAGTCGCCTCGTCGAGCATCAGGATCGGCGGAGCCTTCAAGATGGTGCGGGCAATCGCCACCCGCTGCTTCTCGCCGCCGGAGAGTTTCAGCCCGCGCTCGCCCACCATTGAGCGATAGCCGTCGGGCAGCCGCTCGATGAACGGTCCGATCTGGGCCAGTTCCGCTGCCTTGCGCACATCCTCCTCGCTGGCACCGATGCGGCCGTAGCGGATGTTGTAGGCGATGGTATCGTTGAACAGCACCGTGTCCTGCGGCACCATGCCGATGGCGGCGCGTAAGCTCTCCTGCGTCACGTCGCGAATGTCCTGGCCGTCGATCAGAACCTTGCCGCGCTGGATATCGTAGAAACGAAACAAAAGCCGCGAAATGGTCGACTTTCCGGCTCCGGAGGGACCGACAATGGCCACCGTCTTGCCTGCTGGCACCTCGAAGCTGATACCCTTCAGGATCTTGCGGTTGGGGTCGTAGGAAAAATGCACGTCACGGAACTCGACATTGCCGGCGCTGACGACCAGTGGCTTGGCGCCTGGCCGATCGACGATCTCGCGCTTGACGTCAAGCAGATCGAACATGTTTTCGATGTCGGTCAGGCCTTGGCGGATTTCGCGGTAGATCATGCCGATGAAATTCAGCGGCACCGAAAGCTGCATGAGCATGGCGTTGACGAAGACGAAGTCGCCGACGCTCTGTGTGCCTGCCTTCACCTCGAGTGCCGACAGCACCATGACGACGGTCATGCCGATGCCGAAGATCACGCCTTGGCCGAAGTTCAGCCAACCAAGCGAGGTCCAGGTCCTGGTCGCAGCCACCTCATAGCGCGCCGTGGAACGGTCGAAGCGTTCGGCCTCCATGGCTTCGTTGTTGAAATATTTGACTGTTTCGTAGTTGAGCAGCGAATCGATCGCCTTAGTGCTGGCTTCATTGTCGCTGTCGTTCATCTCGCGGCGGATCGAAATACGCCAATCGCTCGCCCTGACGGTGAACCAGACATAGAGCCAGACCGTGACCGCGATCACCAAGACGTACAGCCAGCCATAGGTGACGGCGAAGATGCCGGCGGTGAGCGCGAATTCGACGATCGTCGGCGCAGTCGCCAGCATGGTGAACCGGACGATCGTCTCGATGCCTTTAGTGCCGCGCTCGATGACGCGCGACAGTCCGCCGGTGCGCCGTTCGAGGTGGAAGCGCAGCGACAATTCGTGCATGTGCACGAAGGTACGGAAGGCGAGCCGACGCACGGCATGCTGGCCGACCCGTGCAAACAGGGCGTCGCGCAGCTGGTTGAAGCCGAGCTGCACCAGCCGCACGGCATTGTAGGCGACGACCAGCATGACCGGCGCCAGCAGAAAGGCCGGCAGCGGCGGCGGCGATTTGCTATCGCCGGCCAGTGCGTCGGTCGCCCATTTGAAGAAATAGGGTCCGGCCACCAGGGTCAGCTTGGCGACGACCAGCAGCACGGTGGCCCACACCACCCGGGCCCTCAGGTCGGCGCGGTCGGCCGGCCACATATAGGGCCAGAGATTGCGCAACGTTCTGAAGGTCGAGCCGGAATCGGCGGAAACGGTTTTCTCGGCCATTCTTGTTTACCTTTTATGTCTTAGCGGCCGGAGCAGCAGGAATCGACCAGCGCGGCCAGCGATGCCGAAACATCGGCGAGCGCGGCGCGGTCGAGCTCATAGCGCGAGCGCTGGCGGTCAGGCTCGAAGCGGATCAGCCCGGCCTCGACCAGGATCTTCAAATGCTGGGAAACGGTGGACTGCGCCAGATCGAGATGCTCGACGACCTCGCGACAGCAGCAGGAACGGCTGGCGGAAAGGTGTTTGAGAATTTCGATCCGCGCCGGATGCGAAAGGGCCGCGAGCCGGACAGCGACAGCGCGGCTATCCGGCGTGCAGTTGGCCGGCGTGCAATTGGCCGGCGCGCGTTCATCTGCCGCCCGGCGTCGGTCCATTACGGGGGGAGATTCGATCATCGTGCATCGGCGATAAACGATGACTGGCCCTGCCGCAAGCTATCCTGATGGGCAGAACGGCTACTCGGTCTTGGCTGGCGCCGTCGTCATCTGGTCGCCCATTGCCTTGAGATCGGCGGGTTCGCCTTCCTTCGATTTCCCCGGCACCTTGAACACCTGTCCCGGCCAGATGCGGTTCGGATTGCTGATCTGGTCCTGGTTGGCGAGATAGATGGTCGAGTAGCGCATGCCTTGGCCATAGACTCGCCGCGAAATCCGCCACAGCGTGTCATGGCGGCGGATAATGACTGCGCCATCGGCATGTTCGAGCTTAGGAGCGATGGTCTCGGGAGTTTCGCCCGAAGGCGTTGTCGCGGCCATTTCGGCCGGGGCCTCGGTGGCGGGAGTGGGGGTGGTTGCGGGCGTTTCGGCGGCTGTTGCCGGTGTAGTCGGCGCGGCTTCGGTCGCTGGCGCATTCGGCTCGGCCGGTTTTATCTCGGCAGGCTTCGGCCCGGCCGGCGCCACGGCGGCAACCGCCTCGCCTGGCTCGCGTTCGAACGGCACGGCGGCACGGGCCACCACGCTCACGCCGTCGGCATCGAGCGCGTCGACATGGATGGTGTAGGTGCCGACCGGGATGTCACGTGTCGCTTCGACCAGGAAGTGGCGGTCGGGCGAGGTCTTCGCGTCGCCGAGCAGGATATCGTTGGCATAGGCGCGCACCTTGCGGCCGGGATCGGTGACGCCGGCAATGAAAATCTTGTTGCCGTCGATTTCGACGGCTTCGACGACGATCTTGGGCTCCGCCGCGGGAGCAGCAGGCGCTACCGGTGTGGCGGGCGCCACCGGAGCCGGTGCGGCTTCAATGGCGGCCGGCGCGGCTGGCGCCGGCGCGGCGGCGGCCGGCAGTTCGGTGCCGGGGGCAGGCAGCGCGGCATCAGATTTTGCCTCAGGGGCCGGAACAGTGAGCAGTTCGGACGGCTTGCCCGGCTCCTCGACCATTGCCAGCACTTGGCCGGTGGAATTCTGGGGGATCGAAACGACGGCGGTCTGCGCCGAGGCGGTCACGACATTGCCAGCCGTCGAGCGCAGCGTGATCGTGTAGTCGCCGGGCTTCAGCGGATCGTCGAGAATAATGGCAAAGGCGCCGTCGGGACCGGCGACCGTCGAGCCGAGCACAGTCGAACCGTTGAGAATCTCGACCTTGGCGTTGGGCGCCGCATTGCCGGCGACGACGATCGAGCCGTTGCTTTCGACGCGCACGATGTCGAAGGTCGGCACGATTGCACCTGCTGCGGTCGGCGCAGCGGGCGCTGCCGCATCGGTGGACGCCGCGGGCGCAGGCGGCAGCCGCCCCTCGGTCGCCGGAGCGACCGGTTTCGAAGCCGGCGGCGTCAGCGCCGCGACCTCCGCAGGCCGGGTAGAATTGAGATACGGGTCGAGCGCGCCCGATAGATAGGCGGTTCCCGCCGCGGCGACAGAGCCGCCAGCCGCGAACAAAAACGCCTTCAACGGATTAATTGCCATGTTTCCCTGCCCCTTAGCCACCTAATTCGGTCTAGCCTGTTTTACCAAATCCGACAAGAAAAAGCCCGCCCCAGGGCTTGACCATGCCAATAGTCCCTATCACCAATCATAACATGAACACGATTCGATCTGTCTGCGTCTATTGCGGCTCGTCCCCGGGCCGAGATGAAACTTATATCAAGGCCGGACATTTGCTTGGCCGCTCGATCGCCAAGTCCGGCCTGCGTCTGATTTATGGCGGTGGCACTAAAGGGATCATGGGTGCCGTCGCTGAAGGGGCATTAAAGGCCGGCGGCAAGGTAACCGGCATAATTCCACGTTTTCTGATCAACCGGGAGGCGACCGAAACCGCGCTTAACCGGCTCGACGAGCTCGTCATCACCGACAATATGCATGAGCGCAAACATAGGATGTTCGAGAAATCCGACGCCTTTGTGGCGTTGCCCGGCGGCATCGGCACGGTCGAGGAGATCGTCGAGATCATGACTTGGGCGCAACTCGGCCACCACCGCAAGCCGATCGTCTTCGGTAACGTCGGAGGGTTCTGGGATCCGATGCTAGCGCTGCTCGACCACATGGCAACGGAAGGCTTCATCCACACGGCGCAACGGGTAAAGCCGCTGGTGGTCGAGGATCCGGAAGCAATCGTCGCCGCCATCATGGTGGCGGGATCGTCCGTCGATGCACCGACGGAGGGCGTACAGTGGGTGATTGATAAGATGTAGAGTGAATAGTGAATAGTGAAACACAAGACGTTCCAGACCGCGCCTGTCTATCCACTACTGACTATTCACTATTCACTCCTTTCCCTACTGCGTTCCTTAAATCCGCAATGACCGGCCAGCCGCCTTTCTTCGTTACGCGGCTCGAGCTGATGCGGAAACGGTCTTGCGCACCGAAGAAAACATCGACCAGGAGTACATCGCCAGTGCTGCCCAGATCAGCCCGAAGGCTATGGCCTGAACACTGCCGAAGGGTTCGCCGAAAATCAGCACCGCGATCAAAAAGACGATGGTCGGCGCGATATATTGCATGATGCCGATGGTGGAGAGGCGCAGCAGCCTGGCGCCGAACGCAAACAACAGCAGCGGCACGGCGGTGACCGGCCCGCAGCCGATCAGCAAGGCGGTGTCGTTCAACGAGCTGGAGACGAAATGATCCTGTCCTGTGGCGATCAGGAAGATGATGTAGCCGAGCGCCGGCACCGACAGCAGCAGCACTTCAAGCAGGAAGCCCTGGCTCGGGCCGATTGGCAGCGTCTTGCGGAAGAAGGCATAGGCGGCAAAGGAAAAGGCCAGCACCAGCGACACCCAAGGCAACTTGCCGGCGTCGATGGTCAGTACCGCGACGGCGATTGCCGCGAGCACCACCGCCACGACCTGCAGGCGGTCGAGCCGTTCGCCGAGCAGCAGCGCGCCGACAACGACGCTGACCAGCGGGTTGATGTAGTAGCCAAGCGCGGTCTCGATGGTGCGGTCGACCGCGATCGCCCAGACATAGATGCCCCAGTTGACCGAGATCAGCGCCGCCGTCAGCACTGCCATCGAAATGATGCGCGGCGAACGAGCTGCCGCTTTGAAATCGGCAGTGCGACCGGCCCAGACCAGGACAGCGGCCGCGATTGGCACCGACCAGACGATGCGGTGGGCGATGACTTCGGCCAGCGGCAGATGCGCGACAGCCTTCATGTAGAAGGGCAGCAGCCCCCAAAGGAGGTAGGCGCCAAGCGCCAGCAGAAAACCGCGACGAGCTTTGGTGTCGGCTTCGATGTGAAGTGCTTGGGTAGTCATGGGCGAAGGCTATGCGCCAGCGGCTTGCCCAAAACCATCGCAAATTGCTGATGGATCAATGGAGTCTCGCTGATGGTTCAACCCGACCACCAAACATTGAACAATCGCGCCGTGTACGAGAGGGTAAAAGGCCCAACCAACACGACATGCGGTCTCAACGCTGAGCTGGTTTCTCGTTAAGTTCGAAAAAGACGCTGTCGGGCGAACCCTCATCGTGCCTGAAGCCCGTCAGCTCTGCCGCAAGATCGAGGGGAAGGTCAAAAACAAAATCGACCTCGGAACCCTTGGTATCTTCTTCATCCTGTTTGGAAAAACACTGCTGCTTCAGCACTTCGAAAGAAGCGGGGAGATCACCCGTGACATGCAAGTCCCTCACAGTCTTGTCACCGCTGTGCCAGACTTTCCAAATGTTCCTTCCGTTGCGCCAGAGCTCGGCGCGGGCGAACATGACATGCTCTTCTATGTGCGCGATAACCACTTCCCGCCCTTGCGAGATCGCCACCAGATATTGTTGAGGTGGGTTTGGGAAGCTGCAGGGATCGAGAATGATAATCGCCCAGTTCTTTTCGCTGGCATAGGCATTCACTGGCGCTTCGAAAATCTCCGATGAATCGCCAATTTCGCGCCCGAACAAGGCCGCAGCTTCCTTTATTTCATAACCACGAAAACCAAGCCAGCTTATCGAGAAGCCCATCTCCCTACTCCGCCGCCACCAGTCCCGCCATCTCCCGGTTCTTCATCAGCTTGTAGACAATCGAATCCATCAGCGCCTGGAACGAAGCATCGATGATGTTTTCGGAGACGCCGACCGTCCACCAGCGCGCGCCGGTGCCGTCATGCGATTCGATCAGCACGCGGGTGATCGCCTCGGTGCCGCCATTGAGGATGCGCACCTTGAAGTCGGCCAGCTCGAGATCGGCGATCTCGCTCTGGAATTTGCCGAGATCCTTGCGCAGTGCAATGTCGAGCGCGTTGACCGGGCCATGGCCTTCGGCGACCGACATCTTCTCCTCGCCCTCGACCAGTACTTTCACAATCGCCTCCGAGACCGTCTTCAGCTGGCCGTTGGCGTCGAAGCGGCGCTCGACCATGCAGCGGAAGGAGGTGACGCGGAAGAATTCCGGCAGGCCATGCAGCATCTTGCGCGCCAGAAGCTCGAAGCTGGCGTCGGCGCCTTCGTAAGCGTAACCCTCCGCCTCACGTTCCTTGACCACGGCGATCAGAGCGTCCAGGCGATGGTCATCCCGGGGCACGTCGATGCCGCGCCGCTTCAGCTCGGCGAGGAAATTGGCCTTCCCACCTTGGTCCGAAACCATGATGCGGCGGCGGTTGCCGACAGTCTCTGGCGGCACATGCTCGTAGGTCGCCGGCTCCTTGGCCAGCGCCGAGGCATGGATGCCGGCCTTGGTGGCGAAAGCGGAGGCGCCGACATAGGGCGCCTGCGCTTCGGGCGCGCGGTTCAGCAACTCGTCGAAGGCGCGGGACAGACGCGATATACCGGTCAACGCCTCTGCCGAAATGCCTGTAGCAAAGCGGCCCGAAAAGGCCGGCTTCAGCGCCAATGTCGGCACGATCGAGATCAGATTGGCGTTGCCGCAGCGCTCGCCGATGCCATTCAGCGTGCCCTGGATCTGGCGCACGCCGGCCTCCACGGCGGCAAGCGAATTCGCCACCGCCTGGCCGGTGTCGTCATGGGCGTGGATGCCGAGATGGTCGCCCGGTATGCCGGCGGCGATCACCTTTTCGACGATGGCACGCACCTCGGACGGCTGGGTGCCGCCATTGGTGTCGCACAAAACCACCCAGCGCGCGCCGGCTTCATAAGCCGTTCTGGCGCAGGCCAGCGCATAATCGGGGTTGGCCTTGAAGCCATCGAAGAAATGCTCGCAGTCGACCATCGCCTCCTTGCCGGCAGTGAGCGCCGCCTCGACCGAGGTCTTGATCGCCTCGAGGTTCTCCTCATTGGTGCAGCCGAGCGCGACGCGGACGTGGTAGTCCCAGCTCTTGGCGACGAAGCAGATGGCATCAGATTTGGATTGGATCAGCGTCGCGAGGCCGGGGTCGTTCGAAGCCGACACGCCTGCCCGCTTGGTCATGCCGAAGGCAACGAATTTGGCATCGGCCGTGCGACGCTCGGCAAAGAAGGCAGTGTCGGTTGGATTGGCGCCGGGGTAGCCGCCCTCGACGTAGTCGATGCCGAACTCGTCCAGCAGCTTGGCGATGGCGATCTTGTCCTCGACGGAAAAGTCGATACCCGGCGTCTGCTGACCATCGCGCAGCGTGGTGTCGAACAGATAAAGGCGCTCGCGAGCCATGGTCATTTCCCGGCAAACATGTCCGTTGCGCGGATCAGCCTGTCGAGGATGCCCGGCTCCGAATAGGCATGGCCGGCGCCTTCGATCAGATGGAAGTCCGCTTTCGGCCACGCCTTGTGCAGCGCCCAGGCATAGCGCGCCGGGCACGGCATGTCGTAGCGGCCGTGAACGATGGTACCCGGGATATCCTTAAGCTTCCATGCATCGCGCAGCAGCTGTCCCTCTTCCAGCCAGCCGGCACGGACGAAATAGTGGTTCTCGATGCGGGCGAAAGCCAGGGCATAATCATCCTGGCCGAAGGGACCGCTGGTTTCCGGTTCCGGCAGCAGCGTGATCGTCTCGCCCTCCCACAGGCTCCAGGCGCGGGCGGCCTCGACCCGCGCCACAGGATCGCTGCCGACCAGCCGTTTGCGGTAGGCGGCCATCATGTCGCCGCGCTCAGCCTCCGGAATGGGCGCCAAAAACCGCTCCCACTTGTCGGGGAACATCTCCGAGACGCCGAACTGGTAGTACCATTCGAGTTCGGCGCGGGTCAGCGTGTAAATGCCGCGCACGACCAGTTCGCTGACCCGCTCGGGATGTGTCTCGGCATAGGCCAGCGCCAGCGTCGAACCCCACGAGCCGCCAAACACCAGCCATTTGTCGAAGCCGCACATTCTTCGCAGGCGCTCGATGTCGGCGACCAGGTGCCAGGTGGTGTTGGCTTCGAGCGAGGCATTGGGCGTCGATTTTCCGCAGCCGCGCTGGTCGAACAGAACGAGGTCGTAGAGCTTCGGGTCGAACAGCCGCCGGTGCTTTGGCGAAATGGTGCCGCCCGGCCCGCCATGCAGGAATACAGCCGGCTTGGCCCCCTTGGTGCCGGAGCGCTCCCAATAGACCTGATGGCCATCGCCAACGTCGAGCATGCCGGACTCGAAAGCCTCGATCTCGGGATAGAGGGTACGGAATTCGCTGCTCATAATTTCAGGCCCTGCTGCGGCCAGTTGGCCGTCTCGTGATCGGGATGCTGGAAGGAGATGATGGATTCCTGTCGCGCGTAGAAATCCGGGTCGTCATGGATCGGCGCGTCGAAGATCGTCTCGACCCAAGGCAGCCTGGCGGCGTAGTTGACCTGGATCTGCGGCGCCAGATCGGAACGGTCGTCGAAGGCGCCGATGGCGATCTCCAGCGCGCCGGGCTGGCGGTAGGTCAGCGGTGTGCCGCAGCGGGCGCAGAAGCCGCGATCGATGTTGACCGACGACTGAAAGTAACTCGGCTCCTCGCGCACCCATTCGACGCCGTCGCTCGGCACTGTCACCAGCGCGCCGAAAAACGACCCGAACTGTTTCTGGCACATGCGGCAATGACAAATGGACGGGCGGCCGAGCGCCCCGTGGATGCGGAAGCGCACGGCGCCGCACTGGCAGCCGCCGGTACGAACGGTTTCGGTCATGATTTTTCCTCCGGCGGCCATTGTTCGGTGTCGTGGTCGGGATGTTGGTAGGAGACGAGGTCGGCGAGATAGGAGGCAGACGAGACGTCGGCCATCGTTTCCTCACCGGGCAATTCGTGAACATGATCCACATAGGGGACCTTGGCTTCGACACCCCATTGGATCGTCGGCGCAATCTCCTCGGGGTGGTCGAATGCGGCGATGGCGAGCGCCACGCCATCGGGCGCTTCGAAGGTCAGCGGCGTGCCGCATTCGGCGCAGAAACCGCGCAAAGCCGCGTTGGACGAGCGGAAGCGTTTGGGCTCACCGCGCGTCCAGTCCAGCCTGGCGCCGCGCACCGAGACCAGCGGCAGGTAGAAATTGCCGCTTGCCTTCTGGCACATGCGGCAATGGCAGACGGAAGCATCGCCGAGCGTGCCTTCGACGCGGAAGCGCACGGCGCCGCACTGGCAGCCGCCTGTATACACCGGTCTGTTGTCGAGGCTCATCGCGCACTACTCCGGAGCATGGCAGACCGCCTCGACATTGTTGCCGTCGGGATCGAGGACGAAGGCGCCATAATAGTTCGGATGGTAGTGCGGGCGCAGGCCAGGCCCGCCATTGTCTTTGCCGCCGGCGGCAATTGCCGCGGCGTGAAAGGCATCGACCTCGGCGCGGCTGCGCGCGGTGAAAGCGACATGCTGATGATGCTTCGACTTGTCCTTGCCGGCGTGCAGCCAAAACACCGGCCGGTCGCGGCCGTAGCCGCCGACCTTGGCGCCGCCGGTATATTCCTGCGGCACCATGTAAAGCAGCGAGGCGCCGAGCGGCGCCATCGCCCTGTCGTAAAAACCCTTCGACGCGTCGAAATCCGAAACGGTGATGCCGAGATGATCGATCATGGAACTACCTCCGTTGCTGGCTGGCCTGCCAACACGTCGGCGCCAGTCAGGCCGGCCACGATCACGATGTGCTGGCAGACATTGTCAATATCGCGAACGACGTCGTCGTTCCAAAAGCGCAGGATGGTCCAGCCGCTGGCATTCAAGTACGCGCTTCGTGCCTCGTCACGCTGGACGCTTTCGGGATCCGCGTGTTGGCTGCCGTCAACCTCAATGATCAAGCTGTGTGTCGAGCAAGCAAAGTCGATGATGTAAGGTCCGATCGGCACCTGCCGGCGAAAGCTCATCCCCATCAGCCGATGGGCGCGCAATTCGTTCCAAAGCTTCAACTCGGCATCGGTCATGCCACGGCGCATAGATTTTGCATTCTTTCGCTGACGCGATGGAACGAGGTCGTGACCCATCAAGCACCCTCGCCTTCGCGATTGGCGAAATCATCGACGACAGCCAATCTCCTCCCTTGCGGGGGAGATGTCCGGCAGGACAGAGGGGGGTACTGTCCCTCCGGCCTGTCAACCGATCGGAGCCACCCCCTCAAGCAGGTTCCGGGGTGCGAATGGGTTACGTCGAAAGTCGGCGGTCCTTCCCACCCCCCTCTGTCCTGCCGGACATCTCCCCCGCAAGTGGGGAGATCGGCCATCACAAAAGCCTTCGCCAGCCTTGCACACATTTCGACCTCCACCCTCACCGCTTTACCTCCCAGGTGGTGATGCGGGCGCCGGTGACCGGGTCCTTTCCGTCCTTCAATTGCACGCCTTGCGCCAGGAGCTCGTCGCGGATGCGGTCGGCCTCGGCCCAGTTCTTTTCGCGAATAAGACCGAGTCTTTCGTCTATACGCGCTCTGATACGATCCTTGGTGGGACCAGCAGAGCCGTATGCGTCGAGGGTGTCGTCCTCCTCCTGAATGCTTGCGTGGGCGACGGTCTCAGTCACAGCTGGGACGCCACGTAAGAATTCATCCGGGGTGTGCTGCATAAGACCCAGAAGTTTTAGACCAGCCAAGACTCGGCCCGCATCATCCCCAGCTCCGTACGCAGATGAAGAAGCGGTGCGGAACGCATCGTATGTCTGCAAATCGTCGAGCAGATGCTCCAATATTCGAGGTTCCGGTGTGATTGGGTTCACGGGCCAGATTTCATCAAATCGACGGTAGAGTTTCGTAAGCAGCCTTTCCGCCTCTTCCAGCTTGCGCACGGAAAAGTCGATCGGCTCGCGATAATGCGTCATCAGCATCGCCAGCCTGAGCACCTCGCCCGGCCATTTGCGGCCGCCAAAGGTATCC
Source organism: Mesorhizobium sp. M0910 (assembly GCF_040319465.1). Lineage (NCBI taxonomy): Bacteria > Pseudomonadati > Pseudomonadota > Alphaproteobacteria > Hyphomicrobiales > Phyllobacteriaceae > Mesorhizobium > Mesorhizobium sp. M0910. The sequence goes on from NZ_JAMYNZ010000013.1 coordinate 22,435, forward strand.
GTCTCCAGCAATTCGGTGATCGAATAGAAATTGCCCAGGCTCTTGGACATCTTCTGCCCTTCGACCTGCAGGAAACCGTTGTGCATCCAAACCTTGGCCATCGTTTCGGTGCCGTGGGCGCAACGCGATTGCGCGATCTCGTTCTCGTGGTGCGGAAAGATCAGGTCGAGACCACCGCCATGGATGTCGAACACCTCGCCGAGATAGGCGGCCGACATCGCCGAGCACTCGATGTGCCAGCCCGGCCGACCCCTGCCCCACGGGCTGTCCCAGCCCGGCTCCTCGGGCGAAGACAATTTCCACAGCACGAAATCCTGCGGGTTCTTCTTGTGCGCATCGACGGCGACGCGGGCGCCGGCCTGCTGCTCATCGAGATTGCGCTTCGACAACTGCCCATAATCCGGCATGGAAGCGGTATCGAACAAGACTTCTCCAGCCGCGACATAGGCATGGCCGCGTTCGATCAAGCGTTGAATCAAGAAGATCATGTCGACTTTGCCGTCGGGCCTGGGCTCGACGAACTCGGTGGCGCGCGGCTCGACCGTCGGTTCCAGGCAACCGAGCGCCGCAACGTCCTTGTGGAACCGACCGGCGGTCTTTTCGGTGACCCGCCTGATCGCTTCGTTCAGCGACAGCTTGCCCGATGCAATTTCGCCGCCGAAATCGCGCAGCGCGCGAGCGTTGATCTTGTCGTCGACGTCCGTAATGTTGCGGACGTAGGTGACGTGCGCTTGCCCGTAGAGATGGCGTAGCAAACGGAACAGCACGTCGAAGACGATCACCGGCCGCGCATTGCCGATATGGGCGAAGTCATAGACCGTCGGGCCGCAGACATACATGCGCACGTTGCGCGGATCGATCGGGAAGAAATCCTCCTTGCTCCGCGTTAGCGTGTTGTAGAGGCGCAGGCTCTTCGATGCGTCAGACATACGTGCGTTCCCGGTGCGTTACTTTGGTTGAGCATGATCTTTGGGATCGTGCTCTGGATGAAGCCAGTTACGCCGAGGCGCAAATCGGGCTCCAGCCTGCTGGCCGGGGCGTTTGTCCAATCTTGGAGGAGATGAGGCGAAAACGTCCAGGACCAGCGCGAGGCTAGCCGATAATGCAAATGCCACAAATGGCGAAAGGCGTTTTCATGGCCGGCTTTATCGCCTTGCCCGGTGTTGCCGTCAAGTCGCTACCTTCGCCAAAAATATCGTTGGATCACAGGAAATGCGGCACTGAAACATTTTATTAAACATGTCGGCACTGTCATGAAACTTCGCCGGCTAGATCAGCAAGCGTCACGATTTGGTCGGATTCGGCCAGCAAACGCAGACACGAAGACGTTACTAGGGAAGAGAAGAATGCCCAAGCAGGAACCCAGCCGTGCCAAGCAACCGGCGCTCGCCAGCTATTACCGAGCGATCGGCCCGGCAGCAATCGTCGCCGCTCTTCTGCACACCGCGAAGAAGAAGAAGCCGGCACAGAAGATCGTCTCGCCGCGCGCTGCCTGAGAATGCGGTCGGGTGAAGATTGAGGCGCTCACGGCGAACCAGTAACAGTAGCTTTTGCTAAAATAAACTCATCTGACTGTCGTTCGCGCCGGACTTCTGGCGCTTGACCTTCTCGGGCTCAGGCTCGACGACGCCCTTCTCCTGAATCTCCGGCCCGGTATTGGCGACCTTGTTGACGAGGTCGGAAACCGGGATCGCTTCGAAGAAATCGGGCTGGGCGGGTCTCAGCAGATCGGCCACGTCGCGCGGCTCGAGCGTACGGCAATCCAGCCAGCGTGCGAAATCCTCGGGATGGATCACTACCGGCATGCGGTCGTGGATATGGGCAGTATCGGCGTTGGCGTGGGCGGTCAGAATGGCGCCGGTGTCCATTTCCGAACCGCCCGGCTCGGCATAGGTCTCAATCAGCCCGGCGAAGGCGATAAGCCCGCCCTGCCTTGGCCGCACCCAATAGGGCCGCCCTCTTCGGCCACCGGTCTGGTGCCATTCGTAGAATCCCGAAGCCGGCACCAGGGCGCGGCGATGGCGCATGGCAGCGCGAAACGACGTCTTTTCCGAAGCCCCCTCGGAACGCGCGTTGAACAGCAGCGGGAAGTTACGCGTATCCTTCACCCAGGCAGGGATCAGGCCCCAGCGCACCAGAATCGAGCGGCGGTCGGGCAGGTTCGAGCCCGGCGCCTGCGTCAATCCGGCGAGCGCCATCAGCACCGGCTGCGTCGGCGCGATATTGTAGCGGGCCGGAAATCCCTCAAGTTCCGCCAGGCCGAGAAAGGCGGCGGTCTGGTCCGGAGTGGCTGTCAAAGCAAAGCGTCCGCACATGAATTCAGCTTTCGATTGGTGGCGTATGAAAGTGGCCATGGAACCTGGCTTTCGCAACCGCTAAAGCTGTTCGCCGACGGTCGGTCCACAACGGGCTGTGCCAATCGAGCGATCCGGAGCCATGGAAGCACGCAAGATCATTCCGGCAGTCTCGGCCTGCGTCGTGCGCGAGAACACGGTGCTGCTGGTCAAGCGGGCCAGGCCGCCCTCGCAAGGCCTCTATGCATTTCCCGGCGGCAAGGTCGAAGCCGGCGAGACGCTGGAACAGGCAGCACGGCGCGAATTGCTGGAAGAGACCGGATTGCAGGCGCGCAGCTACCGGCCGCTGCGGGAAATCCACATCGACGGCAGCGGGGATGGACATCCGGTCGACTACCGGCTGACGGTGTTTGGGGCCGATTATGCCGGCGGCGAGGCGGTTGCCAGCGACGACGCCGAAACCGCGGCTTTCTATACGCTGGCCGAAATGATGGCGATGCCGCTCGCCGATGCAGTGTTTGAAATTGCCGACGATCTACTCGGTCCCAAAAAAGACGGCGAGACGTGAGCCAGAGAATCGCCTTGCAGGCGACAAATTGTTCCAGCACAAAGCCTCATGAGCCGCACGTCTTCGTTTCTCGCCGCATGCCTCGCCGTCAGTGTGGTTGTCGGTGCGCGCCCGGCGATTGCCGCCGAAGCACCGTTCGAGCCCGGGCTGATGCGGCTGGCGGAAGTGCTCGGCTCGCTGCATTTCCTGCGTAATCTGTGTGGCGAGAAGGGCGATCGGTGGCGAGCCGAGATGGAAAAACTGATCGCATCGGAAAATCCGAACCCGGAGCGGCGCGCCCGCTTCATCGCCAGCTTCAACCGCGGCTACCGATCGTTCGGCGGCACTTATACGCAATGCACCGCCTCGGCGACGGAAGCCATCAGCCGCTACATGAAGGAAGGCGAGACGCTGTCTCGCGACATCGCTTCGCGCTACGGAAACTGACGACGGCAGCCGCTTTCCGGAAAAGCCGCATCAAGGCTCGGCGCCGTCGCGGCGGACGCGTTCGACACTTCCCCGCTTGCCTTGACTGAGGTCTTGGTGCAAACCTAATGTTGCACTTTTGCAACTATGTTAACGAAACGTTAGCGCGCAGATGTGAAATTAACTCAAACTGAAGGTTTCCGTCCCCTTGGCCGACCTAATCGGCTAAGTTTGAAACGGATAGGATGCAGGTTTGCTGGACGCGACGGAATTTGTAGACAACGACCAAAAAAATGTCGCATTTACAGATACTTACTTGAGCCTGCGTGTAAAAGGGACAACTCAAGCTTGATCCCTGTCCAACGGATCACCGCTTGAAAGGGTGGACATCGCAATGGAACATGGCGTCAACGACATCGACGCGCTGGTCAGGGAAGAAAAGCGCCTGACTGCCGTGGAAAGCCACAGCGAAGCCTGGGCAGAAGGATTGTCGGCGGGGATCGAGCCGGAAATCATCGCCGAGGCAGCCCTCGAAACGGCATTCGGCGAAATGCTGCGCGCCAATGGCGAGACCTCGGCGCTTGCCCTGCTCGATCGCATGCGTGAAAAGGTGATTGCCGGGGCCTTCGAGCCCGAAAGACTGCGGCACTGATCTCGGTTCTTTGACGACGGCGCGCCGCCGGACATCATGTCCGGGCACATGGATGGGCTGGAACCAGGGAGTAGCAGGCGGTGAATTTTTCGATATCAGACAAGCCACGCGGCCTGGTCCTCGGCATTTGGCTTACTGCTTCCTGCGCCACAATTCCCCTTGCACTGTTTCTTGCGAGCAGTCCCGCTCACGCCCTCAGCGAGATCAAACGCGAAGACCTGCCCTCGCCGATCACGCCGCCGGACGGCGACATGTCGCCGTCCGGAAGTACCGTGCCGATGCCCGGCCCGCTCGGCACGGTACCACCTCCAGCCCGCCAGCCGACTCCGTCCGACGAGCCAGAGCAAACCGAACCGAAAGGGCCAACGGACGATGGCGGGATGGCCAATCCGCATGTCGATCCGGACGCGCCTGTGCCCGAAGTTGTCTACGACCTTACCCAGTTGCCGGAACCGGTCAGGCGCATGCACGATCTGATCGTCGAGGCGTGCAAAAGCGGCGACATCGAAAAGCTTCGGCCGCTGATCGGCACGGGAGACATGATGACCCAATTGTCGCTGGGTGACATCGAGGGCGACCCGATCGCCTTTCTGAAGGGCCTTTCGGGCGATACGGAAGGCCAGGAGATCCTCGCCATCCTGGAAGAGGTGCTCAGTGCCGGTTTTGTCCATGTCGATGCCGGCACGCCGCAGGATCTCTATGTCTGGCCCTATTTCTTCGCCCTGCCGCTGGACAAGCTCGATGCCAGGCAGCGGGTCGAGCTGTTCAAGATCGTCACCGCCAGCGACTATGACGATATGAAGCAGTTCGGTGCGTACATCTTCTACCGAGTCGGCATCACGCCGACCGGACAATGGACGTTCTTCGTTGCTGGGGATTGAGTGGTTTAGCCTGGCCCTTATGAGGCAGGGAGCTTAGCCCGCCAACGCCTCGCAAAACTCCACCGCCCTGCCCTGGCTCGGCGCGACGATCTCGCCTTCCCACATCACGCGCCGGCCGCGAACGATGGTGCCGACCGACCAGCCGGTCACCTGCCTGCCGTCATAAGGCGTCCAGCCGGCCTTGGAGCCTTGCTGGGCGTTGGCGATGGTCTCGCGGCGCTTCAGATCGACGATGGTCAGATCGGCATCGTAGCCGGCGGCAATGCGGCCTTTCCTGGCGATGCCGAAAATACGCTGCGGGCCGTGGCTGGTCAGGTCGACAAAGCGCTGCAGCGTCAGCCGGCCGGCGTTGACATGGTCCAGCATGATCGGCACCAAAGTCTGCACCCCGGTCATGCCGGACGGCGACGCCGGATAAGGTTTTGCCTTCTCGGCCAGCGTGTGCGGCGCATGGTCGGAGCCGAGGACATCGACAACACCTTGCGCAATACCCTGCCAGATCCCCTCGCGATGGCGCGTGGCGCGCACCGGCGGGTTCATCTGGATCAACGTACCGAGCTGCGCATAGTCATCGGCGCTCAGCGTCAAATGATGCGGCGTCGCCTCGCAGGTCGCGACATCCTTATGCTGTTCGAGGAAGCCTATCTCCTCGGCGGTCGAGATGTGCAGCACATGGATCCGGGCGCGAACCTGGCGCGCGATGCGCACAAGGCGCTCTGTGCAGCGCAATGCAGCGATCTCGTCGCGCCACACCGGATGTGAGGACGGATCGCCCCCGATGCGCTCGCCAAGCCGCTCGCGCAGCCGGAACTCGTCCTCGGAATGAAAGGCGGCGCGGCGGCGTGTGTTCCTCAGGATCGAGGCAACGCCTTCGTCGTCCTCGACCAGCAGGTCGCCGGTGGACGAGCCCATGAACACTTTTATGCCGGCCGCACCCGGCAGCCGCTCGAGATTGCCAACGTCTTTTGCATTCTCGCGGGTCCCGCCGACCCAGAAGGCAAAGTCGCAATGCATGCGGCCGGTGGCACGCCGCACCTTGTCGACAAGGGTTGCCTCGCTGGTGGTCAGCGGATTGGTGTTCGGCATCTCGAAGACGGTGGTGACGCCGCCAAGCACCGCTGCCCGGGAGCCCGTCTCCAAATCTTCCTTGTGCTCCAGTCCCGGCTCGCGGAAATGCACCTGACTGTCGACGACGCCCGGCAGGATATGCAGCCCGTGGCAGTCGATCGTCTCGCCCGCCGATGCCTGGCGGAGGTCGCCGATGGCAGCGATGCGCCCACCATTGATACCGACGTCGCGAAAACCCTCGCCGTCGTGATTGACCACGGTGCCGCCTGTCAGGATGAGATCGTAGAGGGGGGCCATGCGGATCCGGTCTCTTGCGGGGGAAGTGCCAGCGGCTTACGTAATGACCGATAGTTTTGCAAGATCAGGCTCGTTTTCCCACCATGCCCTTTGCGTCGCTCAGAGATCGCGCACTCGTTTCCGTGTCCGGACCGGATGCCGAGCACTTTTTGCAGAACATCCTGACCACCGACCTCGACGCGCTCGGCCGCGGCGAAGCAAAGCCCGGCGCCTTGCTGACGCCGCAAGGCAAGATCCTTTTCGACTTCCTGATCTCGCGCGCTGGCGAAAATATTTTCCTGCTCGAATGCCGTGCTGAGACCATCGATGACTTCATGCGCCGGCTGACGCTCTACAAGTTGCGCGCAAAAGTCGAAATTGCCAAGGCAAATCAGTCGGTTGTGACCGTCGTATGGGAAAGCGATTCAACTGCCTCGCAATTTGAATCAGCACCGTTTGCTGATGCGCGGTTTGTCGATGCTATCGTCACGCGCTTCTATGGTGGCGCCGCAGACGGCGGCGACCTTGCCGCATGGCAAGCCTTTCGAATCGCCAATGGCATTGCCGAAAGCGGCAGCGACTATCAGCTCGGCGACGCGTTTCCGCATGATGTGCTGCTCGACGAGATCGGCGGCGTCGGCTTCAAGAAAGGCTGCTACGTCGGCCAGGAGGTCGTCTCGCGCATGCAGCATCGCGGCACTGCCAGGCGCCGGGTGTTGATCGTCTCGGCCGAACGCCCCCTGCCCACTTCGCGCGCAGAGTTGGCCGTGGCGGGGCGACCAGTCGGCACGCTTGGCTCGACCGCCGGCACGACAGGCCTTGCCATTGCCCGCATCGACCGGGTCAAGGCAGCGCTCGACGCCGGCCTGCCGATCCTGGCTGACGACGTCGCCGTGTCGCTCGCCATCCCGTCCTGGGCGAAGTTCAGCTTTCCGCAGGAAGCCGTTGGCGCGGAGGACGCCTGATGGCGGCCGACCGCGCCGGGGCGCCGCCGCGTGCCTGGCAACGTATGCTGTCCGGCCGCCGGCTCGACCTGCTCGATCCTTCGCCGCTCGACATCGAGATCTCCGATATTGCCCATGGCCTTGCCCGCGTCGCACGCTGGAACGGCCAGACCAGAGGCGATCACGCCTTTTCGGTCGCCCAGCATTCGCTGCTGGTCGAAACGCTTGTCGGCGAACTGATGCCGGATGCCGACGCTGACGCGCGGTTGGCGGCGCTGCTGCATGACGCGCCGGAATACGTCATCGGCGATATGATTTCGCCGTTCAAATCCGTGATGGGCGGCAGCTACAGGGATTGCGAGATCAGACTGCAGCGCGCCATCCATCTGCGCTTTTCACTGCCGGCCGAACTCGACGCGGGGCTGCGCAAGGAAATCAAGCGAGCGGATCAGATCGCCGCTTATTTCGAAGCAACGCTGCTTGCGGGTTTTTCGACGGCAGAGGCGACCGAGTTCTTCGGCAGGCCTCGCGGTTTCAACGCCGAGCGCTTCGATGTCACGCCGCGCTCGGTGACCTGGGCGCAGAATGCCTTTCTCAAACGGTTTGCGGCAATCGAAAAGTCGCGACGCCAGACTGCCGTTCCAGCCGGCTGAAAACGGTAAATTAACCGGCAGGGACAACAGTGCCGTGGTTAACCATGGTCCATAGGCTTGCCTCATGCCCGTTGCCGGTATCAAGGCTGGTTCATCCGTCCGCCGACGGAGGGCCAAAGGCGTTGGTCTGCCGCGACGGATCGAAGACGAGCTACGCGAACAGAACGAGCGTTTTTCGGCAGCGATCGAGAACATGTCGCATGGCCTGTGCATGTTCGATGCCGATGAGCGGATGATCATCTGCAACAGGAACTACATCAGCATCTTTCGCCTCGACGCCGAAGTGGTGCGGCCCGGCATCCGGTTTTTCGACATCCTCCAGCACAGCGTGGATATCGGCATCGCCTCGCAAAGCGCCGAGCAACTCTATGCCATCCGCAAGCCCTATATCGACCAGGCAAAACCTTCCACCTATGAGGAAACGCTTGCAGACGGGCGCATCGTCAACATTTCGCACCGGCCGCTGGCGTCAGGTGGCTGGGTCTCGATCTACGAGGACATCACCGAGCAACGGCGCGCCGAGCAGGAGTTGAAAGAGCAGCACCGCCGTTTCGACGCAGCACTTGCCAACATGTCGCAAGGCCTTTTGATGTACGATGCGGACGGCAAGCTGATCGTGCGCAACGAACGTTTCCTGGAACTTTATCATGTCAGGCCCGCCGACTTCCCGCTTGGCATGAGCCACCGTGATGCGTTCAAGCGGCTGCTGGAACTGGGCATTTATACAAAGCTCGACCCCGACAGCGAAATCTCGCAAATCGAAGCCTGCCTGCGGGCGGGGAAAACACACGTAACGCATCGTCATCTCGCCGACGGCAGGACGCTGCTGGTTGCGCGCCGGCCGATGAGCGGCGGCGGCTGGGTCGCGACGTTCGACGATGTCACCGAGCGCAGGCGTGTGGAAGAGCGCATGACCCATCTTGCGCACCACGACACACTGACCAACCTGCCCAATCGCTCGATGCTTCGCGAACGGCTCGACCAAGCCCTGAGCGAGACGAGAGACGGATCGCTGGCGATATTCTCGCTCGACCTCGATCACTTCAAGGCAGTCAATGATACTTGGGGTCACCCCGCCGGCGACTGGCTGCTGAAATGCGTGGCCGAACGGCTGCAACGGTGCCTGCGCAATGAAACGGACGTTGTCTCCCGCTTCGGCGGCGACGAATTCGTCATCATCCTGTTCAATCTCAAAAGCCCGGGCGACGCGGAAAAGCTGGCCAAACGCATAGTCGAGATCATCGGAAAGCCGTTTCGCGACAAGAGACACGACATGCGTGTCGGCATCAGTCTCGGCATCGCGCTGTTTCCGAATGACGGCAAGGACGCCGAGACTTTGCTGAAAAATGCCGATATGGCGCTCTATCGGGCAAAGAGCGAAGGGCGCAACCTCTACCGCTTCTTCGAACCGGCCATGGACGCGAGGGTGCGGGCCCGCCGGGCGCTCGAAATCGATCTCAGGGCAGCGCTGTCGCGCCGCGAATTCGAGCTGGATTTCCAGCCGATCATGAACATCGCCTCCGGCGAAATCGTCGGTGCCGAAGCCTTGATGCGCTGGCGATCGCCGGTGCGCGGCCTGGTGCGGCCGGACGACTTCATTCCGGCCGCCGAGGAGACCGGGCTGATCGTGCCGCTCGGAGAATGGGCGCTGCGAAAAGCCTGCACGACCGCGGCCGGCTGGGCGGCTTGGCGCATCGCAGTCAATGTCTCCGCCGTGCAGATCAAAAGCGGTACCTTTGCCCGCAGCGTCATTTCGGCACTGGCGTTCTCGGGCGTGCCGGCCAACCGACTTGAACTGGAAATCACCGAAACGGTGCTGATGGACGAGAGCGATCTGGTGCTCAAGACACTCAGGCAGCTACGCGATCTGGGCGTCCGCATCGCGCTGGACGATTTCGGCACCGGCTATTCCTCGCTGGGCTACCTCAGGCGCTTTCCCGTCGACAAGATCAAGATCGATCGCTCGTTCACCCGTGACATCGACAGTCGCGATACCGCGGCGATCGTGCGCACCATCATCGGGCTTGGCGCACAGCTGGGCATCACCGTCACCGCCGAAGGTGTCGAGACCGAAGCGCAGCTTGAATTCCTGCAAAAAGAGGGTTGTGTCGAGGCCCAGGGCTATTTGATCGGCGTGCCGTCAAAGGCGTCGGACATCAATCGGCTGCTGAAGTCGAGCGCGACGATCCGGCAGTCCGGCTAAGTGCGACAGTCTCGCGGAAGCGCGGGCAACCGGCTTAGATCTGCTTGAGATGACGCTCGATTCGCGTGTTAATTCCTTGATAGAGAAGGCGGAATTCAGGTGTGGCGAACCAGGAGGTTCCTTGCCGGGTCAGAGGTGCCCGTTCAATGCCTCAACCATATCCTTGTTCGTCGCCACAGGAACAATCTCGAATTCGACCAGATCCGCCCATTCGATGACCCACCGCTGCAGGAGCGTGATGTCATCGGCCTCCACCAGCAGGAAGCAGCGGCTCATATCCGCTGCGATCCAGCTGTGGTGCACGAGAAGCGCGTCCGGCTTCAGGCGGCCCTGGTCGCGGAAACGGCGGTAGATCTCCTTGCGGTCGCAGCCGCGAAAATCCTCGATCACGAAGAACAGCATCTTTTCCCCCACAATCGTATATCATCGCCCCGGCCTGTCCAGCCGCTCCAGGAACCACTGCGTCAGCCGCACCCAGACCTCGTCCTTTTCGCCAGAGTCTTCCCAGCCGTGGTCGAGGTTGGGGTTGTCGTTGACCTCGATGACGAAGACGCCGTCCCTAGTTTCCTTGAGGTCGACGCCGTAGAGGCCGTCGCCGATGCAACGCGCCGCACTCACCGCCGTCTCGACGACATGGGCCGGCGCTTCCTTCAGGGTGAAGGTCTTGATGCCGCCCTGGTCGGGCTTGCCGTTGGCCTTGTGATTGACGATCTGCCAATGTTTCTTGGCCATCAGATAATGGACAGCAAACAAGGGCTGGCCGCCGAGGACGCCGACGCGCCAGTCATATTCCGTCGGAATGAATTTTTGCGCGATCAGGAGGTCGGAATCCTCCAGCCATTCGGTTGCGAGCGTCTTCAGCTCGTCGAAGGTGCCGCATTTCTTGACGCCGCGCGAAAACGAGGAGTCCGGGATCTTCAGCACCAGCGGGAAGCCCAGCGTCTGCGCCGCAAGTTCCAGGTCCGAGGTGCCGGCTATCATCACCGTTGGCGGCACCGGTACCTTGTTGTAGGTCATCAGCTCGTTGAGATAGACCTTGTTGGTGCAGCGGATCATCGACAGCGGATCGTCGATGACCGGCATGCCTTCCTGCTGGGCGCGGCGGGCAAAGCGGTAGGTGTGGTTGGAGATCGAGGTGGTCTCGCGGATGAACAGCGCGTCGTAGTTGGCGAGCTTGGCCAGATCCCGCTTGGTGATCGGCTCGATTTCGACGCCCATCTTTTCAGCGATCTTGGCCCAGTGGCGCAGCGACGAAATCTCCGACGGTGGCAGTTCCTCATGCGGATCGACCAGAGTGGCGAAAGTGTAGCGCGCCGGCGTGCGGCCCTTGGTGTCGCGCCACTCGCGGTTGGTGTAGGTCTCCAGGCACTGGAGAAAGTGCGTTTCCTCGTCCTCGGTCATCCTGGCCAGGGGATGGAACCCGATCTTGCGGATCGAGGCCCATTCGGCGCTGTCCCTGATGTGGACCTCGAGCGCCGGGGCACGGAACCAGTCGAACAGAAGTTTTGCGAAGCGGTCCCAGATCCTGGATGGTCCGATGCCGAAGAAGATGCAGACCTTCTGGGGAAAAGCGCCACCCAGATCCTTGCGGCACTTGTTGAGTGCGAGTTCGAGTTCCGGCAACGCGTGCTCATAGAGCTTGCGCTCCGACAGGTCGATCATCGTTTCGACCGTCGGGATGACCTTATGGCCGCGCGAACCAGCAAGCAGCGACGCGTAATAGCCGCGGCTCTGGTAGCCGTAATTGTTCGACAGGTTGATGACCTTCGGCCGCTGACCGCGAAACAGTGCCGGATGGGCAAGGTAGTCGCGATTGGTGATGATCTTGTGCGGCGTCGCCACTTGGTCGAGATCGTTCTGCCGGCCGGTAAGGATGACCCAGGTCATTGGCTATCGCGCTTTCCGAGAGTGATGGCGGCGCGCAATCCGTCGCGGCCGAATTGCGCCATGTTCATGAAGATGCCGTAAGGCACGGGAATGTTGGCAGCATCGAGGATCGTCTCCTGCCGCTCGTCCTCGACCCAGGGGTCGTGGATCAGGATATGATCGCCGTCGTCACCGATGGCCAATACCCAGTGCGGAACCTTCTTGCCGAACATCAGGAAGCCGCTGATCAGGACCAGCACCAGTTTTCCCTCTGCGATCGCGGTGCGAATGTCGTCAAGCCCGAATGAACGGTAATTCACCGGGATGCTGTAAAGTTCCGCGCGGCGGCGAAAGTCGACCTGCGCCAGCTCCATGACCCGGCGCTTGTCCTCGCTGCGCACCGACTGCAGGAACAGCGCGCCGTAGAAGGAGACATAGATCTCAGCAGCAAGCCCGCTCTCATAGCCGGCGACGGCAAGCCCGAACGGTTCGCAGCCGCCCGGCCCCGACATCATGAAAACGGTCGTCGCCTCACGCCACAGCCTGATTTCCATCACCGGATCCGGCACGAATCCGGGGCCGAAGTAAGCCATCGCCATCATCAGGCAGCATGGTCCGCAAGTAAATTCGCAAGTCTGCTGATAAAACGGCACTTCGGTGGCGACCGGAATGTCGCCGCGCAAGGTCTTTTCATAGCGCAGCGCCGTGGCGCCATCCTCGTAATAGTCCGGTTCGCGACCGATCTTGCGGTAGCCGCTCTGCTCGTAGATCTGGATCGCGCGCGGGTTGTCCTCGCGGACTTCCAAACGAAGCATCATGCGGCCGTGCTCGAAAGCGGCGGCCTCGGCCTCTTCCAGCAGCAGCCGGCCAACGCCACGGCCGCCGAAAAATGGACCAACGGCGATCGAATAAAGCCTCGCGACGCCGCTGCCCTTGCGAAACAGCACGACTGCATAGCCGGCGACGCGGCCATCGCTTTCGCCAACCAGCAGCTCGGCGGTGTCGCGTTCGATCAGTTGGCGAAAGGAGCGGCGAGAAATGCGATCGCTCGAGAAAACGGCTTTTTCGATGGCGGCGAGGTCATCGACGTCGGACGCGCGGGCCTTGCGAATCTCGGCAGGCATGCGGGCTCAGAAAACCTCGATTGGGTTGTGGAAACGGCCCTAGTCTAAACATCGGTCACACCAGCCGAAGTGCCAGCATTAAGCAAGCGCTATCGCACCTCGATTAGGGCCGAATTGTGACAGTTTTGACTGCAGGCAGGTCGCGCAAAGGCTTTGAACGACCTCCGTGTTTAGGCATCGGCGCGGCTTCGGAAGAGCGAGAGCCTGCTCAGCTTTGCAAGCCCGCCAAAAGCTGGCCATAGGCGCTCTTGGCCACTGCGGCCAGTTGCTCGCGCGGCAGCGAGCCGACGACGGCGCAGCCATAACCCTTGTCCAGCCAATAGACGGCCTCAGGACCATCGTCCTCCCCATAGGTGCCCTTGGCCTTGGCTGCCGATTCGGCGGTGACGAAGAGCGATATGCGCTCGCCCTTGACGTCCTCGTAAAGCAGCATCGCGGCCTTGCCCTGGCCGGCGGGCAGCAGCCGGCCACCGACCAGTTGGAATCCTTGCGCGGCCAGATCCGGCGCGACGAGCTTCAGACCCACCTGGTTCGACAACCAACTCTGCAAATGATCCTTGTCGCTTGCCGGCACTTCCACCGCATGCCGCGTTTCGGCGGCATAGATGACGTGGGCGGCGATCGCCTCTTCGGCAAGCTGGTCCTCGGCGGTATTTTCCAGGCCGAGGCCGCCGATGCCGGCAAGGTAGCCGCCAGCACCGCCAATCGCCAGGATGGCGGCAGCGGCGGCCGCAAGCCACCAACGCGAGCGCGACGGCGATACTCTGACCACCGGCGCCTCGCCAAGCACCACCTTGCTCAACCGCACCGGCACGGGTTCGTCCAGCACGCCATTAAAGGCTGCGCGCAACGCTTCCCGGTCGGCGGCGTAGCGTGCGCTCTTGGCCTTCATCTCGGCATTGGCCTCGAGCCATGCCTCATAGGCCGTCCGCTCGTCGCCCGGCAACTCGCCATCGAGAGCCATGTGGATGTCGCGTTCGGAGAAATCGCGCCGGCTCATTTCTCAACGATCCTTATCGAGCGGCGGCGCGCGGTATCATCCAGCAGCGCTCGCAGTTCGTCACGCCCGCGCGCGATGCGCGACATCAAAGTGCCGGCGGGCACTCCAAGGATGTTGGCGGCTTCGGCATAGGAAAACCCTTCGATGGCGACCATCACAAGTGCCGCGCGCCGGTCAGGGCTGATCGCCTGCAGCGCGTCGACGATCTCGCGCGAGGCGATGCTCTCGACCTGCTCGGCGGGTGCTGCCTGCGCCTCGCTTGTCTCGAGCGGCAGCATCGCCGCCTCGCCGCGCCGGTTCACCTTGCGCATCTGGTCGATGAACAAATGGTGCATGATCGTAAACAGCCACCTCCTGGGGCTTTCTCCTGTCTGCCAATTGTCGAGCCGCACAAGCGCCCGCTCGAGACAATCCTGGACGAGATCGTCGGCGGAATCGCGGTCGCGCAACAGCGAGCGTGCATAGCGGCGCAGACGCGGTATTTCACCCAGGATTGCTGCCTTCTTTTCGTCCATGACCGCTGGTTCTGGAGCCCCTGTCCGTGGTGATTGAACGCGCCTTTGCAGCGCGGCGCAAGCGGCCAGCGCGAAGCGGTCCGCCGCCCCGGTCACCCAAGCAACTGAATAACGCTGCCAGTGGCAGGTTTATTCCCGGGTTGCATCCGAAAGTTGAAAGAAATGCGTGGTGACGAATAGCGGCGCGTCGACAAACGTCAGTCTTCCCACATCTCGTCTGTGAATTTCTTCATATCGAAGTCAGGATTGGGCAGGCCGATCCTCACCGCCTCGGCTTGCAGCCTGGCAATCCGGCCGCGAAGCGACACATTGGTGCGACTGCGTTCGAGTTCGTGCACAAGCGCGGTCCGCACCGCCTCCGTTTTGCTTGGAGCGTCCGTCTGGCGCTGCAACATAGTCGCTAAAGCATCCACTTCGGGGCCTCGCATATAGAGTGCCATTTGATCCTATGTCTCCCTTGCTGCGGGTCAGCGGCCGCAGTACTATTCAATCACACGCACCGCTCTATTTACTATATTTGAAGGCACCGTTAGACCGAGCTTTCTCGCGGTCTGCAAGTTCACCACCAATTCGTGCTGGGACAAAGTCTGAATTGGTATGTCGCGGGGGCTCTTGCCATCAAGAATCTTCTTCGCGCACAGCGCCATGTGATATGTTGCGCTTCGCAAGCTGGTGCCGTAGCAGAACAGACCTCCCGCATCGATCTGCTCCCGCGCGAAGATGGTTGGCAAGCGACGCGCAAGGGCAAGCTCCGCGATTCTTGCGCGGAGTGCTGCAATGATCGGCTCCTCGAGGACGATGAGCGCTTCGACCAGTTCGCGATCCATCGCTGCAAAAGCGCCGTCAAGATCGGGCTGAGGCCTAATGCGGAGAACCTGCGGGTTCAGCCCAAATTCTTGTATTGCCCCAGCATTGGAGGCTGACAGGCAATCGGACACCCCCTGATCGCTCAAGATCGCGATGCGGGAGAGCGCTGGTAAGACGGCTCGCAACAACTCGACATGCGTCCGCGCCTGGTTTGGATCGAAGCTGGTTACTCCTGTCATGTTGCCGCCGGGCTTCTCCAGGCTTGCGGCGAGGCCATCACTGACCGGATCGACGACGACAGAATAAACGACGGGGAGCTCCGTTGTCGCCTTTTGGACCGCACGCGCGGTTACCGCCCCGATCACGGCGATAAGGTCGACGTTCAGCCTAACCAGTTCCGTCGCCAGGGTGGGAAGCCTGCCCAAATCACCATTGGCCGATCGCTGCTCAAACCGAATGCTCCGGCCTTCGGCAAATCCCAATTCTCTCAGCCCCTCCTTGAAGCCTTCGATTGGTCCCCCAGGGCCTGCCGTGATGATGCCGATCGTAGCTATGTCGTTTATGAGCAACGCGCTGTCCTCCAGGCTGGAGCTTCTTGCAGTGGACGACCTAATTTACCTCTCTCGCCGCCCTTGTCAGCAGCCGCTGATAAAACAGGCCGATGCCGATGAGCACCGCGCCGAGGCCGATGAAGGACAGCGCCCGTAACACCCCTTCCAGTTCCGACATGTCGAAGACGAAGACTTTGAGCACGGCGATCGAGATCAGCGCCGCCGACGCTATGCGCAGCACCTGGGACTTCAGCCAGACACCGGCGGTGAGCAGCACCACGCCGATGACCAGCCACAGAGCCGAATAAGTATAGGTCTCAAGCTGGCCGAGACCGCTCCACAGTCCGATGAACTCACCCTTGAACAGGCGCCTGACCGACAGCGTGGCATAGGCAAAAGCGAGCACCGCCGCCACCACCGCCAGCATCGCCGCATACCATTGCGGCCGCTTGTCACGGGAATAGAGTGCCAGTGCGCCTGCCGCGACCGCCGGCAAGAGGTAGGCGAGGAACAGAAGGTTGAACACCGGAATGCTGCCGGTCGATTCATCGGTCAGCAACGGGTTCAACGCCAGAAAATGCTGGAGGACGATGAAGGCGACCGAGACCACGCCCGCTGCAATCGAGCCGTAACGCAGCACCTGACTTGGCGAGCGCATGTCGATAGCGACCAGGATGGCACCGGCACCGATGGCGATCAGCGTGTAGATCGCCTGTTCGGCAAGCGTTGCAGCAGCCGTATCGATGACGCCGCCATGCATGGCATGGCGCACCAGCATGGCGACGGTGAGCAGGCAAAACAGCGCGGCGCCGGCCTCCATGGCAAGGCGCGGTCGGCCATTGGTAGTTCGGGCAAGCTGCCAGGCGGCAAAACCGAAAGCGAGCGCCGGCACGCCATATCCAAGCAGCAGCCAGTTGAACACCGGCGTCTTCGACAGGAACTCGGCACCGACGATGGTCGGGTCGAAGGCAGCGCGGCCAAGCACTGCAATCACCGCACCAACGGAAATCCAGCCAAGCACCGGATAGCTACGCCAGCGCGTCGCCAGCGCCGGCACGGCGGCGGCTGCTCCGAGCAGGATGGTTGTCCAGCCGGAACCAAAGGCCATGTGCAGCATCAGCAGGCCGGCAATCGCCGCGCCGCCGAGCGCGAAGGAGACGGCAGCGCCGCCGGTCAGCGGCGGCGCTTCGCCGCGTGCTATCCATTCGCCGCCGGCGACGAAGACGCCGACCAAAACGGCTGCGACCGCCGCATAAGCAAGGTCACGGTCGAGATTGCCGAAGGTAGACCAGAGCGCCAGCAGGATGACCAGTGGCGCGACAGCGCTCCAGGCCGCCCATGTGGCGGCGCGCAGCCAGCCATGGGCCGCAAAACGGCGCGCTGCCCAAAAGCCGAGGCCGATGAAGACCAGGCCGAGAACGATGCCGACCCTGAGCATCAAGGCATCGGACGCCACAACCGGCATGCCGTCGACGCCAAGAGCGCCGCCCGAAAAATCGGAAGCGATCGTGGTCGGCGGAATGATGCCGAGATAGACCAGTACCGTCGCCAGCCCGGCGGCGTGCAGCAGTGCCAGCGCCCGCGGCCGATAGAGCGCCACCCCCACCAGGGCTGCGACAAGGGCGGCACCCGGCAATGCACCGCGGATGGCGGCGAAGGCCGGATCGACAAACAGGGCCAGCGCCGAAAGCCCGACGAAGAAGCCCGGCGCGATCGACGGCCAATCGAAGCCGCTGCCGGCGACCGTTTCGTCGCGGCGGCCAAGCCAGACGAAGGCGAGCACGGCCAGTGTCACCCCGTCGATAAAAAGGATGACGGAAAGGTTCGTCCCCGGCGCTTCGGTCATGTAGAAGACGGTCCAGATGCCGGTGGCGACGAAGGCAGCGGCCATCAAAAGGCTCCAGTCGCGGATACGGGCGATGACGCCGGTGGCGACGAGCACGATCGCCAGATAGCCGAACAGCGCCCACGGATTGGGCGCCTGCGAGGCGACCAGCAGCGGCGTCACCATGGCACCGAGCAGGCCGACGCCGGCCAGCGCCTGACCGTGGACCAGGCTTGCCGCGATCGTCGCCACCCCGATGGCGCCGAGCAGCGTGAAAGCGAGCGTCGGGCCGATGAAGCCGTAAATGCTGTACGCGGCGTAGACGGTACCGAACAGGATGAAAGCGCCGGCGGCCGTCAGGATTGCCGGGATATAGGCACCGGCGGCACCTTGCACCGGCACCCTGAAGCCGGTGCGCCGGATGAACTCGCCGCCGGCGACCAGCACCAGCCCGAGTGCCGCCGCCATGGCGAGCCGCACGCGCGGCCCGAAAATGCCGGCCTCGATGGTGTAGCGGATCAGGAACAGGCCGCCCAGCGCCAGCGCGATGCCGCCGACCCAGACCGCCCAGCGAGTACCGAGAGCCGTTTCGACGTCGGACTGGCGAGCTGGCTTCGCCGCGGCCGCCGGTAGCGCCGACTCCGGCGCGGATGGCGCCGCGGTATCGGCCTCGGCCTCTGTGGCTGATGCGACCGCTGCGGTCCCTGGCGATGCCAGGTCGGCTGCGGCCGCAAGCGGTATTGCGGCATCCGCCGGTTTGCTGTCGTTTGCTGCCGGTTCTTTGGCTTGCAGCGGCAGCGCAGGCATGCCCGAAAGCACAAGGCTGCGCAAGGCGCCAAGCTCGCGCTCGATCAGGCCGATACGGCCCTGCTGGCGTGAAATGATGACGAACAGCGCGATGATGGCGACGAGGCCAATCAGGCTTTCAAACATGGCGGTTCCCCCAAACCAGGCCAGTTGTCACTGACATTCAATGTTCAGTGACATTCAAATGCGGCGGCCAAACGGCCGGTCCATTCAACGTGCCACCAGATTGGCCGCCGGACAGATCGAGCATGTTTCAGTGCCGAAAGCCAGCAGCTTGCCGTTGACATCCTTCAGCGCCGCTTCCGAAACCGCCAGCGTGCCGCCCTTTGTGCCAAGGCCGAGCGGCGAAACGTTGCCGGGATAAGGTTCAACGTCGCTCATCTGGTGGTCTCCCCGGCGGTTTCTGCGGCGCTCGCCTTGCCGGATTCATGGCCGGGTGAGTGATGCCTGCGCAAGGCGGCGAGAAACCCGGCGCGGGCGCCGGGAGGCTCGATGCCGCGCGGTTCGTAGACATGGCGGGTCAAAAAGAAGCCGGTCAGCCGGAAGGCGTCCTCGATCGCCGCCGGATCGGCGCGCAGCCCGGAGCCGCGCTGCAGGAAGGCCGGCAGCGCCAGCATCTTGTCGCGCCACGGCGCGCCCGCCGCGCGCGACACGGCGCGGCCGGATTTCGGCGAGACATAGGCAAGATCCTGCCTGGTGCCGGTCGCCGCACACTGGCTGAGATCGAGGCCGAAACCGAGTTCGTCGAGGACCAGCAGCTCGAAGCGGGCCACCAGCTCGCCTGCGGCATCGGCATCGTCGAGATGAGCGATCATCACCGCAAGCGTCTCGAAAAGGCCGCCATGGGCGTCACGCTCGGGCAGAAGACGCAAATGTGCGGCCATCGTCTGCAGGCCGTAGACGGCAACGGCGCTGTCCATCAGCCGGGCGGCGTTCATCTCGATCGCCTCGACCTGGAAGGTGCCGAGATGCTCGTCGAGCCGCGCCCGCCACAGCAGGTCGACGCGATTGCCGGGCTGCAAGACCGGCTGCTGTTTGCGCGAACGGCCGCCGCGCACGAGGCCGAGATGGCGGCCATGCACGCGCGTCATCACCTCGAGGATGGCGCTGGTTTCGCCATGCTTGCGGGTGCCCAGAATGATTCCCTCGTCGCGCCATTCCATGACGAGAGCTTGTCACCGGTTGGATGGCGAAATCAAGATGAGCGACTATCCGCCGCAAACCAAAACGGCCCGTAGCGTATCGCTACGGGCCGTTCGGAGATACTGGCTTCGATTAGAACGAGCGCTGGAAGCGGAGAATGCCGCCGACGCTGTTTTCCTTGTCGGCTTTGGTGAAATTCGTGACGGAATCTTCACCAAGATGCAAGTAGTCGACTTCGGCTGTGATCTTGAGACCCTTGACGATTTCATAGGCGATGTTCGCTGCAAGGCCGAAGTTCTTGCCTTCGTCATAGGAGAGCTGGGTGTTGAACGAGATCTTCTCGTTGATAGTGTAGGTGCCACCCCCCCAGACCGCCCAGTTGCCGCTCCACTGCTTGTAGAAGCCACGACCGTGGGCGTCGATCGCGTTGCCTGCGTCATCCGTGAGGTTGTCGTCGGTGCCGTAGCCGCCCATGATGAACAGAGACAGGTTGTCCATGGGCTTGACGTCCAGGCGAACCTTGCCGGCCACTTCTTCATAGTTGCTGTCATAAGCGACGACGCCGGTGATGGCGCCCCAACCCTGCGTGTATTTCACGCCCCCGACGACATGCGGAACGTAGCTGTCGATCGTACCAACGACGCCAGAGCCTTCTTCGAGCGAGACCACGGCCGAGAAGCCAGTGCCGGCGTCGAAATAGTACTGGACGACATTCGTGTCGAAGGCACCATACGGAACCAGCGTATCCTGGATGACGCTACCGGCATAGCCGATGAACGTGTCGAAGGCCGATTCGTCCTTACCGACGCGCAGACCACCGAGTTGGATCCAGGCGAATTTTAGCGACAGGCTCCTGTTATGGGCTTCGTTGGCGAAGATGTAGTCGTTTTCATTACCGAAGTTGAAGCGGGTCTCGGTGTAGGTCTTCAAGGTGCCGAGCTCGGTTTCCTGGCCGGTCCAGGTCTTAAGCGTGAAGCGGGCGTTCTTGCGGTAGGTGTCATTCGCGCTGCCATCATCATGGTCGCCGGTGACCGCACCGTCGAACGAGCCGACATCACCCACGCCGATATCGTAACGGACATAGCCGCCGATGCGCAGGCAGGTTTCGGTGCCGGGGATGTAGAAGTAGCCAGCGCCGTAAACGTCGCAGATCTTGACGTATTCGGCGGGTTCCGGCTCGGCAACGACGACGGCGTCAGCGGCGCGCGCGCCGGATACTGCGATCAGCGCCGCAGCGGAGCCGAGAAGCAGGCTCTTGATGTTCATTTTCTGACCTCTCCAGTCAAAGTTAAAAATGGTTTCGAATTTTGTGGCTGAACAGCAGCATTCCCCGCCTCACCCCACATCGAAAAAGGCTCGCACCGCTCCCCCTTTTCGGCGGCGAACATACCCAACCGCGCTTGATCCTCAATGACTATTCCGAAAATAATTATGGTTTTTGCAACAGAATAAATTCGTGTTGCGCAAATATCACGTTCGTTTAATCCACCAAGCTGAAATGACACAAATGGCACATTGTCACGTAAGTTAGAAGAGTACTTGTACGTTAGCCGTCCAATTGCAGCCCAACGTTTATCTACCCATCTAGAAAATTCGAAGGGTAGAAGGAAATTAAGCCAGCTTCATACGTGCTTCGTGCTGAGCAGCAACGGCAACATCCGCCACCAAATCCTGTTTAAGCAACTCAATTGGAATACGGCCGCCGAGCACGGCAGCGGGGCGGATCAGCCAGTGCCATGCGCGCCGCGGATTCGGCATTGCAGACAACACTTCCCGGATGCCGGATGCCGGCCTGCCGTCGACGAACTGCGCCAGCGGAAACACATGTTTGCGGCCGCCGGTGCGCAAGGCGACGACCCTACTGCTCCGCTGCCAACGATGCAGGGTCGACCGGGATATACCGAAATTGTCTTCCAGGAATGTCGGTCCGGCGACGCGACCTGCCCAGTCTTCGACCCGCATCGAATCGACGTCGTCTCGTCCGGCAGGCCGGCTTGAGACGTGTATGCTCCGGCCTTCAAACCCCGATGAGGCAGACGCCTCGGTGGCTTGGCCGCCGGCTTCCGCTGCCAGTATCCTCACGAACTGCAATACCCTGTCAGGCAGCCTTTCCTGCATGGTGTCGATGGCCCGAAGTTCGCTCGGTTGAAGTAGGGCGATTGCAGCGGCGATGGCTCCGGCGATCCTGCCCGCCGAACCAATCGCATCGTCATCGATGATTTGATCTCGCCGCGCCAGCACCCGCTCGATCTCAACAGCGACGGCATTTGCAAACTCGGTCTGACGGATGGGGTCGATGCGATTCCAAGTCCCGGTCATGTCCTGATCTGGCTGTTTGCCTGCCGGTCCCGGTTTGCTCGGAAGCGGGTCTTCGCACAGCCTATAGGCAGGGTGTATGACGGAGAGACGACGAACGGGAACGCTGGACGACCGCCGTGTCGGCAGGCGTTCCAACCGGTCTGACTGGCCGGTTCTGCATGAAATATCGGAAATTTCTCAGAACCCGCTCAGGATTTCGGGTAGCGCGGCTGCCAATAAGAAACGGGTCGACCGAGGTGGTCGGCGCATAGCCTCCCGGAATGTTTCGGCCGGCTGTTCAAGATGTAAGTCGACCGATTGGGCAGCCCGGCGACCTCTCATTGTCATCTGCCCGTGAGAGGCCCGACATGACTTCTTTCCTGCGCCTGGTGCGGCAGCATCAGTTGGCTGCCTTCTTTTCGTTGACGCTTGCCCTGACCTGGTTTGCCTTCATCCCATTCTACCTGTCGAATGGCGATAGCATTCCCTGGTTTACCTTCGGCCCGATGGTGTCCGGATTCGTCATCGCCGCTCTTTCCGGAGGCTGGGCTTCGGTCAAGGCCATTCTCGCTTCCATGGTGAAGTGGCGGGTATCTCCGCTATGGTATCTGGTGGCATTCGGCCTGCCATTGAGCACGCAGCTTGCCTCGATCCTGGTCAATCCGCTGTTCGGCTCGGCGACGCCGGCCTGGGGCAACATTCCAGCCGTCACTGAGATACTGCCGATCATCGCGCTCTATGCGGTCTTCAGCGGCCCGCTTGGCGAAGAGCCGGGATGGCGCGGCTTTGCGACACCGCGTCTGTTGACCAAGCATTCGGCGCTGGCCGGAAGCCTGATCCTCGGCGCGATCTGGGCGATCTGGCATTTTCCGCTCGGCCTGGTCGGCGATCTCAGCCTCTGCAGCACGATCAACGTCGTGCTGGCGGCAGTGGTGTTCACCTGGCTCTATCAGAACACCGGCAGTGTGCTTCTCGCCATTCTGATGCATGTCGCCCATCAGAACAGCGTGCGCTTCCTGGGCAAGGCGTTCATCGACGCCGACCATGTGCAGCAGCAATGGATTGGTGTTGCGATCTGGGCGGTGGCTGCGATCGCGATCGTTGCCGTCTACGGCACCGAGAGCTTCGTCCGCAGGCCGGCAACGCAGCCCGCCGTTGCTGGCGCCGTCTAATTTGCGGCGTCCAAATCCAAAGCGCCGCTTTCGGCGGCGACAGACCTTGACCCAGCCCTCCAGCCGTAGGCCAATACAGGCACGGCTGCAGGGAGCGGGCCGTTTCGATGGCGGTTTCGGCCACTGAGCAGGTTTTTCAGTTTGGCGGTTTCACGCTCGATCTGGGCAAAGGTACGCTCGGCCGGGCCGGACAGCCGGCCTTCCTGCGGCCGAAAGCCTACGCATTGCTGACGCATCTCGCCCGCCACATCGGCCGTGTGGTGCCGAAGTCGGAATTGATGGAAGCGGTCTGGCCGGGTGTTTTCGTCACCGAGGATTCGCTGACGCAGTCGATTCGCGAGATCCGCAAGGTGCTCGGCGAGGAAACGATACGGACCGTATCGAAGCGCGGCTACATGCTGATCCCTGAAATCGAGCCGGTGCCCGAACTCGGCGCCCAGCCGATCGTGGCGGTGCTCAGATTCCGCAATGACGGCGCCGATCCGGCCGACGAAGCGATCGTCGATGGTATTGCCGAAGACATTATCAATGGCCTCGCCCGCTTCGGCACGTTGACGGTGCTGGCGCGCAACTCGAGCTTCTCGTTTGCCTCCTATTCGCCTGGCGAATGGCCTGTGGTGCGTTCGTGCATCGGCGCCGACTATGTCGTCGAGGGCTCGGTGCGGCGGCAGGCAGACAGCATCGTCTGTGCGGTCAATCTCGTTGACGCAGCCAGCGCTTCCCAGCTCTGGGGCGATCGCTACCAGGCCGATTACGCCGGGCTGTCCGCGATCCAGCAGGAGATCGTCGAAAAGATCGTCGGCCGGCTGGTGGTTCGGGTGAACAATGCCGGCCTGCAACGTGCCTCGCGGCAGCCGGTAGCCAGCCTCGCCGCCCATGAACTGGTGCTGCGCGGCGTCGCCTTGCTGCGCGATCCGGCGCAAAGCGAACTGAAAGAAGCGGCGGCGTTTTTCGAGGCTGCGATCGTCAGGGACCCGGCCCATGGCCTTGCCTACACCTATCTGGCGCTGTCGCATGTGCTTAACAGCGAATTCGGACCGAGCAGCGACGCGGTGCTGACGAAGGCCCGCGACCTGGCCGACCGGGGCATCGCATTGTCGCCGGACCAGGCAACGGCACACCGCATCCAGTCGCTGGTGCGGCTCAATATGCGCGACCACGAGGCGGCCGAGCATCATTTACGCATCGCGCTCGAGCTCAATCCGGGTGACGCAGACTGTATCGAGCAGATGGGGCATCTGTTGACGATGCGTGGCCGGCCGCTCGACGCGCTCGCCTGGCTGGCGCGCGCCATCCGCATCAACCCGCTGCATCCTCATTGGTATCAGTACGATCGCGCGCTCGCGCTATACATGCTGGGCGAATACCGCACGGCTGCCGAGGCGCTGGAGCTGGCGACGCGACCGACGCCCTGGATCCGCACCCGGCTTGCCGCCTGTTACGCTCAGTTCGGCGACATGCAAGCGGCAAGGCGCCAGGCTGCGCTGATCAACGCCGACGGCTCCGATTTCTCACCGCTCGACTATACAAGAACGGGCATCCCGTTCGAAAACGCGTCCGACGCCGAGCATCTTGCCAACGGCGTGTCGTTGGCACTTGGGGACCGCTCAGAATCTTGAGACGACCAAGAGACAGCTCGACCGATCGGCCAAATCTTTGGATAGCTCAGTGCGGAAATTCGAGCCCCATCTCGCGGTAGCGCTCGGGATCGTCGCCCCAGTTCTCGCGCACCTTGACGAACAGGAAGAGATGCACCTTCTGCTCGAGGATGCCTGCGATTTCCATGCGCGCGGCCTGGCCGATGGCGCGGATCGTCTCGCCCTTATGGCCGAGCACGATCTTCTTCTGGCTGTCGCGCTCGACATAGATTGTCTGGTCGATGCGCACCGACCCGTCCTTCTTCTCTTCCCATTTCTCTGTCTCGATGTGGGAGGAATAAGGCAGTTCCTGATGCAGCCTGAGATAGAGCTTTTCGCGGGTGATCTCGGCTGCGAGCTGGCGCATCGGAAGGTCGGAGATCTGGTCTTCAGGGTAGTACCAGGGTCCGGCCGGCAGGGTCTCGGCGAGATAGTCGAGCAGGTCCTTGCAGCCGGACCCCGTCAGCGCCGAAACCATGAAGGTGCGCTTGAACGGCACCCTTTCGTTGGCTGCCGCCGACAATGCAAGCAACGTCTCGTGCTTGACCCGATCGACCTTGTTGAGGATCAACACCATCGGCTGCCGGACATCCTTCAGCCGCTCGAGGATGGCATCTGCATCGCCCCGGATGCCGCGCTCGGCATCGATCAAGAGCAGCACGATATCGGCGTCCTTGGCACCGCCCCAGGCTGTGGTCACCATCGCGGTGTCCAGCCGGCGCTTCGGCTTGAATATGCCCGGCGTGTCGACGAAGACGATCTGCGCGTTGTTGTGGGTGGCAATGCCGCGCACGATGGCGCGCGTGGTCTGCACCTTGTGTGTCACGATCGACACCTTGGCGCCAACCAATTGGTTGACCAGCGTCGATTTCCCCGCATTGGGCGCGCCGATCAGCGCGACGAAGCCGGAGCGGGTAGCGGGCGCTTCTGTTGCTGGAGCTTCGGTGGCGGTCATGCGGCACTCCCTTGATCGAGCCAGACGCCTTCCCGCTGCAGAAGTGCCGCGGCTGCAGCCTGCTCCGCCTCGCGCTTGGAGCGCCCGCTGCCGGTCGCCGGCGGATAGGCGCCGACCTTGACACTGACGGTGAACAGCGGATCGTGGTCCGGTCCCTCGCGGCTGTCGATTATGTAGACCGGCACTGCGCCTGCCGCCTGATGCGCCCACTCCTGGAGTTCGGTTTTCGCATCGCGACGGGCGGCGTCAATGGCTTGCGAGCGCGGCTGCCAGTATTTGTGGATAAAGGCACGGGCCGCTTCCAACCCTCCGTCGAGATAGAGCACGGCGATCAGCGATTCCAATGCATCGGCGCGCAGATTGACGCGCTTGCGCCCGTCGAGGCCGCGTACGTCCGAACCGGCGCGAATGAGTTCCGGCAGGCCGATCTCCTCGGCAATTTCCGCCAGGGCTTCAGCGTTGACCAGAGCGTTCAATCTCAGCGACAGCTCACCCTCGGCGGCGTCGGGAAATGCCGCCAGCAGCATATCGGCAACGACAAGGCCGAGAACGCGGTCGCCCAGGAATTCGAAACGTTCGTAGTCGACGCCGGCGTGACTGCCGCGAGCGCTGGCATGGGTCAGCGCCCGCTGCAGGCGCTGATGGTCGCCAAAACTGTGGCCGGTGCGCTCCCTGAGCGCCTCGGCGAGCGCATCGGCGGTCAGCCGTTTCGTCGCCGCCATGGCCCTAATTGACGAAATGGAACAGGCGCGAGGCGCGCATCAGTGACGGCCATTTCCAGATTTCGAGCGGGCTGGCGCTGCCGCCGATCGAGAAGAAAATGAGGTTGGCGCGGCCGACCAAATTCTCGTCCGGCACGAAGCCGACGGTGAAGCGGCTGTCCGACGAGTTGTCGCGATTGTCGCCCATCATGAAATAGTGACCGGGCGGCACCTTGAACTCTTTGGTATTGTCGCCGATCGAGGCCTGCGTCAGGTCGAGCGTGTCGTAGCTGACGCCGTTCGGCAGCGTCTCGCGATAGACATCGACCGGCCCGTTCTCCTCGGTGATGTCGCGGTTGTCGATCTGCCCGACCTTGACGCGCGGCACGCCCACGTCATTGATGAAGAGCTGGCCATCCTTGACCTGGATCTTGTCGCCCGGCAGGCCGACGACGCGCTTGATATAGTCGACGGAAGGGTCCGGCGGAAACTTGAACACCACCACGTCGCCGCGCTTCGGCTCTGAGCCCCAGATGCGGCCCGAAAAGATGTTCGGCCCGAACGGCAGTGAATAGCGGGAGAAGCCGTAGGACCACTTGGTGACGAAGAGATAATCACCTTCGAGCAAAGTCGGCCGCATCGACCCGGACGGGATCGAGAACGGCTGGAACAGGAGCGTGCGGATGACCAGCGCAAGCAGCAGGGCCTGGACGATGACGCTGACGGTTTCGCCAAGTCCGCCGGATTTCTTCTGGGTTTTTTCAGCCACGCTCATGTCGTCCTCGATTGTGCGTTGGATGGTATAGAGTCTCGGCGCGCGCTGGGCAACGTCATGCCGGTGGTCAGATGCAATCAATGTGGCGCTTCTTCGACCGGCAACGCTTCAATGATCACAAAGGCTTGAGCGAGCGGAAAATCATCGGTGATGGTGAGGTGGATCACCGCGCGGTGCCCTACAGGCAGAATTTCGTCCAGCCGCGCTGCCGCCCCATTGGTCAGCGCCATGGTCGGCTTGCCGCTGGCCAGGTTGACGACCCCCATGTCGCGCCAGAACACACCCTGCGCCAGACCGGTACCCAGTGCCTTGGCGCAAGCTTCCTTGGCAGCGAAACGCTTGGCGTAGGAGGCCGCACGCGCCGCACGGTTTTCGGAGCGCGCCTGTTCGATCTCGGTGTAGATGCGCTGGATGAAGCGTTGGCCATGGCGTTCCAGCGACTTCTCGATGCGTCTGATGTCGATGAGGTCGCTGCCGATACCGATAATCATTCGGCGGGAACTTCCGGCCCGGTTTTTCCAGCCTTTGCCGCTCTTTCGGCCAGACGCTTGCGGCGCTGCTCGTGGAAAGTGACCATGCCCCAGCGGGTGATGCCGTAAAACAGCAGGCCGAAAACCAGGCCGAGCGGTATTGCGCCAATCGTCATCGGCTTCAGCACCGGTCCCCACAATTGCGCAAAGGAAAGATTATGCAGCATGTCGCCGAGATGCGCGGGCGGGCCATGCGCCGGCAGGTGTTCATGCAGGATCAGCTTGCCGACCTCCCAGGAGGCGGCCCATAGCAGCGGAAAGGTCAGGGGGTTGCCGAAGACCGTGCCGAGTGCTGCCGCGACCAGATTGCCGGCGATCAGCCAGCACAGGATGGCAGCAATGATGAAGTGAAAGCCAAGCGGGAAAAACGACGCGAATACGCCCGCCGCAACACCGGCGGCCACGGCATGCGGCGTGGCCCTAAGCCGCAGGATGCGTTTGGAGAAATACCGCAGCGAGCGCGAGAACGAGCGGCGCGGCCACAAATAGGTACGCACCCGCTCGAAAAAACCATCAGGCTTGCGCCGTCGAAAAAGCACTCTGTTCCTGTTCCTAGTTCCGTCGATGGCTTCACGCCGGCCTTTCCAGCCAAGCGCGACAGCCTATGCTGCGCTCTGCGGTCGCCGAAAAGCAACTACGACTTTGATATAGCGACGCGCTGGCCGAAGAACAACGAGGCCGACGGCATCCGCTCGGTGGCCGCTCGCGCCGGCCCTGGGTGTCGCCGTTCTGAACAGGGCATGATCGCGGCGAATTTAAGGAGCGTCACTCAGGATCGATATTCGCTGACCTCGACGAGGTTGCCGTCCGGATCGCGGAAATAGACCGACATCATCGCGCCCCGAGCGCCGACACGCTCGACCGGGCCGACCTCTATCACCACACCATTGGCGGCGAGGTTGGCACATATCTCGGCGAGCGGCCGGGCAGCAATCAAGCAGAAATCTCCGGAGCCCGGCGTCGGCGCCTTGGCCTTCGGCTCGAAGGTACGCCCGACCTGATGCACATTGATCTTCTGCGTTCCAAACAGCAGCGCCGTTGGTCGGTCCGGCTCGTCGAGGCGCTTGAAGCCAAGCACGCGCTGATAGAAGGCGCAGGTATTGTCCACCGAACGAACCGTCAGCACGAAATGATCGATGCCGGCAATCACGGCAGCGCCTCAGTCATATATTGCGGCTGCCGGGCTTGATCGCCGGTATGGCGGCGAGTTCGGGCGGCAGCCTGTCGGCCGGATAGGCCGGAACTTCATATTCGGCGAGCGCGATCAGCGGCACGCCGACATCGGTCTTGCCGGCCGAGCGGTCGATGATGCATGCGGCGGCAACGACTTCGGCGCCAAGGCCGCGCAGGCAGTCGATGGTCTCGCGGATCGACAGGCCGGTGGTGACGATGTCCTCGACAATGACAACGCGCGATCCCTTGGCGATCTCGAAACGGCGCAGTCTGAATTCGCCCCCTTCCCGCTCGACCCAGATCGCCGGCGCACCAAGATGGCGCGAGGTCTCATAGGCCGGGATCAGCCCGCCGATCGCCGGGCCGACGACGTAGTCGATCCTGCCGGGCACGTCAGTGCGGATCTTTTCGGCGAGCGCCTTGCACAATCGCTCGGTCTTGTCGGCATGCATGAAAACAC
Source organism: Mesorhizobium sp. M0910 (assembly GCF_040319465.1). Lineage (NCBI taxonomy): Bacteria > Pseudomonadati > Pseudomonadota > Alphaproteobacteria > Hyphomicrobiales > Phyllobacteriaceae > Mesorhizobium > Mesorhizobium sp. M0910. The sequence continues at coordinate 51,718 of NZ_JAMYNZ010000013.1, forward strand.
GCGCTTTCTGCAGAAAGACCGGGCTGCGCAGGCCCGACGTCAGGATGAAATGCCCTTCGAGAACGGCGCCGGCCTCGCGGAAAATGCCCAGCACTTCATCGGTGTTCATCGTTCACTCCATGTCCATGGTGAATGGTAGTGAGAGCACCCTCTTCTATTCACTATTCACCCATTCACGCGCCTTGCGTCACTGACGCTCGAATTGTCCTTTAGCTGCGACAGCAGCCTGTTCAAGTGCTTGAGGTCCCACACTTCGAGATCGATCAGCATTTCGGTGAAATCGGGCGCGGTGCGCACCATCGACAAAATGTGGATGTTGGCATCGTTGGATGCGACGACTTGCGCAATGTCGGCTAGCGAACCCGGCGCGTTGATGGCGGTGACCGAGACGCGCGCCGGGAACCGCTCCTTGGTGCGCTCGTCAATATCCCAGCGCACGTCGATCCAGCGCTCGGGCTGGTCGTCAAAGGCCTGCAACGCCGGCGACTGGATCGGATAGATGGTGATACCGGTTCCCGGCTGCACGATGCCGACGATGCGATCGCCTGGCACTGCCCCTTCCGGCGCGAAGCGCACCGGCAAATCGCCGCGCACACCGCGGATCGGCACCGCATCGTCGCGCGGCTGGTTTTTATCCTTGCGCGCGGCGCGGCCCGGAATCTGGAACAGCATGCCGGCGGCATTGCGGATCTTCGACCAGCCCTCCTCGCGCTGCTTGGGCGCGACCAGCGTGACGCGCTCGTCCTTGTAGTCGGGAAACACCGCCTTCATGACATCGGTGGAGGCAACTTCGCCTCGGCCGACCGCGGCCAGCACATCCTCGATGTCCTTGCGTGCCAGCCGGTGCAGCACCGGCTTCAGGCTTTCCTTGGTGAAGGTCTTGCCGGACCGTTCGAAGGCGCGCTCCAGAATGCGGATACCGAGACCTGAATATTGCTTCCGAATAGCGTTCTTGGTGGCGCGGCGGATGGCCGACCGCGCCTTGCCGGTAACCACCACCGATTCCCATGCCGCAGGCGGCACCTGCGCCTTCGAGCGGATGATCTCAACCTCGTCGCCGTTCTTCAGCTCCGTCATCAGCGGCATGATGCGGCCATTGACCTTGGCGCCGACGCAAGTGTCGCCGACATCGGTGTGGACGGCATAGGCAAAGTCGATCGGCGTGGCGCCGCGCGGCAGCGCGATCAGCATGCCCTTCGGCGTAAAGCAGAACACCTGGTCCTGGAACAGTTCCAGCTTGGTGTTTTCGAGGAAGTCCTCGGGGTTGTCGCCTTCGGCAAGCTGCTCGATGGTGCGCCGCAGCCAGGCATAGGCATTGGTTTCCTTCGAGATCGCATGGGCGGCACCATTCATCTTGCCGCCGGTATCCTTATAGATCGAATGAGCGGCGACGCCGTATTCGGCGATCTTGTTCATCTGGTAGGTGCGGATCTGCAATTCGACGCGCTGGCGCGACGGGCCGACGATGGTGGTGTGGATCGAGCGGTAGTCGTTCTGCTTCGGCGTGGAGATGTAGTCCTTGAAGCGGCCGGGCACCATCGACCAGGTGGTGTGGATGGCGCCGAGCGCCCGGTAGCAGTCCTCGACGGTATCGACGACGACGCGAAAGCCGAAGATGTCGGACAGCTGCTCGAACGACAACGCCTTGGCTTCCATCTTGCGGAACACCGACCACGGCTTCTTCTGCCGGCTCTTGACCTCGGCCTTGATCGAATATTTGTCGAACAGCGTGGAGAGCGCCTTCTCGATTTCGGACAGCACGCCCTTGTTGCGCTCGAAAATTTCGGCCAGCCGTGCGGTGACGGCGCGGTAGGCTTCCGGATTGATGAAGCGGAAGGCGATCTCCTCGAGCTCCTCGCGCATGCCTTGCATGCCCATGCGCCCGGCCAGCGGCGCATAGATATCCATCGTTTCCTCGGCGATGCGCAGGCGCTTGGCTTCCGGCACATGGTCGAGCGTGCGCATGTTGTGCAGGCGGTCGGCGAGCTTGACCAGCAGCACGCGAACGTCTTCCGAGATCGCCAGCAACAGCTTGCGTAGGTTCTCCGCCTGCTCGGCCTTTTTGGAGACGAGGTCGAGCTTCTTCAGCTTGGTCAAGCCTTCGACCAGCTTGCCCATTTCCGGGCCGAACAATTCGTCGATCTCGGCCCTGGTCGCCGTGGTGTCCTCGATCGTGTCATGCAGCAAGGCAACGGCGATCGTCGCCTCGTCCATATGCATTTCGGTGAGGATGGCGGCGACTTCGAGCGGATGCGAGAAATAGGGATCGCCGGAAGCGCGCTTCTGGTGGCCATGCTTCTGCATGGCGTAGACATAGGCCTTGTTGAGCAGCGCCTCGTTGACGTCAGGCTTGTAGCGCTGGACGCGCTCGACAAGCTCATACTGACGCATCATGGGCGGGATCTCGCAATGCTGAAATGAATCATGCGCCGCACTGGCGTACGGCGCATGTCATAGATAGCCACGAAACTGCCGACGCGAAAGTGTCGGCAGTTGTCGCTAAGATCAATAATCGTCGCTTTTTTCCGGCGGCACCAAACCTTCGATGCCGGCCAACAGGTCTTCTTCGGTCATGCGATCGAAGGTGACGTTGTCCTCGGCGTCGTCGGCATCGGTGGCCGCAACGGCGCTGCCGGTCTGGTCGGCAATCGCCTCGCCATCGGCTTCCGGCTCATCGACCTCGACATGCTTCTGCAGCGAATGGATGAGATCTTCCTTGAGGTCGTCCGGCGACAGCGTCTCTTCGGCGATTTCGCGGAGCGCAACGACCGGGTTCTTGTCGTTGTCGCGCGGTACGGTGATCTGCGCGCCCTGGCTGATCTGACGGGCGCGGTGGCCGGCCAGGAGCACCAGCTCGAAGCGGTTGTCGACCTTGTCGATGCAATCTTCAACGGTTACGCGGGCCATGAGTTGCCCCTTTCATGCCTGGATTTAATGGAAAACAGGCGCGGTCCATAACCCGAACGCCGCCAAAATACAAGCTTTTATGGCGGTGCGCAGCTCCGACGCGGGCCGCCTGCGACGACACAGCGCCGATCACAATTGCTTGCAGTGCGGCATGGCGCCTTGGATTGCCGTAAAACTGGCGTTATCTCGAACAATGAAGGCCAACAGGTCTATTATCAGACCGGTATCAGACTGGCCGGTAGTCGCGACGCATTTAGACGACCGCTTATTTCGAAAAAGGACATTTTTCCATGTTCGATCCTCGTGAAAAAATCGCTCTCTTTATCGACGGTGCAAATCTCTACGCCACCTCGCGCGCGCTGGGTTTTGACATCGACTACCGCAAACTTTTGTCGAGCTTCCAGAAACGCGGCTATCTGCTGCGCGCCTATTACTACACCGCGCTGGTCGAGGATCAGGAATACTCCTCGATACGTCCGCTGATCGACTGGCTCGATTATAACGGCTTCAAGGTGGTGACCAAGCCGGCCAAGGAATTCACCGACTCGACCGGCCGGCGCAAGATCAAGGGCAATATGGATATCGAGCTGACCGTCGATGCGCTGGAGCTTGCCGACGTCGTCGACCATTATGTCATCTTCTCAGGCGACGGCGATTTCCGTACGCTGGTCGAGGCGCTGCAGCGGCGCGGGCGCAAGGTGTCGATCGTCTCGACGATGGCGTCGCAGCCGCCGATGATCTCCGACGATCTGCGCCGCCAGGCCGACCATTTCATTGACCTGATGACACTCAAGAACGAAGTCGGCCGCGATCCGTCGGAGCGGCCGGTGCGTCGGCCCGAACCGGCCGAAGTCGACGAGGAAGACTATTGACGGTCGTTGCCTTGACCGCGCCCCTGGTCGTCTCGCCCGAACCCGATCGCGATTGCCCGCTCTGCCCGCGGCTGCACGACTTCATCGCCGAGTGGCGGCGGCGCGAGCCGTCCTGGTTCAACGCGCCAGTGCCGACCTTTTTGCCGCCGGAAGGCGAGGATGCGGTGCGCTTGCTGATCGTCGGCCTGGCGCCTGGCCTGCGCGGGGCGAACCGGACGGGGCGCCCCTTCACCGGCGATTTTGCCGGCGACCTGCTCTACAACACGCTGATCGCGCACGGCTTTGCGCGCGGCGAATTCAAAGCGCGACCAGATGACGGGCTGGAGCTTGTCGGTTCGGCGATTACCAATGCGGTGCGCTGCGTGCCGCCGGATAACAAGCCGGTTGGCGCCGAGATAGCGACCTGCCGGACGTTCCTGGTACCGACGATTGCGCGGTTTCCAAATCTGCGCGCTGTGCTGGCGCTGGGCTCGATCGCGCACCAGTCGACCGTGCGGGCGCTCGGCCAACGCGTTGCCGCCTATCCGTTCCGGCATGGTGGGCAGCAGCAGGCCAATGGCATCACGCTGTTTTCCAGCTATCATTGCTCGCGCTACAACACCAATACCGGCGTGTTGACGGAAGCGATGTTCGTCGACGTCTTCAGTCAGATAGAAGCTTTTCTGAAGACATAGAGTCGGACGAGGCCCGCCAGGGCACGAGCCTTAGATTCGGGCGATCGCAAACAACCAGGCCAGGAGATCCAGCAACCACAGAAACAGTGCAAGCTGCAGCGCGACGCGCAGGCGTTGGATGATCCGCCAATTGCTGGCCATGTCGGATTTGATGCGCAGCAAGCGCTCATTGCATCCCGTCCACGGTTGCGGGAGGGTGCTGGTCGACGAAGTCCTGGGGCAGCTTCTTGGGATCGAAACGGAACGTATAGTTATAATACGGCCACAACATAATCGCGACCAGCAGTCCGATCAGAAAAAGCAACGTCAGTGCCAGCCAGTCCCAAGGCCCTACGCCATCCAGGAGCGCCCTGCCTCTAAGGAGAGAACTCGCGAACGCAGTTGCGAAAATCAGATTGCCGGCGCGCGTATTGAGACTTTCAACCACGCCCTGCTGGTGTTGGAGGCCACGCACCGCCTCCGCGTAGACAAATGCCAGGCGGGGGTCGCCGCCGTCCGCCGCTGCAGGCGGGGCGTTGCTGTCATTGGTCGATGAAGGGCGCTCCGGCATCAAATGCAGTTAGCACAGCGCCGCCCCGATACGAATAGTTGGTGGAAGCATAAAGGCGGGACGGTGACGTTCAACTTTTAGGGAAACAATGAATCGGGCGGCGATTGATCAATCTACAAAATCCCATGAAATCTCAGCTTTGAACCTCGCAATCGCCTCCTCGACTAACCCCAAAGGAATATCCTTCCGATACAGAGTTACCTCTCGGGTTCGCCTTGTGTCGTCACGGAAAATCTCCAACACTTGGTCGCCTTCAATCCAAAGCTCGACGCCGATTCCGTCCCGGTCGGCTACGTCGCTTGCGACTATCCAAGATTTTTTTGGTCCTGCGGTCATTGGCTAATCCAGAGTATGCGGCCAAGCTAGCGTATCTCTGCCGATAAAGTCTGCAAAACGGTCGTAAGCTGAACTCGAAACTGAGACGCTATCGAATAGCCGTATTTGTCAAGGCTTCGTCGTTCTGTCATCGCGCCACTGAGGGTGCTTTCGGGCGGACAGGAATAGTGTCAATCCGACGCCGTCGCTTCAGGCGCTGCGGCAAACATCGCTGCCAGCGTCGCCGGCCCGCCTTGGAGAACATTCAGGTCGACGTCGCCGCTGATGCCGTCGACGCGGCCCCGGTTGTGGTACTGCCAGTAAATCCAGTCGTCATGGCCTGGCCGCAGCGCCAGCGAACGCAGCCAGCGCGGGCGGCCGGCTACCTGCCCGGCATAGGCTTGCGCGGCCTCGTCGGTCACATAGAGGATGGCCGTCTTGCCGAACGCTGCTTCGACCGGGCCGAGGAAGGCTGAGAGTTCGGCCCTCAGTTGTTCGGGAGTTGGGCGCTGCGGGCAATTGCCGCCGAACTCGATGTCTACCACCGGCGGCAGCAAAGGCTGATCGCGCGGCACCACCGAGATGAAGTTGCGTGCCTGATCGGCACCGGGCCTGCAGAAGGTGAAAAAGTGATAGGCGCCGACGGCAAGGCCGGCGGCGCGGGCCGCACGCAAATTGCCCGCGAAGGCATCATCGACATGGTCGCCGCCTTCAGTTGCCTTGATAACAGCGAAGGCGACATCGTCGGCGGCAACACGCCGCCAGTCGATCTGCCGCTGATGGTGGGAAACGTCGATGCCCCTGACCGGATATTTGCCGCGATCCGGAGAAAACGTCTGAAAGTAAGTATAGCCGCCGGCCAGGATGAGGCCTGCCATGAGCAGACCGGCAGCACCCCACAAGACGATCCGGTTTTTCAACAGAGACCTACCCCCATTGGCCCGCCCTGCCCGCCGCCATGCTCCGGGCGTTCGTCGCTCGAAAAGCCAAATCATTGGCTTTTCGTCCGCTTCGGACCGCCCTCACCCTCGCTCTTTCAGCAGCCGGCCCTTCTCGCGCGACCAGTCGCGCTGCTTTTCGGTCTCGCGCTTGTCGTGCAGCTTCTTGCCGCGGCCAACGGCGAGCAGCAGCTTGGCACGGCCCTGGTCGTTGAAGTAGATCTTCAGCGGCACCAGCGTCATGCCTTCGCGGTCGACGCTTTGCGCCAGCTTGGCCATCTCGCGCTTGTTGAGCAGGAGTTTGCGGCGGCGGCGTGGCTCGTGGTTAAAGCGGTTGGCCTGCAGGTATTCCGGCAAATAGGAATTGATCAGCCAGATCTCGCCGCCCTCGACCGAGGCGTAGCTGTCCTGGATGTTGGCCTGGCCCTGGCGCAGCGACTTCACCTCGGTGCCGGTCAGCACAAGACCGGCCTCGATCGTGTCGAGCACCTCATAGGAAAACCGCGCCTTGCGGTTTTCCGCAACGGTCTTGTTGTTGGGATCGGCTTTTCTGACTTGATTCATGATGCGGAGAGGTGGCGCCTCATCCCTAGTTTATCAAGCCGGCGTGCTTCATCGCCGCGTCGATCTTCTCGGCGGTCGACGGCTCGACCGTCATTAGCGGCGAGCGCAGCACGTTTTCGACCTTGCCCAGCTTCGACAGCGCATATTTCGCGCCGGAAACGCCGGGCTCCATGAAAATCGCCTTGTGCAGCGGCAACAGACGGTCCTGCAGGTCGAGCGCCTTGGCGCTGTCGCCGGAAAGCGTTGCCTCCTGGAATTCGGCGCAGAGCCTGGGCGCGACATTTGCGGTCACCGAGATGCAACCGACACCGCCATGCGCGTTGAAGCCGAGTGCCGAGGCGTCTTCGCCGGAGAGCTGGATGAAATCCTTGCCGCAGGTGGCGCGCTGCTCTGAAACCCGCTCGACCTTGCCGGTGGCATCCTTGACGCCGACGATGTTCTTGAAGTCGTGCACCAATTGCCCCATCGTCTCCGGGCTCATGTCGACCACCGAGCGCGGTGGAATGTTGTAGATGATGATCGGCAGGCTGGTCGCCTTGGCGACGGCGGCGAAATGCGCATAGAGGCCGCGCTGCGTCGGCCTGTTGTAATAGGGCGTGACGACAAGGGCCGCGTCGGCGCCCGCCTTCTCGGCAAACTGGACCAGGCCGACCGCCTCTTCGGTGTTGTTGGAGCCGGCGCCGGCGACGACCGGAACCCGGCCCTTGGCGACCTCGATGCAAACCTTGACGACTTGGCGGTGCTCGTCATGCGACAGCGTCGGCGACTCGCCGGTGGTGCCGACCGGGACCACGCCCGTCGTGCCTTCGGCGATCTGCCAGGCTATGAACGCGCGAAAGGCTTTCTCGTCGAAACGGCCGCTCTTTTCGAACGGTGTGACGAGCGCGGTCAGCGAGCCTCTCAGAATGTCGTCCAACTCCTTGGGGCCTTTCGGGTTTTGTCGTGCGCTGCCTTCTAGCCGAAAGCGAAGCCGCGCACCATAGTCTCGACATTGTTGCGCGGCAAGCATTGCGCCGGCAATCGCAATTCGAACGACCTCAATAAGATTTTCTTTACGGGCCCTTCACCACCGACGAATAGGCTTCGGTTCAACTGTGCCTGCTGTAACGTCGAAGAACAGGAAATGACCAGATCCATGCCGGCCAGGCGGCCTCATCTTTTCGCGCTTTTCGGCGCGATCGTCGCGCTGATACCCGGCGCGGCGATCGGCGGCAGCGTCGATATGCGGGTCACGTCGGCGATCCCGATGACGGCGCCGGACAACGATGCGCTGCCGCAGTCCCCGTCGCCGTCCGCCAGCGTTGCGGTGCTGAAGAGCGGTCTCGACGCGCTGGCGGCAAACGACATTCAGCGCGCGCGCCAGGTGCGCGAGGCGCTGCCGACCAAATCGCTAGACCGGCACATCCTTGCCTGGGCGATAGCGCTTTATGGCGGCGACCAGGTGCCGAGCGGCGACATCGCCGATGCCGCGAAGATGCTGCCGAACTGGCCGGGCACGATCGCCTTGCGCAAGAACAGCGAGCGCGCGCTCTATCGCGAGAACCCCTTGCCACATGTCGTGGTGCGGGCGTTCGACGGCAGCCAGCCGCTGACCTTCGAGGGCGTGGTGATCCTGGCCCGCTCCTATGTAGCGCTGGGCGATACGAAGGCGGCGCGCTCGGTGCTGTCGCCATTCTGGCGCACCGAAAAGCTCGAAGCCAGGGACGAGGCGGCGGTCATCCGCGAGTTCGGCGCGCTGATCCCGGCCGCCGACCATCGCTTCCGCATGGAGCGCATGTTCTATGCCGACCGGGTCGCTTCGGCGCTGCGCGTCGCCGGTCTCGCCGGCGCCCAGCAATTGGCCGACGCCTGGGCGGCAGTCACCAAAGGCGACAAGAACGCGGCCAAGCTGCTGAAGGCGGTGCCGACGGCGCAGCGGGCGGCTGGCTATCTCTTTGCTGAAGCCGAATATCTGCGCAAGCAGCAGAAATTTTCCGACGCCGCCGCGCTGGTGATGAAAGCGCCGGGCGACCGTGACGCGCTGGTCGATCCGGACGCCTGGTGGGTCGAGCGCCGGGTGCTGTCGCGCGAGCTGGTCGACCAGGGCGACATGAAGACCGCCTACAGAATAGTCGCCGCGCACGCCTTCGAAAGTGCCGCCAAGGCCGCCGAGGCGGAATTCCACGCCGGCTGGTACGCACTGCGTGGCCTCAACGATCCCGCCACCGCCGCCAAGCATTTTGCGCGAATCGCCGAGCTCGCCCAGGGGCCGATGTCGCTGTCGCGCGCCTATTACTGGCTCGGCCGCGCCGCCGAAGTCGGCGGGCCCGGCAATGACAAGGATTATTTCAGCCGCGCCGCCAGCTACGGCACGACCTTTTACGGCCAGCTCGCCGGCGAGCGCGTCGGCCGGCAGACCCTCAACATCGTCTACCCCCAGCCAAGTGCCGCCGACCGCCGGAATTTTGCCACCCGCGAGGCGGTCAGCGCCATCAAGCGGCTGCAGGAGGCCGGCTATGACCCCTACGCCGAAACGCTATACCGCGATCTTGCCGGGCAGCTGAACAGCCCCGGCGAACTTGCGCTGCTGGCGGCGCTGGCGGAAAGACAAGGCAACCATTTCATGGCGCTGAAGGTCGGCAAGATCGCCGGCGCCCGCGGCATCGACGTCGGCGCGCTGTCGCATCCGCTCGGCGTCATTCCCGACACCGCCAACATCACCGGCTCGGGCAAGGCGCTGGCCTATGCGATTGCCCGGCAGGAAAGCGAGTTCAACATCGGCGCTGTCTCCAGCGCCGGCGCGCGCGGACTGCTGCAGCTGATGCCGGGCACGGCCAAGCAATTGGCGAAGAAGGCCGGCATCACATTTTCTCAGGCCCGGCTGACCACCGATGCCGGCTACAATGCAACGCTGGGCGCTGCCTTTCTCGGCGAGCAGCTCGGCCGTTTCGATGGCTCCTACGTGCTGACCTTCGCAGGCTACAATGCCGGCCCCACCCGCGCCGCCCAGTGGGTGGCGAAATACGGCGACCCGCGCGGCAAGGACGTCGACGCCATCGTCGACTGGATCGAGCGAATTCCCTATACGGAAACAAGAAGTTACGTCCAGCGCGTGATGGAGAATTACGAGGTCTACAAGATGCGCATTTCCGGCAAATACGACATTGTCGGGGATCTGGTGAACGGCCGAGGGTGACGACCGGGCTTCAAGCCAAGTCAGGCTGCGATCCTTCGCGCCCCCCTCTGTCCTGCCGGACATCTCCCCCTCTAGTGGGAGATTGGCAGCTTCGCTGAGGGGTACTTTTCTGCAACTTGGGATGTTATCGAAAACGGAGATGATGGCCGATCTCCCCCCTTTGAGGGTACCCTTGTGGGGGAGATGGCCGGCAGGCCAGAGGGGCGCTGTCCGCCGACATCTCGAAGATTCTCAGCGCCGACGCTTCGATTTGACCGCCTCTGCCCTCGCCTGTAGCTGTCGGAAACGACCCGGACGAGGCAAGGGAATACCATGGCAAGCCAAGGCTTCTCCGACTTCTTCTACGCCGCGCCGGACGGGCTGTCCCTGCACGCCCGCATCTACGACGAAGCGAATTCCGGCCATTGGCCAGTCGTTTGCCTGCCCGGCCTGACCCGCAATTGCCGTGATTTTCACGAGCTGGCGCTTTATCTATCAGTGCAGGGGAAGCGCAAGGTCGTCGCTTTCGACTATCGCGGGCGCGGGCAGTCCGCCTACGATGCCGATATCGGCCATTACAATATCGGCATCGAAGCCGGCGATATTCTCGCCGGGCTGGCGGCGCTGAGCATCGAGGAGGCTGCCTTCATCGGCACGTCGCGCGGTGGATTGATCATCCATGTGCTCGGGGCGATGCGGCCGGCCATGCTGAAGGCCATCGTCCTCAACGACATCGGCCCGGTGATCGAGTCGCAAGGTCTCGCCCATATCCGCTCCTACCTCGACCCCATGCCAAGGCCGAAGACGTACGCCGAGGTGGTCCGCGACCTGCGCAGCATCCATGGCCCGGATTTTCCGGCGCTGACCGATGCGGATTGGGAGCGGATGGCGTCAGCCTTCTACCGCGAGGCCAAGGAGGGATTTCTGCCCGACTTCGACCCGAAACTGGTCGACACGCTGGCGGGCCTAGACCTCACTCAGCCGCTGCCTGATCTGTGGCCGCAGTTCGACGCGCTGGCGGCGGTTCCGATGCTCGTCATACGCGGCGCCAACTCGAAGCTGCTGTCCGCGGAAACACTCGAGCAGATGCGCACGGGCCATGCCGACATCGAAACGATCACGGTCGACGGCCAGGGGCATGCACCGTTCTTGGAGTCCGGGATCCTTACGGGCAGGATCGCTGGTTTTTTCGAGCGGGCGGAGCGGCGGGGTGATGGGAAGTAAAGCTCGAGAACTGAGGAATTTAATGGGCAGTGCTGCACCGACTTTGAGCGGTGGCGGAGAGGATGGGATTCGAACCCACGAGAAGCTTTTGACCTCTACTCCCTTAGCAGGGGAGCGCCTTCGACCACTCGGCCACCTCTCCGTTGCGCCGGTGGATAAAGAAAAGCGCCGCCACAATCAACAAGCTGGTGTCACTATCGTCGAAAAATCGGGCTTCCGCCAAATTGCCACCTGTGGCTTGCGGCGATTCCGCGGCAATTCCCTGGCTGTTGAGTCGGCGCATGGTCACAGTTTGAGCGGGCCATTGCCGGAATTGGCTGGAATGCGGGGTTGCCGGGGCCCGATAGTTAATGGGAGCTTTCGGAGTGAGGCCAAATCGTGTCATTTGTGCAACAACGCTCGGCGATAGCGCCACCACAAACCTTTTGCCGGTACGATCGTGGTTGAACGACGCCGCCTCATGGGTAATGTCGGGTTTGAAGGAGCGGCGCGGTGCGCATCTTTTTCGGTAGTGGGGATGGGGCAGGGAACGCTGTCCTTCAGCAAAGAATACCCAGACCCGTTTTTTAACTTTTGACTGGAGGTCAGAAAATGAACATCAAGAGCCTGCTTCTCGGCTCCGCTGCGGCGCTGATCGCAGTATCCGGTGCGCGCGCCGCCGACGCCGTCGTCGTCGCCGAGCCGGAACCCGCTGAATACGTCAAGATCTGCGACGTCTACGGCGCTGGCTACTTCTACATCCCCGGCACCGAAACCTGCCTGCGCATCGGCGGCTATGTCCGCTACGACATCGGCATCGGCGACGTCGGTTCGTTCGACGGTGCTGAGAATTTCGATCACGAAGATGGCGATATCCAGGACACCTACTACAAGAACGCCCGCTTCAACCTGAAGACCTGGACCGCTCAGGAAACCGAACTCGGCACCTTGAAGACCTACACCGAGACCCGGTTCAATTTCGGCAACCGCAACCGTCACGTTAGCACCACAACCACCGATCCGGACGGCCCCGAGGGTCCGCTGCTGCCGGTCACGACCATCGTCAGAAATGACGCCGAAAACAAGGGCGTTTCGCTGAACTTCGCCTGGATCCAGCTCGGTGGCCTGCGCGTCGGTAAGGACGAATCGGCCTTCAACACGTTCATCGGCTACGCCGGCAGCGTCATCCAGGATACGCTGGTTCCTTACGGTGATTTCGACACCAACGTCGTCCAGTACTACTTCGATTTCGGCAACGGCTTCTCGGCCGTGGCTTCGCTCGAGCAGGGCGCGGGCCGCGTTGGGACCATCGACAGCTACGTTCCGCATGTCGTCGGCGGCCTGAAGTGGACGCAGGGCTGGGGCGCGATCACCGGCGTCATCGCCTACGACAGCAACTACGAAGAAGTGGCCGGCAAGGTTCGTTTGGACGTGAATGCAACCGACGCGCTGTCGCTGTTCATCATGGCGGGCTACGGCACTGACGATAACCTCAATGACCCGGGCAACTTTGTCCCAGCCAATGGCCGTGGTTTCTACAAGCAGTGGGGCGGCAACTGGGCGGTTTGGGGTGGCGGCACCTACAAGTTCAACGAGAAGACCTCGTTCAACGTGCAGGCTTCCGCTGACGACGACAAGAACTATGCCGTCGCGGCGAACATCGCCTACGACATCGTTCCTGGCCTGACGATCACCGCCGAAGTCGATTGGGACCACTACGGGCGGTTTAACGATCCGGCCAGCTTCACCAACGTCAACTGGACCAGTGCGGACAAGAAGGACAGCATTGGCGGCCTCCTCCGCTTCCAGCGCTCGTTCTAATAAGTTCGACCTGACCAATATTGAACCCGGCGGGCAACCGCCGGGTTTTTCTTTGAGCCATTCGCCGGCTGCCACATTTCAAGGCTGCCGCGGAACTTGCGCAGGCCAAGCCGGCAGGCTAGCAAGAAGGCCCCTTTTTTAACGAGCCTTTGCCATGCGCCCTCCCCTTACACCGCTCATCGCAGCGCTTCCCTCCACGGTGCCGTTTGTCGGCCCGGAGACGCAGGAGCGCGACCGCGGCCGCGCCTTTCGCGCCCGCATCGGGGCCAATGAGAGCAGCTTTGGCCCTTCGCCGCGCGTCGTTACCCGCATGGCCGGGATTGCCGGCGACATGTGGATGTATTGCGACCCCGATAATCACGATTTGAAGGTAGCCGTAGCCAGGCATCTCGGCGTCGGCGCCGAAAACGTCGTCGTCGGCGAAGGCATAGACGGGCTGCTCAGCCTGGTTGCGCGCATGTATGTGGCGCCCGGCGACGCGGTGGTGACCTCGCTCGGCGCCTATCCGACCTTCAACTTTCATGTTGCCGGCGTCGGCGGCCGATTGGTCGCAGTGCCCTACGAGAACGATCGGGAAAACCTCGACGGCCTGCTGGCTGCGGTCGCCAGGGAGAAGGCGCCACTGGTCTACCTGTCCAACCCGGACAATCCGATGGGCAGCTGGTGGGAAGCCGCCGAACTCGGCCGCTTCATCGAGGCCTTGCCGGAAACCACAATGCTGGTGCTCGACGAGGCCTATGGCGAATTAGGGCCAGCCTCAGCGCTGCCGCCAATCGATGTGGCGCGGCCGAACGTCGTCCGCATGCGCACCTTCTCCAAGGCCTATGGGCTGGCCGGCATACGCTGCGGCTACGCGGTGGCCGAGGCCCAGGTGATTCGCGACTTCGAGAAGATCCGCAACCACTACGGCGTCAGCCGCATGGCGCAGATCGCCGGCGTCGAGGCGCTTGCCGATCAAGCCTGGCTGGAAAGCGTGGTGGCGCGGGTCGCCTCCGGCCGCCGACGCATTGCCGGAACAGCCGAGGCGAACGGGCTGAAGCCGCTGGCTTCGGCGACCAATTTCGTCACCATCGATTGCGGCCGCGACGGCGCCTTCGCGCTGAAGGTGCTGCGGGCGCTGTTGTCGCGCGACGTCTTCATCCGCAAGCCGATGGTGCCGGTGCTCGATCGCTGCATCCGGGTCAGCGTCGGCCTCGACCACGAGCTCGACATTTTTGCCGAGGAATTGCCCGGCGCACTGGCGGCAGCACGGGGGAACTGAAGAGCCTTCGCCCTATGTGGCTGACTGGCGGCAGCGTGGTTGAATTTGCACGGCGATGCGCCAGACTCGACTCAGAGGATGGAGAGCGCGATGACCGACCGCACTGTACAAGTACGCATATATGGCAAGGTGCAAGGCGTCAGCTACCGGGTCTGGGCGCGGCGCGAGGCGTCGGCGCTTGGCCTCGCCGGGTGGGTGCGCAACGAAGTTGACGGCTCGGTGACAGCCTTGATTGCAGGAACCGGGGCGGCGGTCTCGACGATGATTGAGCGACTTTGGCAAGGGCCGGCAGGGGCAGCAGTTTCGAAGGTCGATGTCGAGGACATCGAGGCACGCAACACGTCCGCGGGTTTCAGGATTATTGCCTAGCAAGGCATGATCCTGCTCATTGCTTCCATCGGACAAAATCTCCAGGGTGCAGAGAGAGCAAACCTGAAGTCATTGCCCTGCCCGAATGCTTCGGTCCTTGAATTAATTGAACGTTTGTTTTATTACGTCGTAAAAGGCGGTTTGTCATGGCGCGTACGACCGGTTCTCACGGAGAAAAGACCGAAGCTGCGGTCCGCGAGGCGGCGGTCAGCCTGATTGCGCGTCTCGGCTACGAAGCGATGTCGATGCGCCAGCTGGCGGCCGAAGTCGGCGTCCAGGCAGCGGCGCTTTACCGCTACTTCCCGACCAAGCAGGACCTTCTGTTCACGCTGATGCGCGAGCATATGGAAGGCTTGATCGAGGCGTGGCGCGCAACACGCCCTGTCGGCGCCGATCCGGCAACGCGGCTTGCCGCCTATGTCGAAAACCACATCGCTTTCCATATCGAACGCCGCCATTCCACCCATGTCTCGAACATGGAGCTGCGCAGCCTGTCGCACGAAAAACTCACGCAGATCCTGCGCATGCGCACGGCCTACGAGAAGGAGCTGCGCACCATCCTGCGCGACGGCGTCGAAGCGGGCTTATTCAGCATCGAAGACACAGGGCTCACCGCCATGGCGCTGATCCAGATGATGACCGGCGTCATCGTCTGGTTCCGGCCGGGCGAACGGCTGTCGATCGCCGAAGTCACCGCTACATATCTAGCAATGACAATGCGCCTTGTTGGAGCAAAGAACGATGGCGCGACAACGAGCTCCGGCGCCGTGCGTTCATTCGAGCGCGCAAAGGACGCTCTAGCACTTTGATTTCGCGCATGATCCCGATTTTCGGGGTCGTGCGCCGGGAGGAACGGCATGTACATGCATACGCTCAACTTCGGGCTTGACGAAGATGTCGAGGCGCTGCGCGACCTGGTGCGGCGCTTCGCCCAAGAGAAAATCGCGCCGATAGCCGCCGAGATCGACCGGTCGAACGAATTCCCGGCGCATCTGTGGGTGGAGCTCGGCGGGCTTGGCCTGCTCGGCATCACCGCCGATCCCGATTTCGGCGGCAGCGGCATGGGCTACCTCGCCCACGTCGTGGCGATGGAGGAGATTTCGCGCGCCTCCGCCTCGGTCGGCCTCTCCTACGGCGCCCATTCCAACCTCTGCGTCAACCAGATCAATCGCTGGGCGACGCAGGCGCAGAAGGAAAAATATCTGCCTTCGCTGTGCAGTGGCGAAAAGGTCGGCGCGCTGGCAATGTCGGAATCCGGCGCCGGGTCCGACGTCGTGTCGCTGCGCCTGCGCGCGGAAAGGCGCAACGACCGCTATGTGCTCAACGGCACCAAGATGTGGATCACCAACGGACCGGATGCCGAGACGCTGGTCGTGTATGCCAAGACCGATCCGGAACTCCATTCGCGCGGCATCACCGCTTTCATCGTCGAAAAGGCCTTTGCCGGTTTTTCGGTTGCGCAAAAGCTCGACAAGCTTGGCATGCGCGGCTCGAACACCGGCGAGCTGGTGTTCGAGAATGTCGAAGTCCCGTTCGACAATGTGCTGCATGAGGAAGGGCGCGGCGTCGAGGTGTTGATGTCGGGCCTCGACTACGAACGTGCCGTGCTGGCCGGCGGGCCGATCGGGCTGATGGCGGCGTGCCTCGACGTGGCGATACCTTACGTGCACGAGCGCAAGCAGTTCGGCCAGCCGATCGGCGAATTCCAGCTGGTGCAAGGCAAGCTCGCCGACATGTATGCGACGATGAACGCGGCGCGCGCCTACGTCTATGCCGTGGCCGCCGCTTGCGATCGCGGTGAGACGGCCCGCAAGGATGCTGCCGCCTGTATTCTCTTCGCCGCCGAAAAGGCGACGCTGATGGCGCTCGAGGCCATCCAGCTTTTGGGCGGCAATGGCTACATCAACGACTACCCGACCGGCCGGCTGCTGCGCGACGCCAAGCTCTACGAGATCGGCGCCGGCACCAGCGAAATCCGTCGTTGGCTGATCGGGCGGGAAATCATGGCGGAGAGCGCCTAATGGCATCCTTTTGAACTTTTGCCAGAAGCCATGCGATGTGGCATATTTCGGACTATGTGCCACAATCCTAGCGAGACGAACCATGGCGGACAGAACGGGAAAGTCCGGATTTGACGAAGATCCGCAAGCACAGTTCGATGCCAGCGCTCGCAAAACGCCACTTAGGGTTCCGGCGAAACGCGAGCGTGTTAAACTTGGCGAGGGCGGGCGCTTCGTCATCCCTGCTGCGATGCGCGAGGAGATGGGCGTGAAGCCTGGCGAGGAGATGATCCTGCATGTCGAAAACGGCGAGCTGCGGGTAAGATCGTGGCTGCAGAATCTGCGGCGCGTCCAGGCCGAATTGTCGGCGCTGAAACAGCCCGGTGAAAGCGTCGTCGACGAATTTCTGAAAGAGCGGCGGGAAGAGCAGCGTCGAAGCGACAAGCGTCTCGACCGGCTTCACGCCGAAGGGACGACAGGAAAGCGGGCGAAATGAAGCCCTACGTCATGGACAGTTCGGCGGCACTCGCAATCCTGCTCAACGAGCAAGGCACCGATAGTGCTTTGGGGTTCGCGCCGGATGCACAATGCAGTTCGGTCAATGCGGCCGAAATCATTGCCAAGCTGATCGACAAGGGACGCAGCATGGAACAGGCCGCGGACGACCTCGCCAGTCTCGGCATGCCGATCGCCGTTTTCGACGAAGCGATGGGCATCGCCGCCGGGCAGCTTCGCCAACTGACGCGGCATCGCGGCCTGTCGTTGGGCGATCGGGCCTGCCTCGCGCTGGCTATTCGCGAGAACGCCATTGCCGTCACCGCTGATCGCGATTGGAGCGACCTCGATGTCGGCTGCAAGATCGAGCTGATCCGGTAGCGCCATGGCCCCCCTCAACTCGCAGATCTCGCCCGCCTCCGATATTTTCCGCGCCAATGCCGAGCGCATGCGGGCGCTGGTCGCCGATATTGCTGAGAAAGCGGCCACGGTCGAACGCGGCGGCTCGGAAGATGCGCGCGAGCGGCACGTCTCCCGCGGCAAGCTCCTGCCGCGGCAACGCCTCGCCCAATTGCTTGATACCGGCTCGCCCTTCCTCGAAATCGGCCAGTTCGCGGCATGGTCGATGTATGGCGAGGACATCCCGTCGGCCGGTCTCATCGCCGGCATCGGGCGCGTCGAAGGCACCGAAGTGATGGTCGTCGTCAACGACGCCACGGTGAAGGGCGGCACCTATTATCCGCTGACAGTGAAGAAGCATCTGCGTGCACAGGAAATCGCGCTGCAGAACAATCTGCCTTGCGTCTATCTGGTCGACAGCGGCGGCGCCAATCTGCCCAATCAGGACGAGGTGTTTCCCGACCGCGATCATTTCGGCCGCATCTTCTATAACCAGGCCAACATGTCGGCCGCCGGCATTCCGCAGATCGCCTGCGTCATGGGGTCGTGCACTGCCGGCGGCGCCTATGTGCCTGCGATGTCGGACGAGACAATCATGGTGCGCAACCAGGCAACCATCTTTCTCGGCGGCCCGCCGCTGGTGAAGGCGGCCACCGGCGAGGACGTCACCGCCGAGGACCTCGGTGGCGCCGACGTGCACACAAGGCTTTCCGGCGTTGCCGACCACTATGCGCTCGACGACGAGCATGCGCTGGCCATATGCCGGCGTATCGTCAAAAACCTGAATCGGAACAAGACTGTAAGCCTTGCCTTACAGAAATCGATTCCGCCGCTTCACGATCCACATGAACTCTACGGAATCGTGCCGACGGATCTGCGCCAGCCCTATGACGTACGCGAGGTAATCGCCCGCACCGTCGACGGCTCCGAATTCGATGAGTTCAAGCAGAATTATGGCACCACGCTGGTCACCGGTTTTGCCCATCTCAGCGGCATGCCGGTCGGCATCATCGCCAACAATGGCGTGCTGTTTTCGGAAAGCGCGCTAAAGGGCGCGCATTTCATCGAGCTGTGCTGCCAGCGCAGGATCCCGCTGATTTTCCTGCAGAACATCACCGGCTTCATGGTCGGGCGGAGATACGAGGCCGGCGGCATCGCCAAGGACGGCGCCAAGCTGGTCATGGCGGTCGCAACGGCCAAGGTGCCGAAGATGACCGTGATCATCGGCGGCTCGTTCGGCGCCGGCAATTACGGTATGTGCGGACGCGCCTATTCGCCACGCTTCCTGTGGATGTGGCCGAATGCCCGCATCTCGGTGATGGGCGGCGAGCAGGCGGCAACGGTGCTGGCCATGGTCAAGCGCGAAGGCATCGAGCGCAAGGGCGGGGAATGGAGCGCCGAGGAGGAGGCGAAATTCAAGAAGCCGATCCTTATGAAATACGAGCATGAAGGCCACCCGCTCTATTCGTCGGCAAGGCTCTGGGACGACGGCATCATCGACCCGGCCAAGACCCGCGAGGTGCTGGCGCTCAGCCTTTCGGCCGCGCTCAACGCCGAGATCGAAGAGACAAGGTTCGGCGTGTTCAGGATGTGAGATGAGCGAAATCGGCCAGAGGATTCGTATTCAAACCGGCGACATCACGAGGCTGGCGGTCGACGCCATCGTCAACGCCGCCAACACCTCTCTTCTCGGAGGCGGCGGCGTCGACGGCGCTATCCACCGCGCGGCCGGCCCCGAGCTTGTGGCAGAATGCCGGACCTTGCATGGCTGCAAGGTCGGAGACGCAAAAATCACCAAGGGCTACAGGCTACCCGCGCGCTACGTCATTCATACGGTCGGGCCGGTCTGGCAAGGTGGCAGCAAAGGAGAAGCCGAACTGCTCGCCTCCTGCTATCGCCGGTCGCTCGAAATCGCCGCCGCAAAGGACTGCCGGACGGTGGCGTTTCCAGCGATCTCGACCGGGGCCTACCGCTACCCGAAGGATCAGGCGACGCAAATTGCAGTCGGGACCGTGAGCGCCTTCATCGGCCAGAACACCGTTCCGGAAACCGTCATTTTCTGCTGCTTCGACGAGCCGACGGCCGAATTGTATCAGCGGGCCGTTGCTGCACTCGGCAAAGCGTGATCCACAGCCATGAGAAATCTGCAGACCCATTTTCAATCATCCAACTGGCCATACAGAAAAATTGCGGCTATTGCTGTTTTTCAACGTCAATGGGGCTTGGGCGAAGGTGAAACAGCAACTTTTCCAGAAAACTACTGCCGCAATACTTTCGGGGTTACTTATATTAGCTGCACCAGGCACGGGCGCGGCGGGATCGCTGGCCGGAAGCGAAGGCGACAAGCGCTTTTCACCACTTCTGCCTGGCAGCGCCAAGGACGAATGCACCAAGGCCTACAAGGCCTATGTCGCTGCAAGCGGCCATTCGGCATACGCCACGACATCTTTCGTGCGGGTCAGGGACGGTTACGTCCTGTGTGGCGCTCACTGCAATGCCTCGTCGCAAAAGGCGGCAGAGGCCATGGCGATGAAATCCTGCCAGAGCGCACGGGCGTACTACAAGGTGGCGGCCAGCGGCAACTGTCAGATCGCGGCTTCGAAGTAGACGGGCAAACGCCGATCCGGGATTGCCCGCGCCAAATCCGGGAGGCCCGATGTTCGCCAAGATCCTGATCGCCAACCGTGGCGAGATCGCCTGCCGGGTGGTCCGCACGGCACGCAGGATGGGTGTGCGCAGCGTCGCCGTCTATTCCGATGCCGACGCTCACGCCTTGCATGTCGAAATGGCCGACGAAGCGGTGCATATCGGCGCCTCTCCCGCCAACGAAAGCTATCTGCGCGGCGACAAGATCATTGCAGCGGCCTTGGCCACAGGTGCCGAGGCCATCCATCCGGGCTACGGCTTTCTTTCGGAAAACCCCGAATTCGTCGACCAGGTCGCCGCCGCTGGGCTGATCTTCATTGGGCCGTCGGCGGCCTCGATCCGTGCCATGGGACTGAAGGACGCGGCCAAGCGGCTGATGGAAAAGTCCGGCGTGCCTGTCGTTCCGGGCTACCATGGCGAAGCGCAGGAGATCGTGTTGCTCGCCTCCAAGGCGCGCGAGATCGGCTACCCCGTATTGATCAAGGCGCGCGCCGGCGGCGGCGGCAAGGGCATGCGGCGTGTCGAGCATCCCGATGATTTTTCGGAAGCACTGTCGGGCGCGCGGCGCGAGGCGAAAGCCGCGTTCGGTGACGACCGCGTCTTGGTGGAAAAATATGTCGACAAGCCGCGCCACATCGAAGTGCAGGTGTTTGGTGACAATTTCGGCAACGCCGTACATCTTCACGAACGTGACTGCTCGGCGCAGCGCCGCCATCAGAAGGTGATCGAGGAGGCGCCTGCCCCCGGCATGACGCCGGCACTGCGCAAGGCGATGACCGAGGCGGCGGTGAAAGCCGCAAAGGCAATCCACTATTCCGGCGCCGGTACCATCGAGTTCATCGTCGATGCCTCGCAAGGTCTGAAGGCCGACCGTTTCTGGTTCATGGAAATGAACACCCGCCTTCAGGTCGAGCACCCCGTCACCGAAATGGTCACCGGCATCGACTTGGTCGAGTGGCAGTTGCGGGTAGCCTCCGGCGAAAAACTGCCGAAGACGCAGAGCGAGATCGCGCTCTCCGGCCACGCCTTCGAGGCGCGCATCTATGCCGAGGACGCGGCAAGAGGGTTTTTACCGGCGACCGGCACCTTGCACCATTTGAAATTTCCGCAGCCAGCACCGGAAGGTGCGACCATGCGCATCGAAACTGGCGTGCGCGCCGGCGATGCGATTTCGCCGTTTTACGACCCGATGATCGCCAAGCTGATCGTCCATGGCAAGGACAGACGGGCGGCGCTCACGGCACTTGGCGAGGCGCTGTCGCAGACCGAAATCGCCGGCTCGACCGTCAACACTGGCTTTCTTGCCGCGCTGGCCGCTGATGCAGCTTTTGCGGCGGGCGATATCGATACCGGCCTGATCTCCAGGCATCAGCAGGCGTTGACGGCGGTTGCGCCGCCGAGCGGTGAGACAATTGCCGCCGCGGCACTTGCTGCTTCCGGTGCGCGCGACTTGCCGTCCTCGGACGATCCCTGGTTGTCGCTGGCCGGCTATGCGCATTTCCACGCTGTAGTGCGGCGCATGCTGCTGAAGTTTGGCGAGCAGGAGATCGCCGCGCGCGTGTCGGTGCGGCCGGACAGACGGTTCGAGGTGGCGCTGGAAGCGCCCTATGACAGCGTCAATTCGCATGATCTCCGTACCGCCCCTCGCCTCGCCCGCTGGCCGGGCCACGTCACCGTCTTCGAGGGCGCTATCGGCTACGATTTTGCCGTGCCGGACCCGCTGGCGCGAGCCGACGAAGCCGCCGCTTCCGGCAGCCTGCGCGCGCCGATGCCGGGCCTGGTCAAATTGGTGCGTGCGGCAAAAGGCGAGGCCGTGATCAAGGGCCAGCCGCTGCTGATACTGGAGGCGATGAAGATGGAGCACACCATTGCCGCGCCCCATGACGGGCTTATCGCCGAGATCGCCGCCGAAGGCGCGCAGGTCACAGACGGAACCGTGCTGGTTCGCTTTGCCGAGGAACCACAGCTGACCGCAGTTTCCTTATCCACGAAGTGACCCCGAGCGCGTCACAAAAGGCACCGCAAAGATGAAAATGGCCAGGTTCGACCCGGCCATTTTCAATTACAACATAGTTCTATCAGGGCTGGATCGGCGCGTATTTGCCGTCATGCCACTGGTTGATGTCGTAGCTGGCGTTCTTGAGGTCGCCCTTCTCGTCGAAGGTGACCGGCCCGACAACCGTGCTGATCGGCTGGCCGTTCTTCAACGCCTCGGCGACCTTGGCCGGGTCGTCGCTGCCGGCGCGCTTGATGCCCTCGGCGAATGCCTGGATCACGGCATAGGAAAACAGCGTGAAGCCCTCCGGCACAAAGCCGCCGGCCTTGATCTTGGCGATAGCTTCCTTGGCTTCGGGCTTCGACTGCGGATCCGATGGGAAGACGAACATGGTGCCTTCGCCGGCCGGACCGGCAACCTGCCAGAATTCCGGCGAAGCGATCGAGTCCGGCATGATCAACTGGAACTTGAGGTTCTGCTCCGCCGACTGGCGCAGGATGAGGCCGGCTTCGGGGTGATAGCCGCCGAAATAGACCACATCAGCCTTCAGCTCCTTGAGCTTGGTAACGAGCGCGGAATAGTCCTTCTCGCCGGCGTTGATG
Source organism: Mesorhizobium sp. M0910 (assembly GCF_040319465.1). Classification (NCBI taxonomy): domain Bacteria; kingdom Pseudomonadati; phylum Pseudomonadota; class Alphaproteobacteria; order Hyphomicrobiales; family Phyllobacteriaceae; genus Mesorhizobium; species Mesorhizobium sp. M0910. Next base: position 74,484 of record NZ_JAMYNZ010000013.1, read on the forward strand.
CCCTCGTAGAGGATTTCATTGAGACCGTTCTGGTTCATCGTTGCCTTCACGGCATCGGCCACGCCCTGCCCATAGGCGCTCTTGTCGTGCAGGATGACGACTTTCTTGCCGGCATATTTCTTGGCGATCCAGGGACCAATAAAAGCGCCCTGCGCATCGTCGCGCGTATAGAGGCGCATGATCGTCGGCCAGCCGGCCTTCGCCGCTGCGTCGGTCAACACCGGGTTTGAGGAAGCCGGACTCATCATCAGCGCACCGGCTTCTGCGTAGACAGCGGAGGCCGGGATGCTGGAGCCCGAGCAGGCGTGACCATCGATGAACTTGACACCATTGGCGATGATGCGGTTGGCGACCGAAACCGCCTGCTTCGGATCGCACTGATCATCCTCGATGTCGAGCTTGATCTGGCGACCGTCGACGCCGCCAGCCGCGTTGATCGCGTCGGCGGCGGCTTGCGCGCCTTGCTTGAACTGATCGCCGATGGTGGCAAGCTGCCCGGTCATCGGTCCGACCACCGAAAAGGTGATGTCGTCGGCGAAGGCGAGCGGCGCGGTCATCATCAGGCCAAATATGGCTGCGCTCAAAATACTGAATTTCTTCATGGTAACATAACTCCTCCACTCTCGCGCAGCCGCCCGGCCGCGCCTCTTCCAGAGTGGCGGGAGAATTTCATCCTTCGCCGGAGCTGTCTAGACGCATCGTCGGCGCTCGATTGGGCCTGTAACATGCGGTCCCAAAGACAAAGCCGCGCCAGCCCTGTTCCGGCCGGTCGCGGCTTTTGCCATTGAGCTTGCCGGCGCATCCGCGCCGGAACCTGCTGGCCTTCCCTGTCTGTTGCACGGCTCGGCCTGATCAGCCTGCTGTGTTCTTGGTTTTGACTTGGTCGGCCATCTTGCGCGGCCTCTTTTTTTCGGGGCCAGCCGTCTGCGCGGCCTTGACCCGAAGCGTCCCTGTCAGTGAACTCAGTGTCGGCGAATTCAGTGCATCGTCATCCATTCGCGGGCTTCGCGCAGCGCACTGGCGATCTCGACTTTCGACATGGCGGCCGACAATTCAGAACGCAGTTCCGCGGCGCGGGCCGAACCCTTGATCGCGGCGATGTTGAACCATTTGTGGGCGGCGACGACATCGGTCTCGCAATCGCGGCCGGTCGCATACATCATGCCCAACTCGAAAAGAATATCGGCCTGGGCAGTTGCCCCCATGGCGCCGAAGCCGGCTTCAAGCATTTCAAAACGTGCCATTTCAAATCCCCTGTTCTGGCTCCCGAGAGCTGTCTCCGTCTGTCCCTCGGTGTCCTTGATTACCTTCGGGGGCGGCCGCTCTTTCGATGCTTTCGAGAATGCCGCGGAGGCTTGAATCCGTCGTTAAATGGCGTGCTTAATTTGAGGAAAACAAAGCTAAAACAAGAGGTAAACGCGAAAATTCGTTAAGGATACAAAGCCAGCAACTGCGCCAGTTTGCACAAAATTTGAAGAAAACTTGCGAGGCGCGGATCAAGACTCGGCTAACCACAGAAGACAAAGACGTGTGCGGCCCGTTTCATTTTTCGCCGGCGCGGCCGTTCGGGAGCGGGCAAAAACCCGCAACCGTTCCGTCGCGGCACCGCTTTTGTTTTTCCGGGAGCTGGACTAGCTTACGTTTGCGTAAGGGGCAGACGGCCGGGACGGAGCCCGATTGGACTTGCCTGAGGGAGGAAAGACATGTTTCGACACGTGAGCCTGGCCCTCGCGGCCGCAATAATGATGACCGGCGCGGCATGGGCCGATCCGATCGAAGGCAATTGGAAAACGCAAGCCGGAGCGACTGCCGCCATTTCGGGTGGCGGCGGGGCATTTTCGATTACGCTCAAATCCGGCAAATTTGCCGGCAAGAACATAGGTTCACTGAAGGTGGCCGGCGACAACAAATATGCCGGCACCATAACCGACCCCGAAACCGACAAGACCTATTCGGGCAAGGCTTCGCTTTCCGGCAGTTCGCTCAAGATGAGCGGCTGCGTGTTGGGCGGGCTGATCTGCAAGAGCCAGACCTGGCACAAGCTCTGATCGTGCCATTCCTGCCGGGGTGCGCGGGGCCAGTCGGCCCCGTTTTCATATATCGGTCTCGCAGCCGCGGCTCGCCATAGGTCACTGCTTTCAAGGCGGCCCGCCCAGAGATCATCAACCATTTTGAACCCCAGATGAACGCCGGCATCAGAGCCGGTTCAGCCTGGGCAAGGCATTGTCATGCGTGTTGAAGGAGACACCGCGCGATGCTTGCCCGCCGCTTCACCATCGTCTGCCTGCTGATGAGCCTGTTCGGCATGTTGTTCGCCGTCCTTGTCGCCGAAGCCGGCCGGCCGGCCCGCGCCTGGGATGTGGCCATTTCCTGCCGGCTCGGTTGCCCGAACCAGCTTCGCCACTGAACCCGACAGCGAGATATTGAAACCCACGCCATGACCCGCCTCACCGCCAATGTCGTCAAGATCCTTCGGCTTCTGCCGCGGACGGCACTCATCCTGACGGTTCTGGCGGCCCCGGTCCTGGCCGTGCCGACGATGCGCGCCGATTCCGGTTCGACCATCGAGGCGCCTGCGCTGAGAAAGGCCAGCGTCGGCTTTGTGCTGCTGGTCAGCTTGCGGCGAGGCTAGGCCGCCGGAAAGAAAACCGCCGACAGCGCGTTTTGAGACCGCCTTACCCCCTCCCAACTGCGCGCCCAACTCTCTATATTGGGTCATGGAAAAGCGAATCTATCCCCAAGCCATTGAATCGGTCGTCACGCCGGAGCCGTTTGGCCGACAGAGCTTCAACGACGCCAAGAAGGCGGTCGCGGCCCTGCAGGTGCTTTACGACCGCAACACAAAGTTCCTGCGCGATTCATTTGCCGCGCTCGCAGCGGGCGGCGACAACAACAAACGCTACCGGGCCTTCTATCCGGAGATCGGCGTCACCACGAGTTCGTTCACCCAGATCGACTCGAGGCAGGCCTATGGTCACATGCCGACGCCGGGGCATTTCTCAACCACAATCACCCAGCCTGCTCTTTTCGAGAGCTATCTCACCGAACAGCTTCGGCTGATCATGCGCAACCACGGCGTTCCGGTCACGGTTTCAGAATCGACCACTCCCATCCCCCTGCATTTCGCCTTTCTCGAAGGCACGCATGTCGACGGTTCCGCTGCGGAACGCATCAAACGGCCGATCCGTGACCTGTTCGACGTGCCGGATCTCGACGGCACCGACGACCAGATCGCCAACGGTACATTTGAAGTGGGATTGGGCGAGGCACGGCCGCTGGCGCCGTTCACGGCACAACGGATCGACTATTCGCTGCATCGGATGTCGCACTATACGGCGACCAGTCCCCAGCATTTCCAGAACTTCGTGCTGTTCACCAACTACCAGTTCTACATCGACGAATTCGTCGCCCGTGCACGCGAATTGATGGCCAATGGCGGTGACGGATATGTAGAGTTCGTCGAGCCGGGCAATATCGTGACCAAAGTGGGCGACAGCGCGCCTGGTGAGGGTGCTGCGCCCCCTCGCCTGCCGCAGATGCCGGCCTATCATCTGAAGAAGCCGAATCATGGCGGCATCACCATGGTCAATATCGGCGTTGGCCCTTCCAACGCCAAGACCATCACCGACCATATTGCGGTGCTCCGGCCGCATGCCTGGGTGATGCTCGGCCATTGCGCTGGCCTGCGCAACACGCAGGCGCTGGGCGATTATGTGCTGGCACACGCCTATGTTCGGGAAGACCATGTCCTCGACGACGATCTTCCGGTCTGGGTGCCGATCCCGCCGCTGGCTGAAATCCAAGTGGCGCTGCAGGAAGCGGTCGCCGAGGTCACCGGGCTTTCCGGCTACGACCTCAAGCGCATCATGCGCACCGGCACCGTCGCCACCATCGACAACCGCAACTGGGAGCTGCGCGACCAGCGCGGGCCGGTGCAGCGGCTGTCGCAGTCGCGGGCGATCGCGCTCGATATGGAATCGGCAACGATCGCCGCCAACGGCTTCCGCTTCCGGGTTCCCTATGGCACGCTGCTTTGCGTATCCGACAAGCCGCTGCATGGCGAATTGAAGCTGCCCGGCATGGCGACCGAGTTCTACAAGCGGCAAGTGGCGCAGCATCTGACCATCGGCATCAGGGCGATGGAGAAGCTGGCTGAAATGCCGATGGAGCGACTGCATTCGCGTAAGCTCAGGAGCTTTTCGGAAACGGCCTTCCAGTAAATGCCGAATCGCATGTGTCGGTCCGGGTCAGGACATTTCGTCATCTTGATTGAGCCGCACTTCTGCCGATAGACAAAGCGATGGCACGTATTCGGGAAATGACGGTTGCGCTGGCATTCGTCGCAATGCTTGCACTCTCGGCCGCGCTGGTGGCCGGGTTTTTCGGATCGCTGCATCCGGCCCTCGATTCCTTTGCTCATTTCCGCGTCCATTTTTCGGTGCTGATGGCGCTTTGCGCGCTGCCCCTGCTCGCCACCTCGTTTCGCCTGCAGGCTGCGGCCGCCTTGCTGTTTGCGGTAGCCTCCTTTGCCACCACGTCGAATGCCTTGCCGCTTTCGCGGCTATGGCAGGTGCAGGCCGCCTACGAAGCCAAACCTGGTGACGAGCCGGTCTACCGCCTGCTGCAGATGAACCTCAGGTTCAACAATCCAACGCCTGAGAAGGTGCTGTCGCTGATCGGCCGGACCCAGCCCGATGTGATCACCCTCGAAGAGGTGTCCGAGATGTGGAAGGCAAAGCTTGGGCTGCTGTCCAGCGCTTATCCCTACCGGATCCTCTGCCCGTATCCCAATGGCGTGTTCGGCGTTGCGCTGCTGTCCAGACGACCGTTTGCCATAGGCACAGCGCCGCACTGCGACAGCCGCGGCGCAATGGCGATCGCCACGGTCGATTTCGGCGGAACCGACGTCGATGTCGGCGCCATCCACCTCACCTGGCCATGGCCGCACAACCAATCACGGCAGATTGGAGGGTTGTCTGACGAAATCGCCTCGCTTGGCGAGACGTCGATCCTGGCGGGCGACTGCAACGCAGCGCCATGGAGCGCCGCCGTCCGGCGCGTCGCATCGCTTGGCAAGCTGACTGTAATGCCGTCGGTCGGGCCGACCTGGCTCTACAGAAAGCTGCCGGATTTCCTGCGCTTCGCCGGACTGCCGATCGACCAGGTTTTCAGCAAGGGCGCCATCGTTATCCGTTCGGCGTCGACCCTTGAGGACACCGGCTCAGACCATCTGCCGGTGCTGGTGGAGTTTTCGCTACGGTCGCATGAACAAAAGCCGCTCGACGAGCACCAGACGGCGACCGCGCTTGCAGCGCTGCCTGGCGGGACGCGAAGCTGAAAATCCGCAGTCCAGTCTCGACCTGGCTTATTACTGGCCCACAAAAGCGCGGATGAGGTGCTCGACAGGGCCGCCGTCGCGATGCTCGTGCGCATCGAAGGCGATCTGCTTTGCCTCGTATTCGGCATAGATGGCATTGATCCGGCGCTTTGCCTCGCGACGTGCCTCGAAACAGTGCGGGTCATCAGCGACTGTCAGCCCTCGAACCGACTTTTCGGTGGCCCGCATCATCTGTCTGGCGATGCGGCCATGGGTCTCTTCATGGGCGCGGACGCCAGCGAAGAACCGCTTCCAGCGCTTCTGCAGCGCAGGCGATGTGGCTGAGACTAGTTTGGGATAGGTATAGAAGAGATTGAGCGTCCCGTTGGCCGGCGCAGGCGGCAGACGCCGTTTTCCTGATGGGCGTCGAAGGTCCAATCATCGACGCTGTAGCCGGTCTGCGCGATGGCGTGGGTCATGAAGCCGTGCTTCGGCCCACTGCGATCCATGGCCTCGATCAGGGCCGCGCCGGTGGTTCCGGCAATGTTGTAAGTTCGTGTCTTGACCAGCACCTTAGTGCCGGCCAAGGCTGCAGGGGCGCACAATGCCCCGATCGCCACAACGCTCGTCAGAACTGCCAGGCGCATTTTTCCTTCCTCCCTGTCGCCGCAGAAAGGAAACACAGGCAGGCGGTTTATTCAACAATCCTACGGTTGCGCTGCTCCTCATCTTGTTTAGTCCGGAACAAACCTTGTGACTTACATGTTCTGGTAGACCGGGCCCTCGCCGCCCTGTGGCGGCACCCAATTTATATTCTGGTTCGGGTCCTTGATATCGCAAGTCTTGCAGTGCACGCAGTTCTGCGCGTTGATGACGAAGCGCACATCCTTTGCCGCAGGATCGGCGGCGGCATTGCCGTCCTTGTCGACCCATTCGTAGACGCTGGCCGGGCAGTAACGCGTCGAGGGCCCGGCATAGACGTCATGCTCGGAGCGCTTTTGCAGGTCCATGTCGGCGACGAGCAGATGGACCGGCTCGTTCTCCTCGTGGTTGGTGTTGGACAGGAACACCGACGACAGCCGGTCGAAGGTCAGCACCCCGTCCGGCTTCGGGTAGGCGATCTTCTGGTGCGCGGCGGCCGGTTCCAGCGTGGCGTAGTCGGCCTTGCCGTGCTTCATCGTGCCGAAGGGCGAGAAGCCGAACAGCGTGTTCAGCCACATGTCGAGCCCGCCAAGGCCGACGCCGACAATGGTGCCGAAGCGTGACCATAGCGGCTTGACATTGCGCACTTTCTTCAGATCCTTGCCGATATCGGTGGCGCGCCAGGTGGCCTCGTAGGAGGCCAGCTCGTCATTGGCGCGGCCGGCGGCTATCGCATCACAGACATGCTCGGCCGCCAGCATTCCGGAGAGCACGGCATTGTGCGAGCCCTTGATGCGCGGCACGTTGACGAAGCCGGCCGCGCAGCCGATCAGGGCACCGCCGGGGAAGGACAGTTTCGGCACCGACTGCCAGCCGCCTTCGGTGATGGCGCGGGCACCATAGCCCAGCCGCTTGGCACCCTCGAAGGTACCGCGGATCGCCGGATGGGTCTTGAAGCGCTGGAACTCGTCAAAGGGCGACAGATAGGGGTTCTTGTAGTTCAGGTGAACGACGAAGCCGACTGCCACCTGGTTGTCCTCGAGATGGTAGAGGAAGGAGCCGCCGCCGGTCTTCATATCGAGCGGCCAGCCGAAGGAATGCTGCACAAGGCCCGGCCGGTGGTTTTCCGGTTTGACCTGCCAGAGTTCCTTGAGGCCGATGCCGTATTTTCCTGGCTCGCGGCCGTCGGAAAGGTGGTATTTGGCGATCAGCTGCTTGGCGAGCGAGCCACGCGCGCCCTCGCCGATCAAGACATATTTGCCCATCAGCGCCATGCCCGGCGCAAAGCCCGGACCGTGCGTGCCGTCCTTCTCGACGCCCATGTCGCCGGTGACGACGCCGGTGACCGCACCGGCCTCGTTGTAGAGCAGGCCGACCGCCGCAAAGCCCGGATAGATCTCGACGCCCAGCGCCTCGGCCTTGGTCGCCAGCCAGCGGCAGACATTGCCGAGCGAGACGATATAGTTGCCGTGATTGTTCATCAGCGGCGGCATCAGGATATTGGGCAGACGGAACGAACCGGCGGGGCCGAGAACCAGGAAATGGTCGTCGGTGACCGGTGTCCTGAAGGGATGACCCTCCTCTTCGCGCCAGCCGGGCAGCAGCCGGTCGATGCCGATCGGATCGACGACGGCGCCGGACAGGATGTGCGCGCCGACTTCGCCGCCCTTTTCCAGCACGACGACGGAAAGCTCGGGATTGACCTGCTTGAGACGGATCGCGGCGGCGAGGCCGGCCGGGCCGGCGCCGACAATGACCACGTCGAATTCCATGCTTTCGCGTTCGATATCGCTCATCGACCCCTCACTGGCTCGCTATTCCCGGCATCTTGCTGGCTCACGCGCTGCATAGCGCATCAAATAGCGACGGGAAACCGGCGCGGACGTGACAATACCGATTTCGTCAAAAAGTCGCGTCCTGCCACACAGATTCGCGGTGGCGAGCATCAATCTTCAATCCTATTCCGTTTGCACAGATATGTCGCACTGATGTTTTTAATTGTTCGACGGCTTGCTTATCGGCCATACTTCCCGCCATGCGCATATTCAGGCCGGCTGGCTTTTCATCGACGCGCTTTTTTTTCACGCCCGGCCGGATTTGCCGTGCGGCGCTGTTGGCGCTGCTGCCACTGACGACCCTCGATGCCCATGCCGAGCAGCAACTGGTCTGGGCGACCGGCGCCTATTCCTTTTCCGACGAGCGCGGCGGCTTCCGCATCACCGGGGCTTCCGGCATCGGCACGAAAGAGGATCCGCTGGTCATCACCGAAGAGCTGAATTCAGCGACGCCGGTAACGCTTGCCATTCGCACGACAAAGCCGATCCAGCCGTTCGGCAAGGCGGGAGACTTCGCCAATGGTCTGATGTATATGCGCATCGACGTGCTCAACAATAGCGGCCAGGCCTGGGTCGAGTTCCAGTTCGAACTCCAGGAGATCCTCGACCAGCCGAGCGTGTTCGGCGACGGCCTGTCGTTTGACCAGCGCAACAAAACGCCTGAAAATATCTGGTCGAGCAGCTACGCCGATTTCGACCGCAATTTCGAACCGTATGACCGCCTGCTGTTCAAGAACGGCAAGATCGACCCGCTGAAGACCGCCAGCTTCTATTTCCTGATCACCGACTACACGCCGCGCTGGACGTTCTATCTGGTGCAGGATCCGCGCATACCGTCGAGCTGAACTTGCAAATTCAAGCTTTGCGGCCGAATGTGAAACCATGACTGCCGCCCCCCACAATAGCCGAGCCGATCTCGCCGAGCTGCTGGCCTTCTACGCCAGCGCCGGCGTCGACGAGGCACTTGAAGAACACCCGGTAAACAGGTTTGCAGAAGCCAGGCCACCGGAGCGGGTGCCTGCGGCGGCCGCTATGCCGGCCGGTGAAAATGCGGCGCCACAACGCTCGACGAGCGTATCGCGCGCCGAAATGGGCGAGAGACCGAGTACAGCACCGGCAGTGCGAACGTCCCCGGCCATGTCAACGGTGCCCGACGAGGCGCAAGCGGCATTGGCGCGGCAACTGGCGAGATCGGCGGCAAGCCTCGACGAGCTTCGCCAGCACATGGCGGCATTCGACGGCTGCAATCTCAAATTCACCGCCAAGAACCTTGTGTTCGCCGACGGCAATCCGACTGCCGAGGTGATGCTGGTCGGCGAAGCGCCGGGTCGCGATGAGGACATAGAGGGCTTGCCGTTCGTTGGCCGCTCCGGCCGGCTGCTCGACCGCATGCTGGCTGCGATCGGTCTTGACCGGACGTCCGTCTACATCGCCAATGTCATTCCCTGGCGGCCGCCCGGCAACCGCACGCCGACCCCGCACGAAACCGAGATCTGCCGGCCGTTCATCGAGCGGCAGATCGAGTTGGTCAATCCGAAGGTGCTGGTCAATCTCGGCGGCCCGTCGGCAAAGACCCTGCTCAACACCTCCGAAGGCATATTGCGGCTGCGCGGCAACTGGCGCGTCCACACGACCCCGTCCGGCGTCGCCATTCCTGCCATGCCGACCCTGCATCCGGCCTATTTGCTGAGAACGCCGGCGCACAAGAAGCTGGCGTGGCGGGATTTCCTCGAAGTGAAGGCGAAGTTGCGGGCGCTTGGGTAATGGTGCAGAGCGCGTCTTCAGTTCTCCCCTTGCGAGGAAGGAAGGGCGGCATCATGACTTCGCAGGTAATTGAAATGCGCCCACTGCCGGCCTAGTCATCTCGTTATGACAGCAGCCCAGATTTCCGCCGGCAGTCTCATTCGCGAATGGCGTACACGCCGGCGCATGAGCCAGCTCGACCTCGCTATGGAGGCCGAGATCTCGCAGCGGCATCTGAGCTTCGTGGAAAGCGGCCGCGCCGCACCCTCGCGTGACATGGTGCTGCATCTGGCGGAGCAGCTTTCGATCCCGCTCAGGCAGCGCAACCAGCTGCTGCTGGCCGCCGGCTTTGCCCCGAGCTTCGGCGAACGACCACTTGACGATGCCTCGATGGCACCGGCGATGGCGGCGGTCGAGACCGTGCTCAAGGCGCACGAGCCGTTCCCGGCGCTTACCGTCGACCGGCATTGGAACCTGGTGTCGGCGAACGCCGCCATCGGCCCGTTCCTCGCCAATGTCGCCGATGCCTCCCTGCTGAAGCCGCCGGTCAACGTTTTGCGCCTCAGCCTGCATCCCGGCGGCATCGCGCCGCGTATCGTCAACCTAGCGGAATGGCGGACGCATCTTCTGGAGCGGCTGAAGCGGCAGAACGACGCTACCGCCGATCCGGTTCTGGTCGAGCTCGAGCGCGAGCTTCGGGCCTATCCGTCCGGCCTTAGAGGCAGCCGGCCGGCGCCGGTCGAACCAAATGCGATTGTCCATCCGCTCAAGCTTGCCCATGGCGACGCGGTGCTGTCGTTCATCAGCACCATCACCGTGTTCGGCACGCCGCTCGACGTGACGCTGTCGGAGCTGGCGATCGAATCTTTTTTCCCCGCCGACGAACAGACGCGGGCGGTGCTGGTGCGGCTGGCGAAAGAGCGGACTGACGCAGCGGAGCCGTGATCACCCTTCCGGCGCGACGGCCTTGCGGGTGCGGGTGCGTTCGAGACCCAGCTGGCGCTCGCGCCAGATGATGAAAATCCCCGCCGCAACCACGATCATGCCGCCGACCAGCATGTTGATCGTGGCGACATCGCCAAAGACCAGATACCCGACGACGACGCCGAGGATCATCGAAGTGTATTCGAAGGGTGCCACGACGGAAGCCTCGGCATGGCGATAGGCCGAGGTCATCAGGATCTGGCCAAGCCCGCCGCAAAAACCCGCGGCAATCAGAAGCCCGGCCTGTGTCGTCGTCAGCGCCTGCCAGCCGAATGGCAGCGAAAGCAGCGCCATGAGGCTCGCGGTAACCGAAAACCACAGCACGATGGTCGCCGTCCGCTCGCTCTGGACGAGGTTGCGAACCAGGAGCATGGCGATGGCGGAGATCGCCGCGGCTATGAGGGCGGCAATGACGCCGAGCACCTCCTGATCGCCAAGGGCAGCGCCCGAACTGAGCAGCGTCAGTTCCGGCCATGAGATGATCAGCACCCCGACCAGGCCGACGGCAACCGCACTCCAGCGATATATGCGGATGGCTTCGCCGAGGAAGATCGAACTGAACACCACGACCAGCAGCGGCTGCGCGTAGTTCAGCGTGATCGCCTCCGGCAGCGGCAGCCGCGTCAGCGCGAAGAAGCCGAGCCCCATGGCACAGACACCGACGACGCCGCGCGCAATGTGGTTGATCGGGCGCTTTGTCGAAAAGGCGGTTCCGAGTTTTCCCTGGAAGGCGAGGAAGGCGATGATCGGAAAAATGGCAAAGAAGGAGCGGAAGAAGACGATCTGGCCCGCCGGCACGGTGCCCGCCGCCTTGATGCAGGACGACATGCCGACGAAGACCGCCACCGATACGATCTTGAGCAAGATCCCGGTCAGTGTGCTGTGCTCGCCGGCAAGATTGCCGGCTGCAAGCACTGGCAAATCCGGTCTGGCTGTCACGCCCCTTTTGCTTCCTCGATCGCCCAGATGCGCGCCGGCGTTGCCGGCCTGTCGATATGCCTGATGCCGTAGGCGCGGTAGAACGCGTCGGTCACCGCATTGAGCGCGGCAGGCGTCGATCCGATCGTAACCGCCCCGGCGCCTTTGATGAAAGCCCGATCGTCGCGACGCAACACAGAGGCGCTCATCCCGAATTTCGGCGTGACGATGGTCATGGAAGCCTCGCGATGATGCTTGGAAAATGATCGCCGGAAATAGACGTCGCTGCAGTTTTGTCGAGGGAGTGTTTCGTGTAAAGAGCGCAGACTTCAAATTATTTGGACCAGCGGACCCGCCCGCCGCTCCCGGATCGACAGGAAAAATCAAGGAATGCGCACGGATACCGGCCAGGTCTTCAAACTCGAAGACTATCGCCCTAGTGATTATCTGATTCCGGAAACCAGCCTGACTTTCCGCCTTTCGCCTGAAGCAACGCATGTCACCGCCGTGCTGACGGTCGAACGTCGCGACGAGATTGCCGCGTCGGTGCCACTGGTGCTGGATGGCGACGGGCTGACGCTCCGCAGTATCGCCATCGACGGCCAGGAACCGAGCCTTGAGGATTTTCTCGTCACGCCCGATCAACTGACAATCATCAGCCCCCCTGCCACAAGGCGCTTCCGGCTGAGAATTGAAACCGTGTTGGCGCCGGCGCAGAACGAAGCGCTGATGGGCCTCTATCGCTCCAGCGACGTCTATTGCACGCAATGCGAGGCCGAAGGCTTTCGCCGCATCACTTATTTCCTCGACCGTCCCGACATCCTGTCGGTCTATACGGTGCGTATCGAAGCGGAGCGCAATGAGGCGCCGCTGCTTTTGTCCAACGGCAACCCGGCCGGCAGTGGCGAGCTTGCCTGCGGCTGGCACTATGCGGTCTGGCACGACCCCTTCCCCAAGCCGTCCTATTTGTTTGCGCTGGTGGCCGGCGACCTCGGCAAGATCTCGGACAGTTTCGTTACCCTGTCTGGCCGCAAAGTCGAGCTCGGAATCTATGTCGAACCGGGCAAAGAGAGGCTCGCCGGCTACGCCATGGACGCTTTGAAACGGTCGATGAAATGGGACGAGGAGGCATTCGGCCGCGAATACGACCTCGATGTCTTCAACATCGTCGCCGTGTCCGACTTCAATATGGGCGCGATGGAGAACAAGGGTCTCAACATCTTCAACGACAAATATGTGCTGGCCGACCAGGAAACCGCGACCGACGCCGATTTCGCCAATATCGAGGCCATCATTGCGCATGAGTATTTCCACAATTGGACAGGTAACAGAATCACTTGCCGCGACTGGTTCCAGCTTTGCCTGAAGGAAGGCCTGACCGTTTTCCGCGACCACGAATTCTCCGCCGATCAGCGCTCGCGCGCCGTCAAGCGCATCGCCGAGGTACGTACGCTGCGCGCCCATCAGTTTCCCGAGGACCAAGGGCCGCTGGCGCATCCGGTGCGGCCGCGCCGCTATCGCGAGATCAACAATTTCTATACGGCGACGGTCTATGAAAAGGGCTCGGAAGTCGTGCGCATGATCCACACTATCCTCGGTGCAGAGACGTTCCGCGCCGGCATGGACCTCTACTTCGAACGTCACGACGGCCAGGCGGCGACGATCGAAGACTTCATCAAGGTGTTCGAAGACGTTTCCGGTCGCGACCTGTCGCAGTTTTCGCTCTGGTATCATCAGGCCGGTACGCCGAACCTGACCGTCAGTTCGGCGTATAATCCTGCGGCGCAGGAATTCACGCTCGAAATCGAGCAGTCGGTGCCGCCAACGCCGTCGGAAAGCCGCAAACGGCTGATGCACATTCCGCTTGCCTTCGGCCTGGTCGGCGCCGGCGGAGAGGCGACAGCCTATAGCGGCGTGGAAGGAGCGAATGTCGAGGACGGCGTCATCCATATTCGCAAACGCCGCCATGTCGTCAGGTTTTCCGGTATTGCCGAGCGGCCGGCCATGTCGCTCAACCGCGGCTTTTCGGCGCCGGTGACGCTTTCGGTCGAGCAGCGGCCCGACGACCAGTTTTTTCTGGCTGGCCACGACAGCGACGCCTTCTCGCGCTGGCAGGCGTTCAACACGCTTTTGACCGATGCGCTGATTGCAGCTTTCCGCCAGATCCTAGACCACAGGCAACCCGAGTTCAGCGCCCGGCTGACCGGGCTTGCCGGCAAAATAGCCGGCGACGAAGCGCTCGAACCCGCCTATCGGGCACTGGCGCTGGCGCTGCCCGGCGAGGCCGATATCGCCCGCGACATCGGCAAGAACATCGACCCCGACGCCATTTTCGCGGCGCGCAGGGCGCTGGCAGTTGCGATCGCCGAGGCCAACCGCGAGATATTCTCCAACTTCTACGATCGGCTCGCCGACAATGGTCCGTTCAGCCCGGACGCGGCCAGTGCCGGGCGGCGGGCGCTGCGCAATGTCCTGCTGGACTATCTCTCCTTGCTGCCGGGAGGTGCGGAACTCGCTGCCCGGCACTTCCAATCGGCGACCAACATGACGGATCGTGCCGCGGCGTTGACCGTGCTTGCGCACCGTCACCACGGCTCACCTGAGGCAATCAAGGCACTGGCCGATTTCGAGGCGAAATATGCAACCGATCCGCTGGTCATGGACAAATGGTTCCAGATCCAGGCCAGCGTGCCCGGTCCGCAAACCGTCGACGCGGTGCGCGCCTTGACCAGCCACCCAACGTTCTCGATGGCCAACCCGAACCGGGTACGCGCGCTCATCGGTACGTTTTCCAGCGCCAACCAGACCGGCTTTCATCGCGCCGACGGCGAGGGCTACCGGCTTTTCGTCGAAACGGTGCTGCAGGTCGAAAAACGCAACCCGCAGGTGGCCGCCAGGCTGGCGACGGCGCTCAGGTCGTGGCGCTCGCTCGAACCCGTGCGGCAGGCCAAGGCAAGGGAGGCGTTGCTTTCAATCGCCAATACCGAGAAGCTGTCGGCCGATTTGCGAGACATCATCGAGCGCACCCTGGCGTAAGCGACCTCCCCTTCTCCCCTTGTCGTGGGAGAAGGGAAGACCATCCGAAAACCCATTATTTTAGTCGATTTTTAATCTTTTTTCGCCGCACCTCTGGACAAGGCGAATCACCTTTGATTCTTTAGTGACGATTCGGAAGTGCGGCGTTGCCGGATCGTCAAGCGGGACAGAAAATCGGGGAGTGCCATTTATGGCGAAGGCGGACGCGTGGGGCGCGCCCGGTGGGACGGCGTTTGAGCGTCGCGAGGCGCGAAACGACGGTCTCGCGGGCAATACGCGGCTCATCGCCGAACCTGCCTACCGACGGCTGCTGGCAGCCGAGCCGCTGTTGCGGCGATCGATACCGGCCCTCATTATCATGTTTCTGTTGATCATCGCAGTACTGCGCTTTCTGTCGCTGATGAACGAGCGCGACGAGATCGAGCGCGACGCCAAAGCGATCCTTGCGCTGGCCGCCGGCCAACTGGCCAGTTCGATCGCCGACGCGACCATGGTTTCCGCGCCAGGTGCGATCCAGGACCTGCTGGAGAGCACCGGTCGTCAGGGCGCGATGGGCCGAAGCCACGTACTGGCGATCGCCGACAGCGCCTTCAAGATCATTGCCGTATCGCCGCAGTCGATGCACTGGGAGGGCCGATCGCTCGATGGCGTCGTGCAGGGCGGGCAGCCGCTGTTCATGTTCGGCGACCGCGCCGGCGTGATGGAGGTTAGCATCGGCGGACAGGACTGGTACGCGGCAGTGAGCCTGGCGAATGGCCGAAAGGGTGCCGCGGCAGCGTTCGTGCCGCAGGAGGCAGTTTTTGACGCCTGGCGCAAGACGGTCTCACTCAATGTCACGCTGTTCGTGCTGACGGCCGGCGTGCTGATCGTCGTCCTTTATGCCTATTTCGGCCAGGCGGCGCGTGCCCAGGCCGCCGACCGCATCTATCTCGAAGCCCACCAGCGCATCGACATGGCGTTGGTGCGCGGCCGCTGCGGCCTGTGGGATTGGGACATGGTGCGCGGCAAGATGTACTGGTCGCGCTCGATGTACGACATGCTGGGCTACGAGCCTTGCGACACGATGCTGTCGTTCGGCGAAGTCGACGAAATCATTCATCCCGAGGACGGCGATTTGTTCGAACTCGCCAACAGGATCGTCGCACGCGAGATCGATCATATCGATCAGGTGTTCCGGATGCGCCATGCCGACGGGCAATGGGTTTGGATGCGCGCAAGAGCACAGGTTATCGACCCGGAAGCGCCGGAGATCCAGCTGATCGGCATCGCCGTCGACGTCACCGAGCAGCGGCACCTGGCGCTGCGCTCCGAAGCGGCGGACCTGCGCCTGAGGACAGCCATCGAAAACATCAACGAATCCTTCGTGCTGTGGGATTCGTCCGAGCGCCTGATCATGTGCAATTCCAAATACCAGCAGGACAACGGCCTGTCGGATCGCGACGTGATGCCGGGCGCCCCGCGCGCCGTGCTGGAGGAACGCATGCTGGCCTTCGCCTCGGAGCGACGGCTTGCCAATACCAACGGACCGCAGGGGGGCGTGACCTTCGAGCGCCAGCTTGCCGACGGCCGCTGGCTGCAAGTGAACGAGTTGCGGACAAGGGACGGCGGCACCGTCTCCGTCGGCTCCGACATCACCCAGATCAAGCTGCACCAGGAGAAGCTGGTCGACAGCGAGCGCCGGCTGATGGCGACAATCCACGACCTCAGCCTTGCCCGCCGCGCGGAAGAAGAACGGGCTCGTGAGCTCGTCGAGCTCAATCGCAAATACATGAAGGAAACCGAGCGGGCCGAAGCGGCAAACCGGGCCAAATCCGAATTCCTAGCCAACATGTCGCACGAGTTGCGCACGCCGCTCAACGCGATCATCGGCTTCTCGGAACTGATGGAACGGCGGCTGTTCGGGCCGCTGGGGTCGCCGCGCTACGAAGAGTATGCCACCGACATCAATGGCAGCGGCAAATATCTTCTCGGCGTGATCAACGACATCCTCGACATGTCGAAGATCGAGGCCGGCCAGTTCGCCCTGGATCAGGAAGAAATCGATCTCTGCCCGCTCATCAGGGAGACAGTTCGCGTCGTCTCGCTGCAGGCGGCGGAAAAGTCGATCACCGTCGAAACCCGCATCGCCGATTCGCTGACGCTGTTCGCCGACCGCAGGGCGATCAAGCAGATCCTCATCAACCTTCTGTCCAATGCGGTGAAGTTCACCGGGCAAGGCGGCCACATTTCGGTCAGAGCCCGCAGCATTTCCAGCGCGCTGATCCTGACGATCGAGGACAATGGCTGTGGCATCCCGAAAGCGGCGCTGAGCAAGCTCGGACGGCCATTCGAACAGGTGCAAAACCAGTTCTCCAAGAGCCATACCGGCTCCGGCCTCGGCCTCGCCATCTCGCGCTCGCTGGCCGAGCTTCAGGGTGGCGCGTTGAAGATCCGTTCGACCGAAAGCATCGGCACGATCGTCTCGGTACGCATCCCGATGAAGAAAGTCGCGCAGGCGATCAGGGCGGCTGCGTGAATGACCAGATAAGTCTCCGGCGGCTCGCGCCGCCGGAGCGGTTGTCAATTCTCACTGCATGCCGTCAGCGCCATCATTGCCCTCGCCGTCCCATTGGCGGTGACGGCCGGGACCCTTCGGCAGTTCGTTCTTCTCGATCTTGCCGTCATTGTCACGGTCGAGCATGGCGAACACCTTCTTCTGGCGGCTGGTGATATCGTCGGCGGTCAGCGTCCCGTCGCCCTTGGTGTCGTAGCGGGCGATGATGCGCCTGGCCATCTGCTCGAAGCGTGCCTTCTCCAGCGCGTCGGCGAGCTGTGCCACGGTCAGCTTGCCGCCATTGTCAGCGACCATCTTCTTCAGCCGCGCGTTCATGGCGTCGGAGAACTGGTCGAAGGTGATGGTGCCGTCATTGTCCTTCATGACCTTGCCGAGGCGCATCATCATGCCGTCGCGCGGCCTGGCGCCGGAGTGCTCGTCTGCAAGGCTGCGGTGCCGACGGCGCCGGCCAGGGCTGCGAAAACGAGTGCAAGTCTGGTTGTCTTTCTCATGGTCTTCTCCTGTTGCATCGTCACCCCCGATGCTAGAGCGGCGGACCTTCATCCCCCGCCCTATCTCTTTGATTGAACATCGGAACCTCCCAAAAAAGGTCGCAATTTCGGGTCCGATGCTCTCGCCCGTACGGCTGGTTGCCGTCACGGTTATTTCGCACGAACCAGAAGGTCGAAATCCTTTCTGACCTTCTGCGACGTCTCCTTGAGATGCCCTTCAAGCACACCGAAATCAGGCAGGTCGGTGACCGCAAGAAGCAGATCGGAAAGCCCTGGCGGAACGTCGTCGCGTTCGAACGCGCCGGTGAGGCAAAGCCGTATCATCTGAGTCAGCGCCAGATAGAGCGAAAAGGCATCCACCAGTTCCTGCCTGACCTGGGCGCTGGCGAAATCCGGCGCCAAGCGCGACAGGACCTCAGCCGTGCCGGTAGCCCTGCGGCCGGCTTCGATCTTTCCCGTGATCAACGCAACCTGGGCAATGAATTCGAGATCTATGAGGCCGCCCGGGATCAGCTTGATGTCCCAGGGATCGCGCGGCGGCTTCTCCTTGTCGACCATGGCGCGCATCTCGGATGCCTCGGCCATCACCTTGGCTGGATCGCGCGGCAGAGCGAGTACTGCGGCAACTTCCTCCTCAACCTCGCGGCAGAGCTCGGCATCGCCACCGATCGTGCGGGCCCGCGCCAGCGCCATATGCTCCCACGTCCAGGCGTCCTGGCGCTGGTACTTCTTGAATGCATCGACGTGCGTGGCCACCGGCCCCTTGTTGCCGGACGGTCGCAGGCGAAGGTCGAGCTCGTAGAGCACGCCCTCGGCGGTCGGCGCGGAAACGGCGGCGATCAGCCGCTGCGTCAGCCGGCTGTAGTAATGCGACGGGGCAAGCGGCTTGTCGCCGTCGGACTCCTCGGCATCGGCGTCGTGATCGTAGAGCAGGATGAGGTCGACGTCCGAACCCGCCGTCAGTTCGCGGCTGCCGAGCTTGCCCATGCCGAGCAGTGCGACCCTGCCGCCGGCAATATAGCCATGACGCAACGCGAATTCCGCCGTCACCGCCTGCAACGCCGCCCCGATGGTCAGATCGGCGAGATCGGAAAAGGCGCGGCCGGCGCGCGGCGGATCGATCGACCCTGCAAGCAGCCTGACGCCGATCAGGAATTTTTGCTCCGAAGCAAAGATGCGCAGCCGGTCGAGCACGTCCTCATAAGCCCTGTCGCCTTCGAGAAAGCCGGCAAGGCGCGCCGATAGATAGGCGCGGTTGGGCAGTTCGCTCAGCAGCGCCGGATCGAGCAGGCCATCGAAGACATGCGGCCGGCGCGTGATGATGGCGGCCAGCCGCGGTGCCGCGCCCATGATCGTCGCCATCAGCTTCAGCAACGCCGGATTCGACTGCAGCAGCGAAAACAGCTGAATGCCGGCAGGGAGGCCGGCAAGGAATTCGTCGAAGCGGATCACCGCCTCGTCCGCTCGCCGCGTCTGGCCGAAGGCTTGCAGCAGCGCCGGCGTCAGTTCGGTCAGCCGCTCGCGTGCCTCCGCCGACCGGGTGACGCGGTAGCGGCCGAAGTGCCAGCCGCGGATAACCCGGCAGATGTCGCTCGGCCGCTGGAAGCCGAGCCGCCGCAGGGTCTGCAAGGTATCGGGATCGTCGACGTCGCCGGTAAAGACCAGATTGCCGATGCCGGCCGAAAGCTCCGGCGCGGTCTCGAACAGCGCTGCATAGTGGCGCTCGACCTGATGCAGCGCCGCGCGGAACGTTTCGGCAAAGCCTGCCGCATCGGCAAAGCCCAGCATGCGGGCGACGCGTTCCAGCCCCTCTTCGTCCTCCGGCAGGATATGCGTCTGCTGGTCGGCAACCATCTGGATGGCATGTTCGACGCGGCGCAGGAACCAGTATTGCCTGGTGAGTGCATCGCGCGCGTCGGCGGTGATCCAGCCGCGCGCGGCGAGTTCGCCGAGCATCGGCACGGTCTCGCGGCCGCGCAGTTCGGGAAAGCGGCCGCCGGCGATAAGCTGCTGGGTCTGGACGAAGAACTCGATCTCGCGGATGCCGCCGCGGCCAAGCTTGACGTTGTGGCCCTTGACCGCGACCTCGCCATGGCCCTTGTGGGCGTGGATCTGGCGCTTGATCGAATGGACGTCGGCAATCGCCGCATAGTCCATGTATTTGCGCCAGATATAGGGCTGCAGTTCCTTCAGGAACGCGGCGCCGGCAGCAACATCGCCGGCCACCGGGCGAGCCTTGATCATGGCGGCGCGCTCCCAGTTCTGGCCGCGCGCCTCATAGTAGCGCAGCGCCGCCTCGACCGGGATCGCCAGCGGTGTCGAGCCGGGGTCAGGACGAAGCCTGAGATCGGTGCGGAAGACGTAACCGTGCTCGGTGCGGTCCTGGAGGATACGGACCAGCCGACGGGTCAGGCGCGAAAACAGCTCTGTGGCATCGAGCGGGTCGACGACGGCAGGCGCATCGGGGTCGAAGAAGGCGACGAGGTCGATGTCGGAGGAGAAGTTCAACTCATGCGCGCCGAGCTTGCCCATGCCGAGCAGAATCCAGCCCGAGCGTCGCGCCGGATTTTTGGGATCCGGCAATCGGAGCTTGCCCTGCTCATGCGCGTCGCGGAGCAGGAAATCGACGGCCGCACGCGTGCAGGCATCGGCAAGGTCGCTCAGTCGCCGCACTGTCAACGAGGTCTCGGCCTCGCCGGCCAGATCGGCCAAGGCGATCAGGAAATGCGCCTCCGCCTTGCATTGGCGCAGCTCCATCATCAGGCTGGTTTCGGAGACGGCCTCTGCGCGTGCTGCCTTGTCGATCGCGGCGCCGATCGATGACAGCCGCGCCTCGACCCTCCCGTCGAAAAGCGCATCGAGTATCTGCGGCCGGCGGCGCGCGGTATCGCGCAGGAACGGCGACAGGTCGAACACGGCGGCGAGGAAATCCTGGACGACCCCCTTGCCGGCGAGAAATTTCGCCAGTCGCGGCAGTTCCTTTTGCCGCGCGGCGTCGGCGATCTCCGACAGTTCCTGCCTGGCGCGGCTTGCATCCAGCGGAACGAGCTCTACCGCCGGCTTCAACAGCCAGTCCGTTTCCAGGCGTCGCACTGCCATCCTCGCAACCATCAGCGATCCTCCCGCCCGGGAAAACTCATGACGACCGACAATCCGGGATTGCCGGGCAGCAGCTCAAGCCGTCCATTGTGGAATGTCATGATCGCCTTGGCGAGACTCAAGCCAAGGCCGGAACCCGGCTGCGAGCGGCTCTTTTCCAGCCGCACGAAACGCTCGGTCACCCTGGCGCGGTCGACATCGTCGGGAATGCCCTGGCCGTTGTCGGAGACGGCGAGTCTGATCTCGCTACCGACACGCTCCAGCGTCACGCGAACCGTAGGCCCGGAGGTCGAGTCGGTCGAATATTTGATCGCATTGTCGACGATGTTGGACAGCGCTTGGCCGATCAGCTCGCGATTGCCGTCGACGACGAAAGAACCTTGCACCGAAGTTTCGAGTGTCACGCCCGCCTCCTCCGCTACCGGCTCGTAGAGTTCGACGACATCGTGCACGGCAGCGGCCAGATCGACCCTGGTGGTGCTTTCCGAGGAATAGCCGGCCTCCAGCCGCGAAATCATCAGGATAGCGTTGAAGGTCTTTATCAGCTGATCGGATTCGGCGATCGTTCCTTCCAGAGCCTGCCGGTAGTCACTGGCGTTGTGCTTGCCGGAAAGCGTCGCCTCGGCGCGATTACGCAGCCTGGTCAGCGGCGTCTTCAGGTCATGGGCGATGTTGTCGGAGACCTGCTTCAGGCCCTCGTTCAGCGTGGCGATCCGGGCCAGCATGGAATTGAGGTTTTCCGACAGCCGGTCGAACTCGTCACCGGCGCCGGTGACCGGCAGCCGGCCGGAAAGATCGCCGCCCATGATGCGGCGGCTCGCCTCCGACACGCTGTCGATGCGCTTCAGCGCCGCGCGCCCGACGAAGAACCAGATCAGCAGCCCGCCGACGCCCATCATGCCGAGCGCCAGCATCAAGGCACGGCGAATGACAGCGCGGAAGCGCTCCGGCTCGCCGAGGTCGCGGCCGACCAGCATGATCATCTGGTTGGGCAGGCGCAGCACCAGGGCAACGGCGTTGTGGCCTTTCTCGCCTTCGGCCTGGACTTCGCTCTGGGCGGGCTCGTTCGGGTCGGAGACCGGGTTGCGCTGCCGTTCGAGCTCGCCCTCACCGAAGCGGCGGTAGGAGAACGGTTCGGTGGTCCAGCCCTCGGCCTCGATCACGCCCGGCTCCAGGCTCTGCACGTTGCCGGTCAGGATCTGGCCGTTGGCATCGGCGATCAGATAGAGATTGGCGCCGGGCTGGCGGGAGCGCTGCTCGACGACGCGGACCAGCAGCGGCAGGCCGCCGCGCTGATAGGCGCGGGCAAGGCCGAGCACCTCGTCGTTGATCGTCTCCTGCGTCTGGGCGGTCAGCATGCGCACCGAGAGCGAGGTCATGTACAAGACCAGCAACACCGCACACAGCGCAAAAAGCAGAAGATAAAGCGCTGAAAGCCGCGCTGCCGTCGTCTTCATGATGGCCGGCACGGAAAGAGCCATGGGGTTCTAGCCGCTTTTCAGCATGTAGCCGGCGCCGCGAACCGTGTGCAGGATCGGCTTGTCGAACCCCTTCTCGATCTTGCCCCGCAGCCGAGAGATATGAACGTCGATGACGTTGGTCTGCGGATCGAAATGATAGTCCCAGACGTTCTCGAGCAGCATGGTGCGCGTCACCACCTGGCCGGCATGGCGCATCAGATATTCGAGCAGGCGGAACTCGCGCGGCTGCAGCGTTATCTCGCGCCCGGCGCGGCGCACCGAGTGCGACAGCCGGTCGAGTTCGAGATCACCGACCCGGTAGACGGTTTCGGCTTCCCTGGCGCTGGCGCGGCGGTTCAGCACCTCGACGCGGGCGAGCAGTTCGGAAAAGGCGTAGGGTTTGGTCAGGTAGTCGTCACCGCCGGCGCGCAGACCGGTGACCCGGTCGTCGACTTCGCCGAGCGCCGAAAGGATCAGGACGGGCGTCGTATTGCCTCTGGACCTGAGCCCGGCAATGACGGACAGGCCGTCGCGGCGCGGCATCATGCGGTCAACGACCATGACGTCATAGTCGCCGGAATCAGCGAGCGCGAAGCCGGTTTCGCCGTCGCCGGCGACATGGGCGGTATGGCCGGCCTCGGCGAACGCCTTCTGCAGGTAGTCGGCTGCCTCGCGATCGTCTTCTATGACGAGAATCTTCATAGAACCGTTATACGCGATTTCGCTGGAAGATTGAGTGGCCGGCATACGCATCGTGGCCTTCTCCATGGCGTATCGCGAACAAAGTGATTCAAGGATACGCGGTAAGTCTTTGTTTTAGCATGTCGTAGCCTAAAACCGCTTCACGCTTTGAGCGACATGTTCGAGCGGCAGCGGGCGATGGGAAGCCCGCTGCCGCTGGGGCGGAACACGATGACTGACTAACGTATTCAGGCCCCGTGCTTTCCCGTGCGGCGGCTCGGGGGTGTTGAAAACCGCCGCACCGGAAAAGTCAGCCCTTGGCGACAGGCAGTGCGACGAAGCGGTTACTGTCGTCGCGGGTGATCTGCATCAACACCGCTTTGCGGCCGGACTTCACCGCGTCGGCCATCGCCTTGTCGACGTCGGCGGTGCCGCTCACTTCCGTCGAATTGACGGAGGTGATGACGTCGCCGGGCTGGATGCCGCGATCGGCGGCATCGCTGTCGGGGTCGACGTCGGTCACCACAAGTCCCTTGCCATTTTCGGACTTGGTAACGGTCAGGCCGAGATCGGCGAGCGTGTCGGTCTTCGGTGCCGGAGCAGGCTGCTGGTCGGCCGAGGCCTGCTTGTCGCTCGACGGCAGCTTGCCAAGGTCGACCTTAACCGCCTCGCTCTTGCCGTTGCGCCACACCGTGACGTCGACCGATTTGCCGGGCGGGTAAGCGCCAATCAGTCGGGCGAGTTCCTTCGGCGAAGCAACGTCCTTGCCGTCCACCTGGGTGATCACGTCACCGGCGGTGATGCCGGCCTTCTTGCCGGGACCGTTGTCCTGCGCGCTGGCAACGAGCGCGCCTTTGCCGGACCCAAGGCCAAGCGACTCGGCGATTTCAGGCGTGACCGGCTGGATTTCGACGCCGAGCCAGCCGCGCTGGACGGTACCGTTCCTCATCAGGTCCTGCACGACCTGCTTGGCGGTCGAAGCGGGAATGTCGAAGGCAATGCCGACGCTGCCGCCCGACGGCGAGAAGATCGCGGTGTTGATGCCGACAACCTGGCCGTTGAGGTTGAAGGTCGGGCCGCCCGAATTGCCGCGGTTCACCGAGGCGTCGATCTGGATGAAGTCGTCATAGGGACCGGCGCCGATATCGCGGCCGCGGGCCGAAACGATGCCTGCGGTAACCGTGCCGCCGAGGCCGAACGGATTGCCGACAGCCACCACCCAGTCGCCGACGCGAACCTTGGAATCATCGGCGAAGTCGACATAGGTGAACCTGTTGCCGTCATCGACCTTGAGCACGGCAAGATCGGTGCGCGGATCGGTGCCGATCAGCTTGGCGTCGAGTTCCTTGCCGTCATTGGTCACCACGGTGAAGGCGGTCCCCTCCTCGACGACATGGTTGTTGGTGACGAGATAGCCGTCATCGGAGATGAAGAAGCCGGACCCTTGCGCCACCGGCCGCGGCTGGTCGTTGTTGCGGTCACGATGTCCAAAACGACGCATTCCGTTCGGGCCTTGGTCGCCAAAGCCGCGGAATTCGCGGAAGAAACGCCGCAGCTGCGGGTTATCGGGAAGATTGCCTAAGCCGTCCTCGTCGTCCATCTGGTCGGAACCGTCATCGGCCGTCGGCTGGATCTTGGCCTTGACGCGCACGCTGACAACCGCCGGCGAAACACGCTCGACCACATCGGCGAAGCTTGGGACCTGCGGTGCCTCGACACGCACGGCGTCGGCCAGCACCGGGGCTGTCCCGGTGGCAACGGCGCCGAAGCCGATCGCGCCGGCAATGGCCAGGGATGCGGCTGCGGCCAGCAGGCGTTTGCGAGTGCGAAGAGATGAATTGGGGGCAACATTCATGGTTCTCGTATCCTCTTTTCAAGGGACGCCCCTTGTTTGGCATCCTCGACAAAGGAAATAGAGAGCCGCACATTACGGCGCCATTTCCGGTACATGAAACTTTCGTAATGTATCGATCAATCGCGGCGGAGCATTGCGTCCAACGCCGCCTGCTCGTCCGCGGTCAGGGCATTGGTCGCCGTCGAGCGGCGCGAGCGGGCGGCCAGCAGGATAAACGTCCCGCCAACGAGCAGCAGAAGAACTGGCGTCCCCCAGAGCAAGACATTGCGCAGATTGAAGCGTGGCTTCAGCAGCACGAACTCGCCGTAGCGCGAAACGACATAGTCCATCACCTGCTGATCGGTATCGCCGGCGACCAGACGCTGGCGCACAAGGATGCGCAGGTCACGGGCGAGATCGGCATCGGACTCGTCGATCGACTGGTTCTGGCAGACCATGCAGCGCAGGCCTTCCGACAAAGCGCGCGCCCTCGCCTCGAGTGCCGGGTCGGCGAGCACCTCGTCGGGCTGGACCGCCTGCGCGGCGCCGGCGAACAACAGCGCCAGCAGCAGGACCAGCGAGGCCAGCGTGCTCCTTCTCATTGCGGGCTCGCCGATGGCATGGCGCCTGCAGGCTTGCGGCGCGACGGTGCGCCGACGCGCAGGCGGCGGTCAAGCAGCGACATCGCCGCGCCCGCCATCATCACCAATCCGCCGCCCCAGATCAGCGTCACCAGCGGCTTCCACCACAGACGAACGACCACCGAGCCATCGCTGCCCTCGTCGCCAAGCGAAAGATAGAGCTGGCTGAAGCCGATCGTCCTGATGCCGGATTCGGTTGTGGTCATCTGGCGCACCGGATACGAGCGCTTGGCCGAGGTGATCTCGCCTGCGACGCTGCCGTCGGCGCCAATCAGGGCGAAGCGGCCGCGATCCTCACTGTAGTTAGGGCCCTGGGCCGGGTAGAGCCCCTCGAAGCGCAGCCTGTGACCGGACAGTTCGACGGTCTCGCCGGCATGCATCGACAGGATTTTTTCGGTGCCGAAGCAAAGCGTGCCGACAATGCCAAGCGTCGTCAGCCCGAGACCGAGATGCGCAAGCGCTGTGCCGAAGACCGAGCGCGGCAGGCCGGCGAAGCGCCTGAGCATGGTGGCGAGCGCGACGGTGCCGAAGCCGGATTTGACGCCGAGATCGGTGAGCGCACCGCAGATTAGCCAGAAGGCAAGGCCGACACCGAGCGCTGCGAATACCGATGCGCCATCGATGAACAAGGCCGTCACCAGTACGGCGAGCAGCGCCGCCGCGAAAGCCGCCATCAGGCGCTGGGCGACCGCGAAAATGTCGCCGCGCTTCCAGGCGAGCAGCGGCCCGAACGGCACGACGACCAAGAGCGGCACCATCAGCGGGCCGAATGTCAGGTTGAAGAACGGCGCGCCGACCGAAATCTTGTCGGCCGAAAGCGCCTCGACGGCGAGCGGGTAGAGCGTGCCGACCAGCACGGTGGCGGTGGCGGTGGTCAGGAACAGATTGTTCAGGACCAGCGCGCCTTCGCGCGAGATCGGGTGAAACAGGCCGCCGGCCGTCAGCCGGGAGGCGCGCAAGGCAAACAGCGCCAGCGAGCCGCCGATGAACAGCGTCAGGATGCAGAGGATGAAAACGCCACGCGTCGGATCGGTGGCGAATGCGTGCACCGAGGTCAGCACGCCGGAACGCACCAGGAAGGTGCCGAGCAGCGACAGTGAGAAGGTCAGGATCGCCAGAAGCAGCGTCCAGATCTTCAGCGCCGAGCGCTTTTCCATGACGATCGCCGAATGCAGCAGCGCCGTGCCCGCCAGCCACGGCATGAAGGATGCGTTCTCGACCGGGTCCCAGAACCAGAAGCCGCCCCAGCCGAGTTCGTAATAGGCCCAGTAGGAGCCCATGGCGATGCCGCCGGTGAGGAACATCCAGGCGACCAGCGTCCATGGCCTTACCCAGCGCGCCCACGAAGCGTCGATGCGGCCCTCGATGAGGGCGGCGACCGAGAAGGAAAAGCAGATCGAGAAACCGACATAGCCGAGATAGAGCAGCGGCGGATGGATGGCGAGGCCGAGATCCTGCAGGATCGGGTTGAGATCGCGTCCCTCGATAGGCGCCGGATTGAGCCTGACGAACGGGTTCGACGTCGTCAGGATGAACAGCAAGAACGTGGCGCCGATCGCTCCCTGCACGGCAAGCACATTGGCCCGGAGCGTCGCCGGAAGATTGCCGCCGAAAACGGCGACAAGCGCGCCGAAGAAGGTCAGGATCAGCACCCAGAGCAGCATCGAACCTTCGTGATTGCCCCAGGTTCCGGTGATCTTGTAGATCAGCGGCTGCAGCGAATGCGAGTTCTCCCAGACGCTCTCAACCGAAAAATCGGACCCTGCATAGGCGGTCGCCAGCGCTACGAAGGACAGCGCCGTCAAGGCAAAGCCGGTCAGCGCGGCGGGTGCGCCGACGGCCATCATCTTGTGGTTGCCGGTGCGCGCGCCGAACATCGGCACCACCGTCTGCACCAGGGCCAGCGCAAACGCCAGGACCAGGGCGAAATGTCCGGTTTCAACCATTGTCGCCGCACCCGCTACTCACTCTTGCTCTCCTGCCACACGCCCTTGGCCTTGAGGCCGTCGGCCACCTCCTTGGGCATATAGGTCTCGTCATGCTTGGCGAGCACGCTGTCGGCGACAAAGATGCCGTCGGGGCCAAACGAGCCTTCGGTGATCACGCCCTGCCCTTCCCGGAAAAGGTCGGGAAGAATGCCGGTATAGGTGACCTTGACGTCCTTCTGGTTGTCGGTCACCGAAAAGGCGACGGTGGCGCCTTGGCTACGCTCTACTGTGCCTTTTTCGACGAGGCCGCCGAGCCTGATGCGCTGGCCCGGCTGAAGGCTGGCGGTGGCCAGATCAGCCGGCATGTAGAAATAGGAGGCCTTCTGGCCAAGCGCACAGAAGGTCAGCCCGGTGGCAACACCGAGAAACCCCAGCCCTGCGGCGATCACCGACAGTCGTTTCTGCTTGCGCGTCATCGTCTACTCCGTCGCCGTCACGCCGAGCGAGGCAGCAAAGGCGGTGAATTTCCTGGCCTGGTCACTGTCCGCGCCAAAGACGGCGATACCGCGATTGAGCGCGTCACGCGCCTGATCTGTCTTGCCCAGCACGACATAAGAACGAACGAGCTGCATCCACCCTTCCTCGTCGCGCGGATTTTGCCGAAGCTTTTCATCGAGGCTGGCAACCATAGTGCTGATCATGGCTTGCCGGTCCTGCGGCGACATCGAGGAGGCAGCATCGATATCCTCGGCGCTCGGTCCTTTCGCGGGCGCTCCGGAAGCGACGCTGCGGGCGGCGGATTCGGCCAGCGCCTGCTCGACGGCGCCGCGCCACGGCGAGCCCTGCGGCAAGGCGGCCAGCATCTTTTGCCAGGCCGCCGTGGCTTCAGCTATGCGGCCCTCCTGTGCCATGCCCATGGCGAGATAGAACGCGGCCTTCGGATTGGCCGGATCGAGCTTCAACGCCGCCTCGAACGCCGCCTGCGCTTCGGCCGAGACAATGCCGCCGGCCGCATTGGCTATCGCCTCGCCAAGACCCGCCTGACGGGCAGCGCTGTCGCCGTCGAGGCGGATGGCGTTGCGATAGGCGGTCACCGCATCGGCGTATCGCTGCATGCGCAGATAGACCGGCGCCAGAACGTCCCAGCCACGGCCATCGGATGGGTTGGCCGCCAGGTGCGCCTCGGCGCGGGCTATCAGCTCGTCGACCGAGCTGTCGGCGGGGTTCTTGGCCAGGCGTTCGCTGAGTGGCTGCGATGGCAGGTCGGGTGAGCCGAGCTGGCCATAGAGGCCCCAGCTGAGCAGCGGAACCACCAGCACGGCAGCCGTCGCCACCAGTCTTGTCGACCGCGACGGCTGCGTCGCCGTCTCGCCGGCCTGGCCGGCATTGCTCAGGCGAAGGATGCGGCGGGCGATTTCGGCGCGAGCCTCTTCGGCCTCCATCGGCTGGATCAGGCCACGCGCCATATCGCGGTCAAGCTCGGCCAGCTGGTCGCGATAGACTTCAAGGTCGTGATCGCCGGCAGCGGACGCGTTCTTCGATCCACCGGCCAACGGCAGCAGCACCGCCAGGCTTGCGCCCAGCGTCAGGATTGCGGCTATGACCCAGAACAGCATGGCTCTTCCAATAGAACGAGACCCCTGCCCTGCCAACACAAGCGTGCTGCGACGCTTTGGCGGAAACGGCCGGACCAGCTACGTCAGCGGCGTCCAGCTGCCGTCGGCATTGCGGCAGGCGGTTCCGCGCGCGGTGGCGCCGGCGGTGCCGGTAAACACCGTATGGGTGTATTGCCGGCAGTCCTGCGATCCGACGCGATAGGGCTGGGCGGCAACCACTTCGCCGCGATGGGCCGAACTGTCGCTCTTCCAAGCCACTTTCTGGCCGCTCGCCGTGTATTCAAGCGCCTTGTATTCCGCCTCGAGCGCGCTGCGTTTCTCGGTCTCGCTCAGGCCGGCGCCGATAGAGCCGCCGACGAGGCCGCCGCCCATGGCGGAGATGATCGTCGTCGCCACCTTGGCGCCGCTGGGGGGCGTGGCGGCCGGCGTTACCGTAACGGCCGGGCCCTTGCTGAGCGTTGTGCAGCCGGAGACGGCGAGCAGGGCGGAAACGAGCGCGACGCGAATCTTCATGCCAATACCGGCTTTCTTGAGCTGGACCGCCGCGCTGTCAGCAGGCTGGCGCGGCGATAATGTCGATGTTTGTCGGAAATTTGGCCGCAGCCGGCCACCTGGAAAAGCATTACTGAAGGCTCCGCAATCGAACCATCGCCTTCAATCCACCCATGACGGATCGTTCCAGCGCCAGAGAGCCTCCATACTCGTTGACAAGGTCGGCGACAATGGCAAGTCCGAGCCCGCTGCCCGGTTTTGTCTCGTCGAGACGCCGGCCGCGCTGCAATACCTCGCGCGCCTTGTCGTCGGGAATGCCGGGGCCGTCATCCTCGATGGCTATCTCGAATAGATTGGCCGCGCCTTCCTTGCTGGCGCCACCCTTGCTGGAGATTGGCTTCACGGAAACGGCAACCGCGCTCCTTGCCCATTTCATCGCATTGTCGAGCAGATTGCCGAGCAACTCCTCCAGGTCCTCGCGTTCGCCGGCAAAGACGATGTCGGTGGCCGGCAGTGAGAGCGACAGCGCCGTCTGCGGGTTGAGCTTCTGCAGCACCCGAACCATGCGCTGGACCAGCGGTGTCACCGGCGTTCGGTAGACGACGCTGTCGCGCTGCGCGGCGACACGGGCACGTTGCAGATAATGGTCCACTTGCTTCTGCATGGAAGCAGCCTGCTCAGCGATCAGCTGCCCCTTGGCGCCACCCAGCGCCCGCGCCTCGTTGAGCAGCACGGCAAGCGGTGTCTTCAGCGAGTGCGCCAGGTTGCCGACCTGCGTGCGCGACCGCTCGACGATACGCCTGTTGTTCTCGATCAGCGCATTGGTCTCGTTGGCGAGCGGCTCGATCTCGGCCGGGAAACGGCCGTCGAGGCGTTGCGCGGTTCCTTCGCGCACCATCGCAAGCGCATTCCTGACCCGGCGCAGCGGCTGCAGGCCGAGCAGGATCGCAATCGCGTTGATGGCGATCATGCCGACGCCGAACAGCGACAGATAGGTCAACAGACGCCGCTGGAAGGTAGCGATTTCCTGCTCGAGCTCGGTCTGGTTGCCCATGACACGGAAGCGCGCGGCGCGATTTTTCGCATCGAGGACGAACTCGCTCTCGAACACCTCCAACTGCTCGCCTTCGATGCCGTCCGCTGAATAGCTGCGCTGGAAGCTGGCATTGAAGGGCACCTCGGCAACGCTTGGCGACGGGATCGCCTTGGTCATTGACGACGAATGGAGATCGCCGTGCACGCCTTCCGAGGCGGGCTCGACCGACCAGTACCAGCCGGAATTCGGCTCCGAGAATCTCAAATCGCCAAGGTCGGGAGCGCCGGTCAACTGGCCGCCTTCGGAAACGCCCACCGAGCCGATCAGGTTGAACAGATGCGCCGAAAGCAGGCTGTCGAAACCGCGCTCGCTGGCCTGGCGATAGAGCGTGGTGATCAAGGTGAAGATGACCACCAGAGTGAGGATCGCCCAGACCGTGGAAAAGGCGATGACGCGAAACGCCAGCGAACGCGGCCATGACCGCAGCGACGGCGTGTTCGAGACGGCGGGTCTTGTAGGAAGCGGTTCCGCGTTACGCCTCCGGCTTACGCATGCGGTAGCCCATGCCGCGAACGGTTTCGATCATGTCGATGCCCATCTTCTTGCGAAGCCGTCCGACAAAGACCTCGATCGTGTTGGAATCGCGATCGAAATCCTGGTCGTAGAGATGCTCGACCAGTTCGGTCCGGGATACGACGTCGCCCATATGGTGCATGAGGTAAGCAAGCAAGCGGAATTCGTGCGAGGTCAGCTTCAGCGGTACGCCGTCGACGTCGGCCTTGGAGGCCTTGGTGTCGAGACGCAGCGGCCCGCAGGTCAGCTCGGACGAGGCATGCCCGGCAGCGCGCCGGATCAGAGCGCGCACCCTGGCCAGAATTTCCTCGATGTGGAAGGGTTTGGTGACGTAGTCGTCGGCGCCGGCGTCGATGCCGGCAACCTTGTCGCTCCAGCGGTCGCGTGCCGTCAGGATCAGCACCGGCATCTTGCGGCCGCCGCGCCGCCAGCGCTCGACCACGCTGATGCCGTCCATCTGCGGCAGGCCGATGTCGAGCACCACGGCATCATAGGGCTCGGTGTCGCCGAGAAAATGCCCTTCCTCGCCGTCGAAAGCGCGGTCGACGACATAGCCGGCATCGACCAGCGCGTCGCCGATCTGCCGGTTGAGATCCTTGTCATCTTCGACGACGAGTACGCGCATGCGGAAGGCCTGTTGAAGCTGTTCAGATATAGGCCGATTCCGGCAGACTGGGAAACGGCACGGTTCAGTTCAGCGGAACGACGATCTCCGAGCGACGGGGACGCTGCCCGTCCTTGCCCGGAACGAGCACGACGATGACGCAGACCGGCTTGCCGGCGCGTGTCGACTGCGAGGCCTTGGCCAAGGTGCCGCCATTCTGCTCCGCCACCTGCTGGCCGATCGCGTAGCAGTCGGACGCGGCGAGGACGACCGGCTGGGGCCGCTCGGGCGTGACAGCGGGGATCGCCATCGCTTGCGACGCAAGCAGGCCGGCGGCTGAGAGCGCCAGTGCCGCGGTCCGGAAGTGCGAGCGAAGGGTTTTCATGGCCAGCGTTCTAACGCGCCGGTGCTGAACGTGATATGAACGGTGAACGCTCGAATGCATGCCCGCCACACCCCTGAAGCGCGAGATTACCGGATTGCCCTTTCGCTGCCCATCCCGCGAAATTGCCAAGTTAACCTAGCCCTCCGATCCTTCGCCGACAACCGGGCATCGTTTGGCGGTGAAAGGCAATCGCTTCAGGTTTGCCCCGACTTCGACAATCGATCCGGCAACCGAAGGCAGATTCAGCCGAACCGACCGGAAATAAAAAAACCCGCTCTGCGACGGGTCATTGGCGCCAATCAGCACCATAGCCAAATTAGTAGCATAGCTGCCGGCACAAAGCAAGAACAAAATTGCCCGATTTTACGGAAAGTGCCCGACGCTCAGCCGTCTTCCTCGATCACGGCGCGGAAGCGCAGCAGCCCGTGATGGGCCGAAAGGTCCTCGTCGTAGCGGGCTTCGGCGAATTCGAGCTTGAGATGGGCGCGACGATGTTCACCAAGCGAGAGCGCCGCATCTCGCAGGCGGGCGCTGACCAGGTCCATGATGTCGGTGGTTTCCTTGCTGGCCTCGGACTTCGACCAGACATGCAGCGTCAGCAACTGCTCGGCGTTGTTCTCCGTCCCCGTTGCCCAGTCGTAGACGCTGGTGCGGCCGAAGGTCATGTGGGGGAACGCAACATTTTCCGGGGCATGGTCGAACAGTCTTGCATCGCCCAGTGCCGCCGACAGGTCGGGATCGCCGTTCACTGCCTCGAATATTGCCCTCTGCAATTCGACGGCCGGCGCGGTCATTGTCTTTGCCCTCGCCCGTCGCGTCGACCTCCCGGCTGCGTAGCTGCGTTGCATGACGGCATCCCGGCAAAAGCGCGAATCAGCGCGTCTCATACGGATTATGAACCTTCATGACCTCGGGAATAAGCCCTGCTCCTGGAATGCGCGACGCCGCAGCCCTCTGCGTCACGGACCCGTTGACCGGCTGAACGGTCGCGACGTCAAGCGGCGAGCGAAGGCGGACCGGAAGCCCTGAGAAAGCGTCTTGTGGACGGATTGCGACGGATCTAGCGAAAATCGGCCGCAGTCAGCACATATATGCTCCTGCGGGTGCGGGCATAGGCATTCCTGGCGACATCGTGGATCGAGTTGGAAGCCGTGTCGAAGGCTGCCAGGTAGGTAGCTTCTGAGGCCGCCGTTCCCGGCTGCATCTTGGAGATGGCATCGGTAGCGACAGAGAAGGAAATCTGGAACATGCCGTCATGGCCGACGAAGCGGATGCGTTTGCTTGCCTCGTCGTAGCTGCGGCTGGGATTGGGAAATGTCAGGCTCATGGTTTCGCCTCCATCGATGCGGATACGGCCTTCTTGACTGCCCGTGACGCCCGCTTCTTCTTTGCGGCGACCGGATTCAGAGCTTCCGCCGCGCGGTCCGCCTCTTCCTTGGCCAGTCGCAATTCCCTCAGCCTTGCCGTTTTGATGCTCCTGGCCTTGGCCTCCGAGAGATATTCGGCAGTTGCTTTGTTCCGTTCCGCCGTCTTCTTCTGGTTTTCCATGAAGCGAGCCTGAGCTTTTTCCATGATGTTCTGATTGCCTTCGGCCATCGGTAAAATCTCCCTTGCAGCGAAAGTCATGACTGTGAACTTCATCGTAAAATAGGTGTTCAAAGACAGAAATTCAATTTCATTAATATTCGGCAGGACCCGAACACCAAGGGATGACCAGGCAAGATAATACGTTCAATATTTTATATGCCCTATGAATATTTATTTTATATGCCCTATGAATATTTTTTGGCACTCCTATCAATCGAGTGCCAAGGCGCCTATAGAGAGGGGGCGGCCGCCTAAGCCGGCCCCAGAAAGAGTCCCCATGAAATTCCGGCCACTCCACGATCGCGTCGTCATTCGGCGCGCCGAAAGCGACACCAAATCCAAGGGCGGCATCATCATCCCCGACAATGCCAAAGAAAAACCGCAGGAAGGCGAAGTGATCGCTGTCGGGCCGGGCGCGCGGGACGAAAGCGGCGCGCTGATCCCGCTCGACGTCGAGGCCGGCGATCTCATTCTGTTCGGCAAATGGTCCGGCACCGAGGTCAAGATAGACGGCGAGGACCTTCTGATCATGAAGGAGGCCGACGTCATGGGCATCATCGAAAAAAGCGAGACGGGCATCATCGACAAGACCGTGGCTGCCAAGAAGGCCGCCTGATTGGAAGGCCGCGCGCCCTCCCGCGCGCGCAAAGGACGCTCCGAGCTTTGATTCAGGCGCTGCAAGCGCCTTGCCACGACAACCGAACTGGAAAAGATCATGTCTGCCAAGGAAATCAGATTCTCCACCGACGCGCGTGACCGCATGCTGCGCGGCGTCGAAATCCTCAACAACGCCGTCAAGGTGACGCTCGGCCCCAAAGGCCGCAACGTCATCATCGACAAGGCCTACGGCGCGCCGCGCATCACCAAGGACGGGGTGGCCGTGGCAAAGGAAATCGAGCTTTCCGACAAGTTCGAAAACATGGGCGCACAGATGGTGCGCGAAGTGGCCTCGAAAACCAACGACCTCGCCGGCGACGGCACCACCACCGCCACGGTGCTTGCCGCTTCCATCCTGCGCGAGGGCGCCAAATTCGTTGCCGCCGGCATGAACCCGATGGACCTCAAGCGCGGCATCGACCTTGCCATCAGCGCCGTCGTAAAGGAAATCCAGGCCCGAGCCAAGAAGGTCAAGTCCTCAGGCGAGATCGCGCAGGTCGGCACCATTGCCGCCAATGGCGACACCAGTGTCGGCGCCATGATCGCCAAGGCGATGGACAAGGTCGGCAATGACGGCGTCATTACCGTCGAGGAGGCCAAGACCGCCGAAACCGAGCTAGACGTCGTCGAAGGCATGCAGTTCGACCGCGGCTATCTCTCGCCCTATTTCGTCACCAATGCCGAGAAGATGCGCGCCGAGCTGGAAGACCCTTACGTCCTCATCCACGAAAAGAAGCTCGGAAATCTGCAGGCCCTGCTGCCCATCCTCGAAGCCGTGGTGCAAAGCGGGAGGCCGCTGTTGGTCATCTCCGAGGACGTCGAGGGCGAAGCGCTGGCAACGCTGGTCGTCAACAAGCTGCGCGGCGGCCTCAAGGTAGCGGCCGTCAAGGCGCCTGGCTTCGGTGACCGCCGCAAGGCGATGCTGGAAGACATCGCCGTGCTCACCGCCGGACAGATGATTTCCGAGGATCTCGGCATCAAGCTGGAGAACATTACCATAGACATGCTCGGCCGCGCCAAGCGCGTGCTGATCGAGAAGGACACCACCACGATCATCGACGGCGCCGGCGAGAAGACCACCATCCAGGCGCGCGTCCAGCAGATCAAGGCGCAGATCGAGGAAACCACGTCCGACTATGACAAGGAGAAGCTGCAGGAACGTCTCGCCAAGCTGGCGGGCGGCGTTGCCGTCATCCGCGTCGGCGGCGCCACCGAATCCGAGGTCAAGGAAAAGAAGGACCGCATCGACGATGCGCTGAACGCCACGCGCGCGGCCGTTGAAGAAGGCATCGTTCCGGGCGGCGGTGTCGCGTTGCTGCGCGCCAAGGCTGTGCTGAACGGGATGACCGGAGCCAATGCCGATGTGACGGCGGGCATTTCGATCGTGTCGAGAGCGCTCGAAGCGCCGATCCGGCAGATCGCCGAGAATTCCGGCGTCGAAGGTTCGATCGTCGTCGGCAAGCTCGCCGACGGCAAGGATCACAATCAGGGCTTCGATGCCCAGAACGAGGTCTATGTCGACATGATCAAGGCCGGCATCGTCGACCCGGCGAAGGTGGTACGGACGGCGCTGCAGGACGCGGGCTCCATTGCGGCGCTTCTGATCACGGCGGAAGCCATGATCACCGACGTTCCGGCGAAGGAAGCCGCTGCTTCGCCCGGCGGCATGGGCTATTGACCAGCCACTGCCGGAAACAAGCCTGAAAGACAGCCGCCGGGTATCCCCGGCGCGCACCATCGGCAAGGAGATCGATCAATGATCGCATTCGTCCCGAAGCCAAATGCAGCGGCGAAAATCGAAGTGGCCGAGGAAAGCCGCTTCGATCGCATTCGCAGGCTTGCCGACAAGCACAGGAAAGCCAACGCCGGTATGATAGGCCGCGACCCGAAAAAGATCGCGGACAAGCGTCCCATGTGACGCTGCCGATCCTCAGCACCCACGCAAGCGCGGAACCTTCATCGCCCTTGTAGGCAGCACCAAAATGGACGAATAGTCTTGAAAGGCGCGCCGCCGTGAAATTGCCGGCATGCGGTTTCTCAGTTGGCGGCGTCCCCGCAGCCGGATCCTGGAATGGCCAGTCCTTTGGAACCACGCAAGAGAAGAGGTCCGATCGCCGCAAGGCTGCTGGCGGTGGATGCGTGGATCGATTCCTCTGCCTACGAAATCGGCTTCAGGGCGCGCCAGTTCTGGGAGGCGGCCACCATCTTCTCGCGGCGTTTCCGCGTCGGCGGCTGGCGCCGCGGCCTGATCGAACTGTTGAGTGAAGGCTTTACGCTCGGTGCCGGCGGCATCGTCGTCCTTTTGGCGCTGGCCTTGCCGGCCTTCCAGATAACCGCCGGCGACTGGCGCACGCAAGGCGACTTCGCCGTCACCTTCCTAGACCGCTACGGCAACGAGATCGGCCAGCGGGGCATCATCCAGCGCGATTCGGTGCCGGTCGACGAGATGCCCGACCATGTCATCAAGGCGGTGCTGGCCACCGAGGACCGCCGTTTCTTCGACCATTACGGCATCGATGTGCTCGGCCTGTCGCGGGCGATATTCGAGAATGTGCGGGCCAATTCCGTCGTCCAGGGCGGCTCGAGCATCACCCAGCAGCTGGCCAAGAACCTGTTCCTGACCAACGAACGGACCTTCGAGCGCAAGATCAAGGAAGCCTTCCTGTCGCTGTGGCTCGAAGCCAATCTGTCGAAGAAGGAAATCCTGCAGCTTTACCTCGACCGCGCCTACATGGGCGGCGGCACTTTCGGCATCGAGGCAGCAGCCGATTTCTATTTCGGCAAGAGCGTCAAGGACCTGAACCTTGCCGAGGCGGCGATGCTGGCCGGCCTGTTCAAGGCGCCGACCAAATACGCGCCGCACATAAACCTGCCCGCCGCCCGTGCGCGGGCCAATGTGGTACTGTCCAATCTGGTCGATTCCGGCTTCATGACCGAAGGCCAGGTGCTGCAGGCAAGATTACACCCGGCCGAAATCGTCGACCGCGGCGAGCAGAAGAGCCCCGATTATTACCTCGACTGGGCCTTCGACGAGGTCAAGAAGATCGCCGCCAAAGGCGGCCCGCACTCGCTTGTCGCCCACACCACTTTCGACGCCAACATCCAGAAGGCGGCCGAAGAATCGATGGAGTTCCACCTCCGCCAGTTCGGCAAGGAATACAACGTCACCGAGGGCGCCATCGTCGTCATCGAGACCAACGGCGCCGTCCGGGCGATCGTCGGCGGCCGCGACTACGGCGCCAGCCAGTTCAACCGCGCCACCAAGGCACTTCGCCAGACCGGCTCCTCGTTCAAGCCCTATGTCTATGCGACGGCGATGGAGCATGGCTTCACGCCGGATTCGGTGGTGTCCGGCGGACCCATCTCCTGGGGCAGCTGGTCGCCCCACAATTACAATGGCGGGTCGGCCGGCAAGGTGACGCTGATCACGGCGATGGCCAAATCGATCAACACCGTGCCGGTGCGGCTGGCCAAGGATTATCTCGGCATCAAGCCGATCAAGGCGATGGCCGAAGCCATGGGCGTCGAGTCGCCGCTGGAATCGCACAAGACCATGGTGCTCGGTACATCGGGCATGACTGTGATGGACCAGGCGACGGGCTACAGCGTGTTCGCCCAGAACGGCTTTGCCGGAACCCGGCACGGCATAAGCCAACTCTTCAACCGTACCGGCGAGGTGGTCTACGACTTCGCCAAGGACGCGCCGCCGCCGCACCGGGTGCTGTCGGAGCAGGCGCTCAAATACATGAACACCATGCTGGCGGCGGTGCCGGTGATCGGCACGGCCCGGCGCGCGGCCCTTCCAAACATCGTTGTCGCCGGCAAGACCGGCACGACGCAGTCCTACCGCGATGCCTGGTTCGTCGGCTTTACCGGCAACTACACAGCCGCCGTCTGGCTCGGCAACGACGACTTCACCGCGACCAACAAGATGACCGGCGGCACGCTGCCGGCAATGGTGTGGCAGCGGCTGATGCTCTATGCGCACCAGAATATCGACCTGAAACCGATCCCCGGTATCGATCATCCTTTCGTCGATACCGAAATCGCCGCCAAGGCCGAGGAAGCGGAAAAGAAGAACGCCGAACAGGCAGCAGCCGACGCCGCCGCCGAGCGTCCGCCGGTGCTGTCCAGCCGGACCACCCGGACCCTGAAAGAACTCACCAGGCTTTTCCAGGCGGCACCCGTGCTCGACGCGCCCGCTGCACCGGAGACCCTGTCGGCGCTGTGACGGCCAATTCCGCGGGGCCGCTTGCCATAAGCCCCTGCGCCGAGATATCCCCGGGCGGCAATCTCTCTGTCCCCGGCCTTCGGTTCTCCCGGCTCGTCATGCTCAAGAACGCCTTCCTGACGCTGCTTTCGCTTGCCATCGCCATCGGTGGCGGTGGCGCCAGCGTCTGGTACGCGCTGAAGCTGCAGGATGGCGTCGGCGCCATCAGGATCGGGCAATGGACCGCCTTCCCGGATATCGGCACGCCGACGGCGGATCCTTATTCCAAAGCCCGGGTGGCTCGCGAAGGCGTGCTGGCGCTTGGACAGGCGGAAGGGCTGTCCTTCATAGCCGAACGCGATTCCGGCGGCGAACAGCTCAAGCGGCAATGCGCCTACAAGATTGCGGGCGGTTTTCCCACCGCTCGGTTCTGGACGCTTTATGCCGCCGACCAGTCGCTTGGCGTGGTCGAGACCGGCACGCCGAGGCCGGCTGCGCTGCAGTCCTATCAAGTGCTGCGCCAGGCCGACAATTCGGTGGTCATTTCCGTCGGCAGCCGCCCTGCACCTGGCAACTGGCTACTGACCAGCGGCGCCGGCAAGATGTACTTGGTGCTCACGTTCTACGACACACCGATCGCCAGCAGCACCGGTCTGTCGGACGTCACGCTGCCGCAGATCCAGAAGGTCGGCTGCAATGCGTAGCCTGCTGCATGCCGTGCTGCTCGGCCTGCTCGGCGCCGGCATCGTGCACATCGTCGTGCTGCTGCTCGTCCCCGAGTTCTCCGAACGCGACGCCTGGTCGCGATTGGCCATGGCTTCGGATCTCTACAAGATGACCAGGCTCGACGCGGAAGCCGGCGGCGCGCCGGTGGTGAAATCGGTCGATCCGCTGTTTTATGCGGCGGCTTGCCGCTTCGACCTTGCCGAGGGGATGGTGCGGGTCAAGGCGCCGGGCAAGGTGCCATTCTGGTCGATATCGGTCTATGACCGCGGCGGCCACAACATCTACTCGTTCAACGACCACAGCGCGACCGCAGGCGTGCTCGACACCGTTGTGCTGACGCCGGCCCAGATGATCGAGGTCCGCAAGGATCTTCCCGAGGAACTGCAAGGGGCCATCTTCGTCGAGGCGCCGATAGAGGAAGGCGTGTTCGTCATCCGTTCGTTCGTGCCCGACGACAGCTGGAAGCCGATTGTCTCGCGCTTTCTCGAACAGAGTTCCTGCGAACTGCAGGATTTTTAGGCCGGTTCCGATGCTCAGTGGTGCGGTACCGGCAATGTTCCCGACGGTCCCGGCTTGTCGGGGCCGGTCGGCCGCGTTTCGGCCGTCAGCGGCCGCTGCTCGTAGCGCACCCCGGGAAATATGATCACTGCCGCCGGCGCGGCTTGTTGTGCTCGATTGGTTGCCGCCGTTCGCGGCACGAAAGACAGTACCATGCCCATGGTTCGCGTATTCCTCTCGGTTGCCCCGGAGCACAACGCAACGCCTCCATAGTCGATTAAGAAGGCAGTAGGTTAACGGAGCGCTAACGGATCGCCGCTAAATTGATCTTTGTTCTTGGGAAACGCGAAACCGGTACAGCCCGGCAGAGCGCCCTCCAGATCGTGTCGAGTGTCAGGCGTATCCTTCGTGTCAGCTTCGGATTTCGGGCAAATCGCAGCAGGAGCTGAATCGGGAAAGGCCGAAAGGCTGTTTCGCGCCGCGGTATCGGCATTCTGTTCGCTCACCCGCCCTTCGCGCCGGGAGATCGCGCAGCTCGAAGACCTGACGCTGCCGCTTTTCGAGAATGTCTCGGTCGAATCGCGCCGCTACGTCGCAGCGGCCCTTTCCGAATGCGAATATGCACCCGCCGCGCTGGTGCGGCGGCTTTGCCAGGAGCGGGTCGACATCGCCGCTCCGCTACTCATCCGCTCGCGTGCCCTCAGCGACATCGACCTGATCGCGCTGATCGGGCGTCACGGCCTGCCGCATGCCCGTGCCATTGCCCGCCGCAAGGATCTCAACCAAACCATCGCCGATCTCACCAAAGTGCTTGAAAGGCCGACGCTGGTGCGGTCGCAGCAGCAGCCGGAAGCAACTGCCATTGCCCCGTCCGAAAACGCGGAAATGGTCGCGAGCGACGCAAACAGACAAGAGGCGGCCGACGCCGCCGAAACCGTACGCCGCCGGTTGCGATCCATGATGCGCTCCGAGCGCGGCACCGCCATCAGACCGTTCGTCGAGCCACAAACCTACGTCAAGCTGCGCGAAACCGCGCTGACCGGCAATGCGGCATTCTTTCAGACAGCGCTCGCCGATGCGCTCGAAGTCGATTTTTCAACGGCGCGGACGCTCACCGCGAGCCAAAATTACACACCGCTACTTTTCGCCTTGCGCGCGCTCGACCTCAGCGAAGACAAGGCGTTCCTGATCACGGCTGCCATCTATCCGACCGAGTTTCCGCACCCGCAGGCGATCCGCATCTTCCTCGACCGCTACCGCCTGCTGCACCGCGACGCTGCGTTGGACAGGCTCCGCGGCTGGAAGGCCGACACCGTGTCGAAAATCGTTCGCAAGCCCGGGCGCGTCGCGGCAAATGCCGACCTGCGCAAGCCGAACAACGCCGATGTAACCGCCACCCCAAAGGCGCTTCGCATCTGAAGGCTTGCCGTTACGACGCCTTGACCGAGATAAGCTCCTCGACGGGAACGACGCCCGCCTCGATCTCGATCACCCAGATATCCGGATCGAATTTCTTCTCGCGCTCCAGCTGCGCGTCGAAAATGGCGGCATCGTCGCCTTCGCCAAGCAGACTGAAAAAACGGT
Source organism: Mesorhizobium sp. M0910 (assembly GCF_040319465.1). Classification (NCBI taxonomy): domain Bacteria; kingdom Pseudomonadati; phylum Pseudomonadota; class Alphaproteobacteria; order Hyphomicrobiales; family Phyllobacteriaceae; genus Mesorhizobium; species Mesorhizobium sp. M0910. Next base: position 115,615 of record NZ_JAMYNZ010000013.1, read on the forward strand.
CGTCCGGCCTGGCCGAATCGTAGCTCGTCTGCGGCGCCGGCCCGAACAGCGCCATCTCTCCTAGCCGGCCACGCGCCAACACGAAAACTGCGCCGGCTTCCGTGGCGCCGCGCTTGACCACGGCGGCAAAGCCGCCGGCGCTAAAAACCCGGCGCAACAGGGCCGACACCCACAGATCGGTGGTTACCCGCATGGCGGGACCCTGTACGATTTCGGGTTTGTGGTGTCGAGATTCTCACTTATTCGCGAGCAACGGTTGGCCATCAAAGCAAGTCCCGGAATGCGACGATTTACCAACAAAGTCTAACAAAACTTGTTGGCCTCTGTGAAAAATGCTATAGTGCCCGGTATGAAAGCCCAGCCCATGCGCACTCTTACTGTGTCGCTTACCCCCAAGCAGGCCGCCCGTCTACAAGACGCCGTGAACAGCGGAGACTATGCTTCCAACAGTGAAATCGTCAGGGAAGCACTACGTCTATGGGAGCAGCGCGAGGAATTCCGCACTCTTGAACTGGAACGCCTCAAAAGGGCCTATGACGAAGGGATGGCAAGTGGCGAAGGTCAACACGTAAATCGTACGGCTTTCTTACGCGCTCTGAAGGCCGAACGCGCAGTCCGTGGCTGAATACCGGCTCACCCCGCGAGCTTCTCAGGATTTGCGAGATATTTGGCATCACATTGCCGTCGATAACGAGAAGGCGGCTGACAAGCTGATCGGACGCATTTTCGACAGGCTAGAATTGGCTTGCGAGCACGCCAAAATGGGCGCAGCTCGACCGGAATTGAGCGCCACCGCCCGCATTCTGGTCGAGGGGCGCTACATCGTGATTTACGAGCCCATGCCCTACGGCGTGTTAGCCGTGGCGATAGTCCATGGAATGCGTGACCCGGAGCAATGGCTTAAATAGGCCGGGAGACTAGGTTTCGGCCCTCAGTTGGTCAGGCCGATCTCGCGCATCTTGACGTAGACGATCTCGTCTGGCTCGCCGGTCTCCGGCAAGCCGAACAGCGCCTGGAATTCCTTGATCGCGGCCTTGGTGCGCGCGCCTACGACGCCATCCAATTGCATGTCCTCATTGCCGAACGCTTTCAGTCCGGCCTGGATCTTGACGATGCGGGGATCCGGCGTTTGCGCCGCTGCGTTTGCTGGTGCGGATACCGGAATGGCGGCCGGAGCAGCGGCCGTTTCGACCGGCCGCGGCACGGGATGCGGAACCACGGCCGCGGTCTTTGGCGTGGCGCCCAGTTGATCCAGCAGGACGCCGTCGATCTCGCCGGAGGCATTCAATCCGACTTTCTGCTGATAGGCCTGGATGGCCTTGCGCGTATTCGGTCCGGGAATACCGTCGATGGTGCCGGAATAGAAATCGAGATCCTTCAAGATGCCCTGGACCTGCTCGACGACCGGGTCGCTCTTGATCGGCGTAGCGGCCGGACGCACGATATTGATGGTGGTTTCGGGCTCATCGCTATCCGCCCGCGGAAAGCGTTCGATGCTTCTGGTAGCGAAAAACGCTCCGGCATGCGGAAAGGGCTGGTACCAAAGCGCGTTCGCCGAGACGTAGAACAGCGTCACCAGGAACGCGGTGGAGCCGCCGACCACAACAGGATTGCGCGAGATCAGGCTGCCCAGCGCCATCGCTCCGTGCTCGAAGGCATTGCCGCGGCGTTTGACCGCCTTAGGCTGTTTTGCGGAGCGACCCATTGCTCTCCCCTTTGCCACCGTCCGCCTTGGCTTTGACCGCGGACATCGGCACCACGCCGGTCTTCTCCGCCGAGCGGCCCGTCGGGCCGCTCACGGGAAGGCTGATCGTCACCGTGGTGCCCTCGCCCGGCATGCTTTCGATCGACATTGTGCCCTCGTGCAGCGCCACCAGCCCCTTCACCAGCGAAAGCCCGAGCCCTGTGCCTTCGAAACGACGGGTATAGTCGTTCTGGATCTGCATGAACGGCTTGCCGAGATTGGCGAAATCTTCCTCGGCGATGCCGATACCGGTGTCCCGGACCCAGAAATGCAGCCGCGAGCCGATCCGCTTGGCGCCGATGACGACATTGCCGCCTTCGGGCGTGAACTTGATCGCGTTAGAGACGAGATTGATCAGGATCTGCTGCACGGCGCGACGGTCGGCATTTATTTCGCCTGCATCCGGCGCGATCTGGGCCTGCAGATCGATGGCCTTTGCCTCGGCTTGCAGGCGCATCATCGACTGGCACATCTCGACCGCTTCGCGAAAGCGGAACGGTTCCGGTTCGGTCGCGTAGGCGCCCGATTCGATCCGCGATACGTCGAGTATCGAGGTGACGACGGCAAGCAGGTGCTGGCCCGAATCCCTGACCAGCCCGACATATTCCTTCTGGCGCGGATCCTTGAAGCTGCCGAACATCTCGTGCAGCAGCATGTCGGAAAAGCCAATGATGGCATTGAGCGGGGTGCGCAACTCATGGCTGACGACGGCAAGGAAGCGTCCTTTCGCCACCTCGGCCGAAGCAGCCGCCTCGTTGGCAGCGGCAAGCTCCTGGCGCAGTCCGGCCAGTTCATCGTTCTCGCGCAGAACAAGCGTGAAGACAGTCTCCTGCCCCGGTGCGCGCATCATCTCGAGCGAAAACGGCTGGTAGTTGTCGGCCGTCACGCCGCTGTTCTGCGGCAGCCGGACGCGAAGATCGAGCCGGCGCGACAGGGCGCCCTCGCGCATATCGGCCAGCGCACTGAGATATGGGACGCGGTCGGACAGATGGATGCGATCGAAAAGTCCGGTGCCGAAAAGCAGCTCCGGTGGCAGCCTCAGCATCGTGCGTGCCTTAGCCGAGGCGTCCAGAACCTCGCCATGGGCAGCGATTCGCAGCACGACGGCGTCGATCAGGTCTTCGAGCCGGTGGCTGCCGGCCGGATCGAGCTGAGCGCTGGCGGTGGCACGAAGTGAAGCGACACGCGGAATGAGCGTGAGCGCCCAGGCCAACGGCACCAGCCAGTGCCATGCGGCGATTTCGGTCTGGCCGAGCGGCAAGACGGAACCGGCTAAAGGCTGCAGCAAGACTGCGACAAGGGCCGAGATGGCGCCCCAGATCACGGCACGCCGCGACTGGCCGATCCACCAGGCTTCAAACGGCAGCGCCACCGCGAGCAAGGCAACCGGCGAGGCCACACCGCCGGCGGCAGCGATAAGGGCACCCAGGGCAACACTGCCGACGACCAAGGCGAGTTGGCCGGCCAGGGTCATCTTGCCCGATGCAGCCACCAGCAGGGCGGCGAACCAGCAAAGGCCGAACGCCGCAAAGATCGCAGCCACAGTCACGGCCGCGCCCATGCCCGACGTGACCAGCGTCACCGCTGCACCCGCGCTGAAGAAGGGAGCCGCCAGCATGACGCCAATGAACCGGCTCTCACGGCGGCGGTCGTCCTGGCCGAGGACGGACGGATGAACCATCCGTTCGCAACCGGCGGCTATCGCGCCTGGCAACTCGGCGTATCTGGCCTTGATCGCACTCAACTCAACGCACCCGGTCGTGAACGGCTCTGCTTTGCAGGCGGCTTTTGTCGATCCGAAACTCGCATCCAGCGTTTAAGGAATGGATAAGGCTGGGCCGATCGTCCCCGGCAGGCTGCAAATATCGGGATACCGGCGGGGAAAAAACCGGGGCAATTGCCGCCATAGTAAACGGAGCGTTATCCGGACCACCCGCGCCTGGGTTGGCGGGCGATCGCATCAAACTGTCACCAATGCAAAAAATAACGAGGAGAAACAATAGGTTGGATGGTTACCATTTGCTGAATGAAATATGAACCATTCGAGGCAAATGAACTTCAAAACGCTTTGTTTCGAATCTGCCTAAAATTTGAGGAAAACTGTTGCTTTCGGGACAAGTCGTCCTTTGCGCCTCCGTGCCAGTATCGCGGTACAAGGGTCGTGCGGTTCGGAGGCATGACCGTCATAAAGGACAGACAGATGGGCTTTCTGATAAGAGCTGCTTTCTGGTTTTCGCTGGTGCTTCTGGCGCTGCCGCTGGGTGTCGGCGCCGATGATGCGGGCCGCGAAAGCGTCGGGCCGCTCCAGGCGCTGTTTGCGGCGCGCGAAGCCGTCGGCGACATCGCCGGCATCTGCGAGCGCAAGCCGGACGTGTGCGAGACCGGCAAATCGGCAATGCACACCATCACCGCCCGGGCCAGGGAAACCGCCAAGATCGCGGCCGCCATGCTGGACGACAAAACCCCTGAACCAGATACGGTGACGACCACCGGCAGCGTGCCCGAGGAAATCGTCTTGCCGGCGAAAGTCGATCTGCCGGCGAAACTGCACTTGCCGGCGAAGAACTGACACTGTTTCGGCCGAATTCATCGCCAGACCGCAAGGCTCCCCACGCTCGGCGCCTGCGGCGTTTCTCCTCTTTTTCCGTGACGTGGCAGCGCCGGATGACTATATCCGGGGTGATGACTACGACGATCCAGACCATCCGCGACGACTTTTCCCTGCTCGACGAGTGGGAAGACCGCTATCGCTATGTGATTGAACTGGGTGAAGCGCTGCCGCCGTTTCCCGACGAGCAACGCATACCGGCCAACAAGGTCCCCGGCTGCGTCAGCCAGGTCTGGTTGACCACCGAACAGGGCGGTGGTGCCGACCCCGTTATTACCTTCAAGGGCGATTCCGACGCCCATATCGTGCGCGGTCTGGTCGCCATCATGCTGGCGCTGTTTTCGGGACGGCCGGCCAGCGAAATCCAGAGGACCGACGCGGAGGCCACATTGAAGGCGCTCGGACTTGACGAGCACCTGTCGCCGCAGCGCGCCAATGGTCTTCGCTCGATGGTCAAGCGCATCAAGCGCGACGCCGAAGCAGCGTTGAAGCAGACCGCCTGACCGGACGGCAGTTGCCGGCAGCATGGGGGGTTCGACCTTTGACCCCATAATACAAAACGGCGCCCGCAGGCGCCGTTTGAGTGTCAAACCCGAAGAGCCGGTTATCAGCGTCCCTTGCGCTTGCGGCCGAGACCCATCTTCTTGGCGAGCTGCGAACGGGCGGCCGCATAATTGGGCGCAACCATCGGATAGCTCGGGTCCAGGTTCCACTTTTCGCGATACTGGTCGGGCGTGAGATCATAGTGGGTCATCAAGTGACGCTTGAGCGACTTGAACTTCTTGCCGTCTTCGAGACAGATGATGTAGTCGTCATGCACCGAACGCTTCGGATTTACCGCCGGCTTCTGCTTGTCGGCAGGCGGCTGCTCGGCGGCCCCGCCGACGCGCCCCAAAGCGGCATGGACATCGGCAATGAGGTTCGGCAATTCGCCGACCGGCACGGGATTGTTGCTGACATAGGCGGCCACCACGTCGGCGGTAAGCTCGATCAGCGCGTCACTGTTTCTGGAAGGTGTTTCGGTAATATCCATGGCATTCAGGCCCCAACGAGAATTGTTTCTGTTTGCGCCCGTTTCGATAGTTGGGCATCGCGCGAACTTGTGCAGGAAAAAGCCTCCGCGATTCGCGTCGCGGCACCTTAATGGGCCTTGGCGTCAAGTAAGTCAATTCGCTTCTTGCGCTCTATTCAGCGATGCAAGTCAAATCTTTCATATTCAGCTTCACTCTTTCGTGCAGAGTGTAAACTTGCCGTTTTTTCTGGTCAGACCAGCATCGACTGACGCGGCGGCAAGCAGCCATTACACAGACTGCAGCAGGTAAATAGACCTCAATGCTTGATCCAGCCGGCAGCATTACAGCCTGGCCAATCGGCGGATTCAGTAAAATCATAGGTTGCGAAACATTACTGTTGCTCGTGAGCCGTCGGCCGGGAGCGGCGTGCCGCGTCACTGAAACGGGGTGATGTATTTTCCGTAGACCCAGCCGGTGACGAACTGGCCGTTCTGTGCCGGATCATGCCAGACTTGGCACCAGTGATTGCGGATCTTCTGTTTCTGCTGCCAGTACGAATGGTTGGCGAGATTCAGCAGATTTATCCCACCGGTGCATTTGCCGGTCATCTGCAGAACCGTCCCGTTGGGATAGCGGCCTGCTTCTGCGAAGTTCCCGAAGGATATTTGCGCACATTGAGTGTGTCGCCGAACGGCACATTGGCCACTTGCCAAGCCGCAAAGGCAGTTGCATGAGAATGACCGGCATTGGCCAGGGTCGTCGCAGCGACGGCGAGGGCCGCGACAGTCCGAGAAAAAATGTTCATTGTCCTCTCCTCCAGCCCGTCCCCTCGAGCCACCACGACAATAGATCATAGCCGCTGAACCCGCGCTGATCGGCGTGTTCATTCGCTATTCAAGTAACTTCCACAGCGAGACGCAATGACCAGAACCCCAGTGTTTCCGACCGCCACCCCACCGCAGCCGGAGAAACGGCCGATCTTCGACACGCATCACGGCATTACGCGGACGGACGACTATGCTTGGCTGAGGGCCACCAATTGGCAAGAGATGTTCAGGGATCCGTCTCTGCTCGACGGCCAAATCCGCGCCCACCTCGAAGCCGAGAATGCTTACCAGGCGGCGCTGATGGCCGATACGGCTCAGCTGCAGAAGCAGCTTTTCGCGGAAATGAAGGGGCGTATCAAGGAAGATGATTCCTCTGTGCCTATGAAGGATGGGCCCTATGCCTACGGCTCCTCCTTCAAGCTTGGCGGCCAGCAGCCGCGTTATTTCCGCACGGCGCGCGACGGCGGCGACAAGCAGATATTGCTCGACGGCGATGCCGAGGCCGAGGGTAAACCCTATTTCCGGCTGGGCGGCGTCGATCATTCGGACGACCACAGCAAGCTGCTCTGGGCCTTCGACGACAAGGGTTCCGAATTCTACACGCTGCGCGTCCGCGATCTCGCCGGCGGCAACGACCTGGCGGATAGGGTTCCGGACACCGGCGGTGGCGGTGTTTGGGATGCCGGCAATGACGGGTTTTTCTACACTCGCCTCGACCCCAACCACCGGCCTTCCAAAGTGCTGTTCCATGCGCTTGGTGACAGTCCTGAAAACGACCGGCTGATCTACGAGGAAACTGATCCCGGCTTCTTCATGGATGTCGGCGGCACGCGCTCCAACGAGTGGATCATGATCGGCATCAACGACCATGAGACCTCGGAATACCGAATCATGAGCGCCAACGATCCGTTCGCAGAGCCGAAGCTGGTTGCAGCGCGCCAGACCGGCCTGCAGTACGAGCTCGAGGAAGGCGGCGACATCTTCTTCATCCTCACCAATGCCGACGGTGCCAAGGACTTCAAGATCATGACGGCGCCGGCGCATGATCCGGTGCGCGCCAACTGGCAGGAACTGGTGCCGCACGAAGCGGGCCGGCTGATCCTTTCGGTGATCGGCTTCAAGGACCACATGGTCCGGCTCGAGCGCAAGGAAGGCCTGCCGCGCATCGTCGTACACGACCGCAAGAGCGGCGAGGAGCACCTGATCTCCTTCGACGAGGAAGCCTTCTCGCTCGGCCTGTCCGGCTCCTACGAATACGACACCGAGATCATGCGCTTTTCCTATTCGTCGATGACGACCCCGGCGCAGGTCTTCGATTACAACATGCGCACCCGCGAGCGAGTGCTGCTCAAGACCCAGGAAGTGCCGTCCGGCCACGACCCGGAGCACTACGTCACGCGCCGGCTGATGGCGCCTGCCGCCGACGGCGAACTGGTGCCGATCTCGCTCCTCCATCACCGCGACACGCCGCTCGACGGGTCGGCGCCGTGCCTGCTTTACGGCTACGGCTCCTACGGCATCACCGTGCCGGCCGCGTTCAATACCAATCTGTTTTCGCTGGTCGACCGCGGCTTTGTCTACGCGATAGCCCATGTTCGCGGCGGCAAGGACAAGGGCTATGGCTGGTACGACGACGGCAAGCGGGCGAACAAGATGAACACGTTCACCGACTTCATCGCGGTCGCTCAGCACCTCGTCGCCGAACGCTATACGCAGCATGACCGCATCGTCGCGCAAGGCGGTTCGGCCGGCGGCATGCTGATGGGGGCGGTCGCCAACATGGCGCCGCAATGTTTCGGCGCCATCATCGCCGAAGTTCCCTTCGTCGACGTGCTCTCCACCATGCTCGACGCCAGCCTGCCGCTGACGCCGCCGGAATGGCCGGAATGGGGCAATCCGATCGCTTCGGCGGAGGATTACCGGACCATCGCCGCCTATTCACCCTACGACAATGTCGCCGCACTCGACTATCCGCCGATTCTGGCGCTGGCCGGCCTGACCGACCCGCGCGTCACTTATTGGGAGCCGGCCAAATGGGTAGCGCGGTTGCGCGACCGCAAGACAGGTGAGAATCCGGTGCTGTTCAAGATCAACATGGATTCAGGCCATGCCGGCGCCTCTGGCCGGTTTTCGAGGCTGGAGGAAATCGCCTTCACCTATGCCTTTGCGCTCAAGGTGACAGGGAAGGCCGAGCTTGCCGCGTGAACACCGCGGATAGGCAGGTATTGCTTGCTGTTCCGCTACATGCCTTCATTGAGGATGGAAGTTGCGGAGAAGCCCACCAATGATCGATCTTGCCACATTGATTGCGTATGTCGCGGTTGTGCTTGGCTTTGTTTTCATCCCGGGTCCTGCCACCCTTTTGACCGTGGCGCGAGCAACCAGCTCTGGAACCAGGGTGGGCATCGCGACCGGCGCGGGGATCGCGGCCGGCGACGTGGTTCACACCTTCATGGCGATCGTCGGCATTTCGGCGATCATTGCCACGTCGGGGGCGCTTTTCAGCATAGTGAAGTACATCGGCGCAGCCTACCTCATTTATCTCGGCGTTCGCGCGATCATCGAGAAAACGCCTGCCTATCCGGCCGCCGGCGCACTTGCGATCCCCGCTGCCAAAGCATTTCGGCAGGCTGTTTTGACCGAGATTCTCAACCCCAAGACCGCACTTTTCTTCCTTGCATTTCTTCCGCAGTTTGTGCGGCCTGAAAACGGATCGGTGATGCTTCAACTGGCGACATTGGGCGTGATCTTTGTTCTGTTGGGCCTCGTCAGCACGGTGGTTTTCGCCGTGGGTGCGGGCGGCCTCGGCGCTTTCCTGCGCCGAAACCCGACGGTGCTGAGATGGCAGGGCAAGGCTGTCGGCGGCATCTATTGCGCCTTGGGCATCCGGCTGGCGCTGCAACAGCGCTAGGGTCTCGACATGCGACGCCGTACGAGGCTTCGGATACTGGGCAGGCACAGTTGATTTTCCGCTCGCAATTGCAAAGGTCGCGCGCTACCCAATGCGCGGCCTTTTCACTCGCCGCCAACACTCAATCACCCAGGGATCTGCCATGTTGCTCGTCGATGTCTATCTCGACAAATCGCCCATCCAGGGCATCGGCGTCTTTGCCAAGAACCACATTCCCCGCGGCACGCTGGTCTGGAAGCTCGACCCGAAATACGACCGCCGCATCGAGGTGACGACCTACGAGCGGGAAACCGGGCCGGTGAAAACCTACCTTGACCGCTACGCCTACCCGGACCGGTGCGACCCGAACTACATCGTCTTCGAAGCCGACGATGCGCGCTACATGAACCATGCCGACGACCCGAATTGCGACGTCTCGCAGCCGGAGGAGACTTATGCCTTGCGCGACATTGCGCCTGGCGAGGAAATGACCTGCGACTACAATCACTTCTTCGAAACCGGCTTCGACTTTCTCGGCGACCGCTGACGCAACGGCCGTCAGCTCGCCGGCTTCTTGCGAGCCGGATAGCCGTTGGGATGCGGCGGCACGGCTTTCAGATAGGCAGCGATTGCCGCGCGGTCCTCCGGGGTCAGCACGGCCATGTTCCGCTGCACGTCGACCATTGCGCCGCCGACCGTATCGAAATCCGGCGTGAAGCCGGTTTCGAGATAGTTGGCGATGTCAGCTTCGGACCAATCGGCAATGCCGCCCTCGCCCGACGTGATGTTCGGCACGATACCGCTGCCTTCGGCGGCGGCCGCACCTGCCAGCCACTGGCCCTTCCTGGTGCCGCCGGCGAGGTCCCGCGGCGTGTGGCATTCGCCGCAATGACCGGGGCCTTCCACCAGATAGCGGCCGGCCAGCACCGGGTCGGGCGTGCCGTCGGGAAAGGAAACGACCGGCTGGTCACTCAAATAGAGCAGCTTCCACAAGCCAAGACCGCGTCGGACATTGAAGGGAAATGCCAGCGAATTGGCGGGCGCCTTGCCGGCGACCGCGGGCAAGGTCTTGAGGAATGCATAGAGATCGGCAATGTCGGCCGGCTTCATGCGCGCGTATGAAGTATAGGGAAATGCCGGATAAAGATGCTCGGCCGACGGTGATACGCCCTTCAGCATGGCGTTGGCAAAGTCCTCGACGGACCAGGCGCCGATGCCGTCCCTGGCATCCTGCGATATGTTCGGCGGCACGAAGGTGCCGAACGGCGTCTTGAGCTCGAGGCCGCCGACCAGCTGAAGGCGGGCGTCGCCTTGCGAGCCGGGCTTGGCATGACAGGACGTGCAGCCGCCGGCGTAGAAGATGCGCTTGCCCCTGGCGGCGTCGCCGGGACCAAGCTCAGCCAGCGTTGCGGCATCGAGCCTGACCGGAGCCGACAGGAACCAGCCGGCAATCGCGGCCGCGCCGCCCAGAACGAGGGCGGCGCCGGCAAGTTTCTTCAGCAAGCGCATTGCCCGCCATCAGCCTTTTTTCACCCTGTAGTTTTGATGACAGTTGCCGCAGCCGCCGCCGATGATGTTGAACTGTGCCTTCAACGCCTCGGCATCCGCAGGTGCTGCGGCGACCGCTGCCTTGACGTCTGCGAGGTACTTGCCTTCAGCCGTCTTGAAGCCGGCCATGTCCTGCCAGATCTTGGGAGACGCCGTGGTGTCGCCGGTGTCGCTGCCCGCCGGGAAAAGCGTGTCGACGCCGGCATGGAATTTCTCGGCATTGGCCTGCAGTGCCTGCAACGCGGTCAGCACCGAAGCTGCGTCGTAGGGCGTCTCGCCCTTGACCACTTTCGACAAGCCGGCGGCGATCTTGCCACGTTCCTTCATCAGGGCCTGCCGGTCAGCAACCGGGTCGGCAAACGCCGCCGAACCGGCGAAGGCGAGCATCGAGATGGCGAGGATAAGCTTTCTCATTCACTTGGCTCCATGTTGAAGGCAATTCAGGATGCGGTCCCACCCGATGACAAACGGCAAGGATGGCTTAAAAATTCCGGCGCTTCGCCTCACGCTTGCGTGAAATTTTTGCAGCTGTCGTTTCTGATGTTGAAAAAGAAAAGCCCCGGTTCTGCCGGGGCTTTTCTGGAACGGATCAGGCCTTTTCGTAGAGTTCGAGCACATAGTCCCAGTTGATGAGACTGTCGACGAAGGCTTCGAGGTATTTCGGCCGGGCGTTGCGATAATCGATGTAATAGGAATGTTCCCAAACATCGACGCCGAGGATCGGCGTCGCGCCATGGACGAGCGGGTTCTCGCCATTCGGCGTCTTCGAGATCGCCAGCTTGCCGTCCTTGACCGAGACCCAGGCCCAGCCCGAACCGAACTGTGTGGTGCCGGCGGCGATGAAGTCGGCCTTGAACTTGTCGTAGCCACCAAGATCGCTGTCGACCGCCTTTTGCAATGCGCCCGGCAGCTTGTTGCCACCGCCGCCCTTCTTCATCCATTTCCAGAAATGGATGTGATTGTAGTGCTGGGCGGCATTGTTGAAGAGGCCCGCATTCTTGCCGAAGGACTGTTTGACGGCCTCTTCGACCGACAAATCGCCCATGCCCGCCTCGGCGGCCAGCTTGTTGCCGTTGTCGACATAGGCCTTATGGTGCTTGTCGTGGTGATATTCCAGCGTTTCCTTTGACATATAAGGCTGCAAGGCCTCGTAATCATAGGGCAAGGCGGGCAATTCAAAAGCCATCTGTCGTACTCCCTCGTGGAAAAATCCGGTGTCGATACCGGACTAACATAGGACTGGATTGGTCTGGAACAACTCCGGAAACGAAGCGCCGGCCGCTTTTTAGCGGGTCAGCCGGGCGAAGTCGAATGCGCCCATTCCCAATAGAGTTCGCGCGCCTTCTTGGCCACTGGTCCGGGCTGCAGATTGCGCTCCTCGATACGGGTGACCGGCACGACTTTCGAGTGGTTTCCGGTCGAGAAGATTTCGTCCGCCTCGAGAAAATCGCGGATCGACAGCGTCTTTTCCGTCGTCGTGAAGCCGTATTCGCCCAGCAGGGCCATCGTGCGCGCGCGGGTAATGCCGGACAGGAAGGTGCCGTTCGGCGCCGGTGTCAGGACATGGCCGTCCTTGACCAGAAAAATATTCGAGGTGCCGGTCTCGGCGACATTGCCCAGCATGTCGAGCACGAGCGCATTGTCGAAGCCGCGCATCTTGGCTTCGAGGATGGCCCGGCCGTTGTTGGGATAAAGGCAGCCAGCCTTGGCGTTGGTCGGCATGGTTTCGATGGTCGGGCGCCGGAACGGCGACACCGTCACCGAAAACCCAGCCGGCGAGATCATCGGCGATTCGTAGAGGCAAAGGCAGAAACGCGTCGAGGCCGGGTCGGCCGGCACGCCCATATAGCCGCCATGCTCGGCCCAATACATCGGCCTGATGTAGACTGCCGTCTTGCCGTCGAACTTCTTCAGCCCGTCCCAGGTCAGTCCGACGATCTTGTCGGTGCTCATCGTCGGCTTCAGGCCGAGCGCGATCGCCGAGGCATTTACCCGCGCTGCATGGCGATCGAGATCGGGAGCGACGCCCTCGAACCAGCGGGCGCCGTCGAACACGCTGGTGCCGAGCCACATGGCGTGGCTGCGCGGCCCTAGAATGGCAACATTGCCCTCGTACCAGTCGCCGTCGACGAAGGTCCATGTCGCGGATTGCGCCGCAGTCGCCAGTGTCATTGCCAGGTTCCGTTCGATGCTTGTTGCGGCGCATTGGAAGATGCTTTGGCGGCCGCCGTCAACCGGCTTGGCTGAGATTTGTTGAGGCCAGCGGGCTGGCGGACTGCAATCAGCGCTTGCGCCTTGCCTTACGCGGCCTCAAAACTGTCGAATGCAGTTCGCGGCTTACGTTTTCGACGCCTATGGCACGCTGTTCGACGTGCATGCGGCCGTGCGCCGTCACGCCGACCAGATCGGGCCGGACGGCCAGTTGCTGTCCGATATCTGGCGCGCCAAGCAGCTGGAATATTCCTGGGTCAGGACGCTGATGGGGGCCTATGCCGATTTCTGGCAGCTCACCGAGCAGGCCCTCGACTTCGCCCTGCGCAAGGTTCCATCCGCGGATGCCGGGCTGAGGGCGAAGCTGCTCGAGGCCTATTGGCGGCTGGACTGCTATCCGGAGGTACCGGCCGTGCTCAAGGCGCTCAAGGCATCGGGGGCAAGGCTGGCGATCCTGTCAAACGGTTCGCCTGAGATGCTGGAAGCGGCGGTCAAATCCGCCGCGCTCGACCAGGTCCTGGACGACGTCTTTTCCGTCGACAGCGTCAGGCGCTTCAAGACCGATCCGTCGGTCTACGACATGGTCACCACGGGCTGGCGCCTCTATCCGGGCGCCGTCTCTTTCCAGTCATCCAACCGCTGGGACGTCGCCGGCGCCACCAAATTCGGCTTCAGGACGGTGTGGATCAACCGCGCCAATCAACCAGAGGAATACCGGGATTTCCCACCGGCCCTGATCCTGCCGTCCCTCGATGGTCTGATCTCCGGGGTTTGACGGCCGGACATGTTGCCTCGACGCAACAGTGACGATCCAGTCACAGCTTTGCCTTTGTTTGTCCACCCTGCGGCCAGAATTGGAACCGCCTATCGCGCTGACATTGCTCAAGCACCTGCGCCGTATCGGACGCATTCACGCTTTGTTGCGATTTGAGACTTAAAAAAGGCAATCATGTTCACACCCCAATCGTCCTCTCTGCGCCTTAGCCGTCGCGGTTTCCTCAACGCAGCAGCCCTTGGCGCCGCCTCGGTCGCGGTCTCCAGTTGCACCACCCTGTCGCAGCAGCCGGTCGAGCCACCGCCGCCGACCTATGTCGAGCCGGCGCTCGGCGACTATGTGACGATGTATGGGCCGATGTCGGATGGGGGCTTCGAGCTGCCGGCCATACCTGTCGACAAGATCGACCCGCAGTTCCTGCGCCAGATCGTTGACGATCCGACCGGGCAGCAGCCCGGCACCATCGTCGTCGACACGACCAACCACTTCCTCTACCTGGTGCGCCCGGGCGGCCAGGCGATCCGCTACGGCGTCGGCCTCGGCCGCGCCGGCTTCGAATGGTCGGGCGATGCGGTAGTCCAATGGAAGCAGAAATGGCCGAAATGGACGCCACCGGACGACATGATAGCCCGCCAGCCCGAGCTCGCAAAATACAGTGCCGATAATGGCGGCATGCCCGGCGGGCTGGACAACCCGCTTGGCGCGCGAGCGCTTTATCTGTTCCAGGGTAACCAGGACACGCTGTACCGGTTACACGGCTCGCCGGAATGGCGCTCGATCGGCAAGTCGGTGTCGTCGGGCTGCGTGCGCCTGATGAACCAGGACATTATCGATCTCTACGATCGTGTGCCGAACAAGACCCCGGTCGTGGTGACAGCCGAAGTCGGCCAGCCGGTGGTGGCAACAGCAAACCGCAGAGCCATTCCGATCGACGCCGGCGTGCCGGAAGGATCGATCCTGCTCGGCCCGATAAAATCGGTGACCAACTCGATCTTCTGAGCTGGTCGAAAGCGCGGGCGGGGTCTTCCTCGCTCCCGCTGGTTTTGCTGCGCGTCGGCGTGCCCGTACCGGTGCCGGCCTTTAGGTCCGATGGCTTCGCCGAGCAGCGGATGTTGCCGCGCTGTGGGCAGACGCCACCGGTGACAGCTCATGACCGCATAGCCGCCGTCCGCTGTCCTCCAGATCTGGCTACTGGCGCTTCATGCCACGGCAGAATTTGCCAACGCCCATGCCCGCCTTCGGGTCCGATGCTCTTCACCGCCCCTTGGACAGGCTGCCTAGTATGCCGCGGACGATCGCACGTCCGACCGACGAGCCGACCGAGCGCACGACTGATTTGATCGCCGCCTCTGCCACCGTCTGGCGGTTGGAGGGGCGCGGCGCGCGGCGGCCGCCGGCTGGCTGGGGATCGTCGTTGCCGAAGCCGGGAATGGTCCAGCGCGAACGGCCTGCGTCCTGTTGCTGCGCCTGTGCCTCCTGGGCATCCTTGGCCTTTTTCTGCAGGATCTCGAAGGCCGATTCGCGATCGACGGTCTGGTCGTACTGTCCCGCGACCGGGCTCTCATTGATCAGCTTGCGGCGCTCTTCGGGCGTGATCGGGCCAAGGCGCGACGATGGCGGGCGGATCAGCGTCCGCTGCACCATGGACGGCACGCCCTTGGCTTCCAGCGTCGAGACAAGCGCCTCGCCGGTGCCGAGCTGCGTGATCACGGTTGCGCAGTCGAAATCGGGATTGGGCCTGAACGTCTCGGCCGCCGTCTTGACGGCCTTCTGTTCGCGCGGCGTATAGGCACGAAGTGCGTGCTGCACGCGGTTGCCCAACTGGGCCAGCACGGTTTCAGGGATATCCAGCGGATTTTGCGTGACAAAATAAACGCCGACGCCCTTCGAACGGATCAGCCGGACCACCTGCTCGACGCGGTCGACCAGCACCTTCGGGGCGTCGTCGAACAGAAGGTGCGCCTCGTCGAAGAAGAAGACCAGCTTCGGCTTGTCCGGGTCGCCGACTTCCGGCAGTTCCTCGAACAGTTCCGACATCAGCCACAGCAGGAACGTCGCATAGAGCCGCGGATTCATCATCAGCTTGTCGGCGGCGAGCACGCTGATGGCGCCGCGTCCATCGCGCGTGGTGCGCATGATGTCGGCGATCCGCAATGCCGGTTCGCCGAAGAAATTGGCCGCGCCCTGCTGCTCCAGGACCAGCAGCGTGCGCTGGATGGCGCCGACCGAAGGTTTCGTCACATTGCCGTAGCGGGCGCCGATCTCTTCGGCGCGGTCGGCGATATTGGCCAGCAGTGACTGCAGGTCCTTCAAGTCGAGCAGCAAAAGGCCTTCCTCGTCGGCGATGCGGAAGGCGATGTTCATGATGCCTTCCTGCGCCTCGGAAAGGTTCATCAGCCGCGACAGAAGCAGCGGCCCCATCTCCGAGATGGTGGCGCGGATCGGGTGGCCCTGCTCGCCGAACAGATCCCAGAAGATGACCGGGAATTCCTGGAATTCATAAGGATCGAGCTTGACCTGCTCGGCCCGCTTGACCAGGAAATCCTGCGCTGTGCCCATCATGGCGATACCCGACAGGTCGCCCTTGATGTCGGCGCAGAATACCGGCACGCCGACATTG
Source organism: Mesorhizobium sp. M0910 (assembly GCF_040319465.1). Taxonomy (NCBI): domain Bacteria; kingdom Pseudomonadati; phylum Pseudomonadota; class Alphaproteobacteria; order Hyphomicrobiales; family Phyllobacteriaceae; genus Mesorhizobium; species Mesorhizobium sp. M0910. The sequence goes on from NZ_JAMYNZ010000013.1 coordinate 131,851, forward strand.
GAGAAACCCTCGGCCAAAATCTGCAGGGTCACCGTCTTGCCGGTGCCGGTCGCGCCGGTGACCAGGCCGTGACGATTGCCATACTGCAGCAAAAGCTGTTCGGGCCGCTGATAGCTGTCGTCCGGCTTGCGGCTGGCCCCTATGAAGATACTGGTATCGTCGGCCATGTGTCCGGTCTCCGCAAACCTATAGGATTGAATGCCCTGATCCCTTGAAGAAAAGGGAGCCCCGCCGCAGGTATAGTGAGGCCATTGCGCAGCGACAATGGGCACCGTCGAAAATGGCTTTTGGAGCTTGCGGAACCTGCCCATGTTTGGCAATCGGTTGACGGTCGGCATCACGGAAGGCGTGTTGCACGGCAAGTGTGCTGCATTGTGATATCGGGCCGGGGACCGTAGACTGACATAGTCGGCCGCCGCGGCCGCTAGAACGAGGAGAACCGATGGGCGCCGGTGCCTTGACCCAGGATGCCGAACTTCCAAACGTCGACCGGCAACGATGGCTGGCGCTGGCGGAGAAGGCGCTGGGCGGCGGGTCCTTCGAGGAAAAGCTCGTCTCGCATACGGACGACGCCATCCGCATCGAGCCGCTCTACGAGCGTTCGGTAACCGCCGAGCCTGTCGTGCGCGCCAACCCGGGATCACCGTGGATCGTCAGCCAGCGTATCGACGATCCGGATATAGGCCGCGCCAGTGCGCAGGCGCTGGAAGACGTCGCGCAGGGTGCTACCGGACTGTCGCTTGTCTTCGAAGGTGCGCCGAACGCCTTCGGCTACGGCTTGCCGAGGACGGCGGAGGCGCTGGAGGGCGTACTCGACGGCGTGCCGCTCAACCGCATCCAGATCCGCATCGACGCCCATCCCTGGAGCCGTGCCGTGGCCGACTGGCTGGTGGCGTTCTTGACCAAGCGCCGCTCCGACCCGGCAAAGCTCAACCTCTCCTTCGGCATCGATCCGGCGGCGATCTTTGCCGGGACCGGCAGGCTGCGCATGTCGATCGAGGCTTTACAGGCTTCGATGCCGCAATCGCTGGCGCATTTCTTTTCGATGGGTGTGCCCGGCGTGCTGCTGGAGGCCGACGGGCGGGTATTCCACAATGCCGGCGCCACCGAGGCGCAGGAGCTTGGCACCATGCTCGCCTCGGCCGTCTCCTATTTGAGGCTGTTCGAGAAGGCGCGCCAGCCGCTCGTCTACGCGGCGCCGCATATTGGTTTTGCGCTGAGCGTCGACCACGACCAATTCGTTTCGACGGCCAAGGTCAGGACGTTGCGCAGGCTGTGGGCGCGTGTCCAGGAGGCCTGCTCGATACCGCCCTCCACCGCCAGCATCCATGCCGAAACCTCCTTCCGGATGATGACGGCGGCCGACCCGGAAACCAACATCCTGCGCACCACCATCGCCGCTTTCGCGGCTGCCGTCGGCGGCGCGGATTCGATCGCCATCCTGCCGCACACGATCGCGCACGGCCTACCCGCGGGTTTTGCTCGCCGCGTTGCCCGCAACGCGCAACTGATCATGGCCAATGAAAGCCACATCGACCACGTCGCCGATCCGGTTTGCGGTTCGGGCGCCGTCGAAGCGCTGACTGCGGAGCTCTGCGCGGCGGCCTGGCAGGAGTTCCAGCAGATCGAGGCAGAAGGCGGCGTGCTGACCAGCCTTGAGCAAGGCCACATCCAGAGGCGCGTCCAGGCAGCTTCCGCCCGCCGCAACACAGCCTACCAGGCGGGCGAACGGGCGATCGTCGGCACGACGCTGCACCCGTCGAAGACCGAGCGTCCGGTCGAGACGCTGGCGGCGGAGCGGCGGCCTGCCTTCACCGAAGGCGTTGCGGTGTGCGAGCCGCTATTTCCGATCCGCATCGATCAGTCGATCGGAGCCGTGCCATGATCCCGGATTTCAGCCAGATCGGCTGGTCGCCGCCACGGCGGGTGCCGGTCGAGGTCAAAGGCCAGCGGGTGACGCCGGAAGGCATTGCCGTCAAGCATCTCTACAACCAGGGCGATCTCAAGGGCTTGCCACATCTCGATACCTATCCAGGCCTGCCGCCCTTCGTGCGCGGCCCCTATCCGACGATGTATGTCCAGCAACCCTGGACGATCCGGCAATATGCCGGCTTCTCGACTGCCGAAGAGTCCAATGCCTTCTACCGTCGCAACCTTGCCGCCGGCCAGAAGGGCCTGTCGGTCGCCTTCGATCTCGCCACGCATCGCGGCTACGACAGCGACCATCCGCGCGTCGCCGGCGATGTCGGCATGGCCGGCGTCGCCATCGATTCCATTCTCGACATGCGCCAGTTGTTCGACGGCATCCCGCTTAACGAGATGACGGTATCGATGACGATGAACGGCGCGGTGCTGCCGATCATGGCGCTCTATATTGTGGCGGCGGAGGAACAGGGCGTCGCGCAGAAGGATCTCACTGGGACCATTCAGAACGACATCCTGAAAGAGTTCATGGTGCGCAACACCTACATCTATCCGCCAAAACCTTCGATGCGGATCGTGTCGGACATTTTTTCCTACACGTCGAAGCACATGCCGAAGTTCAATTCGATCTCGATCTCCGGCTACCACATGCAGGAGGCAGGAGCGACGGCGGATCTCGAGCTCGCCTACACGATTGCAGACGGTATCGAATATGCCCGCGCCGGCGTCGCGGCCGGCCTCGACATCGACCGTTTCGCGCCGCGCCTTTCCTTCTTCTGGGCGATCGGCATGAATTTCTTCATGGAAGTCGCCAAGCTGAGAGCAGCGCGCCTTTTGTGGGCCAGCCTGATGCTGAAGAACTTTTCGCCGAAGGGCGAGCGCTCGCTGTCGCTGCGCACCCATTGCCAGACTTCGGGCTGGTCGCTGACGGCGCAGGATCCCTACAACAACATCATCCGCACCATGATCGAGGCGATGGCGGCGACTCAAGGGCATACGCAGTCGCTGCACACCAATTCCTTCGACGAGGCAATGGCGCTGCCGACCGACCATTCGGCCCGCATCGCCCGCAACGCACAGCTCATCCTGCAGAAGGAGTCCGGCACGACGCGCATTATCGACCCGTGGGGCGGCTCCGCCTATGTCGAACGGCTGACGCATGATCTGGCGGCGCGTGCGCTTGCGCATATCGAGGAGGTCGAGAGCCTCGGCGGCATGGCCGCGGCGATCGAAAAGGGCCTACCGAAGCTGCGCATTGAAGAGGCTGCCGCGCGCACCCAGGCGCGCATCGATTCAGGCGAACAGATCGTGGTCGGTGTCAATGCTCACCGTCCCGGCACGGACATCGAAGTCGACGTGCTGAAGATCGACAATGCCGAAGTCAGGGCGCGGCAATTGTCGAAGCTGCAGCGGCTGAAAGGCACGCGTGACGTCGCCGCCGTCGAGAGCGCGCTCGATGCGCTTACCCGTGCTGCCGGGAGTAACGCAAACCTGCTGGAATTCGCCATCCGGGCCGCACGCGCCAACGCCACGGTCGGCGAGATTTCGCTGGCGCTGGAAAAGGTTTTCGGCCGCCATGTCGCCTCGGTGCAGACGATCTCCGGCGTCTATCGCAACGCGCTCGGCCACAATCCGGTGGTCGACCGGCTGCAGGACAAGATCATCGCGTTCGAGGAGAAGTCCGGCGGCAAGCCGCGCATTCTGGTCGCCAAGATGGGGCAAGACGGCCATGATCGCGGCCAGAAAGTGATCGCCACCGCCTTTGCCGACCTAGGCTTCGACGTCACCGTCGGGCCGATGTTCCAGACGCCGGACGAGATCGCCAGGCTGGCGGTCGAGCATGACGTGCACATCGTCGGCGCCTCGTCGCTGGCTGCGGGCCATTTGACGCTTATTCCCGAACTCAAGCATGCGCTGAAGAAGCTCGGCCGCGACGACATGCTGATCGTCGCCGGCGGCGTCATCCCGCCGCAGGATTACGACGCAGTCCGGCAGGCAGGCGCCACTGAAATCTTCCCGCCCGGCACGGTTATCCCGGAAGCGGCGGAGCGGCTGATGGACCGGCTGCTGCAGGCCGGCTGACGCTTTGTTATAATGTCTGTTGCAACAAGAAACACGCTGAGTTATAATCAGCGTTGCAACAGGATGCCTCACCATGAACACGACCATTCGCAAGATCGGCAATTCCGAAGGCGTGATCCTGCCGAGGGAGCTTCTCGATCGTCTGAACCTGAAGGCCGGCGACCAGCTTCAAATCGTTGAAACAGGTGACGGTCTTGCGCTGAAGCCAGTGGACGACAGCTTCGAGCGGCAAATGAAAGCTGCCCGCGAGGTCATGGACAAATACAAGGTCGCGCTTCAGAAGCTCGCCGAATGAGCTGGGAGTTTCTAACGCGGCGTGCAGTCGAAGCCATGCACGCGGAGCAGTTGCGCCGACACGGCGGAGCACAAGGCTTGAGGGATGAAAATGCCCTCGAATCGGCGCTCGCTCGCGCCGAAAACAAGGCCAACTACGGAGACCCGTCGGTTGAGGAACTCGCAACCGCCTATGTCTTCGGCATTGCCAGAAATCATGCCTTTGTCGACGGCAACAAACGCACGGCCATTGTCGCGTCCGGCGCATTTCTGATTGTGAATGGTTATGCCCTGTCGGCCAATGACGGCATGCTTTACGAATTCGTCATGGGCGTCGCCGCCGGCGAAATCGACGAGGCCGGCGCCGCAGCGTTCTTCCGCGATCATGTCGTCAAGCTCGAAGACTAACTGTCGGAGAGCTTGACGATCTCCCATTCCTTGCCGTTGACCACGGCAACTTCGCCGACCTTCTTGCCGAACAGCGCCATCGCCATCGGCGACATATGGGAAATTGTCCCTTTGCCCGGATTGGCTTCGTCCTCGCCGACGATCTTCCAGTGCACCTTCTTGCCGTCGTCGCTTTCCAGGGTGACACCCATGCCGAAACGAACCAGGTCGCTCCCCGGTTCGGGCACCGAAAGCTCGGCGCTTTCACGCCGCGCCGTCCAATAGCGGAGATCACGCGACACCAGCGCGATGCGCTCGCGGTCGGCCCTCTTCTCGGCTCTGCCCAGTTCGTCGCGCAGAGCGGCCACCTCGGCATCGATCAGCGCCATGCCGCGTTCCGTGACCAGATTGCGGTGATGGCTGATCGGCCGCTCGCCGATGCCGGCGATGGCGTTTTCGCTGTCTTCCTCGCGGGTGAAGGCCCTGCTCATCTGACGAACTTAGGCTTGGAATGGCGACTCCACAAGCCATTGCTGATGAAGAGGCTAATGGTGAAGATCTGGGGTTCAGTACCCGAGATTAGACAGCTGCTTGGGGTGTAAAGCTGGCCATGCGAATGCCTCAACTTGGCGCACTATCGCGCTTCGAGGGCCGCAAGGCTAAGGTCCGGTTGCGCAACTAGGTAGCGGAGCCCCTTGGTTCCGACGTCGCCTTGCTCAACGATATTGAAGCCGTGCCGGCCGAGATCCGCTGCAACTTTGTCCAAATCGACGTAACCATGCCGGTGGAGCCGAAAGGTGCTCTTCTGGCGCGGCGGTTTCGCAAAATCGACGATAAGCACACGACCGCCCGGCCTCAGGACGCGGAAGGCCTCTCTGCCGAATTCCTCGCGGCCCTTCTTTGGAAGATGGTGGAACATCAGCGTGCTGAGGACGACATCAAATTCCCCATCCTTGAAAGGCAGTTCCTGAGCGGTGGCGGTCGAGAACCCGACTTGTAGCCCGGCTCGCCGGGCCTTTGCCGTCGCGCGCGCAACCATTTCGGCGGAGGCGTCGACGCCGTGCACGCGCCCCTCCGGCGCCACTTTTGTCTGGCAAGGAGCGCGGTGGTGCCGGTGCCGCACCCGACATCCAGGACCACTTCTCCCGGCTTCAGCTCCGCAAAGCTTAATATCCTTTCGCGAAAAGCACGTTCGCGACCGAAGGTCAGAAGCCACGCCAGCATATCGTACAGGGCGGCGGAATGAAGCGTGATGCCGACATGCAGCGCCTTCTCCTCGCCGGCGGCCGGTCTGCGGTCCTTTCCGGACAGCCGCCCGTGAGCGCTTTGCCATATCAATAAGCTCGCGACTACGACGAGTGCACCAGCATGAAGCAGGAGGACGGGAACTCCCAAGGAAAAGACCGCATTTGCCTGTCCCAACGAGAAAAATGCCGCGAGCACCACGGCCACTTTGACGAGCGCGACTAACGCATGCCCTCCGACTATTGTTCCGAAAAGACGTTGGTGCATTGCTTTATCTCCGGCCAGCCGGGCATCGCGCTGGGCCTTCCGCAAGAGCATAGGATACTGGACAGTGTGTCCAGTATCAGTTTTACTGGCCACATCGCACCGACGCGCCCAATACTGGACGATTTGGTGTCCTTTGGCCGGAAAAGGATGTTGCCGATGCCAGCCGGACCGATCGACCGTCGGGTCGCCAGGACCCGCAGCCGACTGCAGCAGGCGCTTTTCAGACTGACCGCCGAGAAGGGATATACGGCGATCACGGTCGAGGATATCTGCAGGGAAGCCGATGTCGGCCGCTCGACTTTCTACACACACTATCCCGACAAGGACCGCTTGAGGAAAGCAACGATCGACGACCATCTGAAGACCTTGCAGGCGCACGGTGCCGAACGCTATTCGCAGCGAAACGCCAAGGGCTTTTCCTTCAGCGGTCCGGTGTTCGAGCATGCTCTTGCCACGCGGGAGATGCACCGTGCGCTGATGGGCGGGAAAAAGCGCGAAATGCCAGAAGAGATCCGCGGCTGGATAAGCAGGCAGGTTCGCCATGAGTTGGCGAATATCCAAGGTGATCAAGGCGGGGCCAGACTTGAGATCGCCACACGCTTCATCGTTGGCGCGTTCTTTGAAGTGATGCACTGGTGGCTTGAGAGGGATACGAAGCTGTCCCCCGCGGAGATCGACCAGACATTCCTGCAACTTGCCTTCAACGGGGTAAATGCGGTGATCGCTGAGCCAACGAGGATCGAATAGGGGCCAAGCGTCAGATTTTCACCACGAGTTCGACCGGGCTAGTCTGGCACGAATCCTGCGGCGTGAGCGTTGGACGCAAGGATCTGTGCCGATGTTGAACAGACGAACGCTGCTTGCGCAGACCGCCGGCTTTGCCGTCATGGGGATTTCGCTCGGCAAAGCAGCGGCGAAAAACCTGGCCGGCATCGAGAAAGCCGCGATGCGCGGGGCGATCAACGCGACCGAGCTCGGCGTCCGGCCCGGCGCGCTTGACGACCAGAGCAAGGCTTTCGCCAAGCTGCTGCGCGACGCGCACGACCGCGACATGCCGGTGTTCCTGCCGCCGGGGACCTATATCGTTTCCAACCTGTCGCTGCCCGGCCGGGTGCGCCTGTCCGGCGTGCCGGGCGCATCGCGGATCGTCTATGGTGGCAATGGCCATCTCATTATGGCCGAACGGGCCGAGCATATCGAACTCAGCGGGCTGGTGTTCGACGGCAGCAACCGCTGGATGGGCGACTACACGCAAGGCCTGCTCGATCTGCGCCGCATCGCCCATCTGGTCGTCGACAACTGCCAGATGACCGGCAGCGGCAAGAACAGTCTGGCGCTCGAACATGCCTCGGGCCGCATCGAGCGCTCGGAGATATCCGGTGCGGCCGATGCCGGCATCTATTCGGTCGAGGCCGATGGCCTGGAAATATCAGGCAATAGCGTCTCCGACTGCGCCAATGGCGGCATTCTCGTGCACCGCTGGCAGGCAGCGGAAGACGGCACCATCGTCAGCGGCAACCGGATCGAGCGCATCCAGGCGCGCAGCGGCGGAACCGGCCAGAACGGCAACGGCATCAATGCGTTCCGCGCCGGCAATGTCATCATCTCCGGCAATATTGTCTCGGATTGCGCGTTCTCGGCGATCCGCGCCAACAGTTCCAGCAATTTGCAGATCACCGGCAACACCTGCTCGCGTTCGGGCGAGACGGCCGTGTATTCCGAATTCTCGTTCGAAGGCGCCGTCATCGGCAACAACATCGTCGATGGTGCTGCGAACGGTATTTCGATCGTCAACTTCAACGAAGGCGGCCGCATGGGCGTGTGCTCCGGCAACATCGTCCGCAATCTGTCGACCAGCGGTCCCTACCCTGCGGACGCGCCCGGCTTCGGCGTCGGCATCAGCGTCGAGGCCGACACCACCGTTTCCGGCAATGTCGTCGAGAATGCGCCGCTCTACGGCATGCAGATCGGCTGGGGACCGTTCATGCGCAATGTGGTCGCCACGGGAAACATCGTCCGCAAGGCGGGGACCGGCATCGTCGTGACCGTGGTCGAAGGTGCCGGGACGGCAATCATCTCCGACAATGTCATCGACGGGGTCCAGAATGGCGCGATTGTCGGCCAACGCTGGGCCGAGCCGGTGACCGGCGACCTCGCCGCGTCAGGCAATGCCGGCTACGCGCATTTGACCGTCGAGCGCAACCACGTCAGTTGAGGGTGGCCGTCGGCCGAAGCGCGCCAACCTTGGCGCCGATCCGGCTTTCGATGGGCGGATTTGCCTGTTCGACCAGTTTCGCCGCTACCATCTTGTCGGCGTGCAGCAGCTTAGCCAGCACGGCCGCGACCATCGCTTCAGCGGCGCGGCCGGCGCCATCATCGCATTTCAGCGCGATGCCAAGGCCGAGCTCCGGAAGGGCGGCGCAAAAAACACCTTCGGCGCCTCCCTTGACGAAAATCCGCCCGGGCGCGGCCTCCATCATCGCGACATCGGACCTGCCCGTGCCGGCGACGAAAAACGGCTCGGCCATGCAGGCGGAGAGCAGCCGCTTCGCCGCCCGGGCGCGCACCGGCTCGAAGCCGGCACCTGTCGCCATGCGGGCAAAGCCAAGGGCAAAGCTGCGCAGCGGCACGGCATAGGTCGGAATCGAGCAGCCGTCGGTGCCGCGGTGATCGGCGTCATGGGCAGCACCGGTCACCGCCTGCATCGCTTCGCGCACCATCTCCTGCGAGGCATGGCCAGCCTTGACGTAACCACGATGGGCGATGCCGCTGTGAACGCAGGTGCATAGGAAGCCTGAGTGCTTGCCGGAACAATTATTGTGCAGCGCGCTCGGCACGCGGCCGGCGCGGGCAAGTGCCAGCGTCGCTCCATGGCTCGACGGCCAATGCGCGCCGCATTCGAGTGCCGCCTCGTCCAGGCCGGCCTTCGCCAGCATGGCGCGCGCCAGCTCGAGATGTGGCGGCTCGCCGGAATGCGAGGCGCAGGCCAGCGCCAGCTCCCGATCACCGAAGCCGTAGGCATCGGCAGCGCCGCTCTCGACCAGCGGCAGCGCCTGGATCGCCTTGACCGCCGAACGCGGGAACACCGGCTGTGCCGTGTCGCCGATCTCCCAGACAGGCTTGCCATCGGCGTCGAAGACGGCAACAGCGCCGCGATGGGCACTCTCGACGATTGCGCCGCGCAAGACTTCGACCAGAACCGGATTTGCCATGTCACCTCCCGCAAATGCGGGCGGGTTTATCTGATCCTGTCGAGAATGGAAACGTAGTTGGCGACCGCGGCACCACCCATGTTGAAGATGCCGCCGAGTTTTGCTCCCGGCACCTGGATGCCGCCCGCCTCGCCGACAAGCTGCATGGCGCTCAGCACATGCATGGATACGCCGGTGGCACCGATTGGGTGGCCCTTGGCCTTCAGCCCGCCCGACGGATTGACCGGCAACCTTCCATTCTTCGCCGTCTCGCCATCCAGGGCCAGCTTGGCGCCCTCGCCGGGCTTGGCCAGGCCCATTGCCTCATACTCGATCAGTTCGGCGATGGTGAAGCAGTCATGCGTCTCGACAAAGGAAAGGTCGCCGAGCGTCACGCCCGCCTGCTTCAGCGCCTGGTTCCAGGCCTGCTCACAGCCCTCGAAGGCGAGAATGTCGCGCTTCGACATCGGTAGGAAATCCTGCACATGCTCATTGGCGCGAAAGGCGACGGCGCGACGCATCTTCAGCGCCGTGGCCGTATCAGCAAGGACAAGCGCAGCGGCGCCGTCTGAGACCAGCGAGCAGTCCGTGCGCTTCAGCGGACCGGCGACGAAGGGGTTTTTTTCGCTTTCCTGCCGGCAGAACTCGTAACCGAAATCCTTGCGCATCTGCGCATACGGATTGTCGACGCCGTTCTTGTGGTTCTTGGCGGCGATCATCGCCAGCGCATCCGACTGGTCGCCATAGCGCTGGAAATAGGCTTGGGCGATCTTGCCGAAGACGCCGGCGAAGCCTGCCGGTGTGTCACCGTCCTCCGGCAGATACGAGGCCTTGAGCAGGTTCTTGCCGATCTCAGGACCTGATGTCGTCGTCATCTGCTCGGCGCCGACCACCAGCACGATACGGGCAGCATTGGCGTCGATGGCGCGGATGCCTTGCCTGACTGCCGCCGAGCCGGTGGCGCAGGCGTTCTCGACGCGGGTCGCCGGCTTGAAGCGCAGCCGGTCGTCGGCCTGGAGTACCAGGCTCGCGGTGAAATCCTGGGCGGAAAACCCGGCGTTGAAGTGGCCGAGCACGATCTCGTCGACGTCATCCGGACCGATGCCGGCATGATCAAGCGCCTCGACTGCCACCTTGGTGATCAGGCTCTCCAGCGTCTCGCCTTCGAGCTTGCCGAAGCGCGAATGCGCCCAACCGACGATGCATGCTGTCATGGCGATCTCCATCCTGTGGACCCGGGCTACGCGATCTTGCGGCGCGCCTCAGCATTGTTCAAGCATGAACCGTTCCGCCGGCTTCGTGAAGGGGCCAGAACCGCACAATCGCTTGATCTTGAACATCTGGTCATAGTGCCTGGCTTTTGCCAGCAAGTCAGACCGGATTTTTGTTGATTGATGCGTCAATAAAAAATAATCTTGGTGCCAACAGGCCGGAGCAAGAATGCCGAAACTCGGAATGGAACCGTTGCGCCGCAGGGCGCTCATCGACGCAACGATCTCGGCGATCGGCGAGCGCGGTTCGCTCGATGTGACGATGTCGGAAATCGCCGGGCGCGCCGGCGTGTCCTCGGCGCTTGCCCACCATTATTTCGGCGCGAAGGACGAATTGCTGCTGGCGACGATGCGCCACATCCTCAGCGAACTCACCGCCGATACGCGCCGTGCACTTCGCGCGGCCGGCACGGCGCGCCAGCGCGTCTCGGCGGTGGTCGCGGTCAACTTCTCCGACGTCCAGTTCCAGCCCGAAACGATCGCCGCCTGGCTCGCTTTCTATGTCGAGGCGCAGAAGTCGTCAGCACTTCGTCGGCTGCTCAAGGTCTATGCGCGACGGCTGCATTCCAATCTGCTCAGCGGGCTGACCGGCATCCTGCCGAGGAGCGAGGCCGACCGAGTCGCCGAAGCGACGGCGGCGCTGATCGACGGGCTCTATATCAGGCGCGCGCTGAAAGAAGGTGTTCCCGATGCCGCGACCGCGATTGCACTGGTCGAGGACTATCTCGAAACGAAGCTCAGCGGACGGCAGAAGCAGTGACATCCAAACCGAACATCCTGATCGTCATGGTCGATCAGCTCAACGGAACGCTGTTCCCGGATGGGCCGGCGGATTTCCTGCACGCGCCGAATCTGACGGCGCTCGCCGCGCGTTCGGCGCGTTTTTGCAACAATTACACCGCCTCGCCGCTCTGCGCCCCGGGCCGCGCCGCATTCATGAGCGGCCAGTTGCCGTCACGCACCGGTGTCTATGACAACGCCGCCGAATTCGCGTCTTCGATCCCGACCTTTGCCCATCATCTGCGCGCCGCAGGTTATCACACCTGCCTCTCCGGCAAGATGCATTTCGTCGGGCCGGACCAGTTGCACGGTTTCGAGGAGCGGCTGACCACCGACATCTATCCGGCCGATTTCGGTTGGACACCCGACTATCGCAAACCCGGCGAGCGCATCGACTGGTGGTATCACAATCTCGGCTCCGTCAGCGGCGCCGGTACTGCCGAGATCACCAACCAGCTGGAATATGACGACGAGGTCGCCTTCCATGCGGTGCAGAAGCTCTACGATTTTGCCCGCGTCTCCGACGATGCCGCACATCGGCCCTGGTGCTTGACGGTTTCCTTCACCCATCCGCACGATCCCTACGTCGCACGGCGGCGCTACTGGGATCTCTACCAGGATTGCCCGGCGCTCGAGCCGGAGGTCGGCTTCATCCCCTACAACAGGCAGGACCCGCATTCGCAGCGGCTCTACCGCGCCAGCGACTATGACAGCTTCGACATCACCACTGAGCAGATACGCCGCGCGCGGCGCGGCTATTTCGCCAACATCTCCTATCTCGACGACAAGGTCGGCGAATTGCTGTCGGTACTCGAGCGCACGCGAATGCTCGACGATACGATCATCCTGTTCTGCTCGGATCACGGCGACATGCTCGGCGAGCGCGGCCTGTGGTTCAAGATGTGCTTTTTCGAAGGTTCGGCGCGGGTGCCGCTGATGATCGCCGGCAAGAGCATACACGCCGGGCTGATCGAGACGCCGGTTTCCAATCTCGACGTGACGCCGACGCTTTGCGACCTGGCCGGCATCGACATCAGCGCGATTGCCCCGTGGACCGACGGCCAGTCGCTGCTACCGTTGCTGAACGGAAAGAAACGCTCCGCGCCGGTGCTGATGGAATATGCCGCCGAAGGCTCCAACGCGCCGATGGTGGCGATGCGCGAGGGCCGCTACAAATTCATCCATTGCGAGATCGACCCGCCGCAACTGTTTGATCTTGAATCGGATCCGCGGGAATTGACCAATCTCGCCGCCGATCCGGCCAATGCGGCTTTGGTGGCCGCTTTCATCGACAAGGTGCGGGCGCGCTGGGACATGGCGGTGTTCGATGCCGCGGTGCGTGCCAGCCAGGCGCGCCGCTGGGTGGTCTACCCGGCGCTGCGCAACGGCACCCATTATCCCTGGGAATTCCAGCCGCTGCAGAAGGCATCGGAGCGCTACATGCGCAACCACATGAACCTCGACCTGCTCGAAGAGCAGAAGCGCTTTCCGCGAGGCAAATGATGGCAGACCGTCTCGTCCCCTCGCTCGACCATCTCAGGCAGGCCTATGCCGTCACCTCTAAGGCGACGCAGATCACGCCGCTGCTGGAATCGGCGGCACTCGCCCGCGAGACCGGCGCTGCCCGCGTCTTCGTCAAGGCCGAATCGCTGCAATGGGCCGGATCGTTCAAGGTGCGCGGCGCCTACTGGCGGCTGAAGAAGCTCTCGCCTGACGAAACGCAAAACGGCGTCGTCGCCTACTCCTCTGGCAATTTCGCGCAAGGGCTGGCGGCGGCAGGCCAGGCGCTTGGCATTCCCGTCACCATCGTCATGCCGATCGACGCTCCGGCCGCCAAGCGCGACGCCACATCGGTTACGGCGCGCGCGTGGTGCTGACTGACCATGGCGATCGCGCGCGTGAGGAAGTCGCCGCCGCCAAGGCGCGCGAGATCGCCTCGAGCGAAGGCCTGGCCCTGCTGCACCCGTTCGACGATCCGGAGATCGTCGCCGGCCAGGCCGGTGCCGGGCTGGAGGCACTTGACCAGCTGGCCGCCAGGCAAGCGGAAGTCGATCTCTTGTTCTGCTCAGTCGGCGGCGGCGGCCTAATCGGCGGCGTTTCGCTGGCCTTCCGTTACCTGTCGCCCGCCACGGAGATCATCGGCGTCGAGCCCGAAGGTTTTGACGGCATGGGCTCGTCGCTGGCGCATGGCGCCATCGAAACCATGCCGATCGGGCCGAAATCGATCTGCGACGGGCTGATGTCGCGGCGGCCGGGCGACGCGCCGTTCGCAGCGGTGAAGGCGGCCGGCGTTCGCGGCGTCACCGTCGACGATGCCTCGGTGCGGCGCGCCATGCGCATCGCCTTCGAGCGGCTGAAGCTGGTGCTCGAACCATCCGGCGCTGCTTCGCTGGCGGCGTTGCTCGGCGGTAAGGTCGACGCGACCGGCAAGACCGTTCTCGTAGTGGCAACCGGCGGCAACGTCTCGCTGGCCGATTTCATTGCGCATATGAACCACGGGCGCGCATAAATCATGCTTGAAGCGGATTTCGTCATTATCGGCTCCGGCTCGGCCGGCTCGGCCATGGCCTACCGGCTGTCGGAGGACGGCAAGCATTCGGTCATCGTCATCGAATATGGCGGCAGCGATATCGGGCCGCTGATCCAGATGCCGTCGGCGCTGTCGATCCCGCTCAATATGAGCCTCTACGACTGGGGCTTTGCCAGCGAGCCCGAGCCGCACCTCGGTGGCCGCGTGCTGGCGACGCCGCGCGGCAAGGTGATCGGCGGCTCGTCGTCGATCAACGGCATGGTCTATGTGCGCGGCCATGCCCGCGACTTCGACCACTGGGCCGAACAGGGCGCGGCCGGCTGGGGGTTTGCCGACGTGCTCCCCTATTTCAAGCGCATGGAGGACAGCGCAGGCGGCGAGGATGGCTGGCGCGGCCATGGCGGCCCGCTGACTGTGCAGCGCGGCTCGAGGACGAACCCACTCTATGGCGCCTTCGTCGAGGCAGGCCGTCAGGCCGGCTTCGAGCTGACCGACGACTATAATGGCGCGAAGCAGGAGGGCTTTGGGCCGATGGAGCAGACCATCCGCGGCGGCCGTCGCTGGTCGGCGGCGAGCGCCTATCTGAGGCCGGCGCTGAGGCGGAAAAATGTCATCCTGGTCAAGGGTTTCGCCCGGCGGGTGATCATCGAGAATCAACGCGCCACCGGCGTCGAGATCGAAGCGCGCAAACGGATTCAGGTAGTCAGAGCGCGGCGCGAGGTGATCGTTGCCGCCTCCTCGATCAACTCGCCCAAGATCCTGATGCTGTCCGGCATCGGCCCCGGCCAGCACCTTAGGGAGAACGGCATTCCGGTGATCGCCGACCGGCCGGGTGTCGGCCGCAATCTGCAGGATCATATGGAGCTCTACATCCAGCAGGAATCGACAAAGCCGATCACGCTGAACTCGGTGCTGAATCCGTTTTCGAAGGCGATGATCGGGGCACAATGGCTGTTCTTCAAATCCGGCCTCGGCGCCACCAACCATTTCGAGGCAGCCGCCTTCGTGCGCTCGCGCGCCGGCGTCGACTATCCCGATATCCAGTATCACTTCATCCCGGCCGCGGTCCGCTATGACGGCAAGGCGGCGGCCAAGGCGCATGGTTTCCAGGCGCATGTCGGGCCGATGCGGTCGAAGTCGCGCGGTTCGGTCACGCTGCGCTCGCCCGATCCCAAATCGAAGCCGGTGATCCGCTTCAACTACATGTCGCATCCGGACGACTGGAAGGAGTTCCGCCACTGCATCCGGCTGACCCGCGAGATTTTCGGGCAAGCGGCCTTCGATCCATACCGCGGCAAGGAACTGTCGCCGGGCGCGCATATACAATCGGATGACGAACTCGACGCCTTCATTCGCGATCACGCCGAAAGCGCCTACCATCCTTGCGGCACCTGCAAGATGGGCCGTGCCGATGATGCGATGAGCGTCGTCGATCCCGAATGCCGCGTCATCGGCATCGAAGGGCTGCGAGTCGCTGATTCCTCGATCTTCCCGCGCGTCACCAACGGCAATCTCAACGCGCCGTCGATCATGACTGGCGAGAAAGCCGCCGACCACATTCTCGGACGCACGCCGCTGCCACCTTCCAACCAGGAACCATGGATCAATCCGCGCTGGCAGGTGTCGGACAGATAGGCCATGATCCGGCGGACGCATATTCCGCATGCCGCGACAAGACGATTTGGAGAACAGTCATGCGCGCCCAGCCAACGGCATCGCATTATGTCAATGGCCGCTATATCGACGACGAGCGCGGCGCAGCGCTGCCGGTTATCTATCCGGCAACCGGCGAGACCATCGCCATGCTGCGCTCGGCGACGCCGAACGTGCTGGAGCTCGCGATCGAGGCGGCGCGTGCAGCACAACCGGCCTGGGCGCGGCTGAAGCCGGTCGAACGCGGCCGCATCCTGCGCCGTGCCGCCGACATTCTGCGCGGGCGCAATGCCGATCTGGCGCGCATCGAGACGCTGGATACCGGCAAGCCTATCCAGGAGACGCTGGTTGCTGACGCCCCGTCGGCGGCCGACTGCCTGGAATATTTCGGCGGCGCCGTTGCCGCCTTTAATGGCGAGGCCGTCGATCTCGGCGGACCCTTTGCCTATACCAGGCGCGAAGCGCTCGGCGTCTGCGTCGGCATCGGCGCCTGGAACTACCCGATCCAGATCGCCGGCTGGAAATCCGCACCCGCGCTCGCCATGGGCAATGCGATGGTGTTCAAACCGTCGGAGAACACGCCTCTTTCAGCGCTGGCGCTCGCCGAAATCTACACCGAGGCCGGCCTGCCGGACGGGCTGTTCAACGTCGTGCAGGGTTTTGGCGATGTCGGCGCCGGGCTTGTCGGACATGATGTCGTCGCCAAGGTCTCGGTGACCGGTTCGGTGCCGACCGGCCGCAAGGTGCTGTCGCTCGCCGGCTCGAAGATGAAGCACGCGACGATGGAGCTCGGCGGCAAGTCGCCGCTGATCGTCTTCGAAGACGCCAACCTCGAAAATGCCATCGGCGGCGCGATGCTCGGCAATTTCTATTCGACCGGCCAGATCTGCTCCAACGGCACGCGGGTCTTCGTGCAGAGCGGCATCCATGACCGTTTCGTCGAGAGGCTGACCGAACGGACGAAGAAAATCCGCATCGGCGATCCGCTCGATCCGGACACGCAGATGGGGCCGCTGGTCTCGAAGGCGCAGCACGACAAGGTGGTCTCTTACATCGAGGCCGGCAAGCAGGATGGCGCGGTGCTCGCCTGCGGCGGCAATGTGCCTTCGCTGCAGGGTTTCCAGGGTGGCTTCTTCGTCGAGCCGACGGTGTTCACCGAGGTCACCGACACGATGCGCATAGCGCGCGAGGAGATTTTCGGGCCGGTGATGAGCGTGCTGAAGTTCGACAGCGAGGACGAGGTGATCGAGCGCGCCAACGATACCGAATTCGGCCTCGCCGCCGGCGTGTTCACCCGCGACCTGGCGCGCGCCCATCGTGTGATCGCCGAACTGCAGGCCGGCACCTGCTGGATCAACGCCTACAATCTGACGCCGGTCGAAATCCCCTTCGGCGGCTTCAAGCAGTCCGGCATCGGCCGCGAGAATTCGCTCGCGGCGCTAGCACTCTATTCGCAGCTGAAGTCGGTCTATGTCGAGACCGGGGATGTCGCCAGCCCGTACTGATCCTTGCGGGCCGTGCCGTCGAGATACTGGGTCAGCGCGCAGACGAGATGATAGAAGATGCTGGCCGGCACCTCGTTTGCCAGCGAGCGGCCACGCTCGTCGATGCGGTCGATCCACAGGCCGAGCGGTGCCGGATTGATGTGCCAGCGGAACAGCCGGCCGACCCGCGCCTCGATTTCCGGCTTCAGGTCGGGCCCCCCCGAACCGTCCAGCGCGATCGCCGCCTTGATCGCTTCGGCCTGCGGCCAGCTGCGCGAGACGCGGTCGAGCGGCAGTCCTTGCCGCGAGACGGCGCCGTAGGCGAGGCCCGTGGCGCGGTTCAGGCCATTGGCGATCGCCGACGCGTAGAGCTTCCTGGCGAGGCCGGTCAAGTCGCTCTGGCGGCTGCGGCCGGCGAAGTCGATCAGCAGCGAGGCCCATTCGAAATGATGGCCCGGTTCGGTCCAGGTGCCCTTCTCGCCAGGGGCCGGCCGCCATTCATGGTCGAAATACTCGCCAAGGGTCCAGCTTTCCGGGTCGAAGAAATGGCTGCGGAACAGATCGACGATGCGCGCGGCGCGGCGGAGATGAGCGCGCTCGCCGGTCGCCTGATGCCAGGCCAGGAACGCCTCGAGCAGATGCATGTGCGGGTTGGAGCGGCGCTCGCCCTCGCCACTCGAGGTCTCGCGGAAGCCGGTCAGGCGTTCGTCCTCGAGATGCGCGTCGATGAACGCAAAGGTTTCCTCGCCAAGCCGCAACGCATCGGGATTGCCGCACATATGGGCATGCGCCAGCGCCAGGAGCACGCAGGAATGATCGTAAGCATCCTCGGCGCCGTCGGCGACGGTGCCGTCGATGTTGAGGGTGCGTACCCAGCCGCCATTGTCGGTACGGCCGTGCCTGGCCATGAATTCGAGGCCGTGGCTGATCAACCGATCGGCCGGGCCGTTCCAGCCGCGCGCCTTGGCGACGGCGAAGGCGTAGATCTGCCTGGCCTGCGTGCGCATGCGCTTGGGTTTCATCAGGGGGGCGGCATCGAAGCCGAGCGCTTCGTGGAAACCGCCATGGCGCTCATCGACGCCGACCGTCGACCACAACGGCACCGTCTCCTCGAACAGCCAATGGTGCACGCGGCGCTGCCAGGCGCCGCTTTCGATGACGCGATCGTCGGCGGGCGTGAACCTGGTCTCAAGGCGACCGCTCTTTTCGAGCTGCTCGACGATCTTTTTGACATTCTGGCTGTGGCTGACCGGCGCGACGAAAGTGGCGTCGGCGGTCGACACGATGGCGACGTCCTTCAGGCCAATGGCCGACAGGAGGCGACCATCGCTGCGGATATAGGAGTTCTCGCAATCGATGGCGACGACATCGCCGACGATGACATTGCCCTGCCTGTCGGAGGGGCCGACGTCGAGCAGCGATTGCCAGGAGCCGAGATCGTTCCAGCGAAAGCCCGCCGGCACCATGGCGATGCCGCTGGCGCGCTCCATGATCGCATAGTCGATCGATGTCGATGGGATGGCGGCATAGAGCTCCAGAGGCATGTAGAGGCCCGAAAGGTCTGATGTCGCCGCCTGATAGGCAGCCTCGGTGGCGCTCCAGATGTCGGGCTGGAAAGCCATGAATGCGTCGCGCATGGCGCTGGCGCGAAACAGGAAGATGCCGGTGTTCCAATAGAAGTTACCGGCCTCGAGATAGCTCTGCGCCGTGGCGAGATCGGGTTTTTCGATGAAACGCGAGACGTCGCAGATGCCGTCCCGCTCGCCGGCCACCTCGATGTAGCCATAGCCGGTCTCAGGTTGCGCGGGCTTGATGCCGAAAACCACCAGCCTGCCCTCGCGCGCCGCCGCGGTGCCGGCTTCGACGCTCTGCCAGAATTGCTGCGCCGTCGCGATCTCGTGATCGGAGGGCACCACCAGCACCAGGCTGTCGCCGAATTCCGACAAGGTGCGCAGGCTTGCCAAGGCAACGGCCGCGGCAGTGTTGCGGCCGGTCGGCTCGAACAGCGGGCCGCCGCCGGAAAGCTCGAGACCGGCAATATCGGCATGAACGCGGTCGGCGTGCCTTTCCGAGGCAATCAGGAAGATCGGCGTTTCGCCCTCCGGCCGCGCGGTCAGCCGGCGCAGCGTCTTGGCCAGCATCGAGCCGTCGCCGGAAAAATCATGGAACTGCTTGGGATTGTCCTCGCGCGACAGTGGCCACAGCCGCGAGCCGACGCCGCCGCTCATCACAAAACTGACGATCCGTTCGGTCATGAAAACAAGCCTCGTGCTCAAAAGGTCTGATTGTAGGCGCCGACTTCGGGGCTGCGGCGCAGCACGGCATCGACGGCTTCGAACATCTGCCGGCGCCGCTCCGACGATACCGGGCTTTCGACCACCACGACAAGCTCCGGCTTGTTCGAGGATGCCCGCACCAGCCCCCAGGTGCCGTCCTCCGCCACGACCCTGACGCCGTTGACGGTGATCAGTTCGGCGATCTTCTGGCCGGCGAAGACCGCGCCGTCGTTCTTCATCTTGCGAAAATCGCCTACGACGCGCTCGACGACGCCGTATTTGAGCTCGTCGGCGCAGTGTGGCGACATGGTCGGCGTGCCGAACGTCAGCGGCAGATCGCGGTAGAGATCGGCCATGCTACTTTGCGGACTGCGATCCAGCATCTGGCATATGGCGATGGCCGTTACCAGGCCATCGTCATAGCCGCGGCCGATCGGCGGATTGAAGAAGAAATGGCCCGATTTCTCGAAACCGGCGGCGGCGCCGAGTTCGGCGACGCGCCGTTTGATATAGGAGTGACCGGTTTTCCAATAGTCGGTGACCGCGCCATTTTCCCGCAACACCTTGTCAGTCATGAACAATCCGGTCGACTTGACGTCGACGACGAAAGTCGAGCCGGGATAGAGGTGCGAAATGTCGCGCGCCAGCATGACACCGACCTTGTCGGCGAAGATCTCGTTGCCCTCATTGTCGACCACGCCGCAGCGGTCGCCGTCGCCGTCGAAACCGAGCCCGACATCGGCGCCCGTTTCCAGCACCTTGTCGCGAATGGCGTGCAGCATCTGCATGTCTTCGGGGTTTGGATTGTAATTGGGAAATGTATGATCGAGCTCGACGTCGAGTGGGATTACGTCGCAGCCGATCCTTTCCAGTGCCTCGGGAGCGAAAGCCCCAGCGGTGCCGTTGCCGCAAGCGGCCACCACCTTGAGCTTCCTGGAGATACGCTTTCCCGCTGTCAGATCGTCAAGGTAGGTTTTGCGGAAGTCCGCAACGAAGTCATAGGAGCCGCCACCGACAAGATCGAAATCGCCGGACAGCACGATCGCCTTCAACGCACTCATCTCCTCCGGACCAAAAGTCAGCGGGCGCGCCGCGCCCATCTTGACGCCGGTCCAGCCATTCTCGTTGTGCGAGGCAGTGACCATGGCGACGGACGGGGTGTCGAGCGCAAACTGGGCGAAATAAGCCATCGGCGACAGGGCCAGCCCGACATCCTTGACCCGTGCGCCGGCTGCCATCAGCCCGGAAACCAGCGCCAGCTTTATGGCAAGCGAATAGGAGCGAAAATCGTGGCCGGTGACGATGTCGGGCCCGGCACCCAGGCGACGGATCAGCGTGCCGAGCCCCATGCCGAGCGCCTGAACGCCGATCAGATTGAGTTCCGGTGTTTCGTTCGAGCCGGGATGGCCGAACCACCAGCGCGCATCATATTCGCGAAACCCGGACGGCTTGATCAGCGCCGAGGTTTCAAACTCAAAAGTGTTTGGTTTGACATCGCTAACGATCTTCATCGACAAGGCTGCAAACTCCAGGCTGCTGAATCAGGTGCTTCGAGGCAAGGCGACGGTTACCCAGAAGCCCTTTAAGCCGTGTTTGTGCGACAGGAAACTGAAACCTGTATGACGTGGCGACGAAAGCGAAAGAAATGCGACAGAAGCGCCTCCATTGACGCTTGCAGTAACCAAACGCGGCGGCTATAAGCCCGCGGTCTGGTCACGGAGTGTAGCGCAGCCTGGTAGCGCACATCGTTCGGGACGATGGGGTCGCAGGTTCAAATCCTGCCACTCCGACCAGAAAAAACAGGGTACGACCCGGAGACATGGGTAACAGAATGTACCTAAGACATGGGTGACAACCTCGTGCCGAACGGGTTGTCGATGGTCTGCAAGGTTCTCTGTTCCAGGTCGATATATCCCAGATCATAGTGCATGAAGCTTACGAGCCAAATGCCGTCGTCGACCTCCTTTATTCCGAGCCTCTGACCGGCGAGCACGGTCGAGACGTTGATCTTCTTCCTCATCATGCAGATGCGGCCGCAGGCGGTGACCAGGATGTCCTTGTCATGGAGGGGATAGGTCAGCTCCGGCAGGCCGGAATACGGCCGTGAAGAGTTCCGTCGGTAGCTTCATGGCCAACGCCTCATGCGGCCTTTCCTCGTTGAATTCGCTGATGAAAGCGTCAAATCTGGCCTGCTGTTGCAGGGCATTCAT
>NZ_JAMYNZ010000014.1:0-141448 GCF_040319465.1 Mesorhizobium sp. M0910
GATGGCGTCTTCGATGCCTACTTCCGCCACCAGAAAATCCAGACCATCGACCTCAATGCAAGCCAACGATAGGATGGCAAACTGTTCGCGATGTCCTCGCACAGCTGTTCGCGATGTCCCCGGTCCAAACACCCCCTTGAGGGGGAGATGTCCGCGAGGACAGAGGGGGGCGCGAAGGAATGATGCGTCCGGAAAGCTTGCCCCGTGCGACCACGCCGTTCCTCGGCTTCGCCCGGTTGCTTCGCAGCCACGCCTTCGCCATCGCCCCCGAGCAGGTCTCCGGTTTCATGCAGGCGGTTACGTTGCTCGGCCCACGCTCGATGGCCGACATCCGCGAAGCGGCCCTCGCCACGCTGGCGCCGCCGCCCGACCGCCGCGACGAATTCGAGGCGCATTTCCGGAGCCATTTCTATGGGGATGCCGCGGCGCTGGTCGAAGGCGACGCCGACGAGGAAGCTCGCATCAAGGACGACGGCAAAACCAGCAAACAAGAAATCGAAGTGGTCCGCCAGGAGGAAGGTGGCGAACTGTCTTCGGCCAGCGAACAGTTGAGCGTCCGCGAGTTCCAGCGCGATCGCGACGGGCTTGCCGCCTTCCGCCGCAAACTCGCCACCGCTTTGCCCGCCCGCCGGTCCTTTCGCACCGTGCGCACACATGCGCGCGGCAAGCTCGACCTGCGCCGCTCGCTGCGCGAAATCGTCAGCGCCGACGGCGATATCCCCTCGCCGCTGCTGCGCCGGCGGCAGACAGTGCCGCGCAAGCTTCTCATCCTGATCGACGTGTCGGGCTCGATGAAGCACTACACATCGGACTATCTCAAGCTGGCACACGCGGCGGTGCAAGGCGCCGACCGGGCGGAGGTATTCACTTTCGGCACACGGCTGACCCGCATCACCTCGGCGCTGCGTATTCGCGACCGCGACCAGGCGCTGGCCCGCGCCGCTGCCCAGGTCGACGACTGGGACGGCGGCACCCGCATGGGTCCAACGCTGCTAGCCTTCCTCTCGGTGCCGCGCTTCTCCGCCTTTGCACGCGGGGCGGCAATCGTCATCCTGTCGGATGCGCTCGAGCGGGGCGATCATGCCGAGCTGGAAATGGCGATGCGCCGGCTGAGTGCCCGCGCCTTCCGACTCTCCCTGGCGACGCCGTTGGCCGGCGATCCGCGTTTCCAGCCGGCAACGGCAGCACTTCGCGCCATCCTGCCGATGCTCGACGACCTGGTCGACGGCTCGTCCATCGCGGGCCTCACCGATTTCATCCTGTCGCTCGCCCGCCCCGCCCCCGTGGCCGCGGCAATCTGGAAGAGGGTTTCGTGATGCAGAAGGCGATCGACGCGCATTTCCACATCTGGCGCCAAAAGGACCAGCCGTGGCTGGTCGGGCCGATGGTCCCGCGCATCTTTGGCCCCTACGAGCCGATCCGCCGCGACTATCCGATCGAGGAATTCCTCGCCGACCAGCAAGGCTCGGGCGTCGAGAAGGCGGTCTATGTCCAGACCAACTGGGCCAAGGAGGATTTCGAGAACGAGGTCGCCTTCCTGCAGAAGACCGCGGAAGAAACCGGCTGGCCGCACGCCATCGTCGGCTATGCCGACATGACGGTGAACGACGTGCGTTCCCAGATCGACCGGCTGATCAAATACCCTCTGCTGCGCGGCGTGCGCATGCAGCTGCACTGGCACGAAACGCCGGCCTTCCGCTTCGCCGCCTCGGCCGATCAGGTCATCGACCCGAAGGTGCGGGCCAATGTCGCGCGACTCAGGGATTATGGCCTGTCCTTCGACCTGCAGCTTTTCCCCGCCCAGATGAAGGATGGGCTGACGCTCGTCGGCGAGAACCCCGAGACCAATTTCATTCTCACCCACGCCGGCATGCTGACTGGCATGGAGCCCGAAACCACCGAGGCCTGGAAGGCAGGGCTGCGCACGCTGTCAGCGGCGCCCAACCTCTACGCAAAGCTGTCCGGCCTCGGCACCTTCGTCCACCGTAACGATCCGGGGCTGATCAGCTATGTCGTCGACAACGCGATCGACATCCTCGGCAGCGACCATCTGATGTTCGGCTCGAACTTCCCGATCGAGAAACTGTGGACCAGCCACGGCGAGCTGATCAGGGCGCACCGGCAGGCCGTGGCAAAACACGGCGCGACCGCCGAGGCGGATGTCTTTTGGAACACGGCGGAGAAGATATATCGGCCGGTGTAGCGCCGCTCTTTCCTTCTCCCCTGTGGGAGAAGGTGGCCGAGCGAAGCTCGGTCGGATGAGGGGTGCTGCAAGGATCGCTACCTCGAAGACGTAAGCACTTTAAATTCTTCGATATTTGCGCATCACATTTCTCCAATATCCTCATCCGTCTCGGCGCTACGCGCCGATCCACCTTCTCCCCCAAGGAGAGAAGGAAAAGCTCCCCGCCTCCGCCGACACAGGACGGACAACTGCGGCCGATTTCAGCTCCGCAAAACATGGCCCGAGACCTCGGCGCCGGCAGCGTTCGGCAACGCCAGAAAGCGGCACGAGGCGGCGAGCCCGATTGCGCCGATCGCCAGGAAGGCAAGGCGGAAGTCGACGAGATCGAGCGCTGCCGCGCCCCTGGCGATCTGCGACAGGTTGAGCAGCGCCGCGGCGACCGCCACGCCGAACAGCATCGCCACCTGTTGCAGCATGCTGGATAACGTCGCCGCCGAGCTGCGCTGCGGTGAGGCCACATCGGCGAAGGCCAGTGTGTTGAGCGCGGTGAACTGCATCGAACGAGACAGTCCGGCGATCAGCATCAGCACCACCACCAACGCTTGCGGTGTCTGCGGCGAAAGCGCCGCGCAGGCCATGATCGACAAGGAGGCGATCACCCCGTTGACGATAAGCACCGAACGGTAGCCGAAGCGCCTCAGCGTCGGCGTCGTCACCGCCTTCATGCCGAGATTGCCGAAGAAATAGGCCAGGATCATCATGCCCGCATCGATTGGGCTCAGTCCGAAGCCGACCTGGAACAAAAGCGGCAGCAGGAACGGCGTGGCGTTGATGGCGATCCGGAAAATCGTGCCGGCCGACAGCGTCGAGATGGCGAAGGTCTGCACCTTGAAAGCTGTGAGATCGAGCAGCGGATGGTTGGCGCGTCGCAGATGCCGCACCGCCAGCCAGCCGACCAAAATGCCCGTGCCGAGCAGTGCCACGGTTGGCAAGGCACCGTCTTGCTGATGCGCGATGCGCTCGAGGCCGTAGAGCATCGAGGCGAGCCCCACCGAGGTCAGCAGGAAGCCCGGCCAGTCGAGCGGCTTGGCTCCGGCTTCGCGGTCGCCGGGAATAAAGCGGGCGACCAGCGCCAAACCGGCAACCCCAAGCGGGATGTTGATGAAGAAATTCCAGTGCCAGGAGAAATAAGTGGTGATGAAGCCGCCAAGCACCGGCCCGACCACCGGCGCAAACAGCGCCGGCCAGGTGATCAGCGCCGTGGCGTTGAGAAGCTCGGATTTCGGCGCATTGCGCAACACCAGGATGCGGCCGACCGGCGTCATCAGCGCGCTGCCCAGGCCCTGCACCGCGCGGGCGGCAACGAACTCGGCCAGGTTCTGCGAGATGCCGCAAACGAGCGAGGCCAATGTAAACAGGGCGATCGCAACGAGGAAGATGTTGCGCGCGCCAAAACGGTCGGCGAGCCAGCCGGACAGCGGCACGAACACCGCCATGGTCAGCATATAGACGGTGATGCCGATGCTCATCGCCACCGCCGCCACGCCGAAGGATTCTCCCATCTGCGGCAGCGAGGTCGAGATGATGGTCGAATCCAGAAGCTGCCGCCAAAGGCGACGGCGACGATCAGCGCCACCCGCCGGGCTTGCCGCGCCGTCGCGGTTTCCGGCAAGGCTTCGTTTTCGGGAATGGCGGTCATGCGCAGAACTATCCGAAGGGAATTTTCACCCGCTCCATCGGCAGCCGCACAATTGTCCGGCAAACCGATGACGCACCGGTTTCAACAGCGTCTGGCCGGTGCCGTCCAGACAGGGACCAACAAACTTTCGTGTGGCATCGCAGCCGGCTATGCGATGACCTGGCCCTGCCGCCGAACCGGCCTTTTACGATCCGCGATGGCGCTTCGCGCCGCAGGCGGCGTGTCTCATGCGGCTTCGATCTTCTCCATAAACAGGCTGAGCTGGTCCGGGTCCATGTGCACGACGTGCCTG
Organism: Mesorhizobium sp. M0910; assembly: GCF_040319465.1. Lineage (NCBI taxonomy): Bacteria > Pseudomonadati > Pseudomonadota > Alphaproteobacteria > Hyphomicrobiales > Phyllobacteriaceae > Mesorhizobium > Mesorhizobium sp. M0910. The sequence goes on from NZ_JAMYNZ010000014.1 coordinate 4,177, forward strand.
TCTTCGGGATACGCCAGGCTGTTCACATCGGCGACATATTCGGAAAAGGCGGCGATGCGTTCGGCCTGCAGGCGATCGTATTCGGCGGCGAAATTGCGATAGACCTTGGAATGGCGCGGCATGTGGCCACGGTTCTGGCCAAGGATGTCATCTGCGAACAGGTATTGCGCATCGCAGCCGGTGCCCGCCCCCATCGACAGCATGATCAGCGACGTCCGTTCCGAAATCGCCTTGGCCACCTCGACCGGCACCACCTCGATCTCGGCGCCGATCGCGCCGGCGGCCTCCAGTTGCTTCACCGCCTCGAACACCTGCATGGCGGTATCGGCGGTCTTGCCGACGGCCTTGAAGCCGCCAGTCCAGGTGGCGCGTGACGGGATAAGACCGACATGGCCGATTACCGGAATGGCATCGTCGGCCATCCGCTTGATGGTGGCGTAGCCGGCGCTGCAATAGACCGCATCGGCGCTGGCCTTGTAGAGCCGGAACGCCCAGCGGACGAAATCATCTGCGGTGCCGATCTCGAAGAAATTCTCGCCCGGCATGGTGAACAGGCTGGGTGCCGCATCGCGGTATTGCGGATTGAGCACCAGCTCCGGCGGTACCGAGACGATATCGACGCCGGCGCGTTCGGCGGCCTCGGCCTCGTCCATCGTCAGCACGCGCAGCATCGTCAGCTGCCGCTTGCCCTTCATGGCACGCAGGTCTGCGACGGTCGGTCTTTTCCGGCTCATGGATTTTGGTCCCCTTTGCTACGTGACAGAAGGCCGGTCAGGCGATCTGGATCATCACCTTGCCAGCTTCCACCTTGACGGAATAGGTCTGCAGATTGACACAGACGGGAGCCCCTTTGGCCTGGCCGGTTTTGTAATTGAAGCGGCCATTGTGCTTTGGGCATTCGATGATGTCGTCCATCACAAGCCCGTCGGCCAGATGCGCCTTCTCATGCGTACAAAACCCATCGGTGGCGAAGAATTCATCGTCCGGCGAACGGTAGATAGCGAAGGTGCGGCCGCCATGGTCGAAGCGGATGACGTCTTCCTCGTCGACATCGTCCACGGCGCACGCTTCGACCCAATCGGCCATCTCTGCTTCTCCCGAAATTTCTGCGTTGCGCTGCTGCGGTGCCTATTCAGCCGCCGCCGACATGTTCACTTCGTGGAACTCGCCACGATAGGGCCTAGCCGTTGGCGGCAGTTCGCGCTTGAGGAAATAATCCTCGTATTTGAGTTGCCTGAGCAGGACCGGCCAGACCTCGCGATAGGCATGCCATATCGACGGGTTCGGCTCCGGCAGATCGTGTTTGATCAGTTCGTGCAGCCTGGGCAGCGCGTGGTAAGGCACCATCGGAAACATGTGATGCTCCACGTGGTAGTTCATGTTCCAGTAGATGAACCGGCTGATCGGATTCATGTATACGGTCCTGGTGTTGAGCCGGTGATCGACGACGTTGTCGGCCAGACCGATGTGTTGCAGCAGGCCGGTCATCACCATGTGCCAGGTGCCGTAGAGGCGCGGCACGCCGATGAGCACCACCGGTATCCACGACCTTATGAAAATGGCGAGCGCGATCGTCGCAACGTAGATGGCGATGTGCCAGCGCGCCGCGATGACGGCCTTGTGCTGTTCCATCTCGGGAACGTAGCTTTTCTCGTCGGGCGTCAGCTTGCCGAACGCCTGGCGTACCAGTGCCGGGAGCGAATAGCGAAAATCGAGAATGCCGGTGAAAGCCAGCGCCGCACGCAAAAGGTCCGGCGGGCGCATCACGGCGATCTCGGCGTCGCGCCCGACGATGATCGTGTCTGTATGGTGGCGGGCATGGCTCCAGCGCCAGGTCACCGGGTTGCGCATCAGCATGAAGCTGGCGATCTGGTAGACGACATCGTTCATCCAGCGCGTGCGGAAGGCCGTGCCATGGCCGCATTCGTGCCAGCGCGAGTCGCTGGACGAGCCGTAGAGCACGCCGTAGACGAAGAAGAACGGCACGCACCACCAGGTACCCCAGAAATAGATGGCGCCGGCGGCCGAGCCGAGGATGGCGACGATCCAGATGATCGTGTCGCGGATCGCCGGGCCGTCCGAGCGCTGCATCAACTCCTTGATCGCCTTGCGGGGGACATCCGTGTGGTACCACTCCGCCGAGGCCAGTCCCGTCTCGATCGCCCTGCGCGTGCTTTCGCCGACCAGGCTGTAATCGCGCTTTACCGTGCCCGCCATTGTGACCTCCAATTCCCGATCGGCCGCGAGCCCTCCCCGCTCCGGCCGGAGCCAGCCTCCCGACTGGTGTCTCGTATCCTGTTCGCCATTATCACGACCTGCCTCCAAGAACAGGAAAACGGCCCGACGGCTGCGGATAATCCTGCTGCGGCTGTCTGGCAATCGCCGCGATCCGGCTTTCGGCGGCGGCGATCTCGCCGGCACCGTCGAGAACCCGGAACACCGCATCGTAGGTGCGGCTCTCGGCGTGCTCCAGCCAGATCATCTCGCCGCGTTCGCGCGCCGCCAGATTCCCAAGCACATGATGCGTCGACGGCTCGATGCCAAGCGCGTACTGTCCGGCCTGGAAATTCTGCCATTGATAGGCGCAGGGCAACTGGTCCTTGCGCGTGACCACCTCGAAACCGAGGCCGAGCCTGTCGTTGACCACCGCCACCGGGACTTGGCCGGTGCTGTCGGCGCCGAGTTCGTGCTGCCAGACCTGTTCCTTGAATCCCGGTTGCGGCGCCGGCACCGTGCGGTAGCCGACCTTCTGCGCCTCATAGCGCTCGCCGGCATGGCCTGCCCAGACGACGTCGCGGATCGGCGCCAGGTAGCGCGATCCCTCGTCAAGCACCGGATGACTGACATTGATGTGATAGAAATACATATGAGGGGTCCGGTTGAAGCCGTGATTGACGACACGGTCCGAAAGCCGGATCTCGTTGCCGCCGACATCGGCCTCGATGCGCCGCAGCAGCTGCAGATCCTCGCCGAATACAGTCGATTGCTGGACGATGCCTTCGGCCCACAACACGCAGTGGTCGCCGTCCCAGGTCTCGCCGTAGCCGGTCAGCCGCGCCGGGATGGTGCTGACACGGCCATGCAGCGAGTGGCGCACCGTCTTCTTGGGCGGGTAGTTGTAGGTGTCGGCCGGTACCTCGTTCATGAACAATATATGGTCGAGGCCGCAGGTCAGCAGAAGGCCGGAAAACGACCGCGCCCAGGCCAGCCCCTCCTCGCCTTCGTATTCGTGCAGGCCGGGATGCCGAAAGCCGCTCGGCGAATGCCAGCCGATCGCCTGGCCCCTGAAGTCGCAATCGGCGATATCGAGCGCCCGGTCGACCAGTGCGGTGAAGCGCAGGCCGGAGCCGGTGCGGAATTCGAGCATACGGATGCCGCGCTCGACGCCGTCGCCAAGCGTCATCAGCCTCACGCCGGCGAATTGCGACAGCATGCCCGAGCGTTCCGAGACCTGCCGGCGCGACAGCGTCTTGCCGTAAAGCTCTACCATGTGACGGCCAGTTCTTTCACGTTGCTCCCGTCCATCACTTCGCTCTCGTCTCCTTCAGCAGGGCCGACATGTCGGCGCCGGTGATGATGCTTTCCACGGTCAGCAGATCGGTGCCGGCGACCGTCTGCTCGGCGACGATCTCGCCGCGGCGCATAACGATGATGCGATCGGCGACCTGGAAGACGTGATGGATGTTGTGGGTGATCAAAAGCACCGAGTGACCGGCATCGCGCACCTCCTTGACGAAGCGCAGTACGCCGTGTGTTTCCTCGACGCCGAGATTGTTGGTCGGCTCGTCGAGGATGATGACCTTGGCGGCGAACTGCATGGCGCGCGAGATGGCGATCGACTGACGCTCGCCGCCCGACAGCGTTGAGACCAGCGCATCGGCGTCGAGTTTCTTCGAGATGCCGACGCGCTTCAAAAGTGCCGAGGCGGCATCGCGCAATTGGGCGAGATCGAGCGGCGCGAACACGCCAAGCCATTTGAGATTGACCGGCTCGCGACCGAGGAAAAGATTGCGCGCGATGCTGAGATCGGGAGCCAACGAGGTGTCCTGGTGGATGGTCTCGATGCCGAGATCCATCGCGTCGCGCGTCGAGCGGATGGAGACCTTCTGGCCGCGCACATAGATGTCGCCGCGATCGACCGGAAAGACTCCGGAGATCGCCTTGATTAATGTCGATTTGCCGGCGCCGTTGTCGCCGAGCAAGGCCACCACTTCGCCCTCGTTGAGCGTGAAGGAGGCGCTCTTCAGGGCGCGGACGCTGCCGAAGGATTTTTGCAGGTTCTGCAGCCGAAGCACTTCCATGATCAGCTCCTGGCGGCGTTCTTCTGCAGCAAAGCGTGCAGGATGAGCATGGCAAGGATGATGACGCCGACGAAGATGTTGTAGGCGAGCCCTGGCACGCCGATCAGCACGATGCCGTTGCGGATGCTGCGCAGCATCAGCGCGCCGACGATGGTGCCGAAAATGGTGCCGCGCCCACCGGTCAGCGCCGTGCCGCCGACGACCACCATGGCGATCACTTCCAGCTCATAGCCGGTGCCGGCCACCGGCGATGCCGCCGAGATGCGGAAGGCGCTGATCATGCCGGCGAGACCGGCCAGCACCGAGGTCAGGATAAACAGCCAGATCTTGACCGCATCGGCCGGCACACCACGCGCTACGGCAGCGTTACGGTTCGAGCCGATAGCGCTGATCCAGTTGCCGAGCTTGGCGTAGCGCAGCACATAGACCGCCAGCAGAGACAGGCCGATGAACCACCACAGCGAGGTATAGAAACGGAACGTTCCGATACTAAAGCTGCCGGCCAGCAGCGTCACGAAGAAGCCTGGCTGGTCCCAGGACTTCAGCGGAAAGCCCTGGGTGATGTAGAGGGCCGCGCCTCGCACCACCAGCAGCATCGACAGCGTCACCAGGAAGGACGAAATGCCGATCTTGGTGACGATCAGTCCGTTGATCGCACCGATCGATATGCAGAGCACCAGTCCGGCCAGCAGCGCCACGCCGATATCGACCCCGCCGTTCTGCACCAGCAGCATGACCACGACCGGCGCCAGCCCGAATACGGCGCCGACCGAAAGGTCGAATTCGCCGGCCGTCAAAAGCAGCGTCATGCCGAGCGCGATGATGCCGAGCTCGGGCAGAAACGCCATCATGTTGGAGATGTTGAGCGGCGACAGGAAATTGGCGTCGGCGATCGCGAATACCGCCAGCAGGACAATCAGGATGACGAGCGAAGAGAACTGCGGCGAGCGCATCAGGCTCGACCTGCGTTTGGCACGCGGCATTTCCTCTTCTGCGGCAATTGTCATGACTGCTTCGACCATATCTCAGGGGGACGCCCGCCGCCTGCGCGGCGAGCGTCAGTTCCAATCACTTGTTGTAGAGTTTCAGGATCGGTTCGACGCTCGAGGCGTCGTAGAGGCTGAAGGTGCGGATGTCGTAGCCGATCGGTTCGCCAGCGGCGGCCAGCCCGAGCAGCGCCACCGGCATGAAGCCTTGCGCCGAGGGAAACTGCCAGGCAGCCGCGTTGATGAACCCAGACTTGACTGACTCGGCCGTTTCCTTCGAATTGCCCCAGCCGACGACCGGGATCTTGCCGGCCGGCACGCCGGCGCCGTCGAACACCCGCTTGACGCTGGCCGCAACGGAATCGCCGAGCGCGATGATTGCCGGCGGGTTGTTGGCGACCATGTAGTCGGTCATCTTGGCGATGATGCCGGCCGGATCGGTGCCGCAATCGACCACGTCATATTTGATGCCGAGCGGATCGAAGACGCTGGCAATGCCTTCGGTCTCGAGCTGCTGGTAGCTGGCGCCCGGCACTTCGACCGGCAGGAACACCTTGTCGCCTTGCTTCACCATCTTGTGGTCGACCAGATACTTCGCCCAGATGACACCGGCTTCCTTCAGGTCGGCGCCGACATAGGCCTGCCGGCCGGTCGCCGGATCGTCGGTGTTGAAGAACACGATCGGGATACCGGCAGCCTTTGCCGCCTTGACCTCCTCGGTCCACAGGCCGGGCTGCGCCGAGGTGGTGGCGATGCCGTCCGGCTTGGCGGCCAGTGCCGAGGTGAAGGCTTCCTTCTGCGCCGCCATGTCGCCGCCGCTGAACGAGATCTTGCAGGTCACCTTGAGCTGGTCGCACGCCTTGGTGGCACCGGCATTCCAGTCGATCCAGAAGGCGTCCGACGGGCCGCCATGCGACAACAGGTAGAACGTCTTCTGGGCATCCTGTGCCACCGCCGAGCCAGTGGTCACGCCGGCGAGCACGATCGCCGCAGCCGCGATTTTCAACGCGAGTTTCAACATTTCTCTTCCTCCCTTGTTTAGTAGCCGAACCGCTCCGTCACAGTCCGTTGGCGCGGAATTTCCCGTCGAGGAATTTCTTGGCGCGCGGCACGTCGTCTTCCGAAAGATGCTCGATGATGACCGGAATGTTCGGATGCTTTTCGGCCAGCCGCTTGAGATAGAGGTCGTAATTCAGCGAACCGAGGCCAGGCGCCGGCAGCTCGATCTCGCCGACGCCGCGGAAAGTGTGGCTCTCCAGCGCGTCCTCGTCGCCGATGTCGGCGTGCTTCTCCGACTTGTCGCCGCCAGAACGCTTGACGTCCTTGGCGTGGGCGATTTTGATCTTGTCGGTCAGCGTGTCGAACACCTGGTTCAGGATCTGGTCCATCCTGTCGATATTGTGCGTTTCGAAATAGTTGGTCGGGTCCATCAACAGGCCGAGGCCTGGGTGGTCGACCTGCGCGAACATTCTCACCGTCTCCTCGACCGAACCGACGACATTGTTGACATAGGTTTCGAGCAGGAACACCGCGCCGTGGTCATAGGCGGTCTGGGCAAGGTCGGCGATGACCTTGCGACATTCTTCAAAACCTTCCTCGGTCTTGTTCTTCGGGTGATGCACCCAGTCGGACTCGGTGTTGTAGGTACCGGTTTCCGAGATCACGTAAGGGGTGCCGAAATGGCGTGCGTTACGGATGATCTCCTTCAGATAGCCGACGCGCCGCTCGCGCTCGCCCAGGTCCGGATGGATGATGTTGGTGTAACCCGATACGCAGCAGATCGGCAGATTGTGGTCGCGAAACGTATCGCGGACGGTCTTGGCCTTGTCCCTGGTGATCTGTCCGGCCGACAGGTCGATGTCCCTAAAATGCAGGTCGAGCTGCACGGTGTTAAAATCGAGCGCACGGATCTTCTGTGCGGTTTCCTTGAGACCATACGGAAAATAACCCGTGAAAATACCTGCCTGCATCATGGTGTGAAGTCCTCCCTGTAAGTGGCTCAGTCAGTTGATATTTCGGAAAGTTTGACCGTCCGGCCCTTGTCGATGGAGCGGTAGCCGGCTTCGACCAGCGCCATGGTCTTGACGTTGTCGGCGACGGACAGCGCCGGCGGCTCGCCAGTCTTGACCGCGTGCTGGAGCTGCTCCATGACGCCGATAAAAGCATGCGGGAACCACTTCGTGTCCCAGCTGGGTGTCACCCATTCCCCACCGGTGGTCTCGGTCGAGGCATAGGTCAGCGTCGAGGCAGCGCCAGTCGGCCAGCCGATGGTGCCCTTGGCGACGCCCTTGGTGCCGTCGACGCGCCAGTTGATGTGCTGGTCGTCCTTGTAGCCCTCCTGGCGCGGCCCGGACCAGACATCCTCCAGCGATACGGCAAGTACACCGGATGGGAACTTGATCGTCGACACTGTGATGCCGTCCGAATGGTCGAACCGGGTGCGCGGGTCCTTGCGGGTCAGGGTGGTGATCTCTAGGGGATCGCCGAACAGGAAGCGTAGTACGTCGAGATGGTGGACGCTCATGTTGGCGAGCGTCAACCGGTCATAGTCCTCAAGGAAGCTCTGCCAGTGCGGGATCGCATGCATGTCGATCTGGGCAAAGACGATGTCGCCGAGCGCGCCGCTGTCGATGACCTGCTTCAAGACGCGCATCGACTGGTCGTAGCGCATGTTCTGGTTGACCGAGAGGATCTTGCCTGTCTTGGCCGCCTCGTCGCGCAGTTTGACGGCCTCTTCAAGGGACAGCGCCAATGGCTTCTGCGCCAGGATCGCCTTGATATGTGCCTGCTTCAGCGCATGGCGGATCAGCGCCGGCTGCTGGTCGGGCGGAAAGGCAAGGTCGATGATCTCGACGTTTTTATCCTCGATGAGCTGTTCCGGCGTGTCGTGGACGGCCGGGATATCCCAGCGTTTGGCGACCTTCTCGGCGCTGGCCTTGGTCCGCGAGGCAATCGCCACCACGGGGAAACCGGCTTCCTTGTAGGCGGCAAGGTGACATTCGGCCATGATCATACCCGCGCCGACGCAGCCGATCCTGTATTCCCTGGTGCGGACTTTAACGTCCGGCTCGAAGCCGTTGCCGACCATTTCTTGGCTTGCCATATGTTCCTCCCGAAGCTCGTTTCTTGCAGCCGCCGTCACCTTGCCAGCGCTCCCCCGCTTTGCCCGAAATAATGCACCCTGCCCGGCTCGCAGGATATCGCCACCATCGCGTCCGGCCTGATGTCCGGCTGGCCGCGCAACAGCGCCCGCAGACGCGCCTGCCCGGCGGCGAGCGTCACTACGGTGTAGCCGCCGAGCGGCTCGACCTCGAACACTCGCGCCGGGCGGCCCGCGCCCCCCTCCGACCAGGCCTTGACCTTGATGTCTTCCGGCCTGAGTCCGATCTCGACGGCATCGGCCGGCGCCGTCTTGTCCGCGATGCGGATCGTGCCTTCCGCCGCCTCCACGCCTTCAGCGCCGTGCACCGACTTCAGTATGTTCATCATCGGCGAGCCAAGCAGCCGCGCCACATAGGTGCTGGCCGGCCGGTCATAGATCTCGGCCGGCGCGCCGATCTGCCTGATCTTGCCGTTGTCCAGAATGGCCATTCGGTCGGCGACCGACATCGCTTCTTCTTGGTCGTGCGTGACATAGATCAGCGTCTTGCCGAGCTCGCGCTGGATGCGCTTCAGCTCGACCCGCGTCTCCTCGCGCAGCCGGGCGTCGAGCGCCGAAATCGGGTCGTCCATCAGATAGGCGGCGGGATCTCGTACCAGCGCGCGGGCAATCGCCACACGCTGCCGCTCGCCGCCTGAAAGCTGCGCTGGCGGCTTGTGCAGGATATGGCCGATATGCAGCTTGGCCGCGACGTCGGCGACGCGCTTTTCGATCTCGGCTTCGGCGACCCGGCGTTCGACCAGCGGAAAGCGGATGTTGTCGCGCGCGCTCATATGCGGAAACAGCGCCAGGTTCTGGAAGACCATCGCGACGTTGCGTTCGGCCGGCGACACCGCGTTGACCGGCTTGCCACCGATCAGGATCTCGCCCGTGTCCGGGGTTTCCAGCCCGAGCACCAGGCGCAGTACCGTCGACTTGCCGGAAAGCGGCGGGCCGAAGAAGCAGAAGAACTCATTGTCGTTGACAGTGAACGAGGCGTCATCGACGGCGAGCGTGTTGCCGTAGCGTTTGGTCACATTGCGGAAGACGATATCGGCCATGGTCTCAGCCCGCTCTCAAGGCAAGGCCGGTGGCGGCGTCGAAGACACGCACCGCCTCCACCGCAGGTGCGACGACGGCTGTCTGCCCGATCGCCAGCCCGACATCATTGTCGAACACCGCCTTAACCGCGGTTTCCCCGTCGCCAAGGTGGATGATGGTGCGCGCGCCGATCCGCTCGACGAAACTCACCGGCATCGACAGGCCACGGCCGCCTTCAGTCAGCGTCACCTGCTCCGGTCGAAAGCCATAAAACACCTCGCCGCGCATCCGGCGTGCGGCATCGGCGATCTCGACCGGCAGCGGCGGCGTCGCCCCCAGTGGGCCAAGATCGATGACTAGGCCACCGTCGCTTTCCGCCGGCCTGCCCTTGAGCAGGTTCATGCCCGGCGCGCCGATGAAGCGGGCGACGAAGACATTGGCCGGGTTGTTGTAGACTTCCAGTGGCGTGCCGACCTGCTGCAGCACGCCATGGTCCATCACCGCGATGCGATCGGCCATGGTCATCGCTTCGAGCTGATCGTGGGTGACATAGACCATGGTCTGCCGGAACTGCCGCTGCAGCTGCTTCAGTTCGGTCCGCATCACCGCCCGGAAGGCGGCATCGACATTGGAAAGCGGTTCGTCGAGCAGGAAGATCGCCGGCTCCATGATCGCCGAACGGCCGATCGCGACCCGCTGCAATATGTTGACCGACAGCCTGTCGGCCTTGCGGTCGAGCAGCGGCGTCAGTTGCAGCATCTCGGCAATGGCGCCGACACGGCGGTCGATATCGGCCTTTGCTGCGCCGCGCATTTTCGGCCCGTAGGCGAGGTTCTGCCGCACGCTCATATGAGTGAAGATCGCATAGTTCTGGAAGACGAAGCCGACGCCGCGCCGCCCCATCGGCACGCCGGCCATGTCGCGCTCGCCGAACAGGATCTTGCCGCTGGTCGGCTCTTCCATGCCGGCAATCATGTTCATCGTCGTCGACTTGCCGCAGCCGGACGGCCCGAGCAGCGCCATGAACTCGCCGTCGGCAATGGCCAGGTCCATCGTCTTCAGCGCGGTGAAGTCGCCGAATTTCTTGACCAGGTTCTGCAGATGGATGGTGCTCATGCCGTCACCTCGCGTACCTGGGCCATGCGTTTCATGGCAAACACCGCGGCAATGGACAGCACGATCAGTATGGCCAGCGCGATTGCCGCCACATAGCCCCAGATCAAGTCCTGGGTGGTGAGCTTGTAGATGTAGACGGAGATGGTTTCGGTAGCGACGCCGGGACCGCCGCCGGTCATGATGTAAAGCGTGTCGAAGATCTTGAAGTTCTCGATCACCCTGATCGCCAGCGCGATGACGATGATCGTCTTCATCTTCGGCAGCACGATGGTGACGAAGCGCTGCCACGGGTTGGCGCCGAGCAGCGTCGCCGCCTTGATCTGGTCCTCAGGCACGCCGACCAGGCCGGCAAGCAGGATCAGGAACATCAGCGGCGTCCACTGCCAGATGTCGGCGACCATGACGGCGATGAGTGCCAGCGTCGGGTCCGACAGCCAGGCGATGGTGACGGGAAAGCCTGAGATCGCCGACAGGATGTCGTTGACCGGGCCGCCTGATTGAAACAACATGAAGAACATGTAGCCGGCCACCGCCGGCACCACCATCATCGGCATCAAGAGGATCGAGTAGAAGATCCGTTTGCCCGGAAACTCGTCGGCAAACAGCGTCGCGAGCGCCAGCCCGAGCAGGACCTCCGTCGGCACGCAGACGATCATGACGATGGCCGTGCGCTTCAGCGCGCTCCAGAAGCGTGCGTCGACGGCAAGGTCGGTGTAATTGGCGAAACTGTTCCACATCGACCAGGCATTCCACCAACCGGTGCCCGACAGCGGCGACCAGTCGGTGAGGCTGATATAGAGCTGCATCAGGAGCGGGAAGACGGCGATGAACAGCACCAGGATCTGCGCCGGCAGGGTCAGCTGGAAGCCGAGCCGTGCGCCCTCGTCCGGCAACACCGACGCCGCTTTGGAGGCAAGCATGTCGCCCTCCGAAATCGTCGCTGCCACCGCGCTCATTGCTTGAGCGCCCCGAAGGTCAGCCCGCGCACCAGATGGCGCTGGATGGCGATGCCCATGATCACCGGCGGCACCGCGGCGATCAGGCCGAGAGCAGCCTTGGCGCCGTAGAGCTGTCCGGTCATCGAGGAGGACAGCGAGGCCATGTAGACAGGGACCGTCACCCATTCGCGCGTCGTCAAAAGCAACGCGATCAGATAGTCCGACCAGTTGAGGATGAAGACGAACAGCGCCGCACTGGCCAGCGGCGCGCGCATCATCGGCAGCGTGATGCGGGTGATGACGCGCCACCGCGAACAGCCCTCGACCAATGCCGCCTCCTCGATCTCGCGCGGCATGTCGTCGAAGAAGGTCTTCATCAGCCAGAAGGCGAAAGGCAGCGTGACGATGCCATAGATCAGCGACAGCCCCCACCAGCTGTCGGTGAAGTTGAGGAAAGCCCACATGATCATCACCGGGGTCATGACCGCCATCGGCGGAAACAGGCGAAGCTGGATCAGCGCCAGCGGCAGGTTCTGGCCAGAGCCGAAGCGCGACAGCCCGTAGGCCGCCGCGGTGCCCGCCGACATGGCGATTGCCGTGCCGAACGTGGCCGACAGCAGCGACGACAGGATCGGCTTGAGGGCGGTGCGGTCGAGCGCGACGATCAGATTGTTGGTCGATTCCCCGAAGACGAAGCGGAAATTGCTGAGCGTCGGGTTCTTCGGCCACCAGGTCAGGTCGGCGCCGGTCGCCGACCATTCGGCGATCGGCTTGAGCGCCATCGACACCATCCACAGGATCGGCACCAGCGTCACCGCCATCGCCGCAAGGATCGCGGCATAGCGGAATATCTCGAAAGGAACTGAACGCTTCATCTTGCGGCTTTGCTGGGTCCTTCGTTGGCGAGGGGAAGAGCGGCCGCTCCTCCCCTCCTTGGTAAGATCCTGCGAGGATCAGGCGATCGGATCGAGGACGGTCGGCCAGGCCTCCTTGTTGGTCTTGATGGCCTCGAGAAGCTTCTCCTCGCCGGTCCGGCGGGCAATCTTCTTCCACTCGGCCTCGGTGTCGGCCATCGCCTGCTCGGCTGTCTTGGCCTTGGTCAACGCGGCGACGAGGTTCTCGTCCAGCGCGTTGTGGAAGGCGGTGGCGCCGGGATAGTTGATGGTGGGCACGGTGCGGGCGACCGTCTCGCGCACCACGTCCATGTGGTAGGCGTGATAGGTCTGGCGAACCAGCGGATCGGAGAAATCCGACAGCCGGAACGGATCGAAATAGCCGCCCGGATTGGCGGTCATCCAGGCGTAGATGCGGCTTGAACCCAGCCATTGCAGGAACAGGTAGCAGGCTTCCGGGTTCTTGGCTTGCGAGGAAACCGACGCCGACAGGTTAAGCCACAGCACCGAACGGCTGACCAGTTTTCCGTCGATCTCGCGGCCGGGCGGCAGCATGGAGCCGATCTTTCCAGTGACAGCTGAATCCTTGTTGCCGGCATTGTCGAGAAATTTCGGCAGGTTGGAGAAGGCACAGGTCATGGCCGCACCGCCCTTGGCGAAATTGCCGTACTGCTCCGGCCAACCCCAGGAGATCGCATCCGGCGAATGATGCGAGAGCGACGCAATGTACTCGCTGGTCGCCGCGATACCTTGCTCCGAATTGATCAGCGGCTTGCCGGCATCGTCGAACAAGAACTGATTGGGCGAAGCCATTGAGACATAACGCTGATACCAATTGGTATAGCCCCAGCCCTGGTTGCGCAGATCGGTCGAGCCGAACAGGCCCTTGTCCGGGCGCTGGAAGAAGGCTGCGATCTCGTCATGCTGCTTCCACGTCTTCGGCGCCGCCAGTTCATACCCGTATTTGTCGGAGAAGGCCTTCTTCTCGGCTGCGTCGCCGAACAGATCGGTGCGGTAGACCCAGGTCTGGAAATCGCCATCCAGCGACACGCCGTAGGTCGAGCCGCGATACTGGTTGAGCAGCGACACGCCCTTGCCGCCGTTGACGTAGCCACGCTCGGGATCGTCCCATTCCGGCTTATATTGTGCAACGAAGTCGTCGAGCTTGAGGATGCCGCCGGTTTCGGCGAGGTCGCCAAGACGGTTCCATTCGACCGCGTAGATGTCGTAGGCTCCACCCTTGGTGGAGATGTCCTGCATCGTCTTGGTGAATTCCTGGCCGTTGGGCACACCGACGATCTCGAGCGGAATACCGGTTTCCTTCTCCCATAGATCCTTGATCGACGGCGCGCCCGCCGGAAACGGCTGCGTCAGCTGGCCGATCGAACCGTCGGACAGGCCGAGCACGATCTTCGTCGGCGCCTTGCCGGCGCCCTTCATCGCCTTGGCTGCCTCGATGGCGCGGCCCTCGGGTGTGTCGGCGCCATACTGATAGCGCTCCGAGCCGTCGAATCCCGTCGGGCCGCCGATCATGCCGGGCGCCAGGGCATCGGCCGCATAGGCACGGCTTGGGCGAATGAATTTCGGCGCGATACCTGCGGCGGCAACAAGGACTGCCGCCTTTCCACCGGACGCCAGCAAACGGCGCCGCGACACGCGGATCAAATTCGACATTGGAACTCCTCCCTCAGGGCCTTGTTCCTCCACGGCCCTTATGATGGATATTGACGGCACTACACGAACGCTGTCAACATCATAAATAATCAAGACACATCATAATATCTCAAGGGACGGGAAAAATGGCGTTTATCGAGGCTCTCGCACTGAAGCCGGTGCTTGAATTTGAGGGAACCAGGCTGCCCACCTCGCAGCTTTGGTCCGCTTCGGAATTTGGTCTAGCGCAGCGGCTTGCGGATCGGCCAAGGCCGGTTACATCATTTCCCATCAGAATCGCGAGCGGCGATGAGGCCGCTCTCCGACATCGGACCTATGAAATGCGTAATCTCGATGCGCCTTTGGCACATTTTGGAATGAGGTGATCGACAGTGCGGTCCACCCTGACAGACATAGCCCGGGAAGCTGGCGTTTCCGCCGCCACGGTCGACCGTGTGCTCAACAACCGCGCCGGGGTCAGGGCGCGCACTCGCGAGGTCGTGCTCGAAACGGCACAGCGGCTTGGCTATATCGCTGAAAATTCAAATAATCCGAGCTCGCTCAACGCGCTGCGCGGTGAGGTCATACGGCTCGATTTCGCCCTGCCCGCCGGCACCAATTCCTTCATCAAGATGCTGCACCGCCAGATCGAGGCGCAGGCGCAGTCGCGGCCTGACCTCGACGTCCGCGTCGCCACTATCGAAGGCTTCAATCCGGATCGGCTCGCCCGTCTGCTGCAGGAACTGCACGGGCAGACGCAAGGCGTCGGTGTGATCGCGCTCGACCATCCGACGGTGCGCGAGGCGATCCGCTCGCTTTCGGCCAGCGGCGTCAAGGTGGTCACCCTCGCTTCCGACATCCTGCATGTGCCGAGGGTTGCCTATATCGGCATCGACAACCGCGCCGCCGGCCGGCTCGCCGGCTACCTGCTCAACCGCTTCATGGGCGCAGGGTGTCCGGGCAAGGTCGCGCTGTTCGCCGGTTCGCTCTCCTACCGCGGCCACGAAGAGCGCGAGATGGGCTTCCGCCACATACTGACGGAAGAATCGCCCAATCTGCAGATCGTCGAGATGCGCGAAATGCTCGACGATCGGGAAAAAGCCTACTCTGAGGCCTCCGCCCTGCTGGACCGGCACCCGGACCTGGCCGCCATCTACAATGTCGGCGCTGGCAACACCGGCATCGCCCGCGCGCTGAAGGAACGTGGGCGCGCGCTGTCGACGGTCTTTCTCGGCCATGAGGTGACGGAAGGCACCAAGGAGCTTCTGCTCGACGGCACGCTCGACGCGGTCATCGACCAGAACCCGCGCGTCGAGGCCCGCGAGGCGCTCAACACCTTGACCCACGCGGTCAGGGGATTGCCTTACGAACTGCACCAGCCGAGGCTGCAAGTGATCTTCAGGGAGAGCATCCCGGAGATCTGAACCCAGGTGAATGGCTGGGTTTTGTGAATCTTGCCGGCGCGCTCATCGACGCCAAGATCGTCAGCGTCGTCTATTCCGGCCAGCCGCTGAACAACACGCCGCTCGACCGCTCGCGGCGACCGTCGGCTTCAGGATGTTGGAAGACCAGCTCACCGTTGGCGCGCAATATCCCAGCGTTGGCAAGATCACGCGCACCAACCGCAGCAAACCGGACGAACCGGCGCTCGTCGATGACGGCTTCGATCTGGTCAACGTCTTTGCCAACTGGCGCATCAACGGCCACGCCAAACTCGATTTCAGCGTCGACCTGGCGGCGGGGCGCGGCGGAACCGATGGCCGGCTAGAGCTTGCTCACCATCGCTTGCGCATCTTCGCCCAGACCGATGGCGATCCGGTCGCCGGAGGCAATGCCTGATATGTCGCAGACGACCAGCGGCATGCTGATTTCGTAGAGGAATTCGGCAACGATGGCGCCGACGGCAAGGATCGGGTCCGGCCGCTCCAGGATAATACCGGCCGGCGCCGTTCCTCTGCGGATCGCTTCGGCCAGAACCGAAGACGAGGACGACGACCCCCGCCCGCTCGGCATCACCAGGATCCTGCCGGCGATATTGCCGCCCAGGTCCGGATGCGAATGGTCGATGATGTCGCCCGTTTCGACGTCGATCCCGCCCCAGAAGCTGAGCGCCTGCGAAAGCACCAGCGCCGGGCCTTGTGCGGAGCCGGCAAGGTGGAATGTACCGGTTCTGGCCGGCGCCTTCATGGCGCGCCTCGCACGACGCGGCCGGCCGCGGCCGAGCGGACGCAGTCTTCCATGTCGCCGAAGGCCACCGAGACACCGATGTTGCCAGGTGCGTAATGCGCCCATTTGCCCGAATTGGTCATCACCACGCCGTCGAGACGCTCGAGGATCGACGTGACATAGGTGCAGGTGTCGGTGACCGGGACAAGGCCGAAGACTTCCATGCCGGCCAGTGCGCCTTCGTCCTGCAGTCGTGTCAGCGTGGCACGCCCTGTGTTGACATAGATCGGGACGCCCCTGCCCGGCGCAACTTCGCGCAGCAGCGGCAACAGGCGCATCCACTCTTCATGGGAGAAATGCGGCGTGCCTAACGACACGGCTGCAAGCTGCACGCCGTCGGGGACGCTCGACAGCCTGGCCAGCGCATGGCGGATATCAGCGCGAGAGATCCGGATTTTTTCCTCTGGCACCAGGCCGTGCAACGCCTCATCCAGCGTCGTCGCCTCCGGCGTAATGCCGACCGCATGAAACAGCGCCACAGCGCCCGTCGTTGCCGCCGCCGCCCCCAGCGCCTTCAGTTGGTCCTCGTCGCGCGGCTGCGGCAGGCCTGATATGACAGGAATGCGGTCGCCGCTCTTTTGCCCGACAAGTAGTCCGACACCCACGAACAGGGCGTCGCTGGGCTCGAGACCGCCAGTCAGCTCGAACAGGATCTGGCCTCGTCGATTTTCACTCAGATGCAGCCCCCAGGCCGGCGCGCGTCCGGTCATTGCGCAGCATAAATCGATGAAATCGCCATAGCGGTTGGTTCGCGCCCCGATCACCGAATTGGCAAAGACGATGGCATTGGACTCACCCCAGGCGATCTGCTCGCCGAACCTTGGCCGGAACCGAGTCTGATAGGGTGCGCAGGTGAAGGTCGCCTGGCAGCCGAGGTCCAGATGCGCCATCATCAGGCGTCGCGCCGGCGCTTCTTGCGACATCGGCATCTTCACCAATCTGGGATGGATGAGGTCGAACGAACCGACATTCAGCGTCGTCGGCACCCGAACGCGGCCGACGCCCTCGATCAGCCTTTCGACGAGATCGAGGCTGGCCTGGCCGTGATAGAGGCAGCCGTCGATATGGGCACCGGCAATATCCAACAACTTGCGCGCGCCGACCGCCTTCGCGAAGGCGACCAGGATCTTCATGGCGGCAGCCGCTGCCGAGCCTTGCTCGCCATGCAGCATCGACTGGTCACCGGCCGTCAATTCCAGCATCATCGGCAAATTCCCGAGCCCGCACTATGCCGATCAAGCACTCCCTGATTGCGGAGCGTCTGGCAAGACAGAGCTTCGGATCTCTTCTACTTCGCGGCGATCAGCAGACCAGACGTTCACAGCTCCTCGCAAAGCGAGAGAGACGCGAAGCACGGTCGGAGAGCGGGCGATCCACGGCGGAAACGGCGCTATTCCTTCTGGGACGGTCCGTCGGCCGTGCTGCGGTCGCCATCTGCAGAATGCGGCAGGATGCCGAAGTCGCGCGACTTGGTCCCATGCGCCGCCGTCAGGAAACCATCGGCTGTGAGACCTCGCCTCAAAAGCTCACGTACCGCGGCCGACCGGCTCGGCATGTGCTTTTCGAAGCGCCAGTTCTCCAATGCCGCCAGTTCATCGACAGTCAGCATGATCTGCAGTCGTTCCGGGCGTTCCAGTTCGGACATCTCGGCCTCCAGTCATACCAGCCTAGTTAGTATGTCCCTGATTTTGTGTAGAATTAGCTACATGAGCAGAGTACGTCAAGGCCTTCAGATGTGTGACTCATGCAGAAGTCTGATGAAGCGGATCAAGCATCAAATGGACAATCCACAAAATACGCTAACTATTTGACACGAAACGATTTTTCAATGGTCTTCGCTTGCCAATCACGAGCCCTGGGCGCATGGTAGAACACGAGGGACAAACCGCTCCTGAAAGGAAGGTTTTCCATGCGCTACGGATTTTCGGTTCGCCTGCACGAAGACGTCGGTTCCCGAGTTCGAGCTACATTGCGGTCCGGGATTGCCATCAATCTGACTGCTGTCGCCGAAGCCGTGCGACTGCAAAACCTCGCCGAGAATATTGCGCGCGAAGACATCGAATGGCTCGTCATGCAGGCAGCCCAGCTCCAAGGCGCAGCTATCGAGTTCGACGGCTTCGCGGAAGCCGATCTGGCGGAGTTTGCGTGCACTCAGCTGATGCAAAGCAGCCCCGCATTGGGCTGGGACGCCCTGGAAGGCGGGGGGGCCGTTTCGCCGGATCTTGGCCGTCAAACGCATTGAAGCGCGTGCTCCTGTGAGCCCAGCCATGCTGCCGCCACGTGCTCGGCAAAAAAGCCCGCCGCAATGGCGGGCTTTGGACTGCTGGAGGTCTGGTGGACGAAGGCCTCTCGGCCCGGTCCGACATTTCATTCCGATGTATTCGCCTTAGCGGCGCGCGATAAGCAGGCACAATTGGCGCAGATCGCTATCGTAAGTGCCTTCGCTACTCAGCACGTCGACGCAGCGCTTCTTCATCCTGGCCAACTTGTCGCTCGACATGTCTGCGACGACCTGGGGTAAGCTGGGATTGCTGGGATTGGACGGGCTGCCCGGGTTGGACAGATTGCTCGGATTGGTACCACCGATCCCGACACCGGCGCCGACATTGATGCCGCTGCCGACCCTGACCCCCGCGCCAGCCCCAACGCCGCTGCCGATACCTACCCCCGCGTCGGCGGCAATGCCGCTCGAACCGCCAACCGTTGCGCCGGCACCAGCGTTGATGCCGCTTCTGCCCCCAACCGACGCGCCGGCGCCTGCGGCGATGTCCCTGGAACCGCCAACCGTAGCACCGGCACCGGTGTTAATGCCGCTGCCGCCGCGACCGCCAACCGTCGCGCCGAGGCCGGCATTGATGCCGCCGTTGCCGCCGATGGATGTTCCAACACCAACGGCAATTCCGTTCGCGGCATTCACGGGCATCGAGAGCATGAAAAGCATCAAACCGACCCCTCGGCAATAGAACAATGGGCCGAGAATATCCGCGCTGCGCGGGTTGCTTCACCGTGCTGCGTCATTTTTGACCGATCTGGACTGTCTCTGCTGCCGACCGCGGACGAAAGTACAAAGCGCCGAACCGCGAGATCCAGCGATGGAATCAAATCCGCTCGAGTTCACGCTTTGCGTGGTCGCGCCTTGGATTTGGTTTCCTCCTTGGCGGCGGGCGCCGTCTTAGGCTGACGTGGTGATGGCTTCGGCCGGCTGGCGGTCTTCTCTTTCGTGGCGATTTCTGCGTCGATTTCGGCGGTAGCCTGATCCCAATGTTGCTGATGCGCCCCGTCGGGCCTGCCTGCCCGTTCCCAGATCGCGTGTGCACGCTGGCGAATCCGTTCCTGTCTGTCCCTCACCGTTGCCTCCGTCGGTTTATGCGTAAGCAACTTTGTTCTAGCTGAAATTTCGACCGGCGTCTTGATCCCCAGGCAACACCGTCATTGAACCTCTCTGTCACACAGGACGGCGACGCCGAGGAGCGCCGCCTTCTTGATGATCAGCCCTTCAAGGTCGGCGTCCGAGCGCTCGGTTCCGGTGCGTTCGCGCAACAGTGCAATCGCCGCCTTCATCGACAGCAGCCCATCGCCTCGTTCAGCAAGCAGTTTGTCGACGGCGGCGGCCACGTTGGCCCGCTCGACATGCGGCAGCATGGGAATGGCTCCTTTCCTTGTTTCGCGACGACAGCGGCTCCATCCCGATCGCTCGGGATGGAGCTCTTATTCGATAATTTAGACCGTGACCTTTCCAAATCCGGTTCGCGGTTTGGAACGCCGATCACTCGATGACGTGCACGATCTTGCGGGTGCCTGGATCGACGAGCACGGTGCGATTGCCGACGACGACGTATCTGTACTTCACGTCGGGAACATCGATCGGTTGCAGCTCGACCGTATCTGGCACCGTGGAACCGATATTGAGCTCCACGCCCAGAAGATTGATCGACGCCAACGGGTGCTTATGGACGTATTCGCGGATGACCGTCTGCTGTTCGGGCGTGACAATCACCTGGTCCGCGGTGGCCACGCCGACGCCGGCGAGCAACACCAATCCCGCCGCAGCAGGAACAAGGTGGATTTTCATCGTCTACTCCTGTTGTTACGGGCCTCGCCCTTACAGTTGCGACGCGGCTTCCGGTCGAAGCGGCGAACCCTCTAGGCAAACGCCCACGCCACCTTGTTGTTCCGTAAGTGGCGGCTAATCGAATGGCGGTGAAGTGCCCGCGCGGTGCGGCGAATGAACTGCAAATGAGCTACGGTGGCCCGCGTCGCAAGACGCGGGCCGATCGGTTTCCCGATCAGCAGCGACACCGGAGGGGGATGATATCGGCTGCGTCTGAAACAACGTTTAGGACAAGCTAATGTTCCTGAGAGAGGGCAACAAACCTGCCGGTACAGCGCGACGTTACCGCCCATGGGCAAGCCCCTGTGGCCGCAAATGAAGCGGCTACTGCTTTGGCGGTTGTGGCGGCACCTCGCCGGGCTTGAGCACCGGGGTCTTGCCCTCGTCCGGCGGTGGCGCCGCCATGCCCTGATCGCCCGTTGGCGGCGGCTTCAGGACCCCACCGCATGGCTCGAGCGTGTCGGACAAATTGTTGCCGGCCGGCTTCTGCTGCTGGTTCTTCTGATCCTGCGGCTCGACCTTGCAGCGGTCGGATTGCGCCTGTTCGCCCGGCTGCGCGGCCGCCGGCGCCGCCAGCAGCGCACCTAGCATATACGGCAAGAAAATGAGCGGTCTCATGTCGAGCTCCTTTCGCGCCAGTATCTTCTGAATGTGAAGGCGGGCAGGCGCGATTGGTTCCGTCGTGCGGCAATGCGCCCAGACCGCAGCGGCCCGGAACCGGCTGCCAGACTTATGAGTTCAACCACTGAGCCAGTTCAGGGCTGCCGACATTATGGAGAACCAGCGATGGAACCGCGCAGGAAAGAACGAACCGACGACGAGACAGAGAGCCCGACCATCCAGCAACAGGACTGGGATGCCATCCGGAGTGGGAGAATCCTCCCAGACGGCGTGCCGCAAAACGGCGACATCCGTTACGACGTCGAGAAAGACGGCGAACTGCCGGAGGAGGACGACGACAACGCCTACCAGGACAGCGACGAGGCCTTGCCGGACGATAATGAGGAACGCGTTATTTCACGCGATCTCGCACGCGAAGGTGGTCCTTTCGACGAGGAATGAGCGACTGCCTTTCGCACTGCGCTCGCTATCCGGGTAGACGGTCGGATGAGCCTCTGCTTTCAATTCGGGAGGTCGAAGACCGGCTCCTGGCAGCGATAGACCAGACATTGACCATCACGCGTCTTGATATACGCGGAGCGCGGCACTTGCGGCCAGTCGCATTCATTGCCGAATTGGCGGACGTAACGGTCGTAGGTGTTCTGGCCGGTGGTCAGCACCACCGAGCGATGCCTCTGGATCAGAAGCTGCGTCTGTTCGCATGTCATCGCGCGGCTGTCCGGCCGGGCGTCGGCCGTCGCGGCAGACAGAAGCGCCCCGGCTGTAAGGACTGCCGCTTGTGTCAGGACTCTGCCAAGCATGAGACCATCTCCCGTGAAGCCTAACGCGCATCTTGGTTTCGCAAGCGCCGGATCGAGCCGCCCTCGCAAAGAAAAGATCGTACAGATTGCCAGGAAAAATGCAAAAGCCCGCCGCACCTTTCGGCGCGGCGGGCTTCAACTGAACGTCACTCTTAGTCAGGCTTGGGCGGCTTACTCCTCCTTCACCGGCCCGAACCGGCGCACGATCATTTCGAAGACGATATCCGAGATCCACATCGCCGATACGCCAATCAGAAAGGCCGCGGCCAGCGTCGTGGTGTCGTCGTCCGGCGAAGGAAAGGGCAGGCCGGCGGCGCGGAAATAATGCACGACCGGCAGCGTCAGATAGGCCGCCGCCAGCGCGCCGCAGATCGGCGAGGCCACCATTTCGCGGACCTTGTAGCGGTGACGTGACAAGGCCCGCAAAATGCCGCCGGACAGGCCGGCGACCAATACCGGCGCCTTGATGCCCAGAACGTCGAGCAGCTCATGCATCATGGCGTCCACCCGCACCATCTGGCGCCCTGCCCGTTGAAGGCGTTCATCTCGTCGAGCTCGGGCCGGGTCATGGCGGCGACGACCGGGGCGGATGGCCGGCGTGGCTGACTTTGGTCGCACCAGACTTGCCGCGGATTGCCGGCCGGCGCGGTTGTCGTGCAGCCGGCCAGCACCAGGCAGAGGATCAGCGCCTTGCCCATTTCTCAGCCTCCGCTCTTGCTGCCGCATCGATCATGCCGGCGGCCTTCCGCCCTTCGGCGGAAGCCTCGCGGTTCATTTCGAGGCGGTCCTCGGCGGCCGCGATTTTTGCCTCGACCTGTTTGACCGCCTCCTTCTTCGCCCGGTTGAAGCCGCCTGCAATGTAAAGGCCGATGCCGCCGGCCACAGCAGCGAATACCGTCATGACGACCTTGTTGCCGATGATGGTGCTGAGAATGGCGAGGAGCGCGGTCATCACAAATCCTCGGCGCGGCGGCGGCGCAGGAACTCGGTCAAGACGCCGTTGATCACAAGAAACCAGGGGAACCATTCCCCTGGGATGACCGGCGAAAGAACCTGCGGGTCGACATAGGTGACGATGCTCGCGATGATGCCGATAGCCGCCTGAAGCCGCGCCCAGACAATTGTTTCGCTGTCGCGGAAGAAGCTCTTGATCCGGGTCCACATGTCATTTCCTTCCGAATAGTTTGAGGATTGCTGATAATTTGAGGATGGTGGCGATCAGCGCTGCCCAGAAGCCGGGCTTGGCGGCAGGCACAGGAGGCCCAGGAGGCGCGTGCGTGGCGGCCGCTTGTGGAACGGGAATTGGGCTGGCTGGCTCTGGCGGAGTTGCAGGGACGACCGCCGACGACAGCGGGCCGGCAGACGGCCAAGGCGTGTCCTTGATGCGCGACCATTTGCGATAGGCCTCTGCGAGCCTGGTATCGTAGGCGTTCTTGCGATAGCCGGCGCCGTTGTAGCCCTTGGCGAAGCCTGCCCAGTCATGGTTGCGCAGATTGTCGTCGAGCTTGTTCGTCTTGATGAAGTTGATCGCGGCCTCAAGCTGGGCTTCCTCGTCGGCCATCATGGCTTCCACCATGGCCTGCACTGTCGCGAACCCGGCGGCGGCGTGGTTTTCGCCGAGAACCTGGCCAAGACCCCATGACGCGGATTTGAGCGCCGCGGTTTCGTCGATCGCACAAGCTGCCTTGAGCCGTGGGTAGCCATCCCTGGGATAGGGCTTCTCGCCCCACTTCGAATAGGCGAGGCCAGCGGCTACCGCTCTTGCCCGCTTGGCACCCGACAGGTTGCGATAGAAGACGTGCGGCTCGAACAGGATGACCGGCCGGCCAAGGGCGTCGAAGCCGTGCCCGCTCGTTTCAACATCGAGGAACGCGTGCATCTCGTCCTCGCCGACGCCGATCCGGGCGCCGAGTTTCGGCAAGTCCATATCATCGAGGCGCCTGGCGGCGCCCTTGAACAAACGGTCCATAGGTTTCCTTTCCGCCCTCGCGGGCAGAGTTTTGAGCTTGAAACGGCACGTGCGTGGCGGCAGAGCAGAATTGGGCGGCAGCGCGCGCCGATGTGGCAAGCAAGGTTGATGTTTTCGACCCGCCATGTGAAATGGCCGCGGGATGGTGCACATGTCTGATGACGAACAAACCGCTGCGGCGCGCTGGACGGTGAAGTCCGAACTCCGCGCCGTCGGTCGCGACAAGCCGCTGCTGCTGGTGCTGGCGGCGATCCTCTGCCTCTATTGTGCGTTTATCGCCGGACCGATCGTCTACGCGGTGCTGGCCATCAACGGCATTGCGAATTTCTTCAAATGAAGCCGGTTCCGGCGATCTCGCTCCGGTCCCGGTTCCTGCGTCCACCGCGCCCGAAATTGCTCGACCTGGATGAAATTGCTTAGCCGGGATGAAACCGTTCCCGTCTATCGTTCGTACCTGTAGCGGGTACGGGAGGACACGTGACGATAAGAATCAGGCTTCCAGGCGGGACTTTGAAGATCAAGAAAAGGGACGAGCTGCGGCGGCGCGAGCAGAAGCGCGAGGTGCCGGTTTGGCAGGTCGGCAATTATTTCGTCATCTGGTGGCCGAGCGGCATGTCCGATCGCCCATCGTCGCCCAACAAGTCCTCGCCCAGGAAATAGCCCGGGCACCCGACGATCCCGACCCGGCACTGATGCCTCGGTGCCGGATCAGGAACCGCCGTGCGCGCCAAACTTCCGAGACCGCTCGACAAATCCCAGAAAAAGTCAGCGGACAGGCGTTGACTCTTCCGCCACGGAAGGTTTTGATGCTGCATTGCACAATCAGGCGGGGGCCGATGGCAGTACGTATCAGAATGCCCGGCGGCACGCTGAAGGTGAAAGTGTACCGCGAATTGCGCGATCGCGAGCGCGCCCGCCGCATACCTGTCGTCAAGATCGGCCGGGTTTATTTCACCTGGTGGTCGAACCGCCAGCGACTCATTGACGACCAGTCGCCACGGTGAACGTCCCAATTCTTCCGACCTGGCATGCGCCTGGGAAGCCCGCTCAGCCTCCGCAGGCGAGCTCGCAAGATAAGTTGATGAGGCTGCTGTTGACTCTTCCGTGACGGAAGGTCTCTACTTACCGCATTGCACGAAAATTGCTGCGTTGCACAACGGGAGTTGGACCGATGGCAGTGCGTATCAGGTTGCCTGGCGGCACTCTGAAGATGAAGACCTATCGTGAGTTGCGAGCCCGGGAACGCGACCGCCGCGTGCCTGTGATGAAGATGGGTTCGCTTTATTTTGTCTGGTGGTCGAAACGCCAGGAACCTCACCAGAAGCCGCAGGACAGCAGACGGTAGCGGCTCCGCCGGCGACGGGTCCGCGTCAGCGATGAACCCTGAGAATTCCGAAATACAACTCCAGCTATAGGATTTCTGGTCGGCCGGGTGTGCCATTGTTGGTGCGCACAGCATCCAGAGCGGCCCTCGCAGAGCAATTCTTCCGACGTCTTTTCGGCGATTTTCAAACGGCGTCCAGACTGGCGGGCGCGGGTGTTTGCAACTTGCAAACCGTCGCCGCTTGTCGCAATAGCTAGGTCGTAAAGAGACGCATGGATGATGGAGGCTGACCTGTCTATTGCGAACAGCCAATTTCGGTTGTCGGCTCAGTTCGCCGACGAGCCACCAATCCGACGTGCAATTATTGATTCGGACCTCGAAGATATTGATTCGGACCTCGAAGACGCGGCGCGGACATTCTTCGAAGGGGTATCTGAACACCAACATTGGAAGCATTTCTTCGAGCGATCGCAGCTTTTCGCAGAGAGGGTGCGAAAGTCGCGCTTCGGCCGCAACTGATATGCCATTCGTTCCACCATTCCTCTACCGCCTAGCCGGCATCAACTCCGGCCCCGAAACGAAGCTAAGTTTGCGGAGCGTCCGCAGTTTGCGGCGAGGCAAGCATGCGATCGGCGAAGAATGCATCATCAACGGCGTCTTTTCCTTCGATCGCGCCGATGCAAAGATCACCGTTGGAAAAAGATCCTATATCGGCAAGAGCCACCTCGTGGCGGCTGAGAAGATCGAAATCGGAGATGACGTGATCATTAGTTGGGGTACCACAGTCGTCGATCACAACTCACACGCGACGGGTTGGCAAGACCGCAAGGAAGATGTCGCCGACTGGCATCAGGGAAAAAAGGACTGGTCAAAGATCACCATTGCGCCAGTGAAGATTGAAGACAGCGTCTTTATCGGCTTCAACGTCATTATTCTCAAGGGCGTAACGATCGGCAAGGGATCGGTCGTTGGTGCGGGGTCTGTCGTCACGAAAGACGTGCCGCCCTTTAGTATGGTCGGCGGTAATCCTGCAAAGCAAATCGGCGGCGCTGCTGCTAGATCATTGACTTGAGCACAGAGCTCCGGCCATGTAGGCCATGCTGCGCATCGCCGTCTTGGGTGCAAACCTTAGAAATTCGGTCCGCAGTCTGTGTTTTACCCATCCTTTTTTTTCGCCAGCCAAATGCTGTTCATAGGCGAGGTCGTGCGCAAAAACCTTTAGCCGTTCTACCTTTAGCCCGGACGTTTTGAGAAGGTTTTCAAACGTTTGGGTCGTGTAAAAGTTGATATGCCCATACGGCCCTGACATTCGAATGGCCTTGCTGAGATCTCGCGTATGCTCCAAAGGCACTTCAATATAGAGCTTCTTGCAGACCCGAGCTGCCTCCCTCAGAAACATCCGTTCGTGCTCGACGTGTTCGACGACGTGAATGGCAAGCCCGAGATCGAACGACTTGTCGGGATGAGGGATGTGATAGCCGTCGAATACGTCGATGCTGTCCAGTTTGGCGATTTTTCTTGCCTTGATGGCCTCGACGCCGCTCTTCGAAATCTCGACGGCGCCAAGCTTCTTACCGAGCCCCTTCCTGTTCAGCTTATCCAGCACCGCACCTTCGCCCGCCCCGATGTCAAGAATCCTGTCGAAGAATTGGCCTTGAATGACCGCTTCGATGTGCCCGACCGACTGGTTTGAAGCTATGTCCCGTTTTGCGGCTACTTTTCCATCGGCGTAATAGTCGTCATAGATGTCGATGATGCTGCCGGCATGCGCCATGAGACAATCCTCCAAGGATAGCCCCCGCCGACCTCATCCTGCCGTTGCCTGCGAATGGCGTCCAGCGTCGACTACGCCGCCTACCCAGACCTCAACGAGACCCTCAATGTCGCCGTCAGGAACCGGGATTTCGCGGCTGTGTGCCGGATCCTTCGGCTTTGCGACCATGATCATTGCGCCCACCACCAGCCATTCCTCGCCCTCCTCGAGCTCGGTGATGATTTCGCCCTTATGCTGAATAGCGAATGCCATTGCTTATCCCCTTTCCGCGACTTGTTCGATGAAGCGCAGCGCATTGCCGTCATGGCCGGCATCGTTGAAATGCAAGCCCTCTTGATAGTTTCCCGAATTGATGTAGTCGAAGCCGTCGATCGGGATGGTCAGCACATTGCGCGATCGATAGGTTTGACGGATTGCGCCAAGGGCGGCATCATAGCTCCGACCGCCCGTGTAGCTTGCATCCCATGCGGCTGACGGCCGCGTCGGCGGCATCACAAGGATACGCGGTGCAGCGGCCGCTTCCAGCGTGTTGATGATTGTTGCGATGTTTGCCGATATCGTGGCCGGCGGCGTGCCAAAGCTGTCATTGATGCCGAGCGCCAGGATGGGCACGATCTTGCCGCCGGCGTAGCCGCATTGAGCGGCGGCCGATGTAAGACGCGCGGTGTTGAATGACGAGAAGGCATAGCTGCCGTGTGCCGCGCGCAAGGTGCGCAGGCGCGGACGCGAGCCGGCCGCCTTGACGCCAAGCCTGATGAGCCCGGTAATCTCGACAGGACCGCCGACAGCCGTAAGAGTGTAATTGCCGCTTGCCGCCTGCCCGGTGAGCGACGGCCCCGAATACCTATCAAGCGCCAGGGCGCCGGCGCAGTTGACGGTTTTGTACGCCGCGCCGCCGTTGAAGACAAAGGCAAGCGATCCCTGAGCGGCGTCCTGAGTGTAGTGGACGTCGACCTGTTCATAGGTGCCGGTAAACGCCAAGGAAGCGCCGGCGGCGAGGATGATGCTCTCGCCGATCGGCCCGCGCGACCCTGTCGACACGCTCCCGGCGACGGTAACGCCATAGAAAGTCGGAAGGTAGGTAGAGCTTGGCCGCAAAGCAGTCATGCCCGGTTCATCGTCGGCAATGCCGATATTGGCAAAACGCGTAACCAGGTTGAACCAGTGTTTCGGCCCGTCGCTGGCAAGCGCCCAATGGCCGATGCTATCGGCGATCAGGCAGAGCACATCGTTGTTGGCGATGTGTTCGGCCATCGTCGCGCGAAAGCCGTCATAGAGATTTTGCAGCGACGGCCGGCGCGGAATGAAGAAGCGCTTACTGTTGACGGCCGGCTTGCCAGGTCCCCAAAAACCGTCGCCAGATGCGGGAATGGCCGTCAAGGCGAAATTTCCAGGCGGCACATAGGGATTGGGATGAGCGCTCGCCGCGGACGCAAACAGCGCGGTCGCATCGACGACGCCGTTAGGATCGGCGCCAGCCAGCAGGTTCATGCCGGTATTGCTAGCGCCGCCGGTCAAGGCCCGGTCGGCATCGGCGAGCAGACCGGTCTTGATCGTAAAGCGGACCTCGTACCGATGCTGGGCGGACGATGCTACGGTCGCGCCATTCGACAGCGCGCCTGATTTGATCCATGCCGGGATGCCTTGCGGGTTGACGTTGTTTTGAAATTTGTAGGCGCCACCGCTGATCGCCGGATATTTGCCGGCTGGGATTGGGATACCCAGCGGGATATGAACGACCCCGTTGACCAGCGTCACCGCATATGTGCTTAGGATGTTGACCACCAACCCGCCGAGATAGTCCACTACATGAATGAGCGCAGCGCCGGCGCCAGCGCCAGCGCCAACGTCCACCGCTGTAATATGGCCGTCGGCCGGCGCTGGCGTCTGCATGATGACGCTGTAGCTGCCCGGAACGTCCGACCCCGTGTTGACCAGCGTCGGCCAGCCGATTTCCTGGCTAACGCCGACAGCGGAAACGAGACCGTTTGCCGTGGTATAGGCAGCACGCGCCTTGACGGCGACTTCGCCGGTGAAGGTCGCCTTCCACTGCGGACCATTTACAGCGCCTATAGTCTTGGCAGTGTGCGAGGCCGGAACCGCCGCCGTGAACCACTCGACTTCGCCGTTCGGAATTGCCCCGGCAGTGTAGTACCAGCTACCAGCGCCAGTGCGCTGGACGCCCATGACGCTGCCGGCAGGCTTCAGGATCGAAAGCCCTGAAACAACAGACGACGGGCCGGCTGGAACGGACATTGTCTGCTCGGAAACCAGGCTAAGCGTCCCGTCGCCCTCGACGTGGGCAATAAGGATGTGGGCTGTTCCCGGCACGATGCCAAATCCAAGCTCCAAGGTCGACAGATATTCATCGACCGTCGACAGCGATCCAGGCCAGAAATAGACGCTGTCGTTCGTAATCACCGTGCCGCCGACGGAACCCGTGATCGGAACGGGTCCGACGATCCTTGAGCTGATCAGGCCAATTTCCGCCGTTGCCGCCCGGACGCCCGTATCAACTGCTACCGGTCCGGCCCCAACATTGAACAACCCCAAAGAACCTGTCGAAACTTCGGTCCAGAAATACTCACCGACATCGACATTCCTGCCCAGCACCGCCGCGGCGGCGGCGCCGGCCAGTCCTGCCGACGCCGCAAAGCTGAACGTCGGCGCCACTGTGTAGGAGCCCGGCGCCGTGATCAGTATCTGCGTCAGCACCCCGCCCGCCACCACGAAGCGGCCGGCAGCGCCCGACCCGGTGCCGCCGGTAAACGCCAGGTCGAACATGCCGTTGGCGCCGCCCGAGCCTGGCGTGATCGCTCCGTTGCCGGCAACGCCGAAGCCGATTGCGGCGGCAGTCGTCGGGAAAATGCCCTTGCCGTAAAGCGATGCGTCGCGTGCGGCCTGAGCGCTGATGACGGCCGCCGCGGCCGCGACGGAATCGGAATTGGTCGCAGCCCGGTCGGCAGTGGTTTGGCCGGCATTCGCGGCGGAAGCGGCGGCGCTGGCGGATGCCTGGCCGGCGCTGGCTTCGGCAGCATCCTTCAGCGCCTGGGTTTCATCGCGCAGCGCTTCGACCTCATCGACCATGTCCGCGATGTCGGGCGGAACGGATGCGGCGACGGTGATGGCATCGGCGCCGACGGCCGGCTCGTCGGCCGTGAACTCGAACACGCGGCCGGCATTGACCGATCCGATCTGGGTATGGACGGTGGTGCCCTTCTGCAGGGTGCGCGTAGTGCGGGCATCGGCGGCGCGGAACCATTCGCCTGCGCTCGCGGTGTAGATGCCGTTTTGCGTCGGGTCGGCCTGGTCCTTGACCAGCACGCGGTCGCCGACCTCGGCCGGCACGCCGTCGATCGCCTGCAGGCCATGCAGGAGGATGTCGGCCGTGGTCGCGAGGCGCACGGGTTCGCGTTCGCCGGTCAGGAGACGAACGGCGGCAGTTGCAGGTCGGGACATGAGGGCTTGCTCCATAAAAAAAGCCCCGCACAAGCGAGGCTGGAAGGGGTTCAGTGCTGTCGGTGGGAAACTTAGGCTACGCGGCCGGACACCGCCCTATCCGGCGCAGCCGGCGATTTTCCGGACAGAGAGCGGCAACGGGCTACAGCAATCCGCCAATGAGCCTTCTTGTGCCGCCCATTGCCGCCAGTCCGCAGGCCATGCCGGCGCAGTCGGCGACCCAGTCGAGGATATCCATATCGCGCGCGATCAGTTGGGCGCCCTGAAGAAGCTCGATCGCCGCGCCGGTGATGGCGAGGAGCAGGACCAGTCTCGTCTTGTGTTCCGGCCAGCCGAGGCTTCCAAGCGCCGCCAGCACCGCGAATGCCGCGGCGTGGTTGAGCTTGTCGTGGTGGAAGGTGAAGCCCAGGTCCAACTCCTGCAGGAAGCGCACCGGCGAAAGCGCGAGCAGGAGAACGCCGGCCAAGGTGAGCAGAAAAACGATCCTTGCCATGGTCGAAAAAGAGTCAGTGCGCAACAGGTCAATCCTTCGTCTGAAATGGGAGGCGATCCAGAAGGCACCACCGACTGGGATCGCTCTGCGGTTATCAGGCCATAAGCCAGCATCGTGACCACAATCAGACCGCTGGCCCGGTTGCGGCACGCTCTACTCGGGCCGTCCGGCCACAAAACCGATAGCGCGCATCACAGACCGCGGGGGGTTGCACCCCTTCAGACCAGAGGCAAATACCGCCTCTAGCCAAGCTTCGAACGGGAGTTCCCCAGTGGCAGATCAGCGGAAACCCTGTTTTAGAGAAGGTCTCGGATATTGACAGGTGTTCCCGGTGGCAGGTCTTTCACCTTCGCAATAAGTTGGCCCATTATGTGCCAATAGACTTCCAGGTCCGACAGCTCCTGGTTTTTGATTTCGTCCTTCCCGTTGAGAAACAGCGGTATCTTATAGCCGACGCACTGGTTAAAGGCTGGCTCGGCGCCGCCGGCCTCACGCCAATCTGAGTAGAGATTGGCGGCCAATGCTGCATCTTCGTCCTCGATGACATCGACTTCGTGGAAGGTCCGGATGTTGGCGGGCACCTGAAGAGCCTCGCCCATGCCCGGCTCGAACATCACGACACCAGGTTCCCCTTGTTCCAGCCTTTGGCTATCGACTGCAAGCGCCGTCCCCAGCCAATCATAACCAAAGCAGGTGATCCGGCCGGTGAATTCCGGAAAACCCAGGCAGACACGTGCGTTCCAACGTGCCACGTCCTGCGCCCGGATTATCCTGTACAAACCGTGCTTGAACGAAGCACCGCCGAAGCTGGTCAGCAACTCGGCTAACCCAGGCACTTTCGTATCCAGGGAGAAATTGCCGGTGTCCGCGGGCACCCTGCTATCCACCGGGAAGTTTTGGCGAAATGTCTCGAACATTGCGATCTCCAATCTACCAGCCCGATCAATCTGACGGTGCCTAACCTACTCTTGCGGAACGTGGAACGGTTTGATCGTAGCGGAAGGGAGACCTCGTTCATCAAACACATCGAAGACTCGCTCCGATAAGACGAGGTTAAAATTCTTGGCGATGCCGAAGTCATCGTGACCCGCTTTCCCGCTCACCTTCAGCCACACGAAAGATGGAAGCTCTACCTCGGGCTGCTGTTCGCGGAAATCTTCGGACGTTATGACTTCAACAGGGGCGAATGCCGCTCCGGTGAAGCCGATTTTTGATAATGCGTGCGCGGCCTCTTCCGTCACGAGAAAACATGGAAAGCTTGTTATAAGAACATCACCGATCCATCCCTCCATCTGGTACACAAGCTTGCTCACGATAGGAGGGTGGACACTGGTATCCATGATAGTGCCGTCACCCAATCCACCGGCCACATCGGGCAGAATGTCATAGTATCTCATCAGTCACCTATTGGTGGATCGAACAAATGTCCATACTTCTTGTCGATTTCAGTAACATAGTCAAGGACCTTCTGGCGGGTAGCGTGAGGGTTGTTCTTGTAGAAATATTCCCACTCGTTCCGAATTACCTTCTGGTGCAAATTTATGTCGAACTCTTTCCGGATTCCGCGAAGATTCTCGATTGAATGCAGCTCTTGCTCTGTAAAAAGCCCGGGATACCTTTTAAAAACTCCCTGCTCGACGCCATGATGCACTATGTAGTCGCTTTTGTTGAGACTAGGATTCGCGTCGAAAAAGGTTTTTCGATAGTCCTTGAATGGAGACCACCCAACCTTCGCCTCGGCATGTTTAACTTTGGACGTATCCCTAGCAAGCATCGCACCTAGTAACGCGGTATCAAAGGCACTATCGGACATTTCACCGGCTCGCGCCTTCCGGCGTGGGCTTGGTGGCGAGACCGAGCGCGCAAGCGCTTGCTGATGTCTAAGGGTTTCGGCATCTACACCATGAACAAGCGCCTCGCCGCCTTCGGCTAGGCCAGTTGGCAGCCTCGAAAATATTGGGAGTTTCTCTACCCATGGCTTGGCAATCTTCGCGGCAGCGCGTTCCAGGGCCACCGCCGCCAACCTATTGCCAGGAATTGCGCCCGCGGCATTGAGCAGTATTTCGTCGTAGTTGCCCTCCAGCGCTGCATTTCCAGCCTTCTCCAGTGCAAATGACGTCCCCAACGGCGTGAAGTCGGCCACCGAGATGCTGTCTTCGCCAAGCCCATCGGAGCCCACGAGTTTTTGCGCGAGAAGACGCCCTAGGCTCCCCCGCTCACTGTCGCCGGCTATCAATTTCCCGAGCCACTCTTGATTCGTCGGGAGGTAGTTGGTGAGTTCCGCGTTTGCTCCCGATCGTCCTGGCTCGACAGTGTTGGCCAAATCGAGCAGCATCATCGGGTCGACTACAGCTGCCCGGAACGACCTGTCCGCGATGCTGTTGTCCGTTTGGGATACGCTGGTCTGAAGCAGGTGGTTCAGTACCGCTTCGCGCGCGACTTGATTCGGTAGTGCGGCGAACACATTGCGCAGCTCTGCGGTCTGGTCTTGCGGCTGGGCCTTGAGTCTGCCGACAATGTCCTCAGCAACGGAGTTGGGTAGCGGCTGGGCGGTCTCAAAACCCAACTGTTGCTGGGCGGCGAGGGAGCCAATGATCGCCGCCTGATAGTCTCCCGGCGTCGACAGGTTGCTCCAGGCCGCATCAAGGTTCGCGAATGCCTCCCGGACATAGCCGCCGGGGTCGGCCCGCCTGGCCTTGAACGTCAGGTCCGCGGCGGTGGCGATAGCGTCGTGCCGCGCCTTGTCCTCTTCCGGCGCTGCACTGTCTGCCGCGGGGTCGGCGTCCTTGACCATGGCTCGCACGGCGTTGTTCGCAACGTCGCGCATGTCGTGGAAATGACGACTGACGTCGATGGTCCTGTTGAACGCCTCGAAGCGCCTGGCGCCCTCGGTGGCGCCATAGAGAGCGACGAACTGTTCCGACGTTGGGATCGGGCCGGAATAGGTTCCGGTGTCCCTGATGGCGACCGGCGCATTCTGCTCGGCTAGGCCAATGCTGATACGTGTGCCGATTTGCCGTGTCGCATCGGCAGCGTGGGCTCGCCGCACCAAGGCTGGCCGCTCTTCGGACGGAATGTCGTCCCGAAAAGCCTGCGCGACTCTTTCGTTCGGCGTAAGCTTGCCTACGCGGTCACGGGACGTAACCGGTGTGGCAGACCCACTCGCCCGAGGCCCACCCACAGCCTCGATGGTATCGTCCTTGGTCCTGCCGTCCGTTGAGACCGGCCCAGTCCCCAGCATCCCGGCAACGCGCTTCGGGTCTTGGGCGATCATCGCCTGGGCGAGCGCCTTTGCCGTGTTGGCGCGCCAGGCGGCCTCGGCCGCCTGCCGGGCCGCCGCGTTGCCCATCTTGCCGATCAGGTCGAGCCCGCTCTGCCTGATCGCCTCGAATGTTTCTATGTCGTTCGGGTCGCTTTGCGCGATCGAGCCGGTATAGATTTGCTCGACCTTGCTCCACTCGGTCTGTTCATAGCTCTGGCGCCGCGCGTGCTGCTGCGCGGCCATGCGCGCCGAGCCGGCCAGCCGCAACGCCTGCTTTTGCGCGAGGAAGTTGGCGCGTTCGCCCTCCGGCACTTTCGCCGCGGTGTCGTCGAAGATCTGGTCGAACAGGCCGGGCTTGACGACGCCGTCGCTGCGCGGATCGAGCTGGCCATACATGAAGTCGTGCAGGCCGCCGCCGTCGGCCGGCGCGGTCTGCACCGCCACGGCCTCGGCGTGCGCTATGCGTGCGTTCAGCTCGCGGCCGATAATGCCGGCGTCGAACGCATCCTGCTGCTGCTTCTGCTGCCGGAAGCGTTCGGCAATCGCCGACAACTCGTCGCCAAAGCCTTGCATGGCGGCGCCCACCGGCGAGCCGTTGGGATAGGAGGCCACAGTGCCGGTGTCGAGGCGGCGCTGGGCAAGCTGGAGCGGGATGGTGGCCATCAGTAGAGGCCTCCACCCGGCGCCGGCGGGAAGGCGCTTCTGCCGAACGTCACCGTCTTGGCCGGGTCGTAGAGGCCGGAGATGCCCGACACGAGGCTGCCGCCGGCCTTGAAGATCGAGGCGCCCACCGCCTGCTTGCCGGAAAAGCGCGCGATCGCCGCTTGCGTGGCGAGACCGTTCTGGCGCAGCTGCGAGCCGTACTGGATCGCCTTGAGGTCGAGCTGGCCCTGCCTGGCATTGGCCGTCAGCACCTCGGTCGGAGAACCAGAAATGGCGACGCCCGAAGTGCCGGCCTGGGCACGCGCCTGAGCCTGGAGGAGATCCTGTTTGTGGCGCTCCTGGCCCTGCTCGAAGACCGAGCTTTGGGCGTCGGCCCGCGCCTGCTGTTCATAGGCCTTGGCCTGGTAGTCGGCCATCTGCTTGGACTGCTGGCCTTCCGCCAGCGCGCCGCCGACGGAAAGCGCCGTACCGATAAGAGCTAGTGTGCACATGGTCAGCCTCGTTCGCCGGCGGGAATGAATTTGCTGTTGATGCCGTCGACCGGTGCGCCGATCGCGGGGCGCCGGTCGAGCACGCCGCCGGGGCTGAGGAAGGACAAAAGCAGTCGGTCCGCCTGGATCGCCGGACGGCTGAGACGCGATGGTGTGGTGGCGCGAGGACCGGCCATGGCGGTGCGCCGGATGGTGGTCAGGTTGACCTTCAGGTCGACGGCGCCGTCGGCATCGAAAAGGCCGTTGGCGGCGGTGACGGCTCGGCTCAAGGCATCGGCCGCGAACAGCTCCTGGCGCAGCTGCTCGATCAGCTCGTGAACGCTCTTCCAGCGCTCACCGAGGGAAGCCGCCTTTGTTCGGATCTCGGCGCCAAGCGCTTCAATGTCGACGCGGGCTTCGCTTCGGGCGGCGGCGATGCGGCGCTTGTCTGCTGCCGCGATGGTCTGCTCGATCAGCGCAATTGCATCGTTGCAGTCGTCAGGGGCGGCACGGGCTGCTGCCAAGTCGCCCTCGCCGAAAATCGCGCGATCCTCGGCCTGTTGCAGCTCCTGCTTGCGGGCGATCGCATCATTGAGGTCGGTATCGAGCAAGGCGATGACGGCCGCGAAATCGGCAGCCGTCCGCGCCTTGCCGAGTTGCTCGGCATGGGGGATTTGAGTCACGGTAGGTTCCTTGGTTGGGGAAGCGATGGAGGACAGAGAGGTGATCTCCCCCCTCGAGGGGGAGATGGCCGGTAGGCCAGAGGGGGTCGTCTCGCGTGGAGCGCCGGCGTCTTTATCTGCAATGGATTCGATAGGAGGCCGCGTCAGGACGAACCGCCCCCTTCGGTCGCCCTCGGCGACATCTCCCCTTCGAGAGGAGAGATCAGCAGTTCCTAAGGCTCGGCGTCGAACACCGGCGTCATCGCCCTGATCGTGCAGGGCGTCGGGCTGGTATGGCGAATGCGCACCCGCCCCTGCCCTTCCCAGCTATCGTCGATCGGCACCTCGACATTGCCGGTGAACAATTTCGCCATGCCGTCGGGTGCAATCACGGAGGGGATGCGAACCTGCTCCCAGCGGCCCCGGATGAACGACTGGACCTGAAGCCCGGTTGTGTCGGTTTCCAGCAGCGAAAGAATGAGCTTGGCCACCTTCTTGCGCCGGCCGACGATCGATCCGTCGCGGCCGCCGACATCGAGCTCCAGCGTGTTGGCTTCGGACTGGTAGCCGAGCCCGACCTGCCATTTGGCTGCCGTAGCTCCACCGGGCAGCGAAACCGCGCCAGCGGCCACAGCAAGGCCCATGTAGACCTTGCCATCGGCCAGGACGTCGACTGTTTCGCCGTTGAGATGATCAAGCCCTGAGACCGTGCCCACAGCGACGCCATCATAGGTGAGGCCGCAGTCGACTTCGAATGCATCGCCGATCCTGCCATACTCGAACGGCGCGGTCTTTATTTCGATATAGCGCCTGGTCACGCCGCCGATCGTGCGCTTGACGATCAGCCAGAGATCGTCGTTGCCGTCCTGGCCGGGCGTCACCACGGCGCTTTCGACAACGGCCCAGTTCGATCCTGCGAAGCTTCCGGCGATCTTGTGGACATGCATGCCGCGAACGTCTTGCGACGGCTGGTGCGTGTAGCCGCCGAGTTCGCCATTTCCGAGCGGGAACCACAGCAGTGGGTCGGGGTCGGTCTGGAAGGCGAGTTCAACGACGCCTTTCTTCGGAATGTGCTCGGAAATCTGCCCGACATCATCCGAGGTGAAGCGGCCGGTGGCGTTTTGCGTCAGCTCGGCAATCGATTTGCGGGAGCGGGTCACATAGAGGAACGACTGCCCGGCATCGACGGGACGCAGCGGGGCACAACCGAAAGTCCGGGACCGGCGGTTCTTGAACGAGGACGGCGTCAGCGCCTCGTCGATGCCGGAGCCCGACAGCGCCCTCACCCCGCCAAGCGTTCCGATGATCAGCGCACCGTCCGATTCCGCCACCCACGTAATGTCATTGGCCTGGCCGCCACCTGCCTGCACGAATTCCAGCGCGTCGGTGTCTTTCTCACCGGTGGCGAAGTTATCGAAATCGCCGGTTTGCGAGGCATAGACCGAGAATTTTCGGCTGAACGCCAGGCGCTCCTCGTAAAGCGAACCGCTCTGGACGTACTTGCCGGGCACGAACGTGCCGAGACGCCAGCGGATGATCGGGCTGAGATCGGGCAGAGCGTGCCCGTATAACTGGACCGTGACTACCGTCGTGCTGGGCCGGCCAACGACCTTGGCCCAGCGCCAGAAGCCATCCGCGCCAAGCAGACGAATGGCGCGACCGATATCGCTGGTCTGGAAGCCGATGCCGTCATTGATGCCGACGATCGAGGATGCCGAAAGATCGAACGGCGTTTGCGACGGCGCGTATTCGTGCAGGGCCAGTTCGGCGATAGCGGTTCCGTCGCTGCCGCCACCTGAAAACAGCAGCTGATAATATTCGTAGGCAACCGTGTTGTTGAAGCCGTCGAAGAAGCGGGTTTCCGACTTGGACCAGCCGGTCTCTCCGTCCCGGCTGTCGAGCGTCGTCCAGTCGGTGCCGTTGTGCGAGGCCTGGAATTGCCACTGGGTCGGCGATGCAGTGTCTGAGTGATCATTCGTGGCGGTAATCCAGTAGGCGTCGACCGTCTTGGTCCCGCCGCCGCCGAACTGGTAGCGCAGATACCCGCTCGGAAAGCCCGCTATATTCTCTCCCTTCTGCTTGTCGCCATCGAACACCTGCCACACGTCGGATGAGCCGTTGCTGTTGCTGACCGTGCCGCTTGGCAGCGTATTCGAGGCCATGACCGGCATGGCGTTGCCGGTTGCGGCCGGTGTCAACGTCGTGGCGGTGGTGTTGATCTTGTCGTATGGGCCGTCGAGAAAGACGAAATCGGCGAGCGTCCAGGTCGTGTGCGCGGTGCGCGTCAGCACTTTGACCGGATGATCCTTGTGGGTGATCCACATCTGGTCTGCCGACTGGACGAATTGCAGGTCGAACAGATCGGCCTCGAGATAAGGCGAAACGACTTCGACCGTGCCGACACGCGCACCATAGGCATAGACGCGGATGTAGAGATCGCCGAATTCGAGCGCATAGGCCTGGTCGGCCGAGAAGATGAACGGGATCAGCCGTGTCGCCTTTGACGGAGCCTTCACCTCAGCGCAAAAATACGTGCCGCCGCGCTTCCTGATGCCGCCATGCGGCAGCGTGACGAAATTGGTGCATTTCGACAGCGCCGCCCGGTAAAGCTCGAGCGAGGCGCGAGCATGCAAGCGGGGAGAAATCTCACCGCGGATGAAAGCGTCCTGGACCGGATAGAGCGTGGTCATCGGCCGACGAACCTGTTGTCGCCGCGCTGGAGAGCCCAGGAGGATCTGCAAAATCTGCCCCCGCGCTGGATGGCATTGGCCGAGTAGGCGGCATCCAGCGCCCTCTCATAGGCGCTGCGGGCGACGTCGATCATGCCGGCCTTGTGGGTCAAGGGATGCGCGATCTTGACGGCGAGCGCCGCCACCATCACTTCGCTGAACAGCGCATTCCAGTCGTTCGGGTCGGTCAGGTTGGCGACATAGCGGATGATGCGCGGGCCGGCCTGATCGGAATAGATCAGCCCGGCCTCCTGCCGCCATGAGAGCGGAACGCCGTCCGGCTCGCCATTCCCCGTCAGCGGCAAGGGCCGCAGGCAATCGGCGGGAAGCTCATAGGCAAAGTTCAGCGTGCCAGCACCGCTGCCGGTGTCGAAGCCGGCGACCGAGGCTGCCAGGATGGCGAAGACAAAGGCATGTTTGGTCAATTCGGCCTCGCGGGTCAGGTCGAAATGCAGATTGAGCAGGCGCGCCGCCTTGGCGTCCTGGTCGAGGCTGTCGATCGGCGCCTCGTCGAGCACGGCGAGCGCCATGTTGGCGATGTCGAGCGGGGTGATGGCCATGGCTCAGGCCTCCGGCTGTGTGATTGGTCGGGGAAAACGGGACATGGTGCCTCCACGGCAAAAAGGCCGCTTCGAGGCGGCTGGGGATTTCTTGTGATTTGTGGCTTGGGCAGATGTTGCACGTCTCGTGCATGAGGCCGTCACGCCACCAACCGCCCATCAGGAAATGGCGTGGCAGACGCTTCGTCAGTCGTCTTTTCCCATCGAGCAAGGAAGACGGCAATGCTTGGGCTATTGCAGTTTCACGACACCGCCGCGCAACGCGGCGATGTCTTGCCTTGATTGTGTCAGCCGACGCGTGCGCTGGTCGCGATCCACTGCCCTGTTTCGGCTGACTTGACAAAGGCGCCTGATTTCACCCTTCCGGCACCTCCTGCCATGGCCAAGCCCTTGTCCAGGGCATTCTGAAGACTTGGTGTGTAGTAGGCGGTGTTTTCCAGACCGCTGAAGAAGTTTATGCGATGAACGTTCCCCTTCTTGCTCATGACAATGCCCGCTTTTCGGAGCACTTCCTGAACTGTCTTGTACTTCATGTTCATAGTTACCTCCCTTGCCGAGACAGGCA
Source organism: Mesorhizobium sp. M0910 (assembly GCF_040319465.1). Taxonomy (NCBI): domain Bacteria; kingdom Pseudomonadati; phylum Pseudomonadota; class Alphaproteobacteria; order Hyphomicrobiales; family Phyllobacteriaceae; genus Mesorhizobium; species Mesorhizobium sp. M0910. The sequence continues at coordinate 43,932 of NZ_JAMYNZ010000014.1, forward strand.
GCATCGCCCTTTCTTGTAACTGTTTGGTGCCGTCGATTGACCAGAGGGCAACATGAATGTTGTAGCGAACCCCAAATTCACATCACTCTGACGCAGCGCGGCGGGTGAACTTGGGATTCGCCACAGTGGCCGACCTGGCGTCCCGAAGGGGCGAGACGTCGGACGCCCGCCCCTTCGCCGATCAGGACTCGGTCGTCTTCAGCGCGATGAACGTCATGTGCTTGACGCTCGAGGCCGTGCGGTCCCAGTTTGCCGCCAGTGCCAACTCGACATCGGTGGCGAATTCGCCGGCCGAGGACGCGTCGAGAAAGCGGGTGCCCGGCACATGCGGCACGAAATGCCGGCGGCCGACCATTTCAGTGACGCCGCCGCCATGGCCCTGCCGCGGCTTGCGGTCGAACTCGAGCGGCCCGCCTTCGGTGTTTACCGGCAGCTCGTTCCACAGAATCGCCTTGTCCTTGAACATGAACGCGGTGTAGACGCCGCCGGCAACCGGAATGTCGTCATCGACGACGGCCCTCAGCCCCATGTAATAGGGGATCAGCGGCCCGCCCTGCTCGGACGACGGCACATAGTCGATGAGGTCGGCGAGTTTCAGCGCCTTCATCTGTTTCGAATGCATCCAGATCGTCTTGAACTTGTCGGCGCGGTCGCCCATCAGATAGGCGGCCTCGATGATGTCGGTGTCGACGATGGAGGCGCCGGTGACGCGCACCAGGTCGCCGGCGTCATTGGCGATGTTGTCGGCCAGCACGCCTTTCAGGATGCCGAGCAGCGTCAGCTTGTTGGCGCGCTGCCAGTAGTCGGTCTGGCGACGCACGATGAGCTTCTGCGGATCGTCACCGGCAAGGATCGAGGTCAGGTCCGGGATGCCCCAGGCCTGCGCACGCACATTGCGGGCCGCGACTTCGCGGCGCGCGCCGATCTTCTTCATCTCGATCGAGTCGGCCGGGTCGTCATTGACCGGCTCGGAGGGATCGTTGCCGAGGTCCTTCCAGCCGGGCATGTCGACCGAACGACCGCCCAGGCTGAGCTTCGAGGCGATCGACGGGTCGGAAAACAGGATCCCGGCCTGGTAAATCTCCAGCGACTGGACGTGCTCCTCGAACGAGTATTGCGCGTAGACGGACGGAACGATCGCGTCCGCGATACGGGTGTAGGCGTCTGCCATTTTTGTCTTCCTTCAGGTTTGGGGTCAAAGAGGGTTGTTGGGCATCCACAGGTCGGGGTTTTCGCCGGCCTCGCGTGCCAGCCGCCGGGCGCGGGCGGGGTCGCTTTTGACCAGGGCCGAGATGCCAGTCAGGTTGCGCTCGCCGGCGGCATTGCGCTTGAAGGGGTTGCCTCCGCTCAAGGCAGCATTGCCGTCGATCGTGTCTTCGCGGAACATCGCCTCGCCGATAGCGTGGAACGCCTTGGCGATCTGCGGGTCGGTCAAGGCGCCGTCCGGCAGAAGGATGCCCTTCGCCTTGTAGGCATTGACCAGGCCGAGCTTCTTCATCGCCCGGTTGGCGACCTCGAGCTTCTGGCGAAAGCCATCGCTCCCGGTCGGTCCCCAATCCCGCACGAGGTCGTCGTGCGTAGTCTCGACCGAGCGGGCAACGGCGATTTGCTGTGCCTTGGCCTGCTCGGCCATGTAGCCGACGAAGCGGTCGTGATAGGCCTGTGCAACCTTCGGGGTAGCACCTGCCTCGACCGCCCAGGCCTTGGACGCATTGGCGAGCTCGTCCGAATAGGCGAAGTTTTCGGGGAGCCCGTCGGGGCGCCGGTACTCGACCTTGTCGGGCGAGGTCAGCGGACGCATCGCCTCGGGCAGCCGGGCATGGAACCTGTTCCAGTCTTCCGCGGCTGCATCGGCTGCCGGAACGCGCAGGCTCTCACCCTGCTGCCGCTCCAGCTCCGCATAGGAGGCGAAAACCCGATCGAGGCTTTCAGGCTTGGTCCAGCCCTTGGTTTCAGCGAGCTTGCGGTTGCCTTCGGAAAGACCGTCAAACCAGCTTGCGGCCTTAGGCGGGGCGGACCCGTTGTCCCCGTTGGCCGGTGGCCGTGCAAGGTTGCCCGCCGGTGGCGCCGCCACCACGGACCCGGCGTCTACCAGATCTGTCATGAGAAGATTCCTTTTGCTGAGAGTTTGAAGGCCGGTGATGAGAGCACTGGCGGTGAAACTTGGTATCTCCCCCCTCGAGGGGGAGATGGCCGGCAGGCCAGAGGGGGTAGCCGCGCGTGGAGCGCCGACCTCATCTGTCGCCGGGGGTCGCGCCCGGTCGAACCGACCCCCTCTGTCGCCTTCGGCGACATCTCCCCCTCGAGGGGGGAGATTAGCGCCTACGCATTGTCGCCCCAGTTCTCCCAGAGCAGCGTGATCGTGCCGGTAACGGCAATCGTGCCGTCGGCATCGATGTCGGTGCCGGTGGCAAACGCCAGATTGAGATAGAGGTCGACCGGCGTCACGGTGCCGTCGAGCGTCAAGGCTGCGGCAACATCGGCAATCGACGCGCTCGACGGCGCGGCACCGGCGCCATCCAGCGTGCGGCCGGTCGCGCCCAGCACATTGACCATGGTTCCGGCAAGCACAGCGCTCGACCCTGCCGCCGAGCCGAGCGACCAGGTCAGCGCGGCATTGTCGTTGATGGTCGACGCGCGGGTAGTCAGCACCGCAAACTGCAGCCGGGCCGTACCGCCCTTGATACGGATCTTGCCATCGATGAAATCGAACAGCTTCTGGCTGGCAAAGGCCTGCGCATCGGTGACCGGCACCGGCATGGCATTGAATGAAAAGACCGTGCGGTAGGTGCCGCCCTGTCCGCTCGTCCTGGCGGAAAGTCCGGCCCTGGGCGGGGCAAGGCCGGCTTCTCTGGCGGCGGCACGCGAAAGCGTCCGGGCAAGACCTCGGGTCATTTGGTTTCTCCATTTTTGGGATTTGAGGAAGAGTTAGCCGCTGCGTAGAAAAAGCAGATCGGGCACATGGGCCGTCAAAGATTAGTCTCGTTTGGGCATCGTCTTGCCGAGCCGTCGTCTCCGGCCGTCAGACAAAAACAACCATGTCTTTATTCGTGAGGCACGGTGCCTATGTTCCGCCGCAAATGCCACCGCACTTGGCAAAATCGGCCCGTGTATTAGTTCATAGACTTCAAGGGAGTACCAGACGATGACCATGTCCAGAGCCATTGCCGCCATGCTCGTGACTGCCGCATTGGCAGGCTGTGCGCAGACCGAAGCACAGCAGAGAACCAGCACCGGCGCGCTCCTCGGCGCCGGTGCCGGCGCGCTCGCCGGCCAGGCCATAGGCGGCAACACCAAAAGCACGGTTATCGGCGCAGCCAGCGGCGCCCTGCTCGGTGCGGTCGTCGGCAACGCCACCACCCCGCAACCGCGCGGCCAACAGCTCTGCCGCTATCAGGATCGCTACGGCCGCATCTACACCGCCCCCTGCGACGACCGGTATTATAACGGCGATTATTGAGCGTAGCGAAAGCCCCGGCGACAGCCAATCTCCCCCCTCGTGGGCGAGATGTCCGGCAGGACTGCGGGGCGCCGTAGAGCGCCAGCCATAACAGCAATTCCAATCAATGCAGAATATTCAATCCACGAAATTTTCGTCCACGAACATCTCGGCAAATTTCTGGGGTGGGAGGGTTACACCATTGACGCGGGCGATCTCGAGATTCCTTGCCCACATATCCCGGATTGCTGCCGGCATTCCCTCGGGCATGTGCATAGAGTGGGCTATTGCGTCATGCCATTTGTCCGTCGCCGCCATAGATAGATCGCAGTTTGGGGGCCATCCTTTTCAAGCCATCCTCCGACTCTTGAGAAAGTTCTCCGATCGCCCAGAGCACATAAACATCGAGCAGCCTAAGCAGCGGCTGTCCATCATAACGTGGGTTAGTCAACATTTAACCTCTCACGCATCATAGGTGGCATAATAAATAACGCGTTCGCAGATGGCGGAAATGCTTGGCTTTTCTTTCTGCGATGCAACCAAAGCCTCGGTAATCTCGATCGCAAGGTTGATTTCGAGAAAGTATGCCAGGCCCTCTTTAGCTGCCTCGGGTGGTACCAACACCCCATCCTGCTGAGGCAAAACCATCGCGTCTGAATCCTCTGTCCAAGGCTCCGCCGCGTAGATTGTGGGCTCCGCTGCGTAGACCGGGTCCTCCTCGTCAAATTCCGACAACCGCCCAACGATATCCAGCAACTTCATTTTTTTCCCCATAGGGAAAATCCTCCTCGGCCATTCGGATGCAGTGCTTTCTGGAAGATACTCCCTCGATCATGTTGAGATCTAGGGACGAGTTGCATTACACCGGGTTCGTAAACTTGCACAATGATCGGCCGAAAGCGTCATGGCCTCCGCAAGGTCAGTGCTCCCCGCACCCTACCCATCCGCCGGTGCCGCTTTCTCCGGCGCCGCCTTAAGCAGAATCCCGATAGCTCGATTCCAGTAGCGCACCGCCTCAAAATGCCCTTGTCTGGTCAACCAGATCTTATTCTCCAAACTGACTGGATCGCCGATCTCAAACAGCTCCATGCCCTTGGGGCGCAAATATCTATTTTGGTCGGGCATTTTCAGTCCACCAACCGAGCAAATAGATCGGCGAGGTCACGCGCTATCGTCTCAGCGGATTGCCGATTCATACCTATGAATGGGATGCGTACGATTGGCATGGCCGCATCTTCAGTGTCGAAGCCATAGCCTTCACCTCCTCCGTCAGATGCGAATAAGAAGATGCCTGGCGCATATTTTTCAACCTCATATCCGCGGTTGAAGTCAGCCAGTTCTTCGGCTTTAAAAAAATAGTATAGTAATTGCCGATGAAACCTTCGCCTCCATTATGCTCTTTGAGGAAATCATGTAATCCTTGGCAGCACGACTCCCAACCGTGCGGACAGGCCGTCGACGACTGCGGATTCAGCCGGTGCGTCGAATGTCCCTCAGTTAAATATGTCCCATTGCTATCGTCCCAGGTCGCTCAGCAACTGGTTCCACCACGGCATACCCCTGTTGTCGGTGAACTGCCGCCAAACTTCACTGGATTGATTTCATGCACATCCACTACGGCGCGAACTATGGCAACAATAGCACTACCGACCGTCGTAGGGCTCAATCGTCGCTGACGGAATACCAAAGCGGTCGAGTAGATTCAGCACACGCTCTATATGACCACACGCAGATCGCCAGCAATGATAACATCGCCGAACCATCCTTCCATCTGGTAGGTGAGTTTGCTCACAACAGGGGGTGAACGCTTGTGTCCATGATGGTGCCACGGCCTATTCCGCCGGCGACATTGGGCTTTATGTAAAAATAGTCCACCATTCACCTAATGAGGATCAAAAAAATGAAAGCCCAACCTCATTGCTACTTACCATCGTAAGGCTCGATGACAGCAAACGGTATTCCCAATGATTCCAGCAAATCAAGAATGCGTTTCGAGATGACGAGGCGATAGTCCGCTGCGATCCCGAAATCGTCCCGGCCGGCCTTGCCATTCACTTTAAGCCAGACGAAGGGTGGAAGTTCCTGCCCAGGTTGATCCTCATGAAACTCTTCGGATGTTGTCACTTCGGCGTCGGCGAACGTCGCGCCTGAAAAACCCATCTTTTGCAGTGCGCGCTGGGTGTCTTCGGTGACGAGATAACACGGGAACGTCGTAACGATCACATCGCCAAACCAGCCCTCTATAACGTAGTGAAGCTTGGTCACGATTGGCGGATGGACACTCGAGTCAAGAACGGTGTTTTCACCAAGTCCACCAGCGACGTTCGGCCATATGTAAAAATATTGCATCACTCACCTATTGGAGGATTGAACAGATGTCCGTATTGTTTGTCGATATAAGTCACGTAGTCCAGCACCTGCTGACGCGTTGGCTGGGGGTGCGACGCATAAAATTTATCCCATTCGAATCGGAAAACGATCTTGTGCAAAAGGTTATCTAATCCTTTTGGTATGCCGCGAAGATTTTGAAGAGAGTGCATCTCATCTTCAGCAACAAGGCTTGGATATCTGGTCCATATCTGTTGCTCTGCAGCGTGATGGACGACAACCTCTCCCTTTAGATTCGGGTTCGCATCAAGAAATGTTTTGCGGTAATTTTTTGAAAGAGCTTTGCCAAACGATGCTCCCGGATGCCTAATCTTAGAGGGGTCTCTGGCGATCGACTTTATTATCGCAAGAAGCTCAGCCTTGTCAGGCTTGACGCCGGTGCTCAAGAGGTAAGCGGCCTCTTTTGCTGCATTTATTGCACGAGACTCAACCTCGGTCGTCTGGCGAACCGCCGCTCCCTCAACGGCGAGTTCTGATGTGGCCCGCGACCCACTGGCCGTAAGCTCCTCTAACGGCTTGGCAAACTTGCCCGTCCCGGCGCGGACAATGGCCAGTCCTTTTGCAACGGCTTGGCCGAGTGACTCGAACGCCAGGCTGCCCTCTGCAGCTAATCCGGAGGCAGAAGTGACCGGCAGTTGACTGAGCGCGTCCAAAGGATCGTCGCGCAGATCCTGAAGAAACAGCCCAATGTCGTGCGGGGCTCGGCCTAGGCCTTCAAAACCTTCGGTGAGGTAGTTGCCGAAGTCCTCCGCGGCGAGTTCCAGTTTCGATTGAGGTTTCCTGCGGTTTGAAGGAGCAGGCGGTTGATTCTGCTTCCCGGCGATCACAGGTGCAACAACGGGCCTAGCCGGTTGGCTTTCGACCGATTGAGGAAGCCCGGCTTGGACGAGCTGTTGGGATAAGGCTGCTCGGACCTCTGGATCGGACGCCCCACCAACGAGGCTGTACAGGATGGTGTGCTTGTCCGCCTGTGGCACGCTCCCGTCTTTGAATGTCGTGGCGATGTTCTTGAGAACAGACCATGGGAAAGGTTGATAGTTCTCGATGCCCAGTTGCTTTTGTGCTGCAACTGAAGCGGCGATTGCTCGGACATAAGTTCCTCGGTCGTAGGTGTCCGGCCCTCCTTCACGATTCCATGACTCGCTGTCGGGAGTGGTGATCTCGCTCCAGGCTGCGTCGACGCTCGGAAAGACCTTGCGAACGTATGCGGCAGGGTCCGTCCGCCTGGCGTCCAGCGTCTGAAGCGCGGCGGCGGCCGTGACGTGATACCGCGCCTGCTCCCCTTGGGAACCTGCAGGACCAGGTTCGGCATCGCGTAGCGCCGCATGGATTGCTTGGTTCGGCATGGTGCGCATGCCGAAGGCCTGACGACCAACATCAATCTTTCTGGCAAAATCCCCGTACTGCTTGCCGCCCTCCTCGACGCCATAGACAGCGATGAAGGCGTCCCGACCAGGCATCTTGCCGGAATAGGCGCCAGTCTGTGCGATGGCGCCCGGCGCGTTCTGCTCGGCGAGACCAATGTTGGTGCGAAGCTCAACCTGCTGAGCAGTGTTGGCCGCCTGCGCCTGTCGGATCAGCGCTGCCTGTTCCTGTTGCGGAAGGTCGTCCCTGAACGCCTGCGCCACCCTTTCATCAGGCGTCTGCTTGCCGACGCGATCACCCTTCGCTGCCGCCGCATTGGGCGCACCAAAGGCGCTGGAGCCGCCAACGACTTCGGTGGTGTCGTCCTTAGTTCGGTTTCCAGCCTGCGCGGCACCCAGCATCTCTGCAGCACGTTTCGGGTCCTGGGCGATCATCGCCTGGATCAGCGCCTTGGCCGTGTTGCCGCGCCAGGCGACTGCCGCCGCTTGCCGGGCAAGCGGGTTGCCGATCTTGGCAATCAGGTCAAAGCCGTTCTGCCGGATCGTGTCGAAGTTCTCGGTGTCCTTCGGGTTGCTTTGCGCGATGGCACTGGTTGAGATGTTGTCGACCTTGGTCCACTCGGCCTGCTCATACTCGTCGCGCCGCTGAAGCTGCCTCGCCGCCATCCGTAGTGAGCCGGCCTCGGGCAATGCCTCCTTCTGCCTGGCGAAATTGGCGCGCTGGCTTTCGGGCATTTTCGGCAGGGCATCGGCGAACAGCGTGTCGAAAAGGCCGGTCTTGATCATCCGGCCGGTGCGCGGATCGACCTGGCCATACATCGTGTCATGCAGGCCGCTGCCGTCGGCCGGCGCATTCGCCACCACCTCGTCTTCCGCCTGCCCGATCTGGCCGTTGAACCGACGGCGCGCGAGGTCGGCGTCGAACGCCGCCTCCTGCTGCTTCTGCTGCTGGTAGCGTTCGGCGACGGCAGAGAGCTCGTCGCCAAAACCCTGCATCGCCCTGCCGACCGGCGATCCTTCGGGATAGGAGAGCACATTGCCGGCATCGAGCCGGCGCTGGGCAAGCTGGAGAGGTATGGTCGCCATCTATTTGTGTCCTGCCATGAGCGCGCCGGGGATCGTGGCGCGGCGCTGCCGCGCGCCGGCCCCGTGCCGCCGCCTTCGTCGGGTCATGAATTTTGGAGAAGTCGCCAATGAGAGTGTCGCCGGCACTGAAGATGCTGGCGGTCTGCGCCGTCGGCTAAATGGCCTCGGCAAAATATTGTCATTCCCTTATGAGTTGGCCGGGCTCGCGGACTCCCGCGAACGATCGGTCGGAGCAGGCCATGACTGTGGCAAGGCCGCCGGTCCTAAGCCCGCTACCCTTCCAACCGCGCCGCCTTCTCCAGCGCCGCCAGCTGCGCTTCGTCCAGCGTCAGGAACCCCATAATGTGCTGCACCACTTCGGCCCGCGCGTTGCTGAGCGCGCTGTGCAGCTCGAAGCCGTTCGGCGTCTTGGTCTTGGCCAGCCATTCACCGTAGGACGGGCGGCGGTAATAGCCGGTCGCAGCCGTCAGGTCGGCCAGCACCATCTCGCCGTCCTGGCCCGAGAATACCCTGAAATAGGCTTTGGCCAGCGCATCCCGCGCCTTGGCCGGGCCGCCGGCCTGGCTGGAATGGGCGAAGCGTTTGCCACTCATGCCCCGCCACCCTGTACGTCGCCACCCTGTACGCCGTTGCCCTGCGGCATCAGCCCGCCGAGCCCATCGAGCAGGCCGCTGTCGCGCGCCTGCACGGCCGCCGGTACGGCATCCCTGGCCAGCTTGCCGGCAGAAACGATCGAAGCCATGCCTGCTTGTGCGGTTTGAGCCTTGGCTCTGGCATCGCGGATGCCCGCCACTTCATCCTGGCGGCGGAAGATGCGTTGTGGGCTGCGGCCGGCGCCCTGCACGATCTTCAGCGCCTCGTCGCCGTCGATATTGTCCATGACGCCGGGGTCGAACTGCGCCATCTGCATGGCGGTGGTGACCACCTGGATGGTGTCGCGCGCTTCGGCCGAGCGGCGCAGCACGTCGAGCGGGCCGGTGAAGGTCGGCCGCAGCGCCTTGCCGGCAAGGCTCGCCGGCGGCAGGAAGCGGCTGTCTTCCTCGTAAAGTCCCTTGTCTTCCAGAATACCCAGCTCGCGGTCGAGATTCGAGGCAAAGCCGGCCTGGATAATCGAGCCGGAGGGGCCGAGCAGAGCACCCTTTTCCTCTTGCCGGATCAAGGCCTCGGTCGCCGTCATCTGCGGGTTCTGTACCAGCGTCTGGAACAGATTGACGAACATCATGTCGCGGATCTCCTCGGCCCGGCTGTCGGCGTAATTGAAGGCATAGGTCGGGTTCTGGCCGGTGGCGATCGGCGCGATCAGCGGCCGGCCGGCATCGTCGATCAGGCCGGGATAGTTCTCGCCGGGATTGAGCACCGGCACATAATCGAGCCTGGCCTTCGAGGCGGTCGCCGGATCGGTGATCTGCTGAAGTGCGCGCAGGCCGGAGCGCCGCACGGCGTTCTCTTCGCGCACCGTCGTCAATGCCTCGATGGTTGGCGAGATGCCGTAGGGATCGCCCTCGTAGCGGCGCCAGTTGAAGCACGATACCGGGAAGGAGCGAAAACCGCTTTCCCTGACGATCGCCTCCTCGTCCTCGATCACATGATAGGACGCGAACGCGGTGTCGAGATACTGGTAGGAGCCGCTCAGGCTGTACATCTTGCGCTCGTCGCGCGGCTGGATGCACTGGATCAGCGAGATTTTTGTCTCGCATTTGGCGGGGTCGTCGACCAGAACTTTGATCCGCGCCGGCAGTCTGTCGTAGCCGAGCAATTGCGCCGCCTGTCTTGCGGTGCGCTCGTAGCGGCGGTGGAAGATATCGACCTGGCCCCAGCGGTTGCGCGAGAGATAGCCTTCGACCACCGGGATCGAGGCATAGCGGATCAGCGTGCTGCCAAAACCCTCCTCGGCGTAGAGATAGGCCGGGCCGTAGCGCACGACATTGCGCAGGCAGGCTTGCGTTGCCGGCACGAAATTCGAATTGGCGGAGTAGCGCAGCGAAAACAGGAAATCGCGCAGCGCTTCCGCCCATTCCTTCTCCTCGTCGGTTTCCTCGTCATTGATTGCCGCGGTCGACAGCCCATGCCATTTCTCCGACTGCGGGATGATCAGGCTTTCCAGCCCCGCGGCCAGCCGGTTGGCGGCCGAGTTGATGGTATTGGCGTAGACACGCGCACCGCGCCGCTCCTGCCGCTCGGACTGCGAGTCCGCGCCGGCCTGCCGGCCGCCGCTCCACATGTCGGGCGCATCGGGATCGCAGAATTCGGACACCGCCTCCCAGACATGCTCATACTGGCTGCGTTCGCTCTCCAGTTCAGCCTGTCGCGACAGAATATCGCGAGCACGGGAATCGCTCATGGTCAGCCTCGCTTGATGAAATTGATTGAAAAAGAAAACGGCGGGACGCCGAAGCTGCCAATCTCCCCACTTGAGGGGGAGATGTCCGGTAGGACAGAGGGGGTCGTCTCGCGTGGATCGGCGACCCCCTCTGTCGCCTTCGGCGACATCTCCCCCTCAAGCGGAGAGATTGGAAGCGCCTTATTCCGCCGGCGTCGTCTCCAGCGCGGCTTTGCGCCCAAAGCGCTGCACCACGAAACGTCCCATCTTCTGGCCGGGCACTTCGATCAGCGTATAGGTGATCCAGGACAGCAGGCACACCACCGGCAAGACGAGGACAACAACGATCGCGAAGCGCAGCGGCGCCGACAATTCGTGGCCGAACTGGGTGATAACCAGAGCCGCCGCCGGCTGGAGAACCAGCAGATGGATCAAATAGATGCTGAAGGAAAGCTCACCCATCAGATGAAAGAACCGGTTGGCGAGCGTCATGGCGATCTTTCTGGCCATGATGCCCGCTATTCCCGGCAGCATCTGGTAGAGAACCAGCGCAAAGAAACCCACGACGAGCGCTTCGCGCATCAAAAACTTGCCAAGCCCGTAGCCGCCGCCGAAGGGCAGCGCGGCCAGAGCCATGGCCAATGTCAGATGCACGAAAGGCCGCTTTTGCCTTTGATGGACGACGCCCGCCAGCAGCATCCCGCACAGGAAAATCTGCATCTTCAGCGGCAGGAACGACGGCATCGGAAAATGCACCGACAATTGTCCCATCAACAACACGATCGCGCTGCCGATCGCCGCGACCAGGATACCGCTCCATATCCAGTCAAGCCTGCGCACCAGCAGCATAATCGCCGGGAACACTGCATAGAACTGCATCTCCAAGCCAAGGCTCCAGTCGGGCAGCGGCGTGCGATAGGCGAAATTCGGCACCAGGCCGAACAGGAACAGCAGATGGGCGCCGATGTTTTTCAAGCCGCCGTCGAGATAACGCTCGGGCGCCTGCGGCGACCGCAGCAGGAACTCGTCGATGACCATCCTGGACTGGTAGAGATAAGGGCCAAGCGCCAGGGCAGCGAACAGCATGACGTAGAACAGCGGCGCAATCCTGAAATAGCGGCGGGTCCAGAACTTCAGCCAGGTTTCCGGCCTTTGCCAGGGCTCCTTGTCCTGGCGCAGCTGGTAGTGGAACACCATCAGGAAACCGGACAGCATGATGAAGAGGTCGACGCCGAGATCCGGTTCGCCGAGAATAGGAATATGCCAGCCGGTCAACAGCACGCAGTGTCCGATGAGCACCCAGATCGCGGCGAGCGCCCGAAGCCCGTCCAGGCACTCGATGCGCGATGACCGGGCTTCTGTCATGCCGGACTCCTCGATGGCCATGTTGCATTGCAGCATGGCGGCTGAGGAAGGAATGTCAACCGTGCGGAAGGAACACGAATTGCGCTCGGCTGTTACGGAAAATGCGGAAGCTGCCGATCTCCCCACTCGTGGCGGAGATGGCCGGCAGGCCAGAGGGGGGCGCGAAGGAACGCCAAGCTCAGTTTCGTTCCCACCGGAATGAGCCGATGGCGGTAATTGCAAATTGATCACCGAGGCGGCGGGATAGCGCCCCCTCTGCCCTGCCGGGCATCTCCCCCACGAGTGGGGAGATTGGCAGCATCACCGCTTCTTCGCCAACCTTGCGTGCCGGCGCCAGTACCACCACGCCAGCACCCGGTTGCGGAACACTCTTCTCATGGCGCCCATGTCAAACCCCCAGCAGCACGCGGCGCTGGCCGGTGAGGTCGCCGGGCGACAAATCGGTCTTCACGGTTCCTGCAGTGCCATCATTGGCCGCAAGCTGAGCCCGTAAAGCGGCTTCGCGCGCCTGCACGTCCTTGTCGGCAATGGTCGGTGTCGGCGCCAACGGCTTCAGCGCCGGCGGCTTTTGAAAAAGGCACATGGTTTTCTCCAAAGTGAGAGCTTCTTGTCCAGTCGTAGAGCAGAAAGTCCTCGCCGTTCCGGCCATAGCCCGGCAGGCGGCAGCGTTGCGTCGCGCCCAGCCTTGCAAGCCAGCGCAGCGCCAAACCGTTGGCGGCCAAGGCGCGGGCCTCGACCCGCCAGGCGCCGCGTGCCGCAACCTCCGGCCCGAGCACCGCGTGAAAGAACTCCGTAATAGCAGGCACGCAGCGCCGCATGCGGCGCGTGCCCCAACTCCAGGCGATCCACAATCCGCTGCGCTGCTCGGCAGCACCGAAGCCGGCCTCCGGATTGCCATCGAGCTCGGCGACATAAGCAAAGCCCTGCAGCGCCGTCAGTGCCAGCAAAGCCGGCGACCATGCGTCGAACTGGCAGTCGATCTCGGCCCGGTCTTCGGGCCGGAGGTTGGCAGCGATATAGGAGAGATCGCGCAAAGTGGCGGGAATGATGCGGAGGGTCACCGAAACGCCCCCAGCGGATCGGCCTGCCCGGCCTTCCGCCGCGCCGCCTTGAATACCGCCGGATCGACCACCGCTTCCCGCAGCATCATCACGCCATAACGGGTCGCGGCCATCAGATCGTCGCGCAGCTTCACCACCTGGCCGTCCCTGCGGTGATAGAGCCGGAACTCCTCGAACCAGGGCAGAAGCGTCGAAAACACCTTGAAGCGGCCGGATTGCATGCGGTCGAGCATGTCCATCAGCCCGGCCTCGACCGATACGGAACCGTCGGCGAACTGCGCATGGCTGGCGAGCATGTTCAGCCCATGCGCGGAATATTGCTTCGCAAGCGCGGTGCCCGCACCCTCCAGCGTCTCGCGACGGCCGTCGCGCGGCCATGCCCATGGCAGCCAATCGCCCCACGGTTTCAGCGTCAGCGCCTGCATGGCGGGAGTCTGCTGCGAGGCACGGCAGGCCTTCGTGACATAGACGACATCGGCTTCCGTATCCCAGGCAAGCTCGACCGCGGCCGAGGGATGGTCCCAACCGAAATCGAGCGCGCCGAGCCGCGGCCAATAGCGCGGCAGCCGGAACGGCTCGCAGGCGATCAGCTCCTCGGCCACCGGAAAGATGCGGCCGGAGCCGAGCACCGGAATGCCCTTGGCCCGCGCCTCGCGCTCATGCGCCGGATAGGCGGCAATGATCTCGGCGCGCTGCTGCGGCGTGTAGTGCTCGGCGTCGTCGATGGTCATGAAGGTGACGTGACGGGTCATTGTTTTCACCCTCGCGGCATTGAATCATGGTGGCAGGTGTTGGACGTATGCTGCTGTTCGGTAAGATGTTTTCATGATGGCGGGACAGCGCCCCCCTCTGTCCTGCCGGACATCTCCCCTCAAGGGGGGAGATGGCAGCTTCAGCGTCTCGCTTATCCGCAAGCATTGGAGATTGGCGAAAGCCAATGCGACATCCAATCTCCCCACTAGAGGGGGAGATGTCCGGCAGGACAGAGGGGGGCGCGAAGGAACGCGAGTTGCGCGATTTCGCAGCCCTGTCATCCCCTCCCCATCCCTCCCACCTGCTCCGCGGACAAAAACAGCAGCACCACGTCCGACATGCCGAGCAGCGGCGTGAAGGTGACGATGGTGATGCCGCCGGTGGCGTTGGTGCGGGTCAGCCCTTCGGAATAGATGTCGAGCGGCGGCTCCTCGTCGAACCAGACGCCGTGCAGCGTCTCGCCCTGCCACTTCTCGCGGCCCTTCTCGTAACTCTTGAACGACAGCACGGATTCGCCGGCCTGCACGTCGCCACCGCCGCCCCAGGCCACCACGACGCTGTCGAGCGCGCCCGGCGCCCGCCCCGCCATCGTGCTGAGGATCGCGTCGGCCGGGATCATACCGGTGCCCCACGCCGCCTGCTGCTGCGGCGGGCCGATCAGGATGCGCTGCGGGTTGTCGCGCGTGCTTTCGCCGGTGACGCCGGCCGCCCACATCCGAACCGGACAGTCGAAAACCTTGCCTTGCCACCAATCTGGATAGCGGCCGGTGAGGTGCATCGCCCATTCGGCGCCGCCGGCCCTGGTCTTGCCGAGCTGGTTGCCGGCCATGAACAGGCGCTCGCGATTGGTCGCGCCGGCTGCATGGAACTCAGCCTGCCTGGGATAGGGCCGATAGGCGGCAAGCTGGTTAGTGCGGCGCCTGCGGTCCAGCTCCGCCAGCAGGCTGAGATATTCTGTCCTTGCCGCCCGGGTCTGCGAGGCCTTTTGCGAAGCCCGGCTTCTCGAGGAACGGCCTAAGGACGGCTTCGAGGCCGCGGATGCGCTGCCTGATTTCGTCATCGCTCAATGCATCCAGATTGTTAATGTTGACATTAAGATCCTTGGGCAGCACCGACAGCACGAGCTTCAGATACTGATCGGGCTTTTCGACGCGCACCTCGGCGATGACGCCGGCGCCATGGGCGCGAAAATCGGCGCGGATCGCTTCGAGAAAGCCGTCGGCCAGCGTCTTCTTCGGCCGCCTGGTTCGGCCGAGTTTGCCGGGTGCTTGATCGTGCGGCTGCGGATCGCCGGCGGAAGGAGCTTTGGCCATGCCCTACTCCGCCGTCCCGGCGGAGATCGCCGGCTTCTTGTTGCCTGGCCGCACGATGCGCTTGCGCGGCTGCGCTTTCTTGCCGGCGCGCGCCGACTTCGGTTTCGGCGGCTGGCTTGCCGATTTCGCATCGGTCGTCGTGCCAGGCCCCAACGTACCGGCGTCGGGCAACGCATTCAGCCTTGCCCTTAGAATTGCCACCGCCTTGCCGTCGAGTGCTGCCGACGGGAAGCCGAAGCCCCCGACCGCGTCGACGGTACCGCCACGCACCATGCCGATCCGCACGCCGGCGGCTATCAGTTCGAAGCGGCCGATGCGTGCATAGGGTGCGGCTCCGGCGAACTCGCCAATGGCACTGACGACCTCTTGGCCGTCATCGTCGGTGATCATGGTGGCGTAACGGTTGGACATGGTGCTTTTCCTGGGATGGGGCGCACGGCGGCGCGTTAATTTGAGGATCCTCGAGGTCGCGTTCCGTCGCGCCCCCTCTGTCCTGCCGGACATCTCCCCCACAAGGAGGGAGATTGGCTGTCATCACCGCTTTCGCCAATTTTGTAGGATGCAAAAAAGGTGCTGTCGCCCAAGCTGCCAATCTCCCCACTAGAGGGGGAGATGTCCGGCAGGACAGAGGGGGGCGCTGTCCCGCCAACTTCACAGCCGGCAGCACGCACATCATTCGATCGAAAGATAAAGCCTGAAACAAAAAACCCGCCTCGGCGGGCGGGTCGTTGGAGCCAATTAGCACCATACGCAGATTAGTAGCATAGCTGCCAGCACAAAGCAAGAACAAAATGTGGCAGGGTGGAAAAAAAGCGATTTCCTTTGCCCGCCGCGAGGTTGTGCTCAAGAAACGGTCGCCAAGGTTGTGTTCATTCGCGCCCCCTCTGTCCTGCCGGACATCTCCCCCTCTAGTGGGGAGATCGGCAGTTCCAGCGCCTCGCTGCGTCCGCCCACTTCACAGCCGGCAGATCACGTAACGTTTGGTCGAAAGGGAGCCTGAAACAAAAAACCCGCCTCGGCGGGCGGGTCGTTGGAGCCAATTAGCACCATACTCAGATCAGTAGCATAGCTGCCGGCACAAAGCAAGAACAAAATGTGCCATCGGCGGCAAAAAATGGGAACTTCCCTCGGTGCCTCGGCTGTCAGCCGGCAAGCTTGCGTTCCTTCGCGCCCCCCTCTGTCCTGCCGGACATCTCCCCCACGAGGGGGGAGATCGGCAGCTTTGGCGGCAGCGCCTTTTTGCACCTACAAAATTGGCGAAAGCGGCAATGACAGCCAATCTCCCCACTAGAGGGGGAGATGTCCGGCAGGACAGAGGGGGGACGCTGTCCCGCCGACTTCATAGCCAGCTCACGTAACGTCTGATCGAAAAAGAAGCCTGAAACAAAAACCCGCCTCGGCGGGCGGGTCGTTGGAGCCAATTAGCACCATACCCACATTAGTAGCATAGCTGCCGGCACAAAGCAAGAACAAAATTCACCTGAGACGCGAAAAAACGCAGAGTAGCCGATTGGCGAAGCACACTGGAATGTCCGGCGAGACGCCACCGTCCGGATCAGAACAGGCATTCGCGCGTTTGACCCTTAGCCAATGGGAGCAAAAATCATGAACGTCGCCAATCTGCAACTCGAAGGCCTGCTTATGGCCATCGCATCGATCAATCAGGTCCTGGTCCGCAAGGGCGTGCTCTCCGTCGAGGATATAGATATCGCATTGCGCAAGGCCGAAGCCAGCGAGACCAACGAGGAAAGGTCCGAGGGCATGTCGGCGTCGAGCCGCGACGCCGTCAACTTCCCGATCCGACTGCTGGAGTTGGCCAATCAGTGTCAGCCGGAGACGGACATGCCGTCCTTCTCGAAACTGGCGCGCATGGTTGGTCAGATCAAGGAACCTTACAACGACCAGATGTGAAGCGGCGATCGAGGATGACCGCCGCAGCAAGCTTTGGCATCATCCCCTGCCAAGCCTCAGCGCCAGGACGCGGCCCGGCCCGTGCACGGCGGCAAACAGCAGCCCGGCCAGGAAGGTGAAGTGATCGACGAAGAAGCCGAACTCCGCCTGGTTGCCGGCCCAGTGCGACGGCCCGTGGAAGGCGAAGCCCAGGAACAGCACATAGGCGCCGGCGACGAGTGCTGCCCATGAGAAGAAGGCGCCAGTCAGGAAGCATAGAACGAGGACGACCTCAAGCAGGGCTGCGCACCAGGCCAGGAAGAGCGGGAATGGAAACCCGGCCGCCGCGATATAGCCGGCGGTGGCGCCGATATCGACGAATTTGAAGATCACGGCCATCAGGAAGACGGCTGCGAAGATCAGGCGGGCGATGAGGATTGCCGCGGTCTGCCACGGCGACTGGACGGTTGATTGAGCGGTTTCCAAGGTCACGACCTCCTCCCAAGAGTTACGATGGTTGTGCCCCAAGGACGCACCACCAGCCGCAAGCCCGACATCATCCCCCGAAAAACCTGCAGGAGACAAGTGCGCGGGGAGAAGGCCTCGCAAGACCAGGTTCCTCGCCCCCATTCATGGGGGAGAGGTGGCGCGGCGAAGCCGCGACGGAGAGGGGACTGCGCCGGCAAAGAAAGGCCCTCTCCGGCCGCTTCGCGGCCCTCTCTCCGCCGCGAGGCGAGGAACCCGAGCCTGGAACTACCCTAAGTTCACCCCCGGCTTGCTGATCGGCTCCCGTACGGTTCCATACTGGCTGCCCCAGCGGTCGGTCATCGCCCAGCGTATGTCCCACAGTTCCGGGAAGAAGCGGTGGCGGGCGCCGGCCTCCAGCAATTCGACCGGCCTGCCCTTCAGCGATTTCGCGCCGAGGCCGATCGTGCGGTGGATGAGGTAGAGGTGGTTGGCGCGGAATTTCTGGAACAGCTCGTCGAACTCGACCAGCGCTTCGGCAACGACATAGCTGTCGCCGTGATCGTAGCCGGTATCGTAGACATCCTCGACCGAGAGGCCGCGGCCGTCGAGGTATGACGCCTTGAAGGCCCGCCACAGATCCGGCGGCAGACGCAACAGCTGCTTGAAACCCGGCGATTCCTGACCGCTGCCATTGCCGAGCTGCAGCCGGATCTGCTGGTATTCCTTGGGCGACATGGTTTCGAGCAGGTCGAGCTGCGCCGTCATCAGCCGCATCAGCCGGTGCACGCGCCCCATCAGCGTGACGATGCGATGCGTGTCCTGCTTTTCCAGGAAATCAACGACGTCGATCAGCGTGTAGGCGATGAGCTTCATCCACAGCTCCTCGACCTGGTGCACGATCTGGAACTGCAGCTCGTCGGCATTGACCATCTCGGCCAGCGGCTTCTGGCAGGCCAGCAGCCTGTCGCATTTGAGGTAGACGCCATAGTCGCGCATCTCAGGCGTTTCGATGCGGGCATAATAGTCCTGCTTGTCCATGGCCATGCTCCTTGCCGCGGCCGTTGGGCCGCAGGCGTTTGTTGGATCCCGGTCCCCCGAGTCTAATCGCTTTCTTGCCGAACATTGTCCCTTTCTGTTATTCGATTGGCGAGAAATGAAGGACGAAAGCTGCTTCTGAAGCAGACAGGAAGAACGAATGATGCTGGATGCGGTCGACCGGAAGATCGTCGCGGCGCTCGAACGCGATGCCCGCACCTCCTTTGCCGCGCTCGCCGACGAGGTCGGCTTGAGCAAGACGCCGTGCTGGAAGCGGGTCAAGGCGCTGGAGGATGCCGGCGTCATCCGCGGCTACTCGACCCGCATAGACCCGGCCAAGCTCGGCTTCGGCATCGAAGCCTTCATCCAGGTGTCGATCGATTTCGAACTGTCGGACGCCTTCGAGGCGGCGGTCAAACAGCATCCGCTGATCCGCCGCTGCCACGCCACGACTGGCGAGGCCGACTATCTCCTGCAGATCGTCACCGTCGACATGATGGCGCTCGACAGGATGCTGCGCGAGGAGCTCAGCCGGCTGCCCGGCGTGCGGCGCACGATTACCTCGATGGCGATGCGCGAGATCAAGGGCGGCATCTCGTTCGCCAATGCCGTCGGGCATACGCAGACCAAGCGATAGTCAGGCCCTGGTCATCAATTCGCGTCCCAGCCGCTTCGGTTGCTCGGCGCGCAGAACCACATTTGTCGTCACCGTGCCGTACCGGCCGATGCTGTCGACGATGCTTTCAAGGTCGGGCGGTGACGGGACCACGACCTTGACCAGAAAACAATCCTCACCGGTCACCCGCAGCACCTCGACCACCTCCGGCAATTGGGCGAACTTCTTCAGGCAGGCCTGGATATGCTCATGCGTGGTGCGCAGGCGGATGACCGCCATGGTGCCGAGCCCGAGCGCTGCCGAATTGATCACCGCCTTGTAACCGGTGATGACCCCGCGCTCCTCCAGCCGCTTCACCCGTTCCGAGGTGGCGGGCTGGGACAGTCCGACGCGGCGGCCAAGCTCGGAGATGCCGATGCGGCCATCCTCCTGCATGATCTCAATGATCGCCAGATCGGTGGGATCGAGCCTTGGCCGGTAATCGCCGTTCCGCATGATCGCCTTTAATCCATCGGATTTCTTTGCCGCTTTCCGATGATCTCTCATTCCGCCGCCGGGGAGAAGACCTAGAATTGCACGCGCTGCATCAGGAAAGAAGGGCTTCGCATGACCGAATTCATCATTGTGCCGGGCATCGACGGATCGGGCAAAGCCCACTGGCAGACTCATTGGCAGCAGGCAAACCCGGCGATGCGGCGGTTTAATCCGGCGAGTTGGGACGCGCCGGATTTCGACGACTGGGTGGCAGCATTGGAAACCGCTGTATGCCAGGCATGGACACCGCCGGTGCTCGTCGCCCATAGCCTCGGCTGTCTGCTGGTCGTACACTGGCAACGGATCTCCCCTCGCGAGATCAGCGGCGCGTTGCTGGTCGCGGTTCCGGACCCTGCGTCGCCGGCCTTCCCCTCCTCCGCCCGGGCCTTCGCCGACGCGCCGCAACAACGGCTTCGCTTTCCGTCGCTGATTGTCGCCAGCACCAACGATCCCTACGGCTCGCTGGACTATGTCAGGGCGAAATCCGAGCGCTGGGGCAGCGATCTCCATATCGCCGGGCCGCTTGGCCACATCAATGGCGACAGCGGGCTCGGCGACTGGCCGGTGGGAATGGAGCTGCTGACGGCTTTTCTCGGGCGAACGCAAGCAAGCGCCCGAGGCGCCGTGCTTCAGCCGTGACCGCAATGGGACGGCTACCTTGCCGCCGTCCTGATCTGGTTTGCGCCGCGGCGCCGCGCCTCAGTTCGATGCTGCGGCAGGTGTGCTGAGCTCCAGGAACGGCACTGTCGAACCCGGGATCATCGACTTCGGCAATTCGCCGTTCCATCTCTCCGCCTTGGTCAGTTCGACCAGCAGCGGATTGTTGGCGATTGCGGCGGCGCGAGCCTTGATGGCGCCCGCGGTCGCATCGCCTTCGACCCTGGTCTTGTAGGCGCTGGCCTCGGCTTCGGCCTTGACGCTGTCGGCGCGGCCCTTGGCCTGGGTGACAGCGATATCGGCCTTGATCTTTTCCTGCTGCAGGTTCTGTTCCTGCTTCTGCACCTCCACCTGCGCCGTCATCCTGGCTTCGACCGCCTGCTCGTAGGCGTCGGAGAAGTCGATGTTCTCGACCTGCACGCTGTCTATCATCACCGGGCCGTCGGTTACCGCCGCGATGGCGTCGGCAACGTCCTTGTTGAACTTCGCCCGGTTCTGGATAACCGACACCGCGTCGTACTGGCCGAACACGGTCTTGATCTCCTGCGGTGCTTTCCTGGCAATGACACGGTCGGCCAGTGCCTCGATCGATCCATAATTGGTGTAGACGTTGCTGACTTCGGCGGCCGGCACGTGGAAGTTGACGGTGACGCGCATGTCGGCCGGCTGCTGGTCGCGCGAATAGGCCTGCATGGCCGGCAGGCCGCCGCAAGCGTTCTGGTTCTCGCAGCCCCATTTGAGCACCTGCTGGCGCAGGCTGATCTTCTCGACGCGCTGTAACCACGGCAGCTTGAAATGCAGTCCGGGATCGACGACCGAACTCAGCGCCCCGTTGGTCAAGAGCACGCCGCGGTCGCCCTGATCGATCGTGTACCAGGATCCAAACAGCGCAAAGATGCCGAGCGCCACGATGAGGAGTGCGACCAGGCCGGAACCGATCGACCCCGACGCCGTCCCCGGCTTGCCCTGCGGACGGCCTGAATTGCCTTGCGTTTCGGTCATTACCCCACCCCAACCCGATTGCCCGTGCTGCTTTTGCCCACAATAGCGGCGGCATTGCAATCCTCTCGACATGGAAGGATCTTCGCGCCGGCCGGCCCCGGACCGGCGGGGTGGTTCAGGCTGGCTAGCGGATTTCCCCTGCAGCCGCGGCAGTACGCGTTGCCTGGCGTCTCCTTCTGCCGTTCGGCATCGCTTTTGCGCTTCGGGCAATCCTCGTAGTCGTGGTCGCGCCCACCGCAGTAGGAGCAGCATTTTGCCGGCGCGTCGGAGCGAAGCATCGTTGGCATGCACAAGGATGCACGAAAACCCGACAGATTGCGACGGCTTGCGCACCGGCAACGTCGATTTCGCCACGGAACCGCTGCCGCCGCATGAAAGTTATCTGCTCATTGCAACGGGAGCACAGGACATGGCCGACGACCCGAACCGCTACGAGACCGGAGCGAGGAAATATCCGGCAAAGATGAGCCCCGACGCGGCCGACCAATTTTCGCAGGATGCGGCCGGCAACAAGCCGCCTCCCGGCGGCATGGGATTGACCAGGCCGGCTGACGATTTCGACGACAAGACCCGGCATTCGGAGGGCCAGAACCCGCCGCGCGCAGCGATCCGGCCAGACGACAAGGCCACCGCCAAGAAGCCCGGCGAGGACGCAAAACGATGAACGTCGCCAATCTCCAACTCGAAGGATTGATGATGGCGATCGCGGCCGTCAACAACGCGCTGGTCCACAAGGGCCTGCTGTCGGTCGACGAGGTCGACATGGCGTTGCGCCGGGCCGAGGCGGCGATGACCAGCGACGAGCGTCTCTATGAAGACATGTCGCCATCCAACCGCGACGCCGTCTGCTTTCCGCTCAGGCTGCTGCAGGCGGCCAACAATGCCCAGGGCGAAACCGGCGTGCCGTCCTTTGCCGAACTGGCCAGGATGGTCGGCCGGACCAAGGAGCCCTATAACGACCAGATGTGATGGAGGACGCCATGGCCGACGACAAATCCAAGACCAAGCAGGATCGCAAACTGGTCTCAGGCGAAGAGCCTTACGAGGTCGCTGCCTTTGCCCGCAAATACGGCATACCGCAAAGCGAGGCCGCGACCATCATCAAGCGTTACGGCCCCTCGAGGAGGAAGCTCGACGCGCATATGGCGAGCCGCAACGCCTGAACCAATTCTGGCGGCGGCCGCCGTTCACGCCGGAAGCGTCCCTGCCCTGCCGCCTTGTCGAGAGTATCGGCACCGTCAGCCGTGACCTGTCGGGTTCGCCCCTGTGGGGATTCAACGCCTGGTTTTGACAGCCGCGGAATACTCTCGCCGCGCAACAACTCATTTACCTCGACGCTGTACCAGTCCGGTGAGCAAAGCCGGGGGTCGGATGCAGGAACAATTATTGCGCTATGAATGTGTCATGGAGCCGAACGGCCGTTGGATGGTGTGGGACATCGTTCACGATCTGCCGGCGCAATTTTCGGAGATCGCGCTGATCGGCCTGAGCCGTCGTGAAGCGGTTTCGCTCTGCCGGCTGCTCAACGAGACGAGCCGTTCCGAGACGCGGCAGAGCCGGGCCTCCTGAGAAGCGCGTGCGTCTCCGGCCTGCCCAGGCGAAGAGGATTTCACATGCGGTCGACAATATTCGGTTTGGTCCTGTTGCTGCCGGCCGCCGCACTGGCAGAACCGATCGAGACGCAGAAGATCATCACCGCGGCGACCGGCGATTGGAACGGCGACGGTGCCGCCGATCTGGCGATGATCGTCGAGACCGAGCCCGGCCATCCCATGGATCTGCATTTGTTCCTCAGGGACCGCGACGGCAATTTTCTCAGACCTGCCGGGGTCGTGCATGAACAGATTGACGGGGAATGGAAGGATTACGACCGGCCGGGCCCCGCCACATCCGACACCGAGCCCGAACTCACTACGCTCCCCAACGGCTCGATCAAGCTCTATATTCCGGCGATGGAGATCGGCAGCGAGCGGACCAATAAGACGCTGACGCTCGCCTGGCGCAACGGCACGTTCGTCGTCGCCGGTTTTGCCTACGAGTATTGGGATTACATGGACGACAATGTTGCCGGCGACTGCAACTACAATGTGCTGACCGGCAAGGGCAAAAGCAGCAAGAAGCTGGCGGACGGCACCACCAGGCAAGCGACCGTATCGGTCGAAGGCAAGGTCATCCCATTCGCGGAGTGGACCCCGGGCACTGGCTTCAGCGCTTGCGGAGAGTGAGAGGTTTCGGTTGCCTCACTGCAGCGGCGGCTTCCACAGCAGGCTGTTGCGATCGGCGGACTTGACGCGCAGCCAGGTTTCGCGGCCATCGCGCAGCACCCGGAGCGGGATCTCGGCACCCGCCGGGCCGCTCTTCCAAAGCTTGCGATAAAAATCGGCAAGCCCATCGACCGCCGTGTCGCGGACATCCGAGATGACATCGCCTTGGCGAAGGCCCGCCTGGGCGGCTGGACCGCCCTCGGCGACGCTCATCACCACGACCTTGCCGTCGCTCTCGGCCGAGAAGGCGCCGAGCCACGGCCGCGGCGGCTTGGCGACCTGCCCGCGCGTCAGCAGATCGTCGAAGATGGGCGGCAGAAGATCGATCGGCACCACCATGTTGATGTCGGCGACCTCGCCGTTGCGGCTCATCTGCAGGCGCAGCGAACCGATGCCGAGCAGCCTGCCATCCGCGCCGATGAGGCCGGCGCCGCCCCATGAAGGGTGAGCCGGCGCCGTGAAGATCGCCTCGTCGAGCAGATATTCCCAATAGCCGGCGAATTCCTGCTTGGTGACGATCCGCGCCCGCACGGAGCGGCCGACGCCGTCGGCGAGCACGACGGGATCGCCGATCTTGGCCCTGGACGCATCGCCGAGCGCAATGGCGGGCAGCCCGAGCGGCGCCAGCGCCTGCACCAGGCCGAAGCCCGACTCCTGGTCGTAGGCGAGCGCATGGGCGGGAACCACGCGCCCGTCCTGGTCGGCCAGCCAGACCTCCTCGGCCTCGGTGATGAGATAGCCGATGGTGAGTACCAGCCCGTCGCCGCGGATGACCACGCCACTGCCCTCGCGGCGGGTGCCAAGTGTATTTGCCGTGAAGGCGTCCTCTGGCACGGTGGCGCGGACGGCCACGATGGATCGCAAAAGGGGTTCGATATTCATGCTTTGGTTCCTGGCAATGTTCGCAGGCTGATATGGGCTATAGGTATGGCGCAGGTGATCAGGCGCAAGAGGTGGCGCCGGCTTTGGCGTGGACCGGCGCCGCGCCGTTCGCGCCGGGGTTTTGCATCAGCGCCGGCAGCCCTATCTGTACCTACGGCTATCCCAAGCTGCCCTATGCAAAGTTCCTCCGCCATTACCCACGTTGATATCTGATATCCTCCCAACCCAACCCTTCCAAAGGCCTCCCAAATGAACGACTACGCAACGGACCAATACACGCCGCCAAAAGTCTGGACCTGGAACAAGGCAAATGGCGGCGCTTTCGCCAGCATCAACCGGCCGACCGCCGGCCCGACGCATGACAAGAAACTGCCGGTCGGCAAGCATCCGCTGCAGCTTTATTCGCTGGCGACACCGAACGGCGTCAAGGTGACGATCATGCTGGAGGAACTTCTGGCGCTCGGCCACAGCGGCGCCGAATACGACGCCTGGCTTATCAGGATCAACGACGGCGACCAGTTCGGCAGCGGCTTCGTCGAGGTCAACCCCAACTCGAAGATCCCGGCCATGATGGATCGCAGTGGGAAAAAGCCGGTCCGCATCTTCGAATCCGGCTCGATCCTGCTCTACCTTGCCGAAAAATTCGGCGAATTCCTGCCGACGGAGCGGCCGGCTCGCGCCGAGACCCTGTCATGGCTGTTCTGGCAGATGGGCTCGGCGCCCTATCTCGGTGGCGGCTTCGGCCATTTCTACACCTATGCGCCGACGAAGATCGAATATGCCATCGACCGCTTCGCCATGGAAACCAAGCGGCAGATGGACGTGCTCGACCGACGCCTCGCCGAAAGCGAGTATTTAGGCGGCAACGACTATACGATTGCCGACATTGCGGTGTGGCCCTGGTATGGCGGGCTGGCCAAGGGCCGTATGTATGACGATTCCGGCGAGTTCCTGCAGGTGGAGCAGTACAAGAACGTGCAGCGCTGGGCCGACGCCATCGACGCGCGGCCGGCGGTCAAGCGCGGCCGCATGGTCAACCGCACCTTCGGCGAGCCTTCGATGCAGCTGCACGAGCGCCATGACGCCAGCGATTTCGAGACCAAGACGCAAGACAAGCTCGCGGCGGCCAAAAGCTAAGCGGACGACGCGCCGATCTCCCGCCTTGTAGGGGAGATTGGCAGCTTCGGCCGACTGCTCAAGCTCGCCTTCACCGCCGCCATCCACAGCCGGTCGATGTTGGCCAGGAATTTCTCGTCGAGTTTGTCGAGGTGCTTCCAGTACATGCCGTCTTCGAAGAAATAGCCGAGTTCCTTCTCGATCCTGTCGGCCTCCTCCGCCTGATCGAGCCGCAGGCCGGCAAACATCTCGGCCTTCATTTCCGAAAGCTGCGAGGAAGAAAGCGCGCCGAGTTCATCGAGCGTCAGCCGCGGGAAGACCAGCCGGCTGCGCGGCAGGTCGGATAGGTTGACGCACAGGCAGCCGCGCCGAAGCGCATGGATGAGCAGGCGGGCCGACTTCGCCTCGAGGTTGCGCAGGGTGACGTCGTTGCGCAGCGGATCGGCGCGGCCGACGCCGTAAAAATGCGTGTTGCCGGGCTGGTCGTAGATCATGTCGCAGCCAAGGAATGCCAGCACGTCCGGCTTCTGACTGTGGATCGTCCAGTAGGCCGCCGTCATCGACATGGTGCCGCCGGCATAGACGAAGCCACCAAAGCTGTTTTGCGCCGGCACGTAATGCGAGGCGCTGAAGATCTGCGCCTGCTGCAGGGGACCGCCTTGCGGCATCCGCTCCGCCGGGAAATCGCCGGCATGGACGAGGAAATCCCAGTCCGGGCGCACGCGCCAGGCGTTGTTGATGGCGACGATCTTGCCGAAGGCCTGCTTGGGCCAGGCGGCGCAGCGCACGACATCGGGGGCGCTACCGATCATCAAGATCACGTTCGGCGTTCCGTCGATCACCACAACCCTCTCGACCGGCCGAAATGCATCTCGATGCCGCCCGGTTGAACGGCTTTATAGCCTCAACGGCCCATCGAAAACACCAGCCGGATTTAAGCTGGCATCAACAAAAGGGAGCTTGCCAGCCGGTTGTAAAATGTGGCCTTAGGCACCGTCGTACAAACAGCAGGCAGGTTTTCCCGCTAGCCCAAAAACGACGATATGAGTTGGGCGATATATATTAGTTGACTAAACTAGCGGAACGTCCAATGCACATTCCCAGAACCGAACATGTCCTGTCTAGACCATGATATCTATATGGGACATTACTACATAAGCTGAACGCGACCTCGACGGTTCGGCGGCACAGCCCTCAGACGCCGCGGCTTTGCCGCCGCGCTTTTCGCCCCGGATCCGTAGATCAACCGGACGACGAACAGGAAATATCCAACCTGCATGACGATCAAGGTCAAGATCGTCCAGGCCAGCGTCTTCCAGATTGAACCCGTCGCAAGGTAAGTCGAGATCGCCACGATGGACGATGTGGTGGTCAGCCCCACCAGGAACTGTGGAAAGTTCATGACTTTTCTGCGCCGCCCCGAAACTCGCTACAGCCGGGACGAACTCCCCTAACCCATTACCCCGGACCAACGTTTTCACTATTTCAGCAATTGCGCAAGCACCAAATAGAACAGCAGTTAACGCATGCTTCCGTGATCAAGCGCTGCATGTCAGGTCACCAAGGTGGGCTGGCTTGGACGGCGGCTGCGCGTCCCTCCTCCCCAACCAGCTCTCCATAACCCCTCACCGCCCCATCAAGCCCACGTATTCGCCACGTCTCCCCTTCCCGTGCCTCAAGATGGGACGGGCCGAGCGGCACTTTCCCTCCGCCGTCCGGCAGGTCCAGCACGTAGACGGGATTGCAGATGCCCGACAGGCGCGCACGCAAGGCGCTGACCAGCGCCTGGCCCTCGGCGATCGTGGTGCGCCGGTGCGCCATGCCGCGCACGAGATCGCCGTGGTGCAGATAATAGGGTTTGACGCCAAGGCGATACATCAGCTCGCGGCACAGCTCTTCCAGCACCTCGACCGTATCGTTCACGCCTTTCAGCAGAACGCTCTGGTTCAGCAGCACGAAGCCGCCCTGCCGCAACGTGCGGCAGGCCCGCTCGGTCGCCTCCGTGATTTCGCGTGGATGATTGAAATGGGTGACGACAGTGACCATCAGCCGGCCCTGCAAGGCTTGAATCAACCCGCCGGTGACGCGCGACGGCAGCGCGACGGGTACGCGAGTGTGGATGCGCAACAGCCGCACATGCTGGATCGCCTCGACACGCGCGCGGATTTCCGCCAGCGCTTTGTCCGGCAGCGACAGCGGGTCGCCGCCGGTCAGGATCACCTCGCGGATTTCCGGATGGGCCGCGATATAGGCGAAGGCCGGCTCCAGCGCCTCGCGCGAAAAACCCCGGCCGATCGAGGTCAGCTGCTCCTTGCGAAAGCAGAACCGGCAATAGACCGCGCATTGATAGGTCGGGAACAACAGAACCCGGTCGGCATGTCGATGCGTCAATCTAGGCACGGGACTGAAGGCGTGGTCGGCGATCGGATCGTCGAGTTCGCCCTCCTGCTCTGCCAGTTCGTCGGGCGACGGGATGACCTGAAGCCGTATCGGATCGGCGGGGTCGTTCCAGTCGATCAGGTCGAGATAGGCCTTGGGAATGCGAACCTTGTGGCGCGTGGCCGCGGCTTCGGCCGCCGCCCGCTCGGCTGGCGACAGCGGCAGCGAATCCAGATCGCCTACCTGCCGCACGCCCTCGCGAACATCGTCCCGCCATGCGGCATCCGCCTCGCGAGCGCGCCGGTCATCGGCTGCCACGCCGGCCGCATCGACCGCCATGCTGGCGTCGGGGATGTCGGGATGTGAGGTCATCGCAGGCTCCTTGAATTTCGGGCCGGGGTACAGCATTGGAGCCAGGACTTGAAGGCAATAAGCGGTGTTTGGCCGGGTTGGAGGGCGCGGCAGGAAGCCACAACCGGCCACTGATCAGAACAATCGTCCAACATCGCTGACGCAAAACATTAGCTTGCTCTTATATTAGCTTGAGCGTATACACATAAACGGCCGGTGATCTACCCCCCAACCGGTTAGGCTCGGCGCCAGTTCCCTCCCTACCCCTCAGGTCAACGACGCCGGGCCGCTCGGAGTCCGCCCGGTCGCCCGCGGTCGAGATCGTCGACCTCTTCGATGTCGATCATGCCCCTGCTCAAGCAGCACCCAACTGAACATACCAGCTGAACACATCGGCGATGCCCGCGTCTCTCGGCCTTCCCGTCGCCGGCCGCGGTCGCTAATCTCGGATTGCGAAAAAGCTGGAGAAGAGCGTATGGCGAACGACTTGTCGCCAAGGCTTTTGGAGATCGTCAATGCGCTGCCCTTGCGGCGGGGCATGCGAGTGCTGGAGATCGGCTGCGGACCGGGTGCTGCAGCGCGCGAGATCGCGCGCCGGATCGGCGGTGGGCACGTGCTGGCGATCGACCGCTCGGCCAAGGCCATCGCGCAGGCCGGGGCCGCCTCGCGCGCCGAGATTGCGGCAGGCCGGCTGAGCCTTCGCCAGGTCGCCATCGAGGATTTCGAGTTGGAGGCCGATGAGAAGCACTTCGACATTGCCGTTGCGGTGCGCGTCGGCGCGCTGGACGGGCGTCATCCCGAAGCAGGAAAAATTGCCCTGCGACGGCTCAAGGCGGCGTTGACCGCGCAAGGCCGGCTGTTCATCGACGGCGGCGATCCGCTGCGCGAAATTGCGATACATGGCTGAGCACCTCGTGCTTGGCCTCCGGAATCGAGCGTCTACGTGACCGTGGGCGGCAGAGCCGGCCTCAACTCCGCAACCCCGGCGCCTCCTGCCCGGTGCGCTCGACATATTCGGTATAGCCGCCGCCATAGGTGTGGATGCCCTCGGGCGTCAGTTCCAGCACCCGGTTCGACAGCGCCGCCAGGAAATGGCGGTCATGCGAGACGAACAGCATGGTTCCCTCGTACTGCGACAGTGCCGTGATCAGCATCTCCTTGGTGGCGATGTCGAGGTGGTTGGTCGGCTCGTCCAGCACCAGCAAATTGGGCGGATCGAACAGCATCAGCGCCATCACCAGCCGCGCCTTCTCGCCGCCCGACAGCACGCGGCATTTCTTCTCGATCTCGTCGCCGGAAAAGCCGAAGCAGCCGGCCAGCGCCCTGAGCGGCGCCTGGCCGGCCTGCGGAAATGCGTCTTCCAGCGTCTGGAACACGGTGCGCTCGCCCTCCAGCACTTCCATGGCGTGCTGGGCGAAATAGCCCATCTTGACGCTCGGCCCGCGCGCCACCGTGCCATTGTCCGGCTCGGAAGCGCCGGCGACCAGCTTCAACAGCGTCGACTTGCCGGCGCCGTTGACGCCCATGATGCACCAGCGCTCGCGGCGGCGCACCTGAAAATCCAATCCCTCGTAGATCGAGCGGCTGCCATAGCCCTTGTGCACGTTCTTCAGCGTCACCACGTCCTCGCCGCAGCGCGGCGCCGGCTGGAAGTCGAACGATACCTTCTGGCGGCGCTTGGGCGGCTCGACCCGGTCGATCTTGTCCAGCTTCTTCACCCGGCTCTGCACCTGGGCGGCATGCGAGGCACGTGCCTTGAAGCGCTCGATGAAGGCGATCTCCTTGGCCAGCATCGCCTGCTGGCGCTCGAACTGCGCCTGCTGCTGCCGGTCGGCAATCGCCCGCTGCTGCTGGTAGAATTCGTAGTTGCCGGAGTAGGCGGTCAGCGAACCGCCGTCGATCTCGACCACCTTGTTGACGATGCGGTTCATGAACTCGCGGTCGTGCGAAGTCATCAGCAGCGCGCCGTCATAGTTCTTCAGGAACTGCTCCAGCCAGATCAGGCTTTCGAGGTCGAGATGGTTGCTCGGTTCGTCGAGCAGCATGGCGTCGGGCCGCATCAAAAGGATCCTGGCAAGTGCCACGCGCATTTTCCAGCCGCCGGACAGCTTGCCGACGTCGCCGTCCATCATCTCCTGGCTGAAGCCAAGGCCGTCCAGCACCTCGCGAGCACGCCCATCCAGCGCGTAACCGTCGAGCTCCTCGAAGCGGTGCTGTGCCTCGCCGTAACGGGCGATGATCTCGTCCATTTCACCGGCGCGATCGGGGTCGCCCATGGCGTGCTCGAGCTCGCGCATCTCGGCCGCCACTTCGCTGACCGGCCCGGCGCCGTCCATCACTTCGGCAACGGCGCTGCGGCCGGACATATCGCCGACATCCTGGCTGAAATAGCCGATGGTGACGCCGCGATCGACCGAGACCTGGCCCTCGTCAGGCTGCTCCTCGCCGTTGATCATGCGAAACAGCGTTGTCTTGCCGGCGCCGTTAGGCCCGACCAGCCCGACCTTCTCGCCCTTCTGCAACGCGGCGGAGGCTTCGATGAAGACGATCTGCCGGCCGTTCTGCTTGCTGATGCTTTCGAGACGAATCATGGTTTTCCAGGAAAGGCCAAAGGAGAGTTCCCGCGCCAATACGCGATAGGCCGCGCCGGCGGAAGCCCGCAAGTGGTGAGGCGCCCCGCGCCAAATTGTCTGAACCCGCCAGTTTCTTCCCCGGCTGGATCAGACCCGGTGGGACGGGACCGGCGATGACGCGCACGGCAAGAGGTTGGACTTCGAGATATGCGCAAATCCGCTTGCGGCAGCGCTAGTATGGCCCGCTATTGGGATGTGGGTTCAGTTTGAAATTCTGGCTATCGGCCGTGACCGGATTGCATTCGTGACAAGCTCCTGCGAAGAAATTCCCATGACACATGCAGCCGTAGCTTTCCTTGCGATCGTGACTTCGGTGTTGGTTGCGATCCTACCCGCACAATCGCAAGAGTGGACGCCCTCAGAGGACGCGGTTCGAGATGCAACGGAAACGGTTGGTCGCTATTTCCTTTCGCTCGATAGCCAAGAGTATGGGCGGGCATACGAAATGATAACTGATACCGCCAAAGCTTTGATCCCATCGAACGCCTTCGTGGAGCAAAGTAAACATTTTCATTCTCAGGCCGGCACTGTGCGTGAGCGCCGGCTACTCAAATTCACGTGGTTGAAGGACCCAGCGAACGCTGCCTTTCCTGGCGTTTATGCCGCAGTAGACATAGCGGCGAAGTTTGAAAACATCGATCGTTACTGCGGGTATATTGTCCTCTATCAGCGGCCGTCAGGTGGAAATTTTCGAGTCATGCGGGTCGAAAGCAACTTCATCGACAACGCTACCGCGAAAAGCATTGAAAAGACCCAATCGAAACTCGAATTGGATCGAGCATGGGCCGAGTTGTCGGCTAACTGTCCGAATTTTCCATCGTGAAGGGTCTGTTTTTGTACCTTCCGCGGCTTTTCGGCTTCCCTCGCTTCGATCAACGCAACGATGTCGGTGAGCTCCTATAGTTTGCCGGCCCTGGACGCGAACGCAGCGAGAGCGCAGCTTTTGTCCTCACCCAACCCCGCCCGTTACGGCATAAGCGCCGGCGGTGCGCCCGTCCTCAAGTCGCACGATGGCGGTAACGATCGAACCGTAGGCGGCGCGCCAGACGCTGTGGATCCTCTCTTGCTCTTTGGCCGGTACGACTTCCGGTGAAGCGCGCGTCGCTCCGCTGCATGGGGGACAGGCTCGCCGCCGACATGGACTGATGCGCTGGTCCCGGTCCCGATCTTGTCACTAAACCCAAGCGCGATGTTTATCTCGTCCGATCGCCTTCGCAAAGTAGCCGGCGGTCCGGACGATCACACCCGGCCCGATGTCCCGCCCTCGCCAAAAATCCCGGTCACCCAGTCGATGAACACGCGTACCCGTGGCGCGAGCTGGCGGTTCTGTGGGTAGAGCGCCGACAGCGGTGTCGGCGACGGCGGGTAATCCGGCAGCACTTCGACAAGCGTGCCGCGTGCGAAATCCCCGGCGAAGCGGTAATGCGGCGCCTGCACCAGGCCGAAGCCGAGACGCGCCAGCTCCGCCATCGTGTCGGAGCCGTTGACCGTCACCCGGTTCGGCAGCGTGACATAGCGCAACGCGCCGCCAACGGTGAATTCGAGCGGCATGATCTCGCCGGTCCGCGACGAGCGGAAGCCGACCATCAGATGGCCTTCGAGATCGTCGGGGGTTGCCGGCATGCCGTGCTTTTCGAGATAGGCGGGGCTGGCGCAGGTGACTTCGCGCAATGTTGCCACCCGCCGCACGATCATGCCGCTGTCGGCCTGTTCGCCGGAACGCAGCACGCAGTCGATGCCCTCGCGCACCAGATCGACCAGCCGGTCGCCGTCGCCGATATGCAGGTCGATCCCGGGGTAGCGGTCGAGAAATTCGGTGAGCCGCGGCAGGATGAAATGGCGGGCCATGAAGCCGTGCACGTCGATCCTCAAAAGGCCTTGCGGCTGCGCCGATTGAAAGCCGGCCTCGGCATCTTCGACATCGGCAAGGATTGCGAGGCAGCGCTGGTAATAGGCCTGGCCGTCCAATGTCGGCCTGACATGGCGCGTGGTCCGTTCCAGCAGCCTCACCCCCAGCCGCGCCTCGAGATCCTTGATCGCCTCGGTGGCGCTCGATCGCGACATCGACAGATCGGCGGCGGCCGCGGTGAAGCTGCCGCGCTCGATCACACGGGCAAGCAGGCGCATCCGGTCGAGACTGTCCATCGCCATTGTTCGCCATATCCGAATGGTGTTGGCAAGTCCCGAGCGATTATCCCGCAGGATTTATCGCCTATTTTCAGCCGACAAGAATTGGAGAGCTGACATGACTGCGCAGAATGCAAAGGTGGCGCTGGTAACCGGCGCCTCGAAGGGTATCGGCGCCGAAATTGCCAGAAGGCTGGCACGCGACGGCTTTTCGGTCGTCGTCAACTATGCCAGGGGCGCCGAAGCAGCCGAAGGCGTGGTGCGCGGGATCGAGGCGGCGGGCGGCACGGCGATCGCCGTTCAGGCCGATGTCGGCGATCCCAAAGGCGTGGCGCATCTGTTCGGCGCAGCCGAGCAGGCGTTTGGCGGCCTCGACGTGCTGGTCAACAACGCCGGCATCATGAAGCTCGCGCCGATCGCGCAGATGGACGACACCGGTTTCGAGCAGCAGGTCGCGGTGAACCTTGGTGGCGTCTTCCGTGGCATGCGCGAGGCCGCACGAAGGCTGCGCGACGGCGGCCGCGTCGTCAGCTTCTCGTCCAGCGTGGTCGGGCTCTACCAGCCGACCTACGGCGTTTACGCTGCCACCAAGGCCGGCGTCGAGGCGATGACGCATGTGCTGGCCAAGGAACTCGGGCCGCGCGGCATCACAGTCAATGTCGTGGCGCCGGGGCCGGTGGCCACCGAGCTGTTCCTCGGCGGCAAGTCTGAGGCACTGGTCGAAACGATCACCAGGATGATCCCGCTGGGGCGGCTCGGCCAGCCCGCCGACATCGCCGGCGTGGTGTCGTTCCTCGCCGGACCGGACAGCGGCTGGGTCAACGGCCAGGTGCTGCGCGCCAATGGCGGCACGGTCTGACTTTACCTTCCAACAACCAACAGGAAATCGACGTCATGCCCTTTGCAAACTTCAAGGTACCTGAGCGCGCGCTGTCCGCCGCACAGAAGGAGGACCTCGTCCACAAGACCACAGCCCTGTTCGTCGAAATGTTCGGCGAAGGCGTGCGCCCCTACACCATGGTGCTGATCGAGGAGGTCGCCGATGGCGGCTACGGCCGCGCCGACGTGGTGTTCACGATTCCTGGGGCAGGATAAAATCCTGAACCCTAAGCACCGCCTTCACCCGCTCGAGCGCCAGCTCGTCATGAAGCTTTCGATGGAAAAGACGTTGCAATAGGCGCCAAGGCCGCGCAGCGACGAGACGCGCAACGGCATGTCGGCAACGAAATGCCAGTTCACCCGCTGGTTCGGCGCGAACAGCTTCGTCAATCATGTGATCGCTTCAACTTGCGATCACCGCGGCCGCGAGAACGCGGGTTCGGGGACGGCTAAGCTGCCGATGCCTTCTTTGAGGGACCGTCAAGGGAGAGATTGCAGCATGGCGGTCGCGCGCTAGATCGCTGGCAGAGGCTAACGCGAGGCCAGCCATGGACGATTGGAAGCTACCTTGGGACGGCGGTTGCCTATGCGGCGGGATACGCTTTCGCGTAAGTGCGCCGCCTTTGCTGACGACGGCGTGTCACTGCACCGGCTGCCAGAAACTGAGCGCCAGCGCGTATTCCTTGACCATCGCCGTGCCGAGCGACGGTTTCGCCGTCACCCAAGGCGAGCCGGTGGTCGGCGGCCTGCACGGCCCGCACCGGCAACTCTACTGCCCGCATTGCAAGAACTGGATGTTCACGCGTCCGCATGGCCTGGACTTTTTCGTCAACATTCGCGCGACCATGCTGAACGAGCACCATTGGTATGTGCCTTTCGTCGAAGTCTTCACATCGGAAAGGCTGCCCTGGGCTTCGACCGCCGCTACCCACAGTTTTGCTACGCAGCCCGACCTTGAGGGATACGCCCCTTTGATCGAAGCATTCGCCCGTGAAGCGGCGCGGCCAAGCTGACTGGTTGGCGCCCGGAAAGGCGGGGCCAGTCTTCGTGCTTCACCGCAACTCCACCCAGACAGGCGCGTGGTCGCTGGCGCCGGTCTCGCCACGCACGTCGCGGTCGATGCCCGCCGCGACCAGCCGGCGCGACAGCTTCTTCGAGAGCAAGATATGGTCGAGCCGCAGGCCGGCATCGCGCGGCCAGCGATTGCGGCGATAGTCCCAGAATGTGTAGAGCGTCTCCGTCGGGTGCTTCTTGCGCAGCGCGTCAAGCCAGCCCTGGTCGAGCAGCCGCTGGAACGACGCGCGGCTTTCCGGCTGCACCAGCGCGTTGTCGTCATAGGAGCGGGTCGGGTAGATGTCGCGCGCCTCGGGCACGATGTTGTAGTCGCCGGCCAGCACCACGGGCAGGCCGGTGTCGAGCAACTGCGCCGCATG
Source organism: Mesorhizobium sp. M0910 (assembly GCF_040319465.1). Classification (NCBI taxonomy): domain Bacteria; kingdom Pseudomonadati; phylum Pseudomonadota; class Alphaproteobacteria; order Hyphomicrobiales; family Phyllobacteriaceae; genus Mesorhizobium; species Mesorhizobium sp. M0910. Next base: position 79,287 of record NZ_JAMYNZ010000014.1, read on the forward strand.
CGCCTCCAGCCTTTCGTGCCAGGCCAGCTTGTACTGGAATTTCGGGCCGGGCTGCGGGTTGCCGTTCGGCGCGTAGAGCGAGGCGACGACGATACCGTTGACCGCCGCTTCGATGTAGCGCGCCTGCTGATCGCTATCGTCGCCGGGCAGCGCCTCGCGGGTCAGAACGGGTTCTGAGCCACGCGAAAGGATGGCGACGCCGTTCCAGGTCGGCTGCCCGACCCAAACCGCGCCGTAGCCGGCGGCCGCCAGCGCAGTGCGCGGAAACTGCGTCTGTCTCGCCTTGAGCTCCTGCAGGCAGGCGATGTCGGGTTTGGCGGCGGCCAGCCATGCGAGCAGGTTCGGCAGCCGGCTGTTGATGTTGTTGACGTTGAAGGTGGCGATCTTCATCGGCCTGCTTCAGCGCACGATGCGTTCGGTCCACGCCTTCACCGCATCAGCGAGCGTCTTCAGATGATCGGCGATGGAGAAGCCGGAGATGTTTTTGCGCGGCTTCAGATCATGGTCGCCATCTTCCAGCCAGAGAATCTCGATCGCCTCGGACAGAGCATAGGTCGCGACCTCGTCTTTGGTCCCGAACTCGTCGCGCGTGCCCTGGAGGATCAATGTCGGCGTCTTGAGATCGGCGAGGTGCTTTGTCCGAAGCTGCGTCGGTTTGTCCGGCGGATGGAACGGATAGCCGAGGCAAAGCAGGCCCGAGATCTCGCCCTTCGAAAACATCTCGTCGGCGATCATCGAAGCGACGCGTCCGCCCATCGACTTGCCGCCGATGATGAGCGGCCCCTCCACGCCCTTCGCCCTGAGGTCGGCGATCGCCTTGACGTATTCCGGGTTAACCGTCTCGGCGCGCGGCGGCGGCTTGCGATGGCCGTAGCGGCGGGCGGCCATGTAGTGGAATTCAAAGCGCGCGACGCGGAAACCGGCCGCGGCGAGCGTTTTTGCCGTGGCTGTCAGCGAGGGCGAGTCCATAGGAGCGCCTGCGCCATGCGCGAGCAGGATGGTGTTGGCGGCGGTGTCGGGGCCGTCGAAGAGAAAGGTGGTCATGGGGCGGTCCACTTATAGAGGCCGCGCTCCGTCCCACCCCCCTCTGTCCTACCGGACATCTCCCCCTCAAGGGGGGAGATTGGATGTCGCCGCCGGTTTCGCCAACCACTAAAGCTGAAAGGCACGCGGGGCACCGAAGCTGCCGATCTCCCCCCTTGAGGGGGAGATGTCCGGCAGGACAGAGGGGGGCGTTCAAGCGCAGGCATTGGATTACCTCACCCCGCCGACAGCCGCGCCAGCTGCAAATCCACGAACTGTATCCCCTTGGCCGCCATACGCGCCCATTCGGAATTGGCGTCGAGTTCGAGGTAGCGCACCCAGCGACGCCGCGCCTCGGCGAAATTGCCGGCATCGAACTCCAGCCTCGCAAGGTTGAACACCGCGTCGGCATAATTGGGATCGAGTGCGATCGCCTTCAGCAAATGGCGGCGCGCCGAGGCTACCCGCCCCTCTTCGCTCATCAGCCCGGCAAGATTGAACCAGGCTTCTACGAAGCCGGGGTCGCACTTGATGGCGCGGGCATAGTCGTGCGCCGCCTCGGCCGCGTGGCCGGCCGCGCGCAGGCAGTTGGCGCGGTTGAAGGCGGCGATGGCATCGCTCGGGTCGATGGCCAGGCAGCGCTGGTAGAGTGCCGCCGCCTGCTCGTGGTCTTCAGCCTCTTCCGCCGCCTCGGCATCGGCGAACAGCTCTTCCAGCGTGTCGTCATCCCGCGTTCCCAGATCGAACAGCAGCTGGCCGTCGAGTTCGCTCTGGCCTCCCTCGAGATAGATCGCGTCGGCCCTCCCATGCTGCGAGCCGACGGCGAGCGACTTGGCGGTGAGCGAGGCGACCGGGCCCGAGCGATGCACAGAGCGCGCGATCGCCCCCCACGAGGCGCCGCCGGCAACCAGCCCGGCATATTTGCGGGCGAGGATCAGGTCGCGAAAGGAATACGGTTCGCAATCATGCTCGAAGGCATCGAACAGCGACAAAAGGTCGAGATCCGCGCCGGTCAGCCGCGACTGGTCGATCAGCGACTGCCGCGACAGCGCCGAAGCCTCCGGCGCTTTCATCAGCCCGAGCAGGCGCAGGAAGCCGTTCTCGCTGACCAGCTTGCGCCCGGCCGCGCGCTCGGTGACGACGCGGCGTTCAATCTCGGTATCGCCGGCCCTGGCGAGCAACATGCGGCCCAACACGACATGTGTGGTGCGCCGAGTGACGCCGCGCCGCAACTGGCCGTGCCGACGCTCGACCTCGCGCGCCGCCAGCCTGAGCGGGAAGGCCGCCAGCGCACCGACGATGCCGAAGACCGTGCCGGCGAGAGCCGTCACGCCTTGCTCTTGCCGACGGCTTTGAGAAGGTTCGCCTTGAGCGGGTTATCCTTGGCCGCGGCGGCGCCGGCCTTGGCGGATTTCGCCGCGGGCTTGGCCGTTTCATCGGCCTTGCTCTTGGACTTGGCCGGCGGCTTGGCCGATTGCGACAGGCTCGCCTTCAGCGCATCCATGAGGTTGATGACATTGCCGCGCTCAGGCGCCGCCGCGATGATAGGCTTGTGGCCCTTGAGCTTCTCGCGGATCATTGCCATCAGCGCGATCTCGTAGCGGTCCTCGTAATTCTTTGGATCGAAGGCGGTTTCCTTCTGCTTGATCAGCGCTTCGGCCAATTGCAGCATTTCGGGATCGGGGTTTCCGGCCGGGATATTGCCGAAATATTCAGCCGTGCCACGCACTTCGTTCGGATTCCTCAAGGTGCAGACGAACATGCCGTTCTCGCGCGCGCCGATCGTCACGACGCGCTCGCGGCTGGACAGCACAAGGCGGGCGATCGCCAGCTTGCCCGATTTGCGCATCGCTTCGCGCAACACGGCAAAGGTCTCCTCGGCCATTGCGCCATCCGGCGCCAGGTAATAGGGCGCGTCCTGATAGATGACGTCGACCGAATGCTCGTCGACAAAAGCCTCGATGTTCATCGTATGGTTGGATTCGATGCGCACCGCATCGAGATCGGAGTCCTCGATGATGATGTACTGCTTGTCCTCGTATTCGTAGCCCTTGACCAGGTCCGAACGCTCGACCAGCCCGAGCTCGGGGTCGACCGGCTTCATGTTGATGCGGTTGTGCGTCTTCTTGTGCAGCTGGTTGAAGCTGATGCGTTCGCTGGCGCTCGTCGCCGGATAGAGCCGGACCGGACAGCTGACCAGACTGAGCTTGAGGTAACCTTTCCAACTTGCCCTGGGCGCCATGAAATAACTCCTACGCGGCCTTGTGCTGTCGAACAGTTCGCAGCGTTCATTCGTCCGGAGGACGAACGGGACTGCCGAAATCCTACATTGCCCTTACAATACCGGGCCCTTACAATACCGGCAAATCCCTAGCGAAATCTTCCTCCGCTGAGAGCCGCCTGCACGCAAGAGGTCCATGGCGAAGAATAATTCAAATTTTCCGGAGCGTCGATGGAGTCTGGGCCCGCAGAACTACCTCGCGGTGGCTATCAACGGCAAATCCCGGGCGAAATCTTCCATGTCGGCCCAGGGATCGCCTGACGTCGCCAGCAGGCCAGGCAGCGACGAATAATTCAGATCCTGCGGAGCGTCGATGGATTCCAGATCGCTCCAGCTCACCGGCGTCGAGGCCGGCAAATTGGTGCGGGCGCGCAGCGAATAGGGAGCCGCAGAAGTGTGGCCGCGCGCATTGCGGTGATAATCGATGAAGATGCGCCGCTTGCGGTTATCCTTGCCCATGGTGGTGGTGAAAGTGTCGGGCGCGGTGGCGGCAAGATGCGTCGAGATGGCGCTGGTCGCCTGGTGCAATTTCTTCCAGTTCTGCTTTTGCGTCACCGGCACTGATATGTGGATGCCGTGGCCGCCGGACGTCTTGGCGAACGGCACCAGCCCTAGCGCTTCCAGCTCGCCCTTAATGTGCACCGCCGCCTCAACCACCTCGCGCCAGGCGATCCCCTCGCCCGGGTCGAGGTCGAAAACGATCAGGTCCGGCTTGTCGAGCCGCGTGCGATGGGTGCCCCAGGTGTGGAACTCGACGACACCGAACTGCGCCAGCGCCAGATAGCCCTTGGCGTCTTCCACCGAGAGATAGGATTTGGTCTCGCCCTCCGAATTGGTCGCTTCGAAAGTCGCCACAGAGGACGGCATGCCGGTGAAGGCGTGGCGCTGGAAGAAACAGTCCTGCGGCCTGCCGGTCGGGCAGCGCACCAGCGACACCGGCCGGCCGAGAATGTGCGGCAGCATGAAATCGCCGACCAGCGCGTAATAGACGGCAATGTCGAGCTTGGTCGGGCCGGTCTTGCCGAACAGCCGCCGCGTCGGGTTGGTCACCCAGATTGTGGCGAGGTCGGCCTCGGCGATCAGCCGCTTGCGCTTGGCCGAAACCGGCGTCGACAGGCCGACGTCGCGCAGGCCGCGGAACACGGCATGGCGCAGCGCATTGTCGGTGGTCCGATTGGCGTAGTGGATGTGCGCCGAAAGCAGCGGCCGCACCCACTTCATCTCGCGCATGATTTCGCGGGGAACCCCTTCGGGCGCGGACGCACCCGCCCTTAGCGGCTCCAGCCTGGCCAGCAATTCGCCGGCGGTCCCCGCATCGAAGCCGGTGCCGACCTTGCCGCGATAGTGCAGCTCGCCGTCTTCGAATTCGCCGAGGCCAAGTGCAGCCAACCCCTCTGCCGCATCGGAGACTGTGTAGCCGGCGATGACGAAGTCGCCGGTCTGAAGCGCCTTGGTCTTGGTCCAGGTCTTGGTACGGCCGCTCTGGTAGATTGCCGTGGCGCGCTTGGAGACGACACCCTCGAGCCCCATCTCGGATGCCTGGTCATAAAGTGCTTGGCCGTCTCCTTCGACATGATCGCTGAGCTGGATGGCCGAATTGGCGCCGAGACCGGACAGCAATTGCGAAAGCAGCGCCTTGCGCCGGCGGAGCGGCGCTTGTCTCAGGTCCCAGCCGTCGAGATACAGAAGATCGAAGGCGTAGAAGTGGAGCTTGTTGCCGGCGCCTTCGGCCAGCGCGTCTTGCAAAAGGGCAAAGCGGCTGATGCCCTTGGCGTCGAGCGCGACGACCTCGCCGTCGATGATCGCCTCGCGGCACGGCAGCCTGGCGAAGGCAAGCGGCAGGTCGCCATAACGCTTCGTCCAGTCGAGGCCGGCGCGGGTGATCAGCCTGACTGCGCCGTTAGCGAGATGCGCCATGGTGCGGTAGCCATCGAATTTGATCTCGTGCAGCCAGACTTCGCCCGTTCGGGCCGCTGGGTCATCGCCGCCCGGCGGCTTCGGAACCTGCGTAGTCAGCTGCGGCTCGATCCGGGAAGGCGGCGGCGCCTTGACGGCGCCCGGCAAAGCACCTGGCTTCAGCACCACCGGCCTGGCAGGCTTGGCGGCCGGCTTCGGCGTTGCCACCAGTTCCTCGATGCGGCGTCCGGATTTGACGCTTTCCGGCCGGGCTTCCAGTATGTCGAGCTTGGCGTCGGCGGCCAGATCACGCTCCTTGAACAGCAGCCAGTTCTTCTTGCCCTCATCCTCGCCGGGCTTCGGTTTCAGTCGCGTCAGCATCCAGCCGCCATTCAGCTTTTCGCCGGCGAGGCGGAACTTGAAGGAACCGGTGCGCAGGCTCTTCTCGACATCGTCCATCGGCGCCCAGATGCCGGTGTCCCAGACGATCATCGGCCCGCCGCCATATTCGCCTTCGGGAATGACACCTTCGAAGTCGATATATTCGAGCGGATGGTCCTCGGTCTCGACCGCCAGCCTTTTATCGGCCGGATTGAGCGACGGGCCGCGCGGCACCGCCCAGCTCTTCAGCACGTCGCCGACCTGCAGGCGCAGATCGTAGTGATCGGCGGTGGCGTGATGCTTGTGAACGACGAAACGATTGCCCTCATCGGCAACCAGACCGCCGGCTGGTTCCGGCGTCCTCGTGAACTCGCGCTTGGCGCGATAGGCCTTGAGCTTTGGCGGGGCGGTCACGGCCACATGCTCTTGCGCAAAAACAACGGCTTGATGCGCATGTCTTGAATCATTTTGTCAGCATCGGGCAGGTCGGCGTCACGCCGCTCAATCGTCGGTGGCCGGCGTCAATTCGAGCTCGGCCGGCGACAGGCCCTGCTGCAGCTGGCTGAGCCGGAATTCGTCGACCCAATAGGCCTCGCCGTCGACCAGCACGCGCGCGCTGTAGCTGCCGGCCGAAAAACGCTGCGCGGTGATGTACACCTTGTGGCGGTCGAGCGCGTTCCGCACCGCGGCGCGCTTGGATTTCTGACTGGCGACGGAACTGGCCATGCTGGTTACTCACGCACAAGCCGCAAGGCGGCGTGCCTTAAGGATGGCCGAGAGCGTGTCGGCTGTCAATTTGGCGGTCGCTGCGAGCCGCGCGCGGTAGCGCCTCCCGCTCTGTGGAAACCGAGCCGGTGCGCTATATTGCCCTGGCGGCTTGGAACGCGATGCTGATCCGGAGAGCTTCACATGACATTGACGATGCGCAAACTCGGCAGCCAGGGGCTGCAAGTCTCGGCAATCGGTCTCGGCTGCATGGGCATGAGCCAGTCCTATGGCCCGGCCGACGAGGCGGAATCGACCGCCACGCTGCACCGCGCCATCGAACTCGGCTGCACCTTCCTCGACACCGCGGAAGTGTACGGGCCGTTCACCAACGAGGAACTGCTCGGCCGCGCGCTGAAGGGCCGGCGCGACGAGGTGACGATCGCGACGAAATTCGGCTTCCGCATTGAAAACGGCAAGCAAGTCGGCACCGAACGCGACAGCCGGCCCGAACATATCCGCGAGGCTTTGGAAGGTTCGCTGAGGAGGCTCGCCACCGACCAGGTCGACCTCCTCTATCAGCACCGCGTCGATCCGGCGGTGCCGCTCGAGGATGTGGCGGGTGCTGTCGGCGAGCTGATCGCTCAGGGCAAGGTTCGCTTCTTCGGCCTGTCGGAAGCCGGTGCCGCCAACATCCGCCGGGCGCATGCCGTTCATCCGGTGTCGGCAGTGCAGAGCGAATACTCGCTATGGGAGCGCAATCTGGAACCGGAAATCATTCCGCTGCTGAAGGAGCTCGGCATCGGCCTGGTGCCGTTCTCGCCGCTCGGCCGCGGCTTTCTCACCGGCGACGTCAGGCGCGCCGAAGACTATCCAGAGGGCGATTACCGGCGCGGCGACCCGCGCTACCAGGGCGCCAACTATGACGCCAACATGCAGGCGGCAGCCACGGTACTCGACATCGCCGCGGCCAAGCGCGTCAAGCCAGGCCAGATTGCTCTGGCCTGGCTGCTCCACAAGGGGAGCGGCTTCGGCATCGACATCGTGCCGATCCCCGGCACCAAGCGCCGAAAGTACCTCGAGGAGAACGTCGCCGCGGCTTCGATCAAGCTCGACACAGCCGAGATGCAGGTGCTCGACGACGCATTGGCGCCGGGCAAGGTCGCCGGTCCGCGCTACGGCGAGCGCACCATGGTGATGATCGATCGGTAGGTCTTGCCTTCTCCCGTTCTTGCGCAAAGCTCCGGCCTTGGTTAGCATCCTTGGGCAGGCACCGAGCGGAGGAGAACGTCGCGGTGGACCGGCTGGAGCGCCGTTGCGTCCCTTCAAACACGAGTTGGGCGCTCGAAGGACACTCCATTTTTGAATCGACGCAAGGAACCTTCCGGAAAACCCATTCCGGTTCCGGGGTCGTGCGCTCATCTGGGAGGAGACTAAATTGATCAACAGACGTGAATTCCTGCTGTCGACCGCGGCGATGGGCGCCCTGGCGGTGGCCGCTCCGCAACTGGCTTTTGCCCAGGACAAGCTGACCATCCTCGGCTCGGTGCCGAGCCTCGGCTTTCCGTTCTTCGTGCACATGCTGAACCAGATCAAGGCGGAAGCCCAGGCGCAGGGCGTCAACCTGATCGAGAGCGACGGCCAGAACTCGGCGCCCAAGCAGACCGCCGACATCGAGGCGGCACTCGTGCAGAAGGTCAACGCCATCGTCATCTCGCCGCTCGACGTCAACGCGCTGGCCCCAGCCATCGAAGAAGCGGTCAAGGCCGGCGTTCCCGTCGTCACCATCGACCGCCGCGTCGACGGCGTCGAGGGCATCCTCGCCCATGTCGGCGCCGACAATGTCAAAGGCGGCGAGGCCGAAGCGCAGGCCATGGTGGCGGCGTTCCCGAACGGCGCCAAGATCTTCCATCTGCAGGGCCAGCCCGGTGCCGGCCCGGCGATCGACCGCAACAAGGGTGTGCACAATGTCCTCGATCCGATGAAGGACAAGTACCAGATCATCTTCGAGCAGACCGCCAACTTCGCCCGCGCCGAGGCGCTGTCCGTCACCGAGGCCGGCCTTGCGGCCAACGGCAAGCCCGACGCGATCATCTGCGCCAATGACGACATGGCGCTTGGCGCGGTTGAAGCCTGCGCGGCGCGCAACTTCACCGACGTCAAGATCTACGGCTTCGACGCGCTTCCCGAAGCGCTGGTCGCCGTGCGCGACGGCAAGCTGGCCGGAACGGTCGAGCAATTCCCCGGCGAACAATCGCGCACTGCGGTGCAGATCGCGGTCGCCTACGCCAGGGACAAGACCGAGCCGAAGGAAAAGCTGGTGCTTTTGACGCCGATCGTCATCGGCAAGGACAATCTCGACAAGGCGGAGAGGCTGGGCGAGACGAAGTAAGCGCCGAGGGCGCACAGCGCCAAAAGCAGCGTTCTGTCGCGCCCCCTCTGCCCTGCCGGGCATCTCCCGCTCAAGGGGGGAGATTGGCAGTTTCAACGCGTCGCCTTCTCTTCAACGCCGGAGTAGCGAAAGCCTGGGTGACATCCGATCTCCCCCCTGGAGGGGGAGATGTCCGGCACGACAGAGAGGGGCGCTGTCCCGTGGCCTTTCGGGTGGACCACAATTCAAGGAGCATCCTTTGCCAGTCGAAGCCATTGCGCCATCGCCCGCCCTGCTCGCCGTCGAGGGCGTGACCAAGCGCTTTGCCGGCGTCACCGCGCTGAACGACGTTTCGCTTGAAGTCCGCCCCGGCGAGATCCTCGGCCTGCTCGGCGAGAACGGAGCGGGCAAATCGACGCTGCTCAAGATCCTGTCCGGCGTGATGCCGCCGTCCAGCGGCCGCATCGTCTTCGACGGTGTCGAATTCAGCCCGCACAATCCGCAGGATGCCAAGCGCCACGGCATCGTAACAATCTACCAGGAGCTGAGCCTGATCCCGACGCTGACCGTGGCGGAGAATATCTTCATCGGCCGCGCGCCGCTCGGCCGGTTCGGGCTGGTCAGTTGGCGGCGAATGGAGGAAGATTCCCGCACGATCATCGCTCGCGTCGGGCTCAATCTCGACCCGGCGACGCCGGTTTCCGCACTGTCGGTGGCCGAGCAGCAGCTGGTCGAGATCGCCCGCGCGCTATCGCTGAAGAGCCGCTTGATCATCATGGACGAGCCGACCTCGGCGCTGACCGAGACCGAAGTGCACAGGCTGATGTCGATCATGGACCGGCTGCGCAAGGATGGCGTCGCCATCATGTTCGTCACCCACCGGCTGGAGGAGGCATCGGCGATCTGCGACCGTATGACCGTGCTGCGCGACGGCAGGCTGGCCGGCCATCTCGACCGCGAAGGCGGGCCGATCAGGCTGCCGAAGATCATCGAGAAGATGGTCGGCCGTGCCGCTTCCGAGCTCTATGCCAGGCCGACGCAGCGCGATGTCGCCGGCGACGTCCGGCTCTCTGTGCGCGGCCTGCGCACGGTGCGCGATCCGCAGGCGCCGCACGCCATCGTACTCGAAGGCGTCGATCTCGACCTCAAGGCGGGCGAAATCCTCGGCGTCGCCGGGCTCGTCGGTTCCGGCCGCACCGAGCTCGCCCGCGCCATCTTCGGTGCCGACCGCATTGCCGCCGGCACCATCATGCTCGACGGCAAGCCGATCGCGCCGGCATCACCCGCCGACGCCATCGAGCTCGGCATCGGCCTGGTGCCGGAGGACCGCAAGCACCAGGCAATCTTCGCAGCACTCGCCATCCTCACCAATTTCTCGATCGCCGCGCTCGACCGCTACTCCAGTGTCGGTTTCATGGCCGAGCGGCGCGAACGCGAGGCGCTGGCGAACTACAGGAAGATGCTGTCGATCCGCATGGCTTCGCCCGAGCAGGCGATCGAGGGCCTGTCCGGCGGTAACCAGCAGAAGGTGATCCTTGCCCGCTGGCTGGCGCGCGATCCCAAGGTGCTGATCGTCGATGAACCGACGCGCGGCGTCGATGTCGGCGCCAAGGCGGAAGTGCACCAGATCCTGGTGGAACTCGCCGCGCGCGGCATCGCCATCATGATGATCTCTTCGGAGCTGCCCGAGGTGCTTGCAGTGTCGGACAGGATCGTCACCATGCGGCGCGGGCGCATTACCGGCGAGATGCCCGGCGTCGAGGCGACCGAGGAGAAACTGATGGAACTGATGGCGCTCGACCAGAAGCAGGAAGCAACGCAATGACCAGTACGACCGAACGGAGCCAGCGCGGTGGCGTCAATATTGCGCGCCTGCTGATGAGCTTCGGCCCGCTGATGTTCCTGGCGTTGCTGATCGTCGTCTTCACTGTGCTGAAGCCGAGCTTCATCGACCCGATCAACCTGTTCAACATCATGCGCCAGATCTCGATCACCGGCCTGATCGCGCTCGGCATGACCTTCGTCATCCTCACCGCCGGCATCGACCTGTCGGTCGGCTCGCTGCTCGCCTTCTGCGGCATGGTCGCGGCGGTGGTGGCCAAAGGCGGCACCGCCAACACGCTGTCGCTGTCGACAACGGGCACGCAGGGCTATGGCTGGTTCGCCGCCCTTCTCGCCGCCGTCGTCGTCGGCGCCGTGGCCGGCGGCGTCCAGGGCTTTGCCATCACCAGGCTGAAAGTGCCGCCCTTCGTCGTCACGCTCGGCGGCCTAACCGTGTTTCGCGGCCTGACCTTGACCATCTCCAATGGTGGCCCGATCTCCGGCTTCGACGCCTCGATGCGCTGGTTCGGTACCGGCCTGATCGGCCCGGTACCGGTGCCGGCGATCATCTTCGCGATTGCCGCCATCCTTTGCCACATCGTGCTGCGCTACACGCGCTACGGCCGCGCGGTCTACGCAGTCGGCGGCAATGCCGAGGCCGCGCGCCTCTCCGGCCTGCGCGTCGACCGCATCCTGATCTCGGTCTACATCATCGTCGGCTTCTTCGCCGGCCTTGCCGCCTTCGTTTTGTCGGCGCGGCTCAACTCCTCCGAAGCCGTCGCCGGCATCGGCTACGAGCTGACGGTGATCTCGGCGGTCGTTATCGGCGGCACCTCGCTGTTCGGCGGCATCGGCAGCGTCGGCGGCACGGTGGTCGGTGCAGGACTGATCGGCGTCTTGCAGAATGGGCTGCAGTTCAACAACGTCTCGTCCTACACGCAAAGCATCGTCATCGGCCTGATCCTCATCCTCGCCGTGGCCTTCGACCGCTGGCTGAAATCGCGGGTAATGCGGTGATGGCCGAGCGAACGCTGCGGTGCCATAAACTGCACGGCAGGTGGCGATGCCTCAAATAAGAACCATGACCGAACAGGATGTTCCGGCGGTGTCGCGGCTGCTTGGAGGGTCCTGGCGACAGACCTATTCGCCGATCCTGGGTGCCGCGACCACGGCACGGCTGTCGGATGAGAGGCACGCGCCGGAGCGGCTGGCGTCCGAGCTCGGGGACGACAACAAGATGTCCTTCGTCGCCGAGCGGGCTGACAGCTCGCTCGCCGGTTATGCGATGGCAGCGATGGACGACAAGGGCGAGGTCATGCTCGAGCGGCTCCATATAGACAAAAGCGAGTACGGCACCGGCCTTGCCGCCGACCTGCTGCATGCCGTTCTTGCCGCGCATGCGGGTATTCCCAGCATCGCCCTGGAAGTGATCGAGGGCAACGACCGCGCAATCGCCTTCTATCGCAAGCACGGCTTCGAGGTCGTCGAGCGCCGGCCGGCTGCACACGGCGTGGGCGGCCACGCCTCGCTGATCATGCGCCGGCTGCTGCCGATGGCTTAGCAAGCGAAAGCGGCTGAGCGCGTAATCTCCCCCCTTGAGGGGGAGATGTCCGACAGGACAGAGGGGGGCGCCGCGCGTGAGGCGCCAACTTTCTCTTTCGTCCAATATGGCGTCGCGCCAGGACGTACCGACCCCCTCTGTCGCCTTCGGCGACATCTCCCCCTCAAGGAGGGAGATTGGCACTCGCTCAGGCCGGGGCGTTGACGCGCTGTGGGCGCGTTGCCCAGTCGGCAACGGTCGCGCCAGCAACGCTCTCGCCGGCAACCATCCCGTTCGTCTGCGGCGCAAGCAGGTCGTTGCGGCGGGCGAAGGCAACGAAGGTGGCGCGCGCCGTTTCGGCGTCGATCTCTCCTTCCAGTGCTGCACGGCACGCTTTTGCGGCGATGTCATGCGCGGCCGTCCGGCTCGTTGCCGGCCATTCAGCCAAAAGTGCATAGGCCTCAGCCGCGCTTTCTATCTTCGTCGGTGTACCGAGGCCGGTGAGGATATTAACCGGCTTGTCGAACGAAGCACGATCCATGACACTCTCCTTTCCTGGCTCAATCGGCTCCTTTCGGAACTCCACCGCGCGGGCGCTTCGATCCTCGAGGGCCGCCTGCAGAACGATGCCACCGATCTGCGAGTTGGACGCAATCGGGGGCATGCCCGGCCGCGGCAGCAGCCGATGCACCTTGACCAGCGCTTCGAGCCAGGCCGCCACGCCCAGCGGCGGATGTTCGCGCCCGTAGAGCCACGCCTTTGCCTTGGCGAGCGGGTATCCCGCCTCTTCGGCGAAATCGTTTTCCGACCACCGCAGCAGGCGCAGGCATTCGCGCATCCGCGCCGCGATCATTTGCGCTCCTCCGTGCCGGCCCCCACGCGTTGAGCCGATAGAAACATCAGCGTGTAGGCCGCCTTGCGGCGGTCCCAGCCGGCCGACTCGGCCATATCCAGCAAGCCGTCGACCAAAGGCGCCAGCGCCGCCCTGCAGTCGGCTTCATAGTTGAAATCGTTTTTCGGGCGGGTCGGCGCCGCGATCTTTCCAAAACTGTCCATCATATCCATGGCAACACCTGCTCAGCATTAGTCCCGGACCGGCAAGACCGTGCCCGCTTTTGGCGGACACGGTCCATCTGCCGTTTCGAAGTCGCGCTTTGGAAGCCTGGCTTTAGAAGTCCATGCCGCCACCGCCGGGCATTGCCGGCGCGCCAGCTTCCTTCTTCGGCTTCTCGGCCACCATCGCCTCGGTCGTCACCAGCAGGCCGGCGACGGAAGCGGCATCCTGCAGAGCGGTGCGCACCACCTTGGCCGGATCGATGACGCCCTGGCCGAAGAGATCGCCATAGTCGCCGGTCTGCGCGTTCCAGCCGAACGAGAACTCCTGCTTTTCGCGCAGCTTGCCGACGATAATCGAGCCTTCGGCGCCGGCATTTTCGGCAATCTGGCGCACCGGAGCCTCGATCGCGCGCCGCACGATTTCGACACCGGTCTTCTGGTCGGGATTGTCGACCTGAATATTGTCGAGCGCCTTTGCCGCCCGCAGCAGCGCCACGCCACCGCCGGGCAGGATGCCCTCCTCGACCGCGGCACGGGTGGCATGCATGGCGTCGTCGACCCTATCCTTGCGCTCCTTGACCTCTATCTCGGTCGAGCCACCGACGCGGATGACGGCGACGCCACCGGCGAGCTTGGCCAGCCGCTCCTGCAGCTTCTCGCGATCATAGTCGGAGGTGGTCTCCTCGATCTGCGCCTTGATCTGGGAGACCCGGCCCTGGATTTCGCTCTTCGAGCCGGCACCGTCGACGATCGTGGTGTTTTCCTTCTCGACCACCACCTTCTTGGCGCGGCCGAGCATGTTGAGCGTGACGTTCTCGAGCTTGATGCCGAGATCCTCGCTGATTGCCGTGCCGCCGGTCAGGATGGCAATATCCTCCAGCATGGCCTTGCGGCGATCGCCGAAGCCCGGTGCCTTGACGGCCGCGACCTTCAGGCCGCCGCGCAGCTTGTTGACGACCAGCGTCGCCAGCGCCTCGCCCTCGACGTCCTCGGCGATGATCAGCAGCGGCTTGGACGACTGCACCACCGCCTCCAGCACCGGAAGCAGCGCCTGCAGGTTGGACAGCTTCTTCTCGTGGATCAGCACATAGGGCTCGTCGAGCTCGACGCGCATCTTGTCCTGATTGGTGATGAAATAGGGGCTGAGATAGCCGCGGTCGAACTGCATGCCTTCGACGACTTCGAGCTCCGTCTCGGCGGTCTTGGCTTCTTCGACGGTAATGACGCCCTCATTGCCGACCTTTTCCATCGCTTCGGCGAGGAAGCGGCCGATCTCGGCGTCGCCATTGGCCGAGATGGTGCCGACCTGGGCGATTTCGTCGTTCCTGGTCACCTTGCGGGCATTGGCCTTGAGTTCGGCGACGACGGCTTCGACCGCCTTGTCGATACCGCGCTTCAGGTCCATCGGGTTCATGCCGGCGGCAACCGCCTTAGCGCCTTCCTGGACGATCGACTGCGCCAGAACGGTCGCGGTCGTGGTGCCGTCGCCGGCGACGTCACTGGTCTTCGAAGCCACCTCGCGGACCATCTGTGCGCCCATGTTCTCGAACTTGTCCTCGAGCTCGATCTCCTTCGCCACGGTGACGCCGTCCTTGGTGATGCGCGGGGCGCCGAACGACTTGTCGAGGACGACGTTGCGGCCCTTGGGACCGAGCGTCACCCTCACCGCGTCGGCGAGGATGTTGACGCCGCGCAGCATCTTCTCGCGGGCTTCGGTATGAAATTTCACATCTTTGGCAGCCATTGGATCACTCCTTCGATAGGCAGCTTCGTTGACTGGAATGCTTGTTCAGGCCCACTCAGGCAGCCTTCTTCATCTCGCCGGCGCCCTCGATAACGCCCAGCACGTCGCTCTCTTTCATGATGAGCAGATCCTCGCCATTGAGCTTGATCTCGGTGCCGGACCATTTGCCGAACAGGATGCGGTCGCCGACCTTGACGTCGAGCGGCTGCAATTGGCCGCTGTCGTCGCGCGCGCCCGGACCGGCGGCAATGACCTCGCCCTCCTGCGGCTTCTCCTTGGCGGTGTCGGGGATGATGATGCCGCCGGCGGTCTTCTCGTCGATCTCGATACGGCGGACCAGGATACGGTCGTGCAATGGACGGAACGTCATGTCGTTCTCCTCTCGGGACAAACAGATTTTCGAAGATCCTCCTGACCGAACCGGCAATATCGGCCCGGCACGGGGTGCGCGACCCCTTCATCAGGCATCGCGCGCATACGAACTAGTCGCGCTTTTTTCTGCTTTCAAGAGGGTCACGCAAAAATTTTAGCACTCGACGCATGAGAGTGCCAATGCACTGTAATCGTTCGCACATTAGCCGCTCTCAGCTAAAGTGCGGCTCAAATTTTGGCGCGATATTTCAAAATGCCGCCGGTCCGGAGCCGCTCGTGGCGGCGGGAACCTATGTGGAAGGCGAGGCGTTTTGCAGACCGAGATTTCAACGGACCGAGATTTCAACGGAAAGGACGATCGCATGACCAGCAGGGACTTTCAGCTCCAGATGCAAGGGTTTGGTCTTACCACGGCGGAGATCCACTATCGCCTGCCCGATCATCGGAGCCTGCTGCAACTCTATATCTGGCAGGAATACGATATTGCCCCCGATTTCCCGACGCTGAAGCATTTCCTCGATTTCTGGGAGCGCGAAATCGAAGGCCCGCTGCATTCGGTGCGCGTCGCCCATCATCACCTGATCCAGCCCTCCGAATGGCGGGCCGTAAACGGCATTATCACCGTCCACTGAGGAGCAAGCCGATCTGCCGCTAGACAGCGGGCAAAGTCTCTCGCGGTGGGGGAAAGGCAGTTGCCTTTTCCCCAACTTGTTTTGGAGTTCAAATATCGGAGGGTCCGGGCTAGCCGGCGTGGTCGACAGGCTCGCAGGCGAGCAATCCGGCGTTGCGCGCCGCCCTGACGAAGGCCTTGCGCGCATCTCGCGCGGTGCGCCAGCCGTCGAGCGCGTCGCGGCAGGCCCGATAGGCGGCGCGCCAACTCCGGCCGCGGGCACGGTCCGGCCACTGCTGACGCATGCATTCGATGGCTTCCCAACTACTGGCGACCTTGCGCTCGCTGGATTGGAATTTCAACGTGATCGGCTCGGCGAAGCGGACGTCGTCCATCACTTCCTCCTTGTTTTCTGATCGTCTTCTTGTTTGAGCAAGCAACGTCATGCTGGCGGCACCGGCGACCAGCCGGCGCCGCTGAAGGACATGGTTCGTCCCTTTGCGCGGTTCAAGAGCATCGCGGCAACAGCGGTTATTCCTCCTCGTCCGGCCCTTGCAGCAGTTCGATCAGCGTCGCTACTCTTGCCGTCGGCAGCGGTCGGCCTTCGTTCACCAGCGCCTCGTCGGCGGCGATCCAGGCCAGGGCCTCACGCAATTCCTGGACCGTCCCGTCCGTCGCCGCAATGTCGGCGATAACGGCGTCGTCGACCGGGCCCAGCACGGAAATGATCTCGTCGCGTGTCATGGTCAGCTCCATCTGCGAGTGCCGGGAATGGGCCCGGCAACACAAGAATCTGGGTCTTGACCTGCGGCAGACAATAACCGGCCGGGGAACTCGGCGTTGGCGATTGAAGCCAAACAGGCAATCTCCTGCCGGACATCTCTCACAAGTAGATTGGCAGCCTCGCCGAACCGACCAAAAACCGGCCCGAAAACCGGCAACGCGAGAGCCATCGGGGTCTTGACTTGCGGCGGACAATAACCAAATCGATGGCACCGGTCGCCGAAATGGGGCCGGCGAAACCAGGGAGCGCCAGCTCTTTGGCGCTCCTCGTATCTATGTTGCTCGATGGAGGATGTAGCTATGAGAACCGCATTCGACTTTTCCCCGCTCTATCGGTCGAGCATCGGCTTCGACCGCGTCTTCAACCTGCTGGAAAATGCGCCGCAGGCTTTCGACGCCTGGCCGCCCTATGACATCGCGCGCAGCAGCGAGAACAACTACCGCGTCACTATCGCCGTCGCTGGCTTTTCCGAGGACGACCTCGAAATCATTCATGAACCCAACCTCCTGATTGTCTCCGGCCAGCATAAGGAGCCGGACAACGCGGAGTATCTGCATCATGGCCTCGCCACACGGCCCTTTACCCGCCGTTTCGAGCTTGCCGATCACGTCAAGGTCGCAGGCGCCTCGCTCGACAACGGCCTGCTCAGCATCGATCTGGTACGTGAGGTGCCCGAGGAGATGAAGCCTCGGCGCATCGCCATCGCGACCGATGTCGCCTCGCCGAAGACCGGGCCGAAGGCCGCGCAGGTCGAAGCAAACAAGCAGGCTGCCTGAACGAACCAGTCGAGAAAGGAGACTATGCAATGGCTATTCGTGATCTCATTCCCTGGGGCCGGGAGAATAATCAGGCCCCCAGCCTGTTCCGCAGCGGCGATCGCGATCCCTTCCTGACGCTGCATCGCGAAATGAACCGCCTGTTCGACGAGGCGTTCCGCGGCTTCGACACGAGGCTGCCGTCGCTCGGTGGCTTCTCCGCTGCCGGCGCCAGCTGGCCGAGCGTCGAAATCTCCGATAGCGAAAAGGAGATCCGCGTCACCGCCGAGATCCCCGGAATGGACGAGAAAGACGTCGAGCTGCTGCTCGATGACGGTGTGCTGACGCTGCGCGGCGAGAAGCGTGAAGAGACCGAGGACAAGGACAGGCAGTTCTCCGAACGCTTCTATGGCCGTTTCGAGCGGCGTATCCCGCTCGGCTACGAAGTCGACGAAGACAAGATCAACGCCGCGTTCCGGAACGGCGTGCTAAGCGTGACGCTGCCGAAGACGGAGCGCGCTCAGGCCAAGGCCAAGCGTATCGCCATCAACGGCGGCAACGGCAAGTCCTGATGGCTCGCAGCAGGACGACGCCCGCTTCTGCCCTGCCGGTTCCGGCGGGCAGAAGCGGGGAATGTCGATGACCCGTTCTCCCGACGCTCCGGTTCCGCCTGACCAGGCGCAGCAAGTCTTGCAGTGCCTGACGACCGAGCATTTCGTGCTGCAAAACGCTCGCGCCGCGACCATTCAGGAAGCGAACCAGCGAGCCAATCTGTTCCTGACGTCGGTCTCGAGCGCAACGATTGCCTTGTCCTTCGTCGCCCAGGTCACGGAGATGGGCAGGCCGTTCGTGTTGTTCAGCCTTATCTTGCTACCTTGCCTTTTCTTCATCGGCCTGGTCACCTTCGTGCGCGCTGTGCAGGTTGCCATCGAGGACATGGTGCATGCCCGCGGCATGGCCAGGATCCGCCACTATTTCGTCGAGCTGGCGCCGGTCCTGCAAAGATACCTTGTCAACTCCACGCATGACGACCTCTCGGCGGTGCTGGTCGACAAGGGCCTCCGCCCCTCGCCGCTGCAATATTTCATGACCACCGCTGGGATGGTGGGCACGATCAACGGCGCCATCGCCGGCGCCTTCACCGGCATCGTTGTTAAGTCCGCTTTCGGCGGAGGCATGTCGCCCGGCGTGATTTGCGGGCTGGCGGTCTTCGCGACATGCATTCTCGTCCTGCGGCGTTATCATAGTCGCGCCTGGGCCACGGCCGAAGAAAGCTTGCCAGCACGGTTCCCGGTCGACAATGACAGGAAAAGCTAGCGCCGACATATCCGGATGTCGAAAAATGGCAGGGCGCCGCCCTTGCGTCTTGCGCGCCAATTGACCATCCTCGCCAACATCATTTGCACCGCGGCCGGGGGGTTCGCACATGCCGACGCTTTATGCGCTGAAACCGGCCTTCCAGGCCAGGCTGCGGCCGCTTGCCGACGGCCTGGCCAAGGCCGGCGTCACCGCCAACCAGATCACACTGTTGGCCGCTGCCCTCTCGCTCGCTGCCGGCCTTGCGGTGGCAGCCCTTGCAGGCCGCCGCGCGGTCTTTCTGCTGATGCCGCTCGTGCTGTTTACGCGAATGGCGCTAAACGCCATTGACGGCATGCTCGCAAGGGAACATGGCCAGGCCTCGACGCTCGGCATGTATCTCAACGAGCTTTGTGATGTCGTCTCCGATCTCGCTTTGATCCTGGCCTTTACTGTCATTTTTCCTGCCTGGGGCGTCGTTGCATTCGCTATCGCGGCTATGATCGCGGAATTCGCCGGCGTGCTCGGCATCGCGGCCGGAGCTGGGCGCAACTATGCCGGCCCGTTCGGCAAAAGCGACCGGGCGCTGGCGCTTGGCATCCTCGCGGTGCTTATCGCGTCCGGCCTGTGGGTCCCGGCGCTCACGCCGCTCGTGTTTCCGGCCATGGCTACACTCTCGCTGGCGACCGCCATCAACCGGATACGCAGCGGCCTTAACGGGAGCGGTAGCTGAATTCCGGTCTCGCCAGGGAGAACAACATGCTTCACCAACAGACGGTTGCCGCCGTGGCTTCAGTCAATATCGAGCGGGTGGCGCAGGAGCGCAGCTTCAAGAGCCACGATGGCACAGAGATCTTCTATCGCTATTGGCCGGCGCTGTCGGAAAACCCCAAGGGCGCCATCCTGCTGTTCCACCGCGGCCACGAGCATGGCGGCCGTATGGCGCATCTGGTCGACGAGTTCCAGATGCCCGACCACGCCTTCTATGCCTGGGACGCGCGCGGCAATGGCCGCTCCGCCGGCGAACGCGGCTATGCGCCGTCATTTGCCGCGCTGGTGCGCGACATCGATTGTTTGGTGCGCGAGATCGACAGCGACGGCTTTGCCCGGCGCGACATCGCGCTGATCGCGCAATCCTTCGCCGCCGTGCTTGCCGCCGCCTGGGTGCACGATTACGCGCCCGACATTCGCGCCCTGGTGCTGGCCTCGCCAGCCTTCTCGGTCAAGCTCTACGTGCCCCTCGCCAAGCAAGGCATCGCGTTGTGGCAGAAGCTGAAGGGCCGCTTCTTCGTGAATTCCTACGTCAAGGCGAAATTCCTGACGCATGACCCCGAGCGTATCGCCTCCTTCGACGCCGACCCGCTGATCACCCGGCCGATCGCCTCCAACATCCTGGTCGAGCTCTACGACCATGCTGCGCGCATCGTCGCCGACGGACGCGCCATCACGGTGCCGACACAGCTTCTGATCTCCGGCAGTGACTGGGTGGTGCGGCATGAACCGCAGCACGAGTTTTTCGTCAATCTGGCGAGCCCGGCCAAGGAGCGGCATGTTTTGGCCGGCTTCTTCCACGACACGCTGGGCGAGCGCGACCGCCACAAGGCACTCGACCTGATCAGGCCTTTCCTTGAAAAGCAATTCGCGGCGCCGGAAAAGCCGGTCGACCTGACCGAGGCCGACCGCGCCGGCTACACGCGCGACGAGGCCGACCGGCTTGCCTCGCCGCTGCCGCTGCTGTCGCTAAGGGGCCTCTACTGGGCAATGAGCCGCGCTTCGATCCGCATGGGCGCCTGGCTGTCGTCCGGTATGAAGACGGGGATTGCCACCGGCTTCGATTCGGGCTCGACGCTCGACTATGTCTACGAGAACGAGGCGCGGGGCATCAGCCCCATCGGCCGCATGATCGACCGCACCTTTCTCGATGCCATCGGCTGGCGCGGCATCCGCCAGCGCAAGCTGCATCTGGAAGAACTGATCGGCAGCGCCGCCGCCTCGTTCAAGGCCGCCGGCCGGCCGGTCCATATCGTCGATATCGCCGCCGGCCATGGCCGCTACGTGCTCGATGCCGTGCAGAAATGCGCCGAGCCGCCGGCAAGCGTACGGCTGCAGGATTTCTCCGAGCTCAACGTCTCGCTCGGCCGCAAGCTGATCGCCGAGCGCCAGCTGCCGGCGAGCGTCACTTTCCATCAAGGTGACGCCTTCGACGCCACGATGCTGGCCGGGCTCGACCCGGCGCCGGATCTCGCCATCGTCTCGGGGCTCTACGAATTGTTTGCCGACAATGCCGTGATCGCCCGCTCGCTCGGTGGACTGGCCAGCGCCATGCAGCCGGGAAGCCTGCTCGTCTATACCAACCAGCCCTGGCATCCGCAGCTCGAGATGATCGCGCGCAGCCTGACCTCGCATCGCGGCGGCCAGGCCTGGGTGATGCGCCGCCGCACGCAGGCCGAGATGGACCAGCTGGTGGCGGCCGCCGGCTTTGAGAAGCTCGACCAGCGCATCGACCAGTGGGGCATCTTCACCGTTTCGGTCGCGCGGCGCGTCTGAACATGGACTTGCCTGCCTCTGCCTTACCTCGCGATGCCCCTGCCCTTCCGGCCTTGCCGCGTGAGCGGTATCCCGGGACCGTCCTGCGCGCCGCATTGTGGCTGGCATTTCTGGCGCCGTTCTTCTACGCCACCTACGGCTTCGCCAATTGGCTGGCGTCGCGGCGCGACGATGTCGGCAGCATCGTCTTCGGCTGGGAGCATGGCATCCCGTTCCTTGCCTGGACGATCGTGCCCTACTGGTCGATCAACCTGTTCTATGGCTTGTCGTTGCTGTTGAACAATTCGAAGAGCGGCGTCGACCGCCTTGCCGGCCGCTATCTGACGGCGCAGCTCGTCGCCGTCGCCTGCTTCATCCTGTTCCCGCTGACTGCGACCTTCGTGCGCCCGCAGACGAGCGGCCTGCCCGGCTTCATGTTCGCCGTGCTCGGCGGCTTCGACAAACCCTTCAACCAGGCGCCGTCGCTGCATATCGCGCTGCTGGTCATCATCTGGGACCATTGGCGTTACAGATTGACCGGCATCGCCGGCTTCGCCTGGCATGTCTGGTGTTTCCTGATCGGCGCCTCGGTGCTGACGACGTGGCAGCACCATTTCATCGACATTCCGACCGGCGCGCTGCTCGGCCTTTTCGCCCTGTGGCTGTTTCCGCGCGACAGCGAGCTGCCGTTCACCGGCTTCCGCCTGAGCGCTGACCCGAAGGCGCGGCGGTTGGCGCTGTTCTATGCGCTCGGCGCAAGCCTTGCACTGACCGGCGCCGCTGCCGGCGCGTTGGTCTCGGCGCTGTGGCTCATCCTGTTGTGGCCGGCACTGGCGCTGGCCATAGTCGCTTTCGCCTATGCCGGCGCCGGCGCCAAAATGTTCCAGAAAACAGCCGATGGCCGCGTGTCGCTGGCCAGCCGTCTACTGCTTTGGCCCTACCGCCTTGGCGCCAAGGCCAATGTGTGGGCATGGACGCGAAAGCTTCCGGCGCATATCGTCGTTGCCGACGGTGTTTCCCTTGGCCGTTTTCCGACCGCCGCCGAAGCCGACCCTTTCGGCACGGTGATCGACCTTGCCGGCGAACTGGAAAGGCCGCGTGGCGCCTCGATCCGCTGGGTCAGCCTGCCCATGGTCGACCTTTTGCCGCCGTCTCGCGAGGCGCGTGCGCAAGCGGTGGCGGCGATCGGGGCGGCGCAGAACCAGGGCACGGTGCTGGTCTGCTGTGCGCTCGGCTTCCAACGCAGCGCCGCCGTGGTCGCCGAATGGCTGGTCGCCAGCGGCCGGGCCGCCACGCCCGATCAGGCGCGAGGCAAGCTCGCCGCCGCGGGCCGGCCGGTGCATCTTTGCACGGACGCACCGGCATGACCGCCTATCGTGACAGGGCCGAAGCGTTCGCTGCCGGGCTGATGGTGCAGGTGGCATGGCCGCTGCTGCTGATTGCTGCTGCCTTGCTGGCGGCGCCGGTCATCGGCCTGGCGGTTGCGCCGCAAACATCGTCGCTGTCCGCGGTAGCCTGGCTGATCGCCGCCGCAAGTGCCATAGCCACAATCATTCTCTCGGCCCTGCTTTTGTTCGACGCGCTGCTGTTTCGGTTGATGGCCAGCCACGCCAGCGAGGCAGGCGGCGGCGCGGCGATCGACGACGTGCTGGCGCGCATGCGGCTGAAGTCCACTGCCGGCGGCCGCTCACTCGAGCAGCGGATGGCCGGCACGCGCCGCCTGCTCGCCAAGCAGCGTATCGCGTTCGGCCTGTTCGCGGCGGCCTCGGTCGTCGCGGCATTCTTTTGAGCCCGTCCATGACAAAGCTTCGCGTCAGCACCTATACCCTGCTGCAGACGGTGACCTCGGTCGGCCTGTCGGCGCTGGCCTGGGCGGTCACCGGCGTGCGGCCGATCTGGAACGGCAGCCAGCCATCGGACCGGCAGCGCATCTACTTCGCCAACCATGCCAGCCACGGCGATTTCATCCTGCTGTCGGCCTGCCTCAGCGAGAAGGAACGCGCCCGTACCCATGCGGTGGCGGCCGCCGATTATTGGGGCAAGACGCGGCTGCGCCGTTTCATTGCCGAGGACATGCTGTCTTCCGTGCTGATCCACCGGCAGTGGACGGATGAAACGCAGCACCCGATCTCGATCATGCTGTCGGTGCTCGACCAGGGCCATTCGCTGATCCTGTTTCCCGAAGGCACGCGCAACATGACCGACGAACCGCTCCTGCCGTTTCGCTCCGGCCTCTACAATCTGTCGATGGCGCGACCCGATGTCGAGCTCATCCCGTGCTGGATCGAGAACATGTCGCGGGTGCTGCCCAAGGGGCAATTCGTGCCGGTGCCGCTGCTCTGCCGCGTCGTCTTCGGCGCGCCGATCGCCATTCAACCTGGTGAGGAACGCCGCGCCTTTCTCGACCGCGCCCGCGAAACGCTGCTGGCGCTGAACCCCCGGCCGGAGCGAGACGATTGAGGATCAAGGCAAAATGCTGCCGATGATGCACGAAACCCTCATTCTGATTGTCGGCCTGCTGGCGGTGCTGATCAGCGCCAGCGTCGTCGCCGGCGTTTTGTCGTGGCGCGCGCCGAAGCCGTTGTCGCCGACGCTGGTCAACCTCACCCAGCGCATCAATGCCTGGTGGGTGATGGTGGTGGCGATCACCGTTGCCTTCTTCTTCGGCCGCCCCGGCATGACCATCCTGTTCGCGCTGATTTCGTTCGCCGCGTTGCGCGAATTCGTGACGCTGACGCACAGCCGCCGCAGCGACCACTGGGTGCTGCTCGGCATGTTCGGCATCGTCATCCCGTTCCAGTACTGGCTGGTGTGGACCGCCTGGTATGGCCTGTTCACCATCTTCATCCCGGTCTACTGCTTCCTGCTGATGCCGGCGATCACCGCGCTGCACGGCGACACCGAGCGCTTTCTCGAGCGCGTCTCGGCGCAGCAATGGGCGGTCATGATTTCGGTCTACTGCGTCAGCCACGTGCCGGCGCTGCTGACGCTCGATGTGCCTGGCTTCGAAGGCCGCAACCTGTTGCTGATCGCTTTCCTGATCATCACCGTGCAAGGCAGCGACGTGCTGCAATATATCTTCGGCAAGCTGTTCGGCCGGCATCTCCTGGCGCCGACGGTCTCGCCGTCGAAGACTTGGGAGGGGCTTGTCGGCGGGCTGGCGGCATCGAGCCTGCTCGGCGTGCTGCTGTCGTTTCTGACGCCGTTTTCGCCGCTGCAGGCAGCCGGCGTCGCCTTCATCGCCTGCCTGATGGGCTTCCTCGGCGGGCTGGTCGCCTCCGCCATCAAGCGCGATCAGGGCGTCAAGGACTGGGGCCATCTGATCGAAGGCCATGGCGGCATGATGGACCGTGCTGACAGCCTGGTCTTCGCCGCCCCGGTCTTCTTCCATACGGTGCGCTATTTCTGGACTGTATGAAGGTTGGCGCCGTTTGCCGGGGCGGACGGTTCAGCGCGACCTTGCGAGGATAACCTGATCCGTTTGGTTATTACCACTTTCGCGAAAGCGGTAATAACCCGACCTGCCGCCGTCGTCGGCCGCGTTCATTTTGCCGCGGCGAGCGGCTCTTTCTTGCGCGCCGGCGTCAAGCGGCGCATGCGGCGTTTGGCGGTAGCCTTCAGCGCCACCGGCGGAGCGCTGGACAACGCGCCGAGCACCGCGCCGACCATGCCGTGTGCGACGAAATCGGCATTGATCTCGTTGGCCAATCTGGCGTCTGCCTCCTGGTTGTCGCTGTCGGGTTCCGACCACAACACGATACCCACCCGCAACCTTGGTTTGGCGCGTTTCAGCCGACGGACCAGGAACCGGCCGTGCTTGACGGAATCGCGGTTCAAAAATCCGACGACGACGGTATCGACGGCGTCGAGTTCAAGGCGGCGAATGCTTCCCGGTTCCAGATCGGCGAAGCTCGCCCTCAACACCGTAGCGCCCTGGACTTCGAGCACCTGCGCCAGCATGGCGGCAGCGGCGTCGTCGAGTTCGCCGCGCCCTCCGGCGCACAGCACCGACATGCCCGTGCCATCCGGCAGTTCGGTGTCGTCCTCGTCCTCCCCCTGAATCTGCTTGTCCTCGCGTACACCATTGTCCTCGGCCGCGGCCGTATCGTCCGCTTCCGCCTCCTCCTGCGCGCTGTCGTCGAGGTTCGCCACCATCGTCAGCGCGCTGCCGGCGACCTGCTGTCTTTGCTCATCGCTCAACACACCACGCACACGGTCCTGCTCGCCGAGCAGAAGTGCGGGAATCGCGACCTTGTCGTAGAACTCGACTAGATAGTTTTCCTCCAGCATCTCCTCGGCATGGTCTGTCGCTTCCTCGGGATCGCCGGCCAGCAGCCGTTGGTAAAGCCGGGCGTGCGGTTCGAGCACGGGTTCGTTGCCGAACAGAACGTCGAGGAATTCGAACTGCGGCACATGGCGGCCGAGCACGACGAGGCAGACCGTGAGCGGCGTCGACAGAACCAGGCCCAATGGCCCCCAGAGCCAGGTCCAGAAGATCGCCGCAACGATGATGGCCAATGGCGACAGCCCGGTGCGCGAGCCGTAGAGCCAGGGTTCGATCACGTTGCCGGTGATCAGTTCCACGACCACGAAAAGCCCGGCGGTCCATAGCACGAGCGACCAGCCGGGCGCCACGGCCAGCGCCAGGAACAGAGGCAGCAGCGTCGCGATGACCGGGCCGATATAGGGAACGAAGCGCAGCGCCAGCGCCAGCAAGCCCCACAGCAATGGATTGGGTATGCCCAGAACCCAAAGCCCGAACGTAATCGGCACGGCATAGACGATGTTCACGACCAATTGCATGAGCAGGTAGCGGCCGACCCGCTTGCCGGCATCCTGCAGCGCCTCGGTGGTTCGATGCAGATCGCCGTAGCCGACGAGACGTATGAAACGATCGCGCAGGTCTTCCCGCTCGAGCAGCATGAATATGACGACCACGACGATCAGCCCGGCCGATCCCAGCGGGCTCAGCAGCGGGCCGATCAGATTCTGGAGAACCTCGAGCGGTCGTTCGCGCGCGACGATTTCGACCGGGATCGGCTCCCGCGGAGGCTGATCGGCGGCGGGTTGCACAGGTCCGGGTCTGTCGAGTTCCTGGCCGACGCGTTCGATCACCCGGCTCAATCTGGAAACGATACCGCCGCCGACGCCGGTGTCCTTGAGGGACCGGACCTTGGTCAGGATATTAGCCTGGTAAAGCGGGATGTTCTGCGCCAGTTCACTGACCTGCGTGGCGACGATGAAGGAGAACAGCGCCAGCACCGTGAATGCGCCGAGCACGCTCGCGATCACGGCAGGAAGACGCGGAATGCCAGCGCGCTTGAGTGCCGACACCATCGGTACAAGCGCAAAGGTAAGCAGCAGGGCGATTGCGATTGGCAGAAAGACCTCGCGCCCGAAATAGAGCGCCGCGACGGCCGTCACGACCGACGCTACGCTGGGCAACGATGTGCGCGGAAGCGCCCTGGCAGCGGCAACAATGCCCGCCCGCCGGGGCTCCGACAGGTGCGCGCCGTTTCGACGATTTGCCGCCACTTGATACCTCCGCCCCGCCGTCGCCATGATCGGGCATATTGAGCCGGCGTGCAACTTCGCAGCGTCTCCCCCAACTGGACACCGATTGCCCTGGACCTTAATTGGCTTTGTCGGGCTTCAGATCGGCAGCGCGGCTATTCAGTCACGGTAGAATTTTTCAGTCACGGTAGAATTTTTTGCATAAATGGCGTCACGGGCAATCCTGTTCCATGTCTGCGCCGGAACGCGGAACTTTTGGGTCAAAACACCGTTCCTTCGTAGATCGCTGATGGACAACCTCAAAGCAGCAGCTCAGGAGGAATGATCATGAACATCAAGATGCTTTGCATGGGCGCGATGGCGCTTTCGATGATGACCGGCGCAGCGCTTGCCGCCGGTGCCACTGGCACTTCGGCGCTCGACGATCCGCAGAAAATGTCACCCTTCTTCACCGACGCCGGCATGAAGAGCATGAAGTCGGAAGCCGAATTCAAGACCGCATGGATGGCCATGTCCACGAGCGACCGGGCCATGGTGTTGAAGGAATGCAGCGACGCCGGCATTGCCAAGACGCATGCCGACTTCTGCAAGATGGCCAACCAGCTCGGTAACAAGTGACCGCCGGCGTCTTGCCGATCGCAATAACGGACCAAGCGAAAGGGCGGGCAGGTCCGTCATTGCGCGACCTTCCAGTCTGCACGGCGGCTTAGCCATTTGACGTCGCTACGCCGGAATATCCGCGCAATGAAGGCCACGGCTTTTGTTCGATTGCCGTGGCGCCATCGGCATGGCCTGGTCGGAACGCATGTCGCGGAGTGGCAATGCCACCCCGAGCGGTCCCGTCTGCTCGCAGCCCGCCGGTTAGCCTCCGCATGGCATTGCCGGCACCGGCGATCCAGGCGAGATCGCATGCAGCACCAGGCAGCTGAAGGGCCTGGTGCTGAAGACCGAGTTTTTGAAAAAGGCCTGATCGCCTCGGCACCCTTCGCTTCCATCTCAATCGCCTCATGACTGAACCGCCAATGTGAGCGAATCGCCCATGCGACGAGTGGGAGGAGCCTGTCCCCTCGCCCTATGTTGCACTGCGTTAGATTTGTTGCATTGCAATATCGGCGCATCGGTCGAGCCTCTGCGAGGTGGGCATTCCTTGCACGAGGTGATTGTGTCGGCATCATTTCGGCCTGACATCGAAGGGCTGCGCGCACTGGCGGTGGCGGGTGTCATCGCCTTCCATTTTGGTCTCTCCGGCCTGCCCGGCGGCTTTGCTGGCGTCGACATCTTCTTCGTCATCTCCGGCTACCTGATTACAAAACACCTGGTTACGGAAATAACCGAAACCGGGCGGCTGAACCTCTGGCGCTTCTACGCCCGGCGCGCCCGGCGCCTGCTGCCGGCGGCACTGTTCGTCATTCTCGCCACGCTGTTTGCTGGTTACTTCATCCTGTCGCCGGAGGAACAGGCGCTCTATTCGAAAGGCGCTATGTTCGCCTCCGCCTACATGATCAACCTCTGGCTGATCCGCTGGTCGTTCGACTATTTCGCCGCCGACGCCACCAACAACCCCTTCATCCACTTCTGGTCGCTGTCGGTCGAAGAACAATTCTATTTGGCATGGCCGGCGCTGCTTTTGATGGCCGCATGGCTGCGCCCGGGCAAGCGCACCGCTATAATCGTCATTGGCCTCGCCGGCCTAGCCTCCTTCGCCGCCTGCGCCTGGCTGACGGAAGTGTCGCAGCCCTGGGCCTTCTACTTCTCGCCGCTCAGGGCCTGGGAATTCGCCGCCGGCGGGCTCGCGACCATGGCGCCGGCAAAGATCTGGCGCGACCGGCCGCTGCTCGCCACGTTCCAGGCATGCCTCGGTCTGGTGCTGATTGCCTGGGCCTATCTGATGCTGGACGAAGACTCACCGTTTCCCGGGGTGAATGCGCTGGCGCCTGTCGCCGGCACCGTGCTGCTGCTGCTCAGCGGCAGCGGCGGCCGCAATCTGCCGAGCGCAGTGCTGGCGCTGCCGCCCATGCAATGGCTGGGCCGGCTGTCGTATTCGCTCTATCTCTGGCACTGGCCAGTCATCGTCTACGCGGCAATGGTGGTTCCCAACCTGTCCATCCTGGACCGCTTTGCCTGCGCGGCGCTGACGCTGCTTCTGTCGATGTTCACCTATCATTTCGTCGAGAACCCGATCCGCCGCAATGGCTGGCTGATGGCCGGAGCAGCGCGGGCGCTGGTGCCCGCCGTCGCGCTGACCGGCGCCGGCGTGGTGGCGGCCTATGGCAATGCGCGCTTTGCCGAGCACAATCTCAGCCCCGAACAGCACGTCATCGCCGACAGCGCCGCCCAACTCTCCACCGTGCGCGCGACCAATGGCGGCTGCGTGCTCGATTTCGAGACCGTCAAGCCGAAGCCCTGCATGTTCGGCCGCAAGGATGCCCAACGCTCGGTCGTGCTGTTCGGCGACTCGCATGCCGACCATTGGTCGACGCCGCTGATCAAGGCGGCCGAGAAGAACAATTTTCGCGTCGTCACCTTTCTCAAATCCTCCTGCCGGGCTTCGCGGGTGACGACCTGGAACTGGCGGCTGAAGCGCGACTACACCGAATGCGACCAGTGGCGCGAGCAGTCGGTCAAGGACATCATCGCGCTGCACCCGCAACTGGTGGTGATTTCGGAATTCTCGATCGGCAATGTGATGAAGGAATCGCCCGAGGAGTTGAAGCACGCCGATTGGCAAGCGCAGTGGCGGACGGGCCTCACCTGGACGCTTCAGGCCTTCAGCCAGGCCGGCATCAAGGTCGCGGTCATCAGGGACGTTCCCTACAATGCAAGCTACGCCGACAAATGCGTGGCGCGCGCGCTGTGGCGGGGCCAGACGCCCGCGACATGCGACACGCCGAGGATCATGGCGGCAAACGACGACATCGCCACAGTCGAGCGCGACATCGTGCGCTCGACGCCGAACGCCACTTACATCGACATGACCGACCGGTTTTGCGACCAGACCACCTGCCACGTCTTCATCGACGGCAAACTAGCCTTCCGCGACCGCCACCACCTGGCAACGCCCTTCGCCGAAACGCTGGAGCCGGCGGTGGAACGGGCGCTGTTTTCGAATGTGATGGCGGCGGCTGTGAAGTAACAGTGCGGGATCTTGTCGGATCACGACCGACCAGCCCTTGGCGAGCAACCCACGCCAGGTCAGCTAAGGATGAGACCAGCCAGTAAAACGGTAAGGATAAGCGACAGCGGAACTGCAAGAAGGCAGCACAGCTCGAAAGTATTGGCTCGCCAAGAAGTCATTGGTCGCTTTTCCATGTTGGCCTTCTCTCTCAACGGCCAGACCGGGACGGCAGTTCCTAGATGGTGCTCATCCCCACCACTCATCACGCAATTGGCGCAGTTCGTTCCGCTTCCTGGTCATCCATCGTGCACGCGCCAAATGTGTCGCCCACGCCCGGAAAGCCCTCTCCGGCTCCCGCTCCGGATCAATATGCAGAACGATGCGGGCGACCTCACGCCAATCGGTCCCTTCCGCCGAAGCGTCGAGCAGCCGGATATAAGTAAGCATGCGATCTTCGTCATAACCGGTCAGAACCGAAGACGTCGGCGCTGCGTTCGCGATATGAAGGTTTGGCGGCTTTAGCATTGCAACCTACCAGCACTGGCGCACCGTAGCAGCCTATGAAGAAGCCGGCGCCCTTTGATCGGAGGATGCGGATAGAGATTTCGCCTCGACGGTCGACAAATGCGGGCCTCAGGCGGGGTTCCGCGCAGTTGGGCTCACGCCTCACCCATCGCGATCGGGTGGGCGCAATCTATGTATTTTACTAGGTATTTCAGTGGAACCTAATTTAGTCGACGCAATTATGCGTGCGTGAGAAAGCGTGAAATCCAGACCGTCACTGAAAGCCGGCTATCGCGGGATCAGTTGGCCGATGATCCAGTGATTGCAGTCGATTTGACCGAACGGATATTGCAGGCGGCCGACAACGACAGGATAGTCTGCCTCGTCGTGGCAACGGAGCAGCTGGAAGCCGACCGCATCGAGAAGGCGGAGCCTAGGGAGACCAGGATTGCCGCTAGTTTCGTCCGGGACTTTGAGGTGATGCTGCTTGTTCTTTATGCGGCCTACGCCCTCGCTGTGCTGGGTGCGACCGCTTTCGTTTTGCTGGAACTGGGGCATGTCCAATAGATCGGCAAGGTGACGGGACTGGCACCGCCCGATTGTCGCTGTTTTGACGGGACACCGGGATACATACGGCGCGGACCACAACCAGCTCGAGGCTTGCGTCGACGGCCACCCTGCCGCACAGCCAGAGGCATTTTCGCCCACGCGGCGCTAATTGGGGCTCTCAGTTGGGGGCATCTTGCTAATTTGTGGAACGAGCCTGCCCCTCGCGGGTTTTTCTATTAGAGGGACGTTAATGAAGGAGGTAGCTATGAAGAAGCTCCTGCTTGCCTCGGTGATCGCCATCGCCTCGGCGGCTTCCGTGATTGGCCCGGCCAATGCCGGCGGCAGCGTCACGATCGGCATCGGCAACGGCTATGACGACGACTATTATTATCGCCACCATCGGTATTCCGATTACGACGATGAGTACGTCCCCCGTTACCGCTATGATGTCTATAACGAGGACTACGCGCCGCGCTACCGGTACCGGTACCACCGGCGCTGCCATACCGAAGTCATCAGGCACTGGCGTCATCACCACCGGATCATCGAAAGAATCCGTGTCTGCCGTCGTTGACGGATCGATCCGGCCGGTAGTGCCGGCCGGATCGGCGGGGCTCCTCATCTCGGCTTGCGCATCAGCATCATGCCGTAATGCACGGCCAATATGTCGAGCCCGATCTTGAGTAGTTTCACCACCACGTCGCGCGGTTCGCCCGCCTGTTCGGCCAGGCTCTTGACCGTTGCGTCGGCACAGCAGACCTTTTGCACGATGCCGGCGATCTCCCAATGGACAAGCGCCCTGGTGGCCTCGGCATGGTCGCGGCCGGCGGACAGGATGTGTTCTGCGACGCCGCTGCCGGTGCGGCCGCCGTCGACACGCTCGGCCCAAGCCATCGGCTTGGCGGTTGCCTCCGACGAACTGCGGAAATCCTGGCGGTAGCGCATCCCCGCCTCGCGCTGCTGGCGCGACAGCGAGGTGAGGCCGCTCAGCGGGTCGACATTGCGCACCCGCACGATGCCGCCGGTCGCAGTGTGGCCGTCATTGGAGACCTCATAGAGGCGCGCCGCCTCCTGTGTTCCTTTGGCCAGCCGCTTGCGGCCGAACCTGTCGTCTTTCAGCGCGAAATCATGGCCGATCTCCTTGCGGATGCGCACCTGCTCGGCCTCGCCCTTCGGCAATCGCGTCGGCCTGGCTTTGGTCTTCTGGGCGATTTTGCTGCTCATCGGCTCGGTCCTCCTGGTTTTTTGTCGTCGGGCTCTGGCGAATTTCCGTCATCCACTGGGCTCAAATCGTTTCGGCCGGCAGCGTGCGCAGGAAGCGCGCCGCGTGATAGGCGCAGTAACTTTTCGAAGGCTTTGTGCGCAGCCCGCAGCACAGCATGTCCAAACCGGGGCGACTGCCGGTGGCATCGTTTTCGGCATCCTCCTGCAGCGTCGTGTCGAGCGGCGCGCGGCAACGGTCGAAAAGGCAATCGATGAAGCGCATGGCGGCGAAATGTGGCTGGCGGCCGCCGGCGGCGATCGGGCGCGGCGCCGGCATTTCGAGCCGCTCGCCATCGGACCCGGTGATCCGAGCCGGACCCGGCTGCCAGGCCGGCGGCGCCAGCCTGGCCGACAGCCTGGCGGGGCGGCAGCGTGGCTCGGCCTTCGGATCGGCCTCCGCTTGGCTTGCGGCATTTGATGGCTCAGGCGCCGAATCTCCGAGCCGGCCGCCCGAGCGTCCGCCACACCGGCCCTTGGATCTGGCAAGGCCGATGGTGCGCAAACGGGCGGTGCGGTGGACGATGCCGATGATGGCCGCGCGCGAGGCCGGGCGGCCGCCCAGCGCGGTCAACCGGGTGGCGATCTTCGCGGCCGACAGCCCGCTCATCAATAAGTTCTCGATTTGTTCCAATTCAGAGGCGGAATAGCGGGCGGCCATGATGTTTTATTCCCTGCAAGGGTGGTTGTGTGTGGCGCCGGCTTCGCCGGCTCTCAGGCTGGAAAGCCGATCAGCCTTCGCGTGGCCTGCTACGATCGAGCTTCATCTCGGCCGCCTGCCTGGTTGCGCCGGAGACTGCCTTGCCCATCCGCTTGTCGAAGGCGATGACCGTGCCGTCTTCGGTACGGATCCAGGAAACCGCGGCACCCGCGTTGCCGGTCGACGGGTAATTCGTGGCCGGAGCCGTGAGGGGAACGGCTCCGGCCGTTCCGGCCGCTTGCGCTGCCGGAACCGAGGCGCGAGCCTCGGGCATCGGCCCGGCCGGGGAGGAGGACAGCCGCGACGAAGGGGAAACGGTTGGCACATGCATGGCCTTGGCGATCGTTTGCGGTACCGCCTCCAGGCCAGCGCCGCCGGCGCGCTGAACGGCGGATTTAAGGACCGAAAGCTGGTGAAGCGACTTGTGCATGCCCGCATAAGAGCATAACTCAAATCATAATGCAAGCGATTCTTGCATAGACGAAACCGAATCTTATGTCTCAGATGGGAGCCATGGCGAAAACTGCACTGTCGATCAAGGTCGGAGCGGCGATCCGCCGGGCGCGCAAGCAGCGCGGCCTGGTGATGCGTCACATTGCCGAGCACAACGACACCGACGTCGCTGCCGTCGGCAATTGGGAGACCGGGCGCAACCTGCCCAAGACCGAGAACCTTTTGAAGACCGCCGCTTTCCTGCGCGTCGATCCGGTGGCGCTCGGCAAGGGCGAGGTCGTCTTCCTCGAAGATGCTGGACCGGTCGCCGATGCCGAGATCGTCACCGATCCCGGCCCCCTGCCCGCCGGACCGATGGACATCCAGCTTCTCGGCACCGCCGTCGGCGGCGACGATGGCGACTTCACCTTCAACGGCCAACCGGCCGGCTATGTCCAGCGGCCGCCGGGGATCCGGCATCTGCGCAATGTGTTTGCGCTGCACGTGCTGAGCGATTCGATGGTGCCGCGCTACGAGCCCGGCGAGATGATCTATTGCGGCGGCCGCGACGCCGTGCCCGGCGACCATGTGGTGATCGAGACGCTGCCCGAAGAGAACGAGCAAAACGGCAAGGCCTTCATCAAGAAGCTGGTCAAGCGCACCGCCGCCGAGTTGATCGTCGAGCAGTACAATCCGCCCAAGACGCTGACCTTCAACCGCTACGCCATCAAAAACGTCTTCCGCGTCATCCCGCTCAAGGAACTGCTGGGGTATTGAGGAGGGTTTTCCCTTCTCCCCTTGTGGGAGAAGGTGGCCGAGCGAAGCTCGGTCGGATGAGGGGTGCCGGACGGATCGCTACGTAAGGCTTTAAAATCGTTCCATATTTTAACGCCGAGTTTCTTCCAGCACCCCTCATCCGGCTCGGCGCTACGCGCCGATCCACCTTCTCCCACAAGGGGAGAAGGAAGTTCCCCCCTCAAGCCCGCCTCGACTGCTCCGGCTCTCGACCGTTGAGCAGGCGCGCCTCGGCGCGCACCCGTTGCCGGTCGTCGATGAAGGCGGCCTGGATCGAAACGGCGGCGCCCGGCAGGCCATCGGCACGGCAGGCCTTGCAGATGAGGCGCCCCGAAAGCGCTGATAGCGGCGTCTCCGGCCTCACCCCATGCCGCTTGAGCTCGGCCGGCTTCCACCACCTGTTGCGGCCGCAATCGATGCACTCGACGGCAATCGAGACGACATCGGCGATCGTCGCTTCCTTGCCCGCCAATGCCATGGCCACCCCATCGTTGTTCCTGCTTTGTTCACATCATTATCGGTTTTCGAGGCGGAGTCGAGTCGGTTCCGCTTACATCAACGTGAAAGTTTCACTTGTTCAATTATTTGAGTTATGCTTATATATCATGCGGGCTGGAATCGGCGCGAGCCACGGAACCGCGGCCGGCCGGCAGCAAGGGAGCGACGATGAACCCAGCCCAGTTCGCCCATGCCTGCGGCTATAGCGGCGACAGCCCGGCCATGCTTGCCGCTTTCGCGGCCATCCGCCAGGACGGCATCCGCAAGGCACGCCAGGGCCATCGCCAGCGCAAGGTGGCGATTGACCAGATGAAGCCGAGCCGCGTTCTGTTCCTGGCGGCGATCCGCCCGGCGCAGACAGCCGAGGAGGCACTCGAGGACGCCGCCCGCTTCCTGGCGATGTTCCGCAACATGCCGCGCTGGCGGCAGGAAAGGCGCGCCGCCGACCTCGCCCGTGCCAGACAGCAGCGCCTCTTCGCCCGCTTCTTCCGCCGCTACGGCCACCGCCTCTGGGCGTTCGAGATCACCTGAAGGCGCGGGCCTTCCCTTGCAAGTCAAAACGGATATTGCGATCGCCGACGTCGCACCGTATGTCTTCGCGCGATGAGCGAGATCGAATTCCGTCGCGCGCAGGCGCCCGACCTGCCGGCGATCGTTGCAATGCTTGCCGACGATGTGCTCGGCGCAGACCGGGAAGACCTATCCACGCCGCTTGCGCCATCCTATCTCGATGCCTTCAGCGCAATCGATGCCGATCCCAACCAGTTGCTGGCCGTGGCTGTCGAGGCCGGGCAAGTGGTCGGGACCCTGCAACTCACCTTCCTTCCGGGTATCTCCAGGAAGGGTGCCTGGCGCGGCCAGATCGAAGGCGTTCGCGTCGCCCGGCAATGGCGCTCGCGCGGCGTCGGCAAACTGATGGTCGAATGGGCGATTGAAACGTGCCGTTCGCGCAATTGCAACTTCGTCCAACTCACCACGGACAAAGGTCGACGGGAGGCGCACGATTTTTACGAGCGCCTCGGTTTCACCGCCAGTCATCTCGGCTACAAGATGGCGCTGTAGGTTGCGGCGGCGGCCTCCGCGCTGCTTGACAATTCACCCGCAATGTTCTCTTTATGTTCCTATCATAACGCGAGACAATGCGGCGTTCGAGCCGCCGCGAGCGAACGGGCCGGATGGAAGCCAACATCCTCCACGCGGATCTGGATGCCTTCTATGCCTCGGTCGAACAATTGCTCGACCCGGCCTTGCGCGGCAAGCCGATTGCCGTCGGCGGCGGGGTAGTGCTTGCCGCATCCTATGAGGCCAAGGCGTTCGGCGTGCGCGGCGGCATGCCGGGACGGCGGGCGCGGGAACTCTGCCCGCAACTCATTTTCGTCGGCGGCCATTTCAAGGACTATCAGCGGCTGGGCGATGCGGCAATCAAGGTGCTCGGCGATTTCACGCCGGTGGTCGAGCGGATTTCGATCGACGAGGCCTTTGCCGACGTCGCCGGCTGCACCCATTTGTTCGGCTCGCCGGCCGAGATCGCCGGCAAGATACGCCGCCGCGTGCGGGCCGAGCTCGGCCTGCCGATCTCGGTCGGAGTGGCCCGCACCAAGCATCTGGCCAAGATCGCCTCACAAGTGGCCAAGCCCGACGGGCTCGTGGTGGTCGATCCGCGCCACGAGCTGGAATTCCTCCATGAGCTGCCGGTCGAGCTGATGTGGGGCGTCGGCCCCGTCACCAGGGAGCGGCTGGCCGGTATCGGCGTCAACACCATCGGCGAGTTGGCGAAGACCAACAGTGGCGCGCTGGAGCGCCTGCTCGGGCCGGCGGCGGGAGAGAAACTGAATGCGCTGGCGTGGAACCGCGATCCGCGCAAGCTTGAGACGCAGCGCCGGGCGCGCTCGGCCGGCGCGCAATCGGCGCTCGGCCGAAAACCGGCCGACGAGCAGGTCTTCGTCCCCGCTTTGCTGCATCTGGCCGACAGGGTCGCCACCAGGTTGCGTGCGAAATCCCGGCCCGGCCGCACGGTGACGGTTCGTGTCCGCTTTGCCGATTTGCGCTCGGTGACGCGCTCGGTCACGCTCGACCAGCCGATTTCGGCAACCGCCATGCTGGCCGAAATCGCCGAGGCGCTGGTGCGCAAGGTGCTCATCGACCATCCGCACGAAAAGACCATCTCGCTGCTGGCGATCGCCGTATCGCATCTGGAGCAGCATGCCGGGCTGCAACTGGAGCTGCCGCTCGGGCTCGACGACCGCCGCCGCCCCGGCACCCGGAAGGACGCGGCGCGCTGGATCGCGGATCGCGCCATCGACAAGATCCGCGACCGCTTCGGCTGGGAGGCGGTCGGCTACGCCTCGGTCGCGCTCGGACTACAGCGGTCGGTTCCCGACGCATTTCGGGAGCTGGCCGAGAAGGAATTGTGAGTTGCGCGGCGGGGGCGAAAAAAAAATTATCCGACAGGAGCCAGGGGCGATACGGCCGGCCCGTTCAGAGCCGTGCCGTCGACGGCAAAATGCGAGCCGTGGCAGGGGCAGTCCCAGCAGCGTTCCAATGAGTTCCAATGGACGTGGCAGCCGACATGGGTGCATGCGGCCGAGCGCTTGTGGAGCGTGCCGTCCTCATCGCGAAAAGCCGCGACTTTGGTAAGCCCTTCGCGCACGATGGCGCCCTCTCCCGGCCGCAGCTTATCGGCGGAATCGATTTCGCCAGGCGCGACATACTCGGCAAAACTCCTGATCGCTGTCGCATTCTCCGCCAAATAGTCGCCGATCGCCCGTACCGTCTTGCGGGAGGGTTCGTAAAGTTCCCGCCAAGGGCTTTCCCCCTTCAGGATCAGGTCGGAAACCAATTGGCCGGCAACAACCCCATGGGTGATGCCCTGACCGGAATCGCCGGTGACCACGAAGACATGCCGGTTGCCGGGATTGCGGCCGATGAACCCGGCATAGTCGACGGTCTCCATCACCTGCCCGGACCATCGATTGGTTTCCGCGCCGATATCGGGCACCAATTTTTTGATCCAGTCCGCCAGGGCCGCGAAGCGGTTGTCGGCATCGTCGGCCTGCCCTGTCTTGTGGTCCTCACCACCGACGATCAGAAAGTCGGTTTTGCCTTCACCAGGCTGCAGGCGAACGTAGTGATAGGGATCCAGCGTGTCCCAATAGAGTGCATCCGGCAAAACGTCGCGCGCGATCTCGAACGACATCGCGTAGGTCCGATACGGCGCTTGCTTGGTGTGGAGCGCGACCCGATCGTTGATCGGCGAATTAGTGGCGACAACGGCCGATCTGGCAGACACGGTAAAGCCCGAGACCGTGCTTACGCGGACGCCGCCGTCGGTCTCCGCGACCTTGTCGACGATGGTCTGCGCATAAAGCATGCCGCCGCGCGCGCGAATGCCCGCAGCCAGCCCGCGGAGATATTCGAGCGGGTGAAATGTCGCCTGATTGGCGTAGCGAAGGACGGGCGTATCCGAAAAGCCTGCAAACGACACGCCTGCGGTTTTCTCGACGTCGACACCAATCTTCAGAGCGGCGCCCAGTTCGCGCTCGATGACGGATTCCCTTCTGCCTGACGCCGGAAACAGAAAGCCGTCGAGGCGGCGGAAATCACACGCGATACCCTCTGCTTCCTGGATCGATTGGACACGGTCGATAGCCGCCGACTGGCTTTGGTAGTAAATCCGCGCCAGTTCCTCGCCGCGCAATTTGATCAGTTCCGAAAAATAGTCGTCGCAGATCGACGACAGATGCGCGGTGGTGCGTGCCGTCATGCCGCTTCCGATCCGGCCGCGATCGAGCACCGCCACCTTTTGCCCGGCGACGGCCAGTTGGTAGGCGACCGACAGTCCGGCAATGCCAGATCCGACGACCACGACATCGACCTGTTCACTCCGCTCGAGCGGAACCGCCTCAGGCGCGACTTCGGTTGCCGCCCAAAGCGATACAGTCCTTTCATCGCTGACATTCATTGGCGGAGCCCTTCATACCCGACATTCGGATAAACGGACGCCAAGATTCAAAGTTCCTCGACGCCTGAATGCCTGCGTAAGCTTGACGTCACCGCCGGTCCGCCCCGACGCGTTGTGAGCCGGCCTGGCTGGGCGGTGCGATGCACTTTGCGTCAGGAGGGATCGTTTCCTGCAAATGCGACATTCGAGGCAGCCCTGGTCGTCAGACCAAAGCGTTGCGCCGCCCCAGGCGACCAGGGCGATGCCGGCCGCCCGACCAACCCACTGGCCGGCAGGAAACACCGGTTCGACGAGAACCCACGAAGGTCCCGAAATGACCCAGAAGCGGGCGTTCGGCAGCGATCCGAGCAGCAACGATTTGGCAGGACCGAAAATCGGCATGGAATGTCGCAATCATCATCATGTCCCGTCCAAGTTGTGGACACGTCCTTCTCAAAGGCGCACTCTTGGCATGCGAAACGCGAGCCAGAGTTTCGTCCAACGCTTCACATGCCTGACTTGCGTCGGTGATTGTCTGAGCCATCCGGATACTTCCGAATGGGCAGACTTCACATTGTGTCGCCTATCCGTGATCAGGCTACGGCCGAAGGCACGTTGCAGCCCGTTCCGGATCAACGATCAACTGGGAGGTAAACAACATGCCTGATTTTCAGCGCAGAGAACTTCTTGTTCAAGGAAGCGCGGCTCTTGCCGCAATTGCTGCTCTCTATACCTCGCGTCGGGCTTACGCTTTTCCAACACGGCCGAGCGAGGAAGTTATTCCATGGCTGGATCAGCCGACCGAAAATCCCGATCCGGTAGGTATCCAGAAACAGCTTGTCTGGGAAGATTTGGATAGCTGGATAACGCCAAACGACAAGTTCTTCAGCATCTCGCATTTCAACCGACCAACGATCGACGAGAAGACATGGTCGATGGAGATCGGAGGCCTGGTCAACAAGCCCTTAAAATTGACGCTCGCCGACATCAGGGCACGACCGCGGCAGGAGGTCGTTTTCACAGTGGAATGCTCGGGCAACCACGGGTTTCCCTTCTTCACCGGCGGCATCGGCAATGCCCGCTGGGCTGGGACGCCGCTCGCCCCGATCCTCGAGGAAGCCGGCGTTCTGGAGAAGGGCATCGAGGTCGTCTTTTTCGGTACTGACAAAGGCGAGGTCGCAATACGCGACGTCAAGATGCAGCAGAACTTCGCTCGCAGCATGTCGCTCGCCCACGCGATGAACCCCGATAATCTCCTCTGCTATGAAATGAATGGAGCCGTCTTGCCGGCGCCCAATGGCTTCCCGGTACGGCTCATTGCGCCAGGCTGGTACGGGATCGCCAACGTCAAGTGGCTAAAGCGCATCGAGGTTCGCGATACGCGGTTCATGAGCCTTCTGATGGCCCGTGACTATGTCACCATCCGGGAGGAGGACCACAACGGCGAGACCGTATGGGCCGAGACGTCAGTCGGGCGAGCGCTGATAAAGTCCGCGCCTGCGAAGGTTACCCGGAAAGACTCGGATTACCGCATCGTTGGCGCAGCCTGGGGGGCGCCGATCGACCGGGTCGAAGTTCAAATCGACCAGGGGCCTTGGGCACCAGCGACCATTGACCACAGTGAGGAGGCAGAGCACGCCTGGAAAATTTGGTCCCTGGCTTGGGCAAATCCCTCTCCTGGAGAACACACGGTGACCTCGCGCGCGGTCAGCACCACGGGACAAATTCAACCGGCGATGGACGATCCCTTGATTGCCAAGAAACACACATACTGGGAGAGCAATGGCCAGGTGACGCGCCGCGTGCGTGTCGGCTAGAGCATTTTGCAGCCAAATGGAATCATTTTGCGTCCGCATAAATGCGGCAAAACAAATAGTTAGAGTGGGTTACCGGTTCCAGGAGAGCCGGAACCGCTCTAAGAACTTGCGGCCATCTGGCAATTGCGTTTGGGTCAACTAGGAAGAGGCTGCCTGATCCGAAAGCTGGCGCCGCTCTATATCGAGCATGACGGCTGTGGGCCGTAGATCCTCTTCGCGACGATACCGCTCCCCGAAATCGGAAGCGGAACCCTTCAGCTTGGTGACCGAGGCGATGGCAGACTTGTCCGGTGGCGCAACCTTGGCCCCGTCGCCTCCGCGCGCCATCGCGGCAAGCCCCTCACCGCTCTATCGTACTGATCTCCGCATCGGGCAAGCACCACGGTGCGTAGCGGAAATCCCGGATCTGGATGACCTCCTCGCCCGCCCATTCGACCAGCATGAAGCCGCGCACGGCGCCGTCCGGGTCCCCAGGGTTGCGGATGAGGATCGCCGGCCGGCCGTCGACAAAGCCCAGCGACAGCGCCCAATCGGTCGCGCGGTCGTAATTGCCGAAATAGGTCGACACTTCGGCCTTGCCGCGCAGGCGGACGCGGTTGACGACATCGAGCCGGACGTCCTCGGCGATCAGAGCCCTGACCGCGTCGAAGTCGCGCGCGTTGAACAGGTCGACATAGCGCCGCAGCCGGCGCTCGTCATCGGCGTCGAGCCTCGGCGCGAGCGCCTGCTCGGGCTGCAGCGCCAGCAGCTTGAGCTGCGCCCGCCCGCGATGCAGCGCGGCCTTGGTGGCGGCGAGCGTCGCGCCGGTGACTTCGCAGGTCTCGTGCAGGCTGAGGCCGAGCACGTCGACCAGGATCACGGCGCTGCGCTGCGGCACCGAAAGCTGCATGAAGGAGCGCAGGCCGGTCTGGGCGGCGAGCCGGCTGTCGGCGCTGCCGGAGGGATCCTCGATGACGCTCATGTCGGCCTCGGTCATGCGCGACCTTTCCCGATTGCGCCGCCGCAGATGATCCTGCGCGGCATTGTGGGCGATGCGAAACAGCCATTGCTCCGGCCGTTCGACCATCGCGCCGCCGTCGATCGCCTGCAGCGCCTTGATCAGCACCTCCTGGACGATATCCTCGCCGTCGATCACCGAGCCGGCCATGCGCGCGCAGTAACGATGCAGCCTTGGCCGCAACCCGACGAGCATCGCCTCCAAAGTCGCCCTGTTCATTTTCGGCGTAGCTTCCCATTTCTGCGCGAGCGGCATGGCAGGCGCTACCCGGCGTTTTGATCCGCCAGCATACGGTAGTTGCCGATGACTTTGACAGGCGATCGCATTGCCGGGGTCGAGCGGCGCTGGGCGTGGTTTTCCGTAAACGCCTTGAAGGCCGCAAGCCCGGTCAGCGTCGACGAATCGCCGTCCTGACCGACGATGTGGACGAACGAACCATCGTCCAGCTCGAGCACGAGATAGCGCACCGTCGGCGGTGCCGCCTCGCCCAGCGCTTCGAACACTTTTTCGACCAGCGCGCGGTTATTGTCCAGGTCGGCTTGGTTCACACCATATCGAATAAGCGCATAGTTCATCGTCGTCTCCTGACTGGTTGGTATGAACGAAGGACGACCGGCCGCGCCGAAAAGATTCTCACTACCGAAGAATCTTTTCGGTTGCCCGCATCGTCTTTTCCGCGTGGGCGGCTGCGCGGCAGCCATCAAGCAGGAGAGACGATCATGCATATCCAGTTTGCCGAGCTTCCAGTGTTCGACCAGGACCGTGCCAAGGCGTTCTACACCAGGCATCTCGCCTGTCAGGTGCTGGCCGACCAGAAGATGGGCGATGGCGGCTGGCGCTGGATCGAGCTGGCGTTTCCGCATGCCGTGACGAACCTGCATTTCATCAGGCGCGCCGACGACACCCCCGCCGCGGAGCCGGTATTGGTGCTGGTCGACGAAAATGTCGGAGCAATGACCGCGGCGTTGAAAGCGGGCGGCGTCGAGACCGTCACCGAACCTCATGAGGCGCCGTGGCAGCCGGGCCGCACGGTGGCGGAGTTTCGCGACAGCGAAGGCAACCGCATGGTCCTCGCCAGCCGATAAGCCTCCGGAACCCTCTGTCTGGCGGGGCGTCGTACCTAAGTCCTACCTCCGGCCGGACCATCGGCCGTGCTTCCTTCGCATTATTATTTCGTGACCTCTGCGCGCCGGAACCTTCCCTTGCATCGGGCGTTCGGGCGCTGTATTCGCGATGCCTCATATTTAGGCAGGCGGAGGAAATGCGAATAAGGGCGGGTGGCAAAACAAACATGGGCCGGGGAGGAGCATCTTACCATGTCGAACCGTAAAATCGGAATGTCCCACAGTTTGGGGCTGCGCGTTGCTGACCTCAAAGCCAGAATGCGAAGCGCCCAGATCACCGAGCACGAGATGAAGACGTTTCAGAAAGTTGCCGCCATCATGGGAGGCGCCGAAGGCTCCCTGCGGCTGGATGCCGACGATCTGATCGCCGCATCCTTCCTTGCCGACCCCTTAGAAGATCTCCCGCTACCCAGGTGAAGGGGGTGAACGCTGGTCAAATCCTATCGGGATTGAACCTGCGATTCCCGCCGGCGGAGCATCCGCCAGCCCAAGCCGCATGCCAAGAGGACGTTGGCCAGCGCCAGACCGGAAAGCGCGGCCAACGTCCCATGCGGGCCGAAGCGCTCCAGCAGCAATGCGCCGGCCGAGGGTGCCGCCGCCTGGGCGATCAGGCTCGGCATGGCGAGGCGACCCATTAGTCTCGCATAGCCGTTCGAGCCGAACAGCGCGAGCGGCAGCGTTCCCCGTGCGATGGATTCGAGGCCGATGCCCGCGCCATAGAAACCGAGCGCCACCGGGATGATTGGCATGCCGGCCCAGAGCGCCGAAACGCCGATCGCCACAAAGGCAACTGAGGCGAACTTGGTCAGGATCGGATGGTGGTAGCGCGCAATCATCATCTCGATCGCGCGCGCCGCCACCTGGGACGGGCCGACCAGAGCGCCGAGCCCGACGGCCGCGGCCAGCGCCATGCCGCTGCCCTGCAGGATGGTGAGCAGATGCACCGACAGCGTCGAGGAGATTACCGCCGCAAGCGTGAGGGTCGCGGCCAGAACGATCATGATCGACGGATCCATATTGTTTTCCAGGACCGGTGCCGCCTCCTTCAATTCTGGTTTGACTGCCGGTTGCGGCGCCGCGCGGGGCAGGATCACCAGATAGAGCGGAAGCGCAATTGCCAGCTGAAAGGCGGCGTAAACCAGGCAGGTGCCGCGCCAGCCGACCTCCCCCAGCAGCAAGGCTGAGATCGGCCAGCAGATCGTGCTCGCAAGACCGCCGAACAGCGTCAGCGCGGTGATTGCGGAGCGCGCGCCGTGGCCGTAGTGGCGGCCAAGCGTGGCGAAAGCGGCATCGTAGAGCCCCGCACCCATGCCCAGTCCGATGATCAGCCAGGCAGCGACATAGGCCGCAAGGTTGGGAGCAAGGGCTAGCCCGATCTGGCCGACCCCGATGCATCCGGCGCTGAATGCCAGGACGTTGCGGCCGCCATGCCGCTCGATCGATGAACCGACGCGCGGAGAGATCAATCCCGCCATGAGCAAGCCGAGAGACAGCCCGCCGACAACCCATGCCAGCGGCCAGCCGGTATCGGAGGAGACCGCCGGTGCAATGACCGCGGGAAGATAGTAGGACGATCCCCACGCCATGATCTGCGTCAGGCCAAGCGTGGTTATGATCGCGCCGCTGCTGCGCAGGATGGCCGTCGAAGGCGGCGAAAGCCTCATGCGGCGACGCTGCAGCCGCAACCGCTTTTGCCGATCGCCTTTGCGTCGACATCGGCGACACAGCAGGCATCCGAAGCGGCGGGCGCCGGACCGCCGCAGCACCCCTTATCGGCAGTACCGATCGTCGGCACGGTGCAGACGCCGGTCTCCGGCAGCACGAGCTGGACATTGTCGGCCGCCACCATGTCTCCGGCGATCGCCGCCGCGACCGAGCGGACCTGCTCATAGCCGGTCAGCAGCAGGAAGGTCGGCGCGCGGCCATAGCTCTTGATGCCGACCGTATAGAACCCTTGCTCTGGATGGCTGAGCTCGCGGTGGCCGTGCGGCGGCACGTCGCTGCAGGAGTGCTCGTTGGGATCGATCAGGGGCCCCAGTGCCTTGACGCTTTCCAGCCACGGATCGAGCTCGAGCCGAAGCTCGCGCGTCAGCGACAGATCCGGGCGTTGTCCGGTCGCGGCGATGATGCGGTCGACCGGGCCAAGCGCCTGCAAACCGTCCCTGGTCTGGCCTTCGACGACCAGCCGTCCGTCGGCATCGCGGATCGAAACAGCCGCA
Source organism: Mesorhizobium sp. M0910 (assembly GCF_040319465.1). Taxonomy (NCBI): domain Bacteria; kingdom Pseudomonadati; phylum Pseudomonadota; class Alphaproteobacteria; order Hyphomicrobiales; family Phyllobacteriaceae; genus Mesorhizobium; species Mesorhizobium sp. M0910. Next base: position 123,912 of record NZ_JAMYNZ010000014.1, read on the forward strand.
AAGCCCGTCACCAGCCTGACGCCGCCGCTCTCGGCGAGCTCGCGCACTTCGGCGCCGAGTTCGCCGCGTGCCGGCAATTGGTCGGCATCGCCGCCGCCATAGATGCGCACCAGATCGGTGCCGCGCGTTGTCCAGATGAAAGCCGTGCCGGCCTCCACATTTGCCAGGCTGGCGAGATCCAGCACCGCATTGGCGGCGGAATGGCCGGAGCCGGCGACCAGCGTCGTCTTCCCCGCATAAAGGCTGCGGTCGCGGCCGAGAATATCGGGTATGCCGTAGGCGATGCGGTCGGCAAATTCGGCTTCGCCTTCTGCAGGAATTCCGCCGGCGCCGAGCGGGTTCGGCATCTGCCAGGTTCCCGACGCATCGATGACGGCGCGGGCGCTGTCGCGCCTGGTGCCGGTGGAGGTTTCGACTACCAGCATGAATGGCCGGTTTTCGCGTACCTTGCTCAGCACCTTGTCGGCGCCCCAGCGCGAAATGCCGACGACGCGGGCGCCGGTTTCGATCGACTGCGACAATTGCGGAAGCTTTGCAAGCGGCTCGAGATAGTCCGCGACGAGGTCGTCCGCGGTCGGGAATGCCTCGGGCTCGGGCATCCGCCAGCCATGCGCCTCGAGCAGGTCTCTGGCCGCCTGATCGACGCAATAGCGCCAGGGCGTGAACACCCGGACATGGCCCCAATCCCTGAGATTGGATGCAACCGCATTGCCGGCTTCATAGACTTTGACAGGAATGCCCTGCGCGATGAGGTGGACCGCTGCTGCCAGACCGACCGGCCCGGCGCCGATCACCGCGACGGGGAGTTTTTCAATTGTTTCCATGTCTTCCATCCTTCCGGTAATTTCGAATTATAATGCCAAAAAAATCACGCCGCCGTTTTGGCGACCGCTTCCGCCGATGCCGGCGCACAGGTGCCGTCGGCGCAGCATTCGTCCGCGAGGTATCCGATGAGCCCGTTCATGGCGGGATAGTTGGCCCGGCAGATCAGCGTGGTCGCCTGGCGCTCCTGCGTTACCAGGCCGGTGTCGACCAGCCGCTTGAGGTGATGCGACAGCGTCGAGGCGGCGATGCCGAGCCTGTCCTGGATGCGCCCGACCGGCAGCCCCTCATCGCCGGCTCGCACCAGCGTCCGATAGAGCTGCAACCGCGTCGGGTTGCCGAGGGCTTCAAGTTGTGCGGCTGCTTTTTCGAGTTTCATGGAAATAAGCTATTTCCAGAATCGCTGCACGTCAAGAGAATTTCGACAAAGATCGAAATAAGACGATATCTAGCCGACGCGCTTACCGCTGGCGTCGATGACGACCTCGCCGTTCTCCTTGGTGAACGGGCCGATATCCGGATTGGGCAGGATATCGAGCACCGCTTCGGAGGGTCGGGCGAGCATGGTGCCGAGCGGCGTCACCACGATAGGCCGGTTGATCAGGATCGGATGCGCCAGCATGAAATCGAGGATCTCGTCGTCGCTCCACTTGGGGTCGCCCAGGCCGAGTTCGCCATAGGACGTGCCCTTCTCTCGTAGCAATTGGCGCGGCGTCATGCCCATCGCCGCGATCAGCTCGACGAGTTTTTGCCGCGATGGCGGGTTCTTCAGATATTCGATCACCTCCTGCTCCTCGCCGGACTGCCTGATCATGGCCAGCGTGTTGCGCGAGGTGCCGCAATCGGGGTTGTGGTAGATGGTGATGGTCATTGCGCAGCTTTCATCTGTCCGACTGGTTTCGGTTGGGCGAGCAGCCACCCTGCCAATGCCACGGCCAGCAACGCGCCCAATAGCTCGGCGGCGATGAAGCCCGCCAGATCGGCGGGGCGGATCCCGGCAAACGTGTTGGAGAACGCACGGGCGATGGCGACGGCCGGATTGGCGAAGGATGTCGACGCGGTGAACCAATAGGCGGCGGTGATATAGAGCCCGACCAGCCAGGGGATCGAATCCGGACGTGAGCGCAGGCCGGCGAGGATGGTGAAGACCAGCCCGAAGGCGGCAACCAGCTCCGCAATCCATTGCCCGCTTCCGGTCCGCACCGTCGCCGACACTTGCAGGATCGGCAGTTCGAACATCGCATGCGCGAGCAACGTTCCGGCGATGCCGCCGGCAATCTGGGCGGCGACGTAAGCAAGCGCTGCGTTCGTTTCGATCTCGCGTCGAAGCGCAAATACCAGCGTCACCGCCGGGTTGAAGTGCGCTCCGGATATCGGCCCGAATATGGTGATGAGCACGACCAGGATCGCCCCGGTCGGCAAGGTGTTGCCGAGCAGGGAGACGGCGACATCATTGCTCAGCCTGTCAGCCATGATGCCGGAACCGACCACGGTGGCGACCAGCAGAGCTGTGCCGAGGGCTTCGGCGGCAAGGCGGCGGGAAAGATTGGCCACGATGCTCAGCCGGCCTTCGGCAGATTGCGGCCGATTTCATCGAGGCGCTTCTGCAGCGCAAGTCTGTCGACCGCATTGATCGGCAGGCTGACAAAGATCGAAATCCGGTTGTTGAGCATGCGGTACGCTTCGGCGAAGGCGAGATGCCTTTCCGCCTCGGTGCCTTCGACGGCTGCAGGATCAGGTACGCCCCAATGCGCCGTCATCGGTTGCGCGGGCCAGACAGGGCAGGACTCGTTCGCAGCATTGTCGCAGACCGTGAAGACGAAGTTCATCTCCGGGGCTCCGGGCACGGCAAACTCTTGCCAGTCCTTCGAACGGGCAAAGGACGTATCGTAGTTGAGGCTTTTTAAAAGCTGGAGGGCATAGGGATGAACCTCTCCCTTCGGATGCGATCCAGCCGAATAGGCCTTGAACTTGCCGGGGCCGACGCGGTTCAGGATCGCCTCGGCGAGGATCGATCTTGCCGAATTGCCGGTGCAGAGAAAAAGAACGTTGTATGGCTCGCTCATGGCGTACCCTCCCTTCTAGCAGTTGCAGGTCACGGCCTGGATGACCGGCTGGCAAAGTTCCGGCGCGCCATTGCAGCAATCCTCCATGAGGTAGGCCAGCAGATCGCGAAAGCCGGTCATATCGGCGAAGTAGCGCACGCTGCGGCCCTCTCGTTCGGTCCGCACCAAGCCGGCATGCGACAGTATCTTGAGATGGGCCGACATCGTATTCGGCAACGCGGCGAGCCGTGAGGCGATCTCGCCCGCAGCTACGCCCTCGGCGCCGGCCCGCACCAAAAGGCGAAAAACGTCCAGCCGGGTCTCCTGGCCGAGCGCGGCAAGTGCGGAAAGGGCGAGCGTCTTGTCCATATTTCCAGATTTCCAGAAATGGGGAATAGAGTCAACGCGCCTATGCCGGTGACGGCTCGCCTAGCTTATCAGCCAGGCACTGTGGCGGCGACCGCATCAGCGCGTCCAAGGCTTGCAACCGTTTTCCTGACCCGCTGCAGATGCGCCTGGCGTCCGGCGGCCGAGACGCTGTCCATCCGGTAGAGCGCCAGGAATTTGGTCCGGCACAGCGGATGGCAGACGGAGCGGAAGCCGCGCAGCAGGGTTCGCCGGCCGGGCTGTCCCATGATCCACGACATCAGCGGCGTGGCACCGCATGTCGTCATCGCCATCACCCGGCGTATGTGCCGCAATTTGGGCCGCGGACCGCGTCGTGCGGTCGGCATCTCGAAAGCGAAGCCCGGCACCAGCACGCGCTCCAGCCAGCCTTTCAGCATCGCCGGCAGGCCATACCACCAGGTCGGGTAAATGAAGACGACCGCCTCCGCCCAGAGCAGCTCCTGCGCATGTTCGTGCACGAGTTGCAGGTTCGCCGCCTTGTCGTGGTAGCCGCGCCACTCCTGCGTGCGCATGACTGGGTCGAAGCCGGTCGCATAGAGGTCGAGCAGGTGGACCTGATGGCCGCGTTCGGCAAGCGTCTCCAGCACCATATCGCGGACGGCGCCATTGAAGCTGTCCGTGCAGGGATGGCAATAGACGACGAGAACCTTCATCTTGCGCTCAGCCCGGTCGGTCACGAGAGGATCGCGGTGGTGCCAACAGGCGCGTCGCATGCAAACAAGCCACCCGCAGACGTAGTCGATCAGCTGTTTTCATGCGAAGCCCCGCAGCCCGTATCAAGACGCAACAGCTCCAGTCACGTCAAGGCCCGCTCGTTCGCTCAAAGAAAATTGCGCAGACATGGGCTTGCCGGAGGGCGCTGTCCCGGCCCTTCTCTGTCCCGCAAGCCGTCCGTTCCTTCAGTCGCCCATAAGCATTGCTTTCAGAGCATCCGCACCTAGCTTCAGGGCGTATCCAAAACCTCGGGAGAAAAAGATGCAGACAGGAAAACTGAGCGGCAAGATCGCCTTGGTGACTGGTGCCTCCTCAGGCATCCGCGAGGCCACCGCCTTGGCGCTGGCGGCCGAGGGCGCCACGCTGGTGATTGCTGCGCGGCGCGCCGAGCGCCTGGACAATCTGGCGAGGCGGATCCGTGAGACCGGCAGTGCGGCGCTGCCGATTGTCGTCGACGTCACCGACGAGACGCAAGCCACGGCGATGGTCGAACGGGTCCAGCAGGAGTACGGCCGGCTCGACATTCTGCTTGCGGTTGCAGGCGTCGGCGTCGCCGCGCCGTTCCGCAACACGACGCCGGAAGAGTACCGCCGGATGGTCGACGTCAACATTCTCGGGCTGCTTTATCCGATCCATGCGGCACTGCCCTCGATGCAGCGGCAAGGCGCCGGCCACATCGTCGTCGTCTCGTCCGGCACCGGCCGTTATATCCACCCTTCGGTGGTCTATTCCGGCACCAAGCACGCGGTGAGCGCGATGGCGGAATCGCTGCGCCGCGAGATCGGCAAGGACGGTATCCGCGTCACCTGCATCGAGCCCGGTGCCGTCAAGACCGAGTTCACCCAGAATATGCGCGCCGATGTGCGCCAAGCGGTCGAGCAAAGGCTGGGCGACATGGAGCAGCTGGAAAGCGAGGACATCGCCGCCGCCATCTTGTACGCGGTGACCCAGCCGCCACGGGTCAACGTCAACATCCTGACCCTCTATCCGACCGAGCAGGCGTGAGGGCCGCAAAGGTGGTACCCTGCCGCCTCCACAGCCCTGCAGCATCATCCGCCGGTCATCAGCGTGAACACAAGCTGCCGCAGCTTGCCGCCCGGGCCGAATTCGACCCGGTCGAAATCGCGGCTCGCCTGCCGCTGTGCCTGCGAAATTCCGGCGAGACGTCTCGTCACTTCGGTCCTGATCTTGCTGCAGCCGCGGTCATCGGCGACGGTCAGGCCGATGGTGGCCGCCTCGATCTTATGCACCATGTCGATGATCCTGGCGCCATGCACCTTCTCGTGGGCAGCAAGGCCGGCTGAGAATATCTCCCAGTTCTTCTGGATTGCGCCCGGCAGCCGCGCGGCCGGCTTCGGCAAGGTGTAGGTGATGATCAGCTTCGGTAGCGCCGACACCAGTACGCAGGCGTCGCCTTGCGGCTGGTAGTCCCTCACCCAGGTCAGCTTGAAATTGGTATGCGCGATGACGCGGCGCTCGCCGAGCAGCGGCCCGCGCCCACCGATCGAGGCATAGAGCTCCGGCCCAGATTGCCCTGAGATGGCATAGGTCTCGACCTTCTCGACCGCCTGCCAGCCGGCATGCGCCAGCGATGTCGGCAGACAGGCGAGCAGCAGGCAAAGGCGAACGGCTGTTTTCATGCAAGTCCTCGCAGCCGCTGCGCACGATGCAAATGACATGCAGTTCCCTTCCGGGGACATAGCCGGCGGCCGGCTATAGTGGGATGCTCGTATACAAGAATCCACAGGCAACGCCATGTCGCCACGACCGAACATTGCCCGGCAACGCCCTGCCCCCCGGACCCAGCCTCCCGGTGTCAACCTGCCGCGCGCTGTCTAACTTGGCCTGTGCTCGCGCAAGTCGGAGTGCGTTATCGCTTCTGGCTGACGCCTGAATGCTTCGAGTCGGGGTTGACATTCTGTGAAGGTGCGCCGGTTGCCGCCGCCCGTGAACACTGCCATCACCTTTCCGATCAACTTGCCGCCAACTTCCCATGCGCATGCGTTCGGTCGGCGAGCGTTTCGATCACGCGACACTCGCCGACCCGCCCGCACGCGCATTCCTCGACCATCTTCCGCAATTCCCTGCGCAGAGCCTTAAGACTGGCGATGCGCTTCTCCACCTCGACCAGCCGCGCCTTTGCGATCTCATCGGCGCGGGCGCATGATTGATCCGGATCGTCCTGCAACGAAAGCAGCGTACGGATCGCATCAACCTCGAAGCCGAGTTCTCGCGCGTGCCGGATGAAGGCAAGCCGCGCTACTGCCCTCCTTCCATAGCGTCGCTGCTTTCCTTCGGTTCGACCCGTTTCGGGCAACAGGCCAATTTGCTCGTAGTAGCGGATCGTCGGTATTTTCACCTCCGCGCGACGAGACAATTCACCGATCGACAAATCCATAAAAAGCCTCTTGAACCTCTAGCCACTAGAGATCCTACAGTGTCTTCACTGAGGAGTCACCCCATGTCTGAAGCTTGCTGCGATCATAAAACCAAAAGCTGTGCGGGACCGCCGCCGCTGGTTCTGCCGGCGAAGCTGCACGGTCATTCACATGATCGTGCAGCGGAAGCCTCATGCTGTTCGGACGGCGTGCCGGTCTTTGACGGCATGAACCCGCGCTACAAGCGTGTGCTGTGGACGGTCATCGCTATTAATGCGGCCATGTTCCTGACGGAAATGACTGCCGCCTCACTTGCCGGTTCTCAGGCGCTGAAGGCCGACGCGCTGGATTTCCTCGCCGACACCCTCACCTATGGGCTGAGCCTCGCGGTCATCGGCGCGAGCTTGAGGACGCGCGCAACGGCTGCGCTGCTCAAGGGTCTGTCGCTCAGCCTGATGGCGCTATGGGTTTTCGGCTCGACCGTCTATCAGACGCTGATCCTCGGCGTACCCAGCGCGGAAGTCATGGGCATCATCGGCTTTCTGGCCCTTGCCGCCAATCTTGCTTCCGTTGGTTTTCTGATACCTTACAAGGATGGTGACGCGAATGTCCGCTCGGTTTGGCTGTGCTCGCGCAACGACGCGATCGGCAATATGGTGGTGATGGCCGCAGCTGTCGGCGTTTGGAGTACGTCAAGCGCATGGCCGGATCTGACCGTCGCCGCACTTATGGCCGGTATCTTTCTAACCTCATCGGTGCAAATCCTGCGGCAGGCCTGGAGCGAATACCGCGAAGGCGCACCAGACCGAACGACTGTGCCTGCCGAATGATCTGTTGGTTATGTGGGCAAGAGCGGATGTCCAGATACCCGTCTCGTTGTCTGTAATCGGGTCACGGAGCGACGCTTTGTGAAAGCGCCGCTCCTCTTCTGCACGATCACCGCCTGATCACGCACGCTGCCGGAAAGGGCGACGTCTCCGACGGTGATCGTGACCAGGTCGCAACCCCGCAGCTTGCTGTCGATGGCAAGATTGAACAGCGCAAGATCGCGTTCTGCATCTGATACTGCAGTCGCGTTCCGATGCTCCAGACCTCTCGTGCCTTGGGCGGAGACTTCTGGCCGACGATGTGGCCCGTGTTCCAACTGGGCATGGTCCTTCTCCTATGCCACCCTCCACAGCCGCAGCGGCCGATGCGGGCCTGCGAAATTGCAACGTCTAACCTGGAGCCGCCTCCGAGGATTCTATTCGGAAGGTTACCGACTTGCGCCGCATCCGATGAAGTGGATCACGCAATGCGCGCAGTCGTGCCATTTGTTGCGCTTCTAAAAAGCGTAAGGGCTCAAGTCGACCAAGGACGCCCATCTGGAGGATAAATCGACTTCGCCGCTGGGTCGCCTCCCACGGATGAGACGACCCACTGTTCCGCGGCGCTCGAGACGGCTCGCGAAACGGGCGACCCGCAGATGAATTTTTCGTGTTATGATGCGCTTGCAACACGCGTAATCTCGACCTCGGCAATATGGCAGAGGTCGAAAGCTATTGCCTTGGCACAGGAAGCTTTCGCCCCCGGCAACTTGATCGCCTCCGAAACGCTGGGTGTGCTGCTTTCCCTGACTGACCCAGGGCGAGGAGGTTGTCCATGTCCACGAGTAGTGTTGACCGCCCGCTGCAGCCGGGCGACCGGGCACCGAATGTTGTGCTCAATGCGATCTCACGCGAAGGCAAGATCGCGCTCGATGATTTTCGAGGCCGTAGCCCGTTGTTGATCGGTTTGTTCCGAGGCCTGCACTGTCCGTTCTGCCGGCGCCATGTCGCGGCGATGGCGCAACTTAAGCCGGCCCTGCGTGAGAAAGGCGTCGAATGCCTGGCGGTGGTCAATACGCCAGTCGAGCGGGCGCGGCTCTATTTCCGTTACCACCCGGCACCCGATCTTCTCGCTGCATCCGACCCGGAGCGGGCCTCGCACCGTGCCTTCGGCTTGCGCGAGGTCGGGATGGAAACGGTCATGGCGATACCGTTCCATCTCCCGGGCGAGTTGCCCGAGCCTATGGACGTCATGGCAATGAATGAATTTCTTAACAAGAAAGAAGGTTATGAGATTACGGAAGTCGATCAGCAGGCGATGGCTTCCAGCCAGGCGCAGCTTGTCGGTCAGTTCCTAATCGACCGGGCGGGCATCGTACGCTGGAATTTCACTGAAGTTCTGGAGGATGGCCTCAACACCTTCAGAGCGCCGAATCCCGAGGAATTGATGTCGGCAGCTTCCGAAGTTGCACATACTTAGGCTGCGGAACCAGGCTGCTGAAAGCTCGCTCGACGAGCACCGAACTGTGGTGATTTTGGATTCAACCATCATCGAGATGCTCAGGCGCGGAGGGCTAACGGCCGGCTGCCGTCCAAGTGGTACAGCGCGTGGTCCAGGCGGAGTGACGCATGGTCGTCTTCGAGCCCCATAATTCCCCCTCATGAGTTAGGACGTCCGGTGGGCACTGGGATGGTTTGCTGCCCGGGTGTGTACCCGGCGCGCGTTTACCTGAGGTGTCGCCCGGTGTCGGGCGGCAGCATCGGGAAGAGTCCTGGCCGCGTTGAAAGCGCACGGCGCTGAGCGGATCGAGATGGATCCGGCGCGGTCTTCTGCTCAACATTGCCGAAAGCTTGCGCCGCAAAGGGGCGGATCGCTGGTTGCTAGCGGGCGGCGAGCTTGTCGGACCGTTTGCAATACAGGCGGACGCCGACGGGCACGATCTCATAGCCGGCGTTGTTCAACTGGAGCTTCATCTCCTCGAAATGCCGCTTTGAGCCGCTGACGATCGATTCAGGCGTGTAGTCCCAGCCGTTGCGGGCGGCATTGGCCAGGATGTCGGCGTAGAGTCGCATGCTCGTGATTTTCACATCCGATTCCAGCACCTGCCTGCATCCTCTTGCGAACGACGGCGACGGGGCCGCAGAAGAACTCAAAATCGTGCATGCAATAACGACCGAAACGGTACGCATGGAAGCCTCCCCTGACTACAGCTGTTGCTGCGGGCGATCTTGCAGTTTGTGCGTCAGCGGCGGCATCGGGCAGATGCAGTATTCGATCTCCTGCATATGTAGTATTCTTCCGCTGGGGACGGGTTCCAGCATGATGCTCAACGACGCTTCGAAAGCGCGGGCGCTCGACGCCTTGTCGGGTCGCGAGCGCGCGGTTGCGGAAAAATTCGCGTCCGGTATGACTTACCGTGAAATCGGCAAGGCGCTTTTCATTGCCCCGACCACAGTTCGCACTCACCTTGCGAGCATCTACGAAAAGCTCGGCGTACGGACCAAGATCGGGCTTGCGACCTACTTTAGCGGTATCCCGCGCGCGTCGCAGGAAGCGCTTTTGCCTTTGTCCGAAGCCCCGCCAGCGCTTGCCATATTCCCGATTGAATGCCTCAATTCCGAAGAGCGATGGCGTCGCTTTGCCGATGGCCTGTCGTCGGACATCACCATCGACCTGGCGCGCTACGCAGGCCTGCCTGTCATAGCCTTTCACACGATGAAATCACTGGGCAGCAAGCCGGCCGATTTTGCCGCGGACGGCAAGACGCTCGGCGTCACCTATATAGTTTCGGGCCGGTTGCGCGCCGACGACCAGAGGGTTCGCTTGACGATAGAGCTTGCCGATGCTCGTAACGGCGTCAGCCTGTGGAGGGAGCGCTACGACCGGCCTGTCGAGGACATTTTCGAGCTGCAGGACAGCCTGACCGAAAGCATCATCAATGTGTTCGCCGGCAGTTACGGAACCCTCGCCACCGTCGGCCGCAACGCGGTTCGCCGCAAGCCGCCGGCCAGCCTGCGCGCCTATGATTGCTATCTGCTCGGTGTAGAACAGCACACGACGTTCAGCCGCGCCGGCAATGCGGCGGCGATCCGTCTGTTTTTACGAGCGCTGGAGCTTGACCCCACTTTCGCCAACTGCTGGGCCGAACTCGCCTATGCCTATTCGATCGAGGCCTGCAACGGCTTTGGCGACGACGTGCTGACCTCGATCGAGAACTGGCGGACGGCGGCCGAAAACGCACTGCGCCTCGACCCGACGGACAGTTGCGCCCACGCGTGCCTTGGCAACCTCAGAGCATGCCTTGGCGATCTCGAAGGAGCGGAGCGCGCCCACCGGCGCGCTCTCGAATACGGCTTCAATCATGCCGGCATATTGCCGCTACTTGCCGGCAGCAAGGCGCTTGTCGTTGGCGATCCGGCCGAGGCAATTCCGCTCATCGAGCGTGCCATGCGGCTTAACCCACTGGCCCCGCCCTGGTATTTCGGCATGCAGGGCCGCATTCTGTTCGTCGCCGGCAGACACCGGCAAGCCATTGCAGCGCTCCGCCGGAGTTCGCCGGAGTCGCCGGACGTGCTGATGTTTCTGGCGCTCGCGCATGCGGCCACGGGTGAGGCCGGCGAAGCGGCCAGGTTTGCCGCCCGTTTGAAAGCCGAATTCCCCGAATTTTCGGTCGAACGCTTCATCACTGCCTATCCCGTGACCAATCCGGATGCCGTGCTGGCCATACGCGACGCCGCAAGGCTGGCCAGGCTCATCTAACAGGGCCACATGCATCCGAGGCGACATTCCAGTCCTTGCATGGACACAGCCGGCAGCCGGTTATACTGGAAACGCGGAACGAGAACCAACGCCATGTCGCCGCGACCGAACATTGCCCGGCAGCGCCCTGCCCCCGGGACCCAACCTCCCGGCGTCAGCCTCTGTCGCGCGCTGTCGAAGCTTGGCCTGTGCTCGCGCAAGCAGGCCGAGCTTCTGGTTGCCGAGGGCCGCGTGCGGGTCGCCGGAAAGATCGTGCGCAACGGCTCGATGCGCGTCGATCCAGGCCGCGACCGCATCGAGGTCGACGGCCGCCGCGTCGCCGCCGAGCGCAAGGTCTATCTGATGCTCAACAAGCCGCGCGGGCTGGTCACCACCCGTGACGACCCGCAGGATCGCGGCACCGTCTATGATTGCCTGGCCGGGCTCGACCTGCCTTTCGTCTCGCCGGTCGGCCGCCTCGACAAGGCCAGCGAAGGCCTGCTGTTGATGACCAACGACACGCGCCTCGCGCAGCGCCTGCTCGACCCCGCCTCACATGTCGCCAAGACCTATCACGTGCAGATCGGCGCCCTGCCCGACGAGGCCATGCTGACGCGGTTGCGCGCCGGCGCGACAGTCGACGGCGAATTGCTGACGGCCCGCTCGATCGAGCTGCTGCGCGGCGGCACCAGCACCGCCTGGCTGGAAATCGTGCTCGACGAGGGCCGCAACCGCCATATCCGCCGGCTGCTCGCCGCCCACGACGTCGAGGTGCTGCGCCTGGTACGGATCGCGATCGGATATCTGCAACTCGGCGACCTCGCCAAGGGCAAGGCACGCCAACTGACCGCCGAAGAGCTGGCGCTGCTTCGGGCCTAAGCGACCAGGCACTGGACGCCCCTCGAACCGAAGCGGCAATTGACATTTGCATCTCTGTTTCATATTTTCCATTTGTGAAACCGAAATGCGCCGATGCAGTCAAAGTGTCAGGCTGACACGCATGGGCGAAGCTGGCTTGGAAGCCGGAGAGAAAATATGGCTACGGCGTTGCGGGCGGTTCCCAGATTCCTGGACGAATTGGGCACGTTTGGCGGTCTCAAGGGAACCGATATTGCAAACATCACCGACGTGTCCAAGGCCACGGTTTCGAGGTGGAAGGCCGGCGACATCAAGCCCCAGCCACGCAGCGAGCTCATTCTATCGGATCTGCACTATATCGTCGGCCGACTGCAGGAATTCTACGAGCCAAGCGATATCCGCACTTGGCTTTACGCTCGCCACCCGCAATTGAACGGTGAAAGGGCGATAGATCTCATTCACGACGACCGTGCTCTCGACGTGCTCAAAGTCATCGATCGGCTTGAGAACGAGGTCTTTCTCTAGTTGGCGATCGCCGGGCGGAAACGACGCGATAGCCGGCTCATCGACGCTATCGAGGCAATAGTTCCGGTCGAATACTCCGGAACGGTTTGGCGTGTCGTGCGCCAGGGCCGCAGCCCGATCCAATGCTCGAGCTCCGGTGGCCGTTGGGACGATGGAACATTCGACGTGCTCTACACCTCGCAAGAGCGCGAAGGTGCCTTGAGCGAGATGAGATTCCACCTGACGCGGGGGCAGCCAGTGGTCCCTTCACGTGTCAGATACAATCTCTTCGAGATCGATCTTTCTTTGGACCGGACGCTCAGATTGCTCGACCTGGCCGCCTTGCAGACCCTTGGCCTCGACACCTCGCGCTACGGCCAGCTTTCGTATCAGGAAAAGCACGCCGAATATCCGAGGTCGCAAGACATCGGCGAGGCCGCATATTTCCTCGATTATGACGGTCTGATCGTGCCCAGCGCGCGATATGACTGCCTGAACGTCGTCGCGTTTTGTGATCGGCTGCCGGCCGCGGCGATAACGACAAGAACCGATCACGGGGAAATCGACTGGACTTAGCGGCGGGTCCGCCGCCGCCAGGCAAGGCCGCCGACCTCGTCTATGTGGCGCGACATGTCGTCGGGTCTGCACAGCCGCGGGACGTCACCCGCCGCGAAGCGTCATGGATTTCGGCAAAATCCAGCCCATATCCTAGGTGTGGAGCTTTGAGCGTGAAACTCGCGCGTGCGGTCCTGCTTGCCGCGGCTTTCGTGGCTGTTGCGGCCGTTTGTCCCTCTTCCGCCACCGGAGAGGCGAACGGCCGGGAGAAAATTGTGTTGCGCGTCGAGATAGACGGCGCCATCGGTCCGGCGAGTGCCAGGCAGCTCGAGGAAGCGCTGGCGGTGGCCGCGGACCGAAACGTCGAGGCTCTCATCCTGCAGATGGACACGCCCGGCGGGCTGGTCACCAGCATGCGCGAGATGATCGCCGGCATTCTCGCCTCGCCGGTTCCAGTCATTGGCTATGTCGCGCCCGCCGGCGGGCATGCGGCGAGCGCCGGAACCTATATCCTCTACGCCACCCATGTAGCGGCGATGGCGCCCGGCACCAATCTGGGCGCGGCAACGCCGATCGAGATGGGCGGGCCGCTGCCATCGTTTCCCGGTGGCAAGAACGATGCCCCCGAGGCGGACAAGGACAAGAAGAACGCCCCCGCGGGCGATGCGATGATCGCCAAGGCGACGAACGATGCCGTTGCCCTGATCCGCAGCCTGGCTGAATTGCGCGGGCGCAATGCCGAATGGGGAGAAAAGGCCGTGCGCGAGGCGGCCAGCCTGTCGGCCGGCGCGGCGCTGCAGCAGCATGTCATCGACTTCCTCGCCCGCGACACCACCGAACTGCTTCAACTGGCCGACGGCCGGACCGTCGAGGTCGCCGGCAAAAAAGAGGCATTGGCGACCAAAGGGCTGCCGGTCGAAACGCTCGAGCCAGGCTGGCTTATCAGGCTTCTCGCCGTCATCACGGACCCGAACATCGCCGTCATCCTGATGCTGGTCGGCGTCTATGGCCTCGTCTTCGAGTTCACGAGCCCGGGCGCGGTCGCACCCGGCGTGATCGGCACGATTTGCCTGCTGCTCGGGCTCTATGCGCTCAATCTCCTGCCGATCAGTTATGCCGGCCTGGCTTTGATGCTGCTTGGCATCATCTTCCTGGTCGTCGAAGCCTTGAACCCGACTGTGGTCCTTGGGCTGGGAGGCGTGGCTGCGTTTCTGCTGGGCGCAGCCATGCTGCTCAGGATCGAGGGGCCCGGCTTCGAGATGTCGTGGGCCGTTATCGGCACCGCCGCCGTCCTGACGCTCGGCCTGGCACTGTTGACCGGCAGCTATCTGTGGGCGGTCCGCAAGAACGTTCCGCGTGTTGGGGCACAGGCCATGCAGGGTCTGCCGGCGGAGGTCCTCGACTGGCAGGGCTGCGAGGGCCACGTGCTCGCCCGGGGCGAGCGCTGGCGGGCAAAAGCCGACGAACCGCTTGCAGTGGGCGACAGCGTCGAGGTGGCCGATGTCAGAGATCTTGTGCTGACGATACGGCGCCGCAATGTGAGAAGCGATGGAGCAAGGCAATGATCATCGGTTATGTGGCCTATCTGGCAGCAGCGCTCGTCGTGGTCATGTTCCTATCCGCGGCCATTCGCATCCTGCGGGAATATGAGCGCGGCGTGGTCTTCACGCTCGGCCGCTTCACCGGGGTCAAGGGCCCCGGCCTTATCATCCTCATCCCCTTCGTGCAGCAGATGGTGAAGGTCGACCTGCGAGTGGTGGTCCAGGACGTGCCGCCGCAGGACGTGATCTCGCGCGACAACGTCTCGGTGAAGGTGAACGCGGTGCTGTATTTTCGTATCGTCGACGCTGAGCGGGCGGTGATCCAGGTCGAAGACTTCATGACCGCCACCAACCAGCTGGCACAGACCACTTTGCGCTCGGTGCTCGGCAAGCATGAGCTCGATGAAATGCTGGCCGAACGTGACAAGCTTAACAGCGACATCCAGGAGATCCTCGATCAGCGAACCGATGCCTGGGGCATCAAGGTCTCCGATGTCGAGATCAAGCATGTCGACCTCAACGAGAATATGGTCCGCGCCATCGCCAAGCAGGCCGAGGCCGAACGGCTGCGGCGTGCCAAAGTGATCAATGCCGACGGCGAACAGCAGGCGGCGGCAAAACTCGTCGAGGCCGGCAAGATGCTGGCCGAGACACCGCAGGCCATGCAGCTGCGCTATTTCGAGGCTCTCCATGACATCGCCGGTGAGCGCTCGTCGACGGTCGTGTTTCCGGTGCCGATGGATCTGCTCGGTCATTTCATCAAGCAGGGTGGAGGCGGAGGCGGCTGAGCGCGTAATCTCCCGCCTCGAGGAGGGAGATCAGCACCCTCACCTCCGCCACGGCGGGACCGGCGCAAAGCGTTTGCCGATCCAGTCGGCGAAGGCACGTGTCTTGGCGGCTTGCCCCTTGGCCGAAGGCATGACGACATAGACGGCGCCCTCATCGGCAAGCGTCCAGTCCTCCAGCACTGGCACCAGCCGGCCGTCGGCGAGCTCGCGTCCGACCAGCCAATCCGTGCTCATCATCAGCCCGACGCCTTGCACGGCGGCTTCGACCAGCACCTCGGCATCATCGGTGACCAGGGGGCCGGAGACCTCGATACTGACGCGCCGGCCCGAACTGTCGGTCATCTCCCAGGCCGGAAAAGTCTGGAAGCCTGAGAAACCGAGACAGCTGTGTTCCAGCAGCGCTTCAGGTTCGGTCGGCGTGCCCCGGCGGGCGAGGTAGGACGGCGCCGCGCACAGCAGCCGCCGCCGTGTCGCGACCTTGCGCGCCACCAGCCGCGAATCCTCCAGTGCGCCGAGACGCACGGCGACATCGAAATTCTCGGCGACGAGATCGACGAAACGGTTGGAGAACTCGGCCTCGATACGAACGTCGGGAAATTCGGCGAGAAACTGCGGCAGCAGCGGGGCGATCCACATGCGCCCGAACGAGCCGGGCAGCGCCAGCCGCAGCACGCCGCGCGGCCCGCCGCCGGCATGCGCCGACGCGGCAGCCTCGGCTTCGTCGACCGCGGCCAGGATGGCGCGGACGCGGACGAGAAATTCCGAACCCGCCTCGGTCAGCGACACGCTTCGCGTCGTCCGGTGCAGCAGGCGCACGCCCAACCGCTCTTCCAGCGAGGCAAGGCGCCGCGACAGGATCGTCGCGTCGCGGCCGATGCGAGCCGCCGCCTTGGTGAAGGAGCGTGCTTCGGCGATTGCCGCGAAGGCGGCCATTTCGGCCAATGCTGCCGGTTCGTACGATTGCTGCATCAGACGCAGAGCTCAAATGTAAAAGCCAAGGATTATATACCAATAGCGCAGCAGCTAGTTTCACTCAATCCCGGCCCGTCAATCGGCCATTAACCGGAGTGAGACATGAAAGCGATCGAACTGACTGCCCCGAAACTGGACGCGTTTCGCGCGGCCACCGTTCCCACGCCTGAACCGCAGCGTGGCGAAGTGCTGATCCGCCTGCGCGCCGCAAGCCTCAATTTTGTCGATGTCGCGGTAGCGAGCGGCAACTATCCAGGTCCGAGCTTTCCGCTCATTCCCGTCGTCGACGGCGCCGGCGAGATCGTCGGCATCGGCGAGGGCGTGTCGAGGGTCGCCATCAACGACCGCGTCATCGCCCACGCAAAACCGCGCTGGATCGGCGGCCGTCCTCGGCCTTACGAGACAAGAGAGATGCGCGGCCTGACGCTGCCCGGCTCGCTCGCCGAGTATGTCGCGCTGCCGGCCAATGCCGTCGTGCCGATGCCGGCGCATCTTTCCTTCGAAGCGGCAGCGACGCTGCCGATCGCCGGCACCACCGCATGGAATGCGATCCGCGCCGCCGATGCCGGGCCGGGATCGGTCGTCGTCCTGCTCGGCACCGGCGGTGTCTCGATCTTGACCCTGCAGCTGGCCAAGGCAGCCGGCGCCACGGTCATCATCACCTCGTCGTCTGACGAAAAGCTGGCCCGCGCCAAGGCTTTGGGTGCTGATCACCTCATCAATTATCGTGAGACGCCGGACTGGGACGCCAAGGTGCTCGAGTTGACCGATGGCCTCGGCGCCGATCTGATCGTCGAAACCGGCGGCTCGGCCACCTTCGCCCGCTCCATCAATGCCGCGGCGCCTGGCGGCACGGTGTTCGCCATCGGCTTCGTCACCGGCGCCGAGGCCACCACGAACCTGCTGCCTATCATCATCAAGGCACTCAAGGTGGTGGGCAACAACACCGGTTCGGTATCCGACCTGCGCGACGCGGCGCGCGCCATCGGCGCCGCCCATATCGATCCGGTCATCGACACGGTCTACAGCCAGCACCAGGCGACCGAGGCCTACGCCCATATGGCAGCTGGCGGCCGGCATTTCGGCAAGCTTGCGTTTACGCTTTCGTGGTGAGCCTGGAGAAGGCGCCGTCGCTGAAGCTGCCGATCTCCCCCCTCGTGGGGGAGATGTCCGGCAGGACAGAGGGGGGCGCGAAGGATCGCCGGCATTCCGGTCGACCTATGATGAGCTGAGAAATTTGGGCAGTTATGTGAACTGCGATGGAAGAGGTCGGCGGGACAGCGCCCCTCTCTGGCCTGCCGGACATCTCCCCCACAAGGGGGGAGATTGGCAGCTTCGCTGTCTGCTCTTAAATCAGCTTCTCCAGCGTGATCGGCAGGTCCCGCACCCTTTTCCCGGTGGCGTGGA
>NZ_JAMYNZ010000015.1:0-111388 GCF_040319465.1 Mesorhizobium sp. M0910
AGGCCGATTTGACGCGCAATACTCCGCGTCGCATCCACGACGACAACCAAGAATCGCTGTTTTCCGCCATTTGAAAAGGAGGTGCATAATGAATCGGTCTTCGCTCTCGGCAGAAAGTCCTGGCTCTTCTGCGGTTCCGATCGCGGCGGACAGCGCGCGGCCGTTCTCTACAGCCTGATCGTCAGCGCCAAGATGAACGATGTCGACCCGCAGGCCTGGCTCGCCGACGTCCTCGCCCGACTGCCCGCCTATCCGGCCCATCGGATCGATGATTTGCTGCCGTGGAATTGGAGATCCGCAAAATTGCGGACCCAACCAGCGGCGGCCTGATCATGCAGCGCAATAAGGTGCATCACGTCTACACCGTCGATCGTGTCGCCAGGGACCTCGGCGTCAGCGAAGCGCTCATCCAGGACCTGACCCTCGGTCTCGAGCCCGAGGACGGCGTCATCTGGGTGTACGGCGCCAACGATGACGACGGGATCTTGGCCTTCACCGATGAAGGCTTGAGGAGGTCAAGCTCCTCTCGAAGAATATCATCGCGTCTCCCCATCGAAAGGTTGACCCCAGCACCGCGGTGCTCAGGTGCTCATGGCCGCTGGATACGCACGTCTGCGGTCTTCACCGGACTTCACCGGATGGGTACGTTCGGCTATGGCAACGATGGGGACCTTAATGATGTCCATCTCATCGGCGGTGGCATCGACGCCAACGGTCGTGGCTTCTACAAGCAGTGGGGCGGCAACTGGGCTTGGTGGGCCGGCGGCACCTACAAGTTCAACGAGAAGACCGCGTTTAATCTCCAGGTGTCTGGTGACGACGACAAGAACTAGGTGTGGCTGCGAACGTCGCCTATACCGCTGTTCCTGGCTTCACGATCACGGCCGAAGTTGACTACAACCACTACGGCAACTTCGACACTCCGACCATCTACGGCAACTGGGTCGGCGCCGACAAGAAGAACAGCGTCGGCGGTATCCTCCGCTTCCAGCGCGACTTCTAATCGGCAGCATCTGACTGAAATCGACCCCGGCGGGCAACCGCCGGGTTTTTTCGTATACGTGACGCGATTATCTGATCAAGGTCGCACGAGGAACGTCGACGGCTTCGTCATCAGGATTTGTGGTCAGTCGCCAATCCTGTTCAAAGTACGGCAAGATCACCCAAGGCATCGATCAGTGGCTGGATCCTATTTTCATAGTTTTTCCAGCGCTTGACCGACGATTTATAGATCGGTTGCCGGACTTGCCAGCGACTGATAGTTCTGACCGACCCAGCCTTATCGAAAAAGCGAAGACAGGCATCATCCCAGGTCAAGCCAAGGTGATCTATCAAGCGACGCGATTGCCCTTCCTGGTCAGATATCAGCTCTTCGTAGCGATTCTCAAAAATTCGCCCGGGCAAGATCGAGTGCCAATGGCGCATAAGCCGCTCATACTCACGATAAGCCAGTCCAAGAGTCCCAAGGTCGTAACTGTAATCAAGGCCCTTTTTTAGGTCGGAAAAGAAACAGGAAAGACAATTGTCGATCGCGTCGCGCTTGCAGTGAATAAAACGCGCGTTCGGGAAGAGGATGGCGATCAGACCGATAAGCTCGAAATTATGAGGCAGTTTGTCGATAATGCGTGGTGCGGTAGGCGAATAGAGACGCAAGTTGGATAGATATTCCTCAGCCAACGCATGCGATTGCTGGATCGTCATCGACTTGACTGTCCATCCATAGGTTTGTCCCGGCTCCCCCTTCAGGCCGATGGAGGCCGCGATTCGCCCCAGTTTCGTAAGCTCTCCGGCCCCGTGAACGTAAGGATGGCTCGAGCAGATTTGCTCGGTCAGTGTTGTACCCGAGCGCGGCATCCCGAGGACAAACACGGGCGCTTCGGATGGGTTACCATACCCGGCTTTGGATGCCAGCAAGCCGGCATCGAATAGCCCGATCAGGGAATCGACCCACCTGCGGTAGGACTCAATGTCAAAATCTAAAGTCCTGAATGTCTTGGCCTTTAGAAAATGGTCCATCGCCTCGCCGTAACGGCCAAGGTCGTTCAGAACCTTGCCTGCCGCCAGATGAAGCCCATAGGGCTCGTCGGCGGAAATCGCCGGGTTGGCAAGTTCGTCCAGGATGGACTTGAGTTCGGGCGGTTCGGTAGAAAATTTCCGGATGCCTACAAGGGTGTTGTAAGCCCCTGGCACGTTAAGACGCCTGGCGATGTTTTCCGTTAAACAAGCTGCTGCCTCGTCCATCCGTCCGAGACTTACGAGCGTATCCGCTAGACCCATCCGGGCTTGCGGATGATAGTGGTCGATCCGCAGCGCCTTCTCATAGATGGGCAAAGCCATGTCGGCCTTGTCGAATTTGGCGTAGGCCTGCGCCAAGCCGCAAAGTGCCTCCAGAAGATCAGGCTTCAATTCGCAGGCCCGTTGCAAGTGCCTGATTGCGGGCAGGTAATCGCCAACCTTTAAATAGGTTTCGCCAAGTGTGAGCCGGTAGTACGGATTGTTAGGCTCTTGGGTGACCGCCCGGGCCAAGTATTTGATGGACAACTCATCATCGAAATCCAGCCCCAATGTGCCAAGTATGTACAATGCCAGCGGATGCTCACGCGTGCGCGCCAGAACGCGATGACAGAGCTCCTCGGCCTCAGGTAGCTGATCCAATTTCTGAAGTTCAAGCGCTTGCCTCAACAGCATGTCGTCGGCCTGCGCGCGAGGCGGGCGGGCCTGCGGCTTGGCTTTGGGTGGCGCAGCTTTCGGCGGTGCCGCCTTAGCCGGGGGTTGAGTTTTGAGGTGCTTTGCCCAGGCGGGCGGCAATCGGTTGCTCATACTATGTCGCTAGCAAAACGGCGCGGGAGAATCCAGCCTTGGGCGAACCGCCAAGTAAGCGCGACGATGCTCTCGGCCAGTCAGTACGACGGCGAAAACACCATGTCCGTCGAAGGCTCAACCCGGGATGCGTCGCTAAAAGGTTTTGAAATCGTCCTGTCACTCTTTCCGGGCGTTAGCGCCGCCCCTCACCTGCCTGCCGGCACCCTCTCCCCTTATAGTGACGGGGAGAGGGGCGCTGTGATCGGCGATCTCACCAATCGCCGGCCTGCAAGAGAGCCAGCGCTGCGGCGCGCCCCTTCTCCCGTCACTATCTAGCGTGCGCACACATTTGATTCAACTCCAATGAATCAAAGTGATGGTCGCATTTCTGGAGCCGAGCATCGGGCTCAACAGCTTGGAAAACGTACGTTTTCAAGGCTCTTGGCTTATCAAAGAAATTGCCCCTTCGAATCAGATGTGTGCGCACGCTAGCCCGTCACTATACGGGGAGAAGTGCCCGGCAGGGCGATGAGGGGCAGCGCCGGCTTCGAGAATTGATGTTCCCACCACAAGTTGGAAGCGGTCAGTCGGCTGAAGCGATCGCCGCGGCTCGGCCACGCCGGAAAACTTGCACCCTTCCCCCGCCCACGCTAGCAAGTGACTCCCCTTCCACGCGAGCCTGTGCCATGCTCGCGCAAGGCGGCCTTCGCCGGAGGCGTACGCGCTACCCGTCTGATTTGACGGACGAGGAGTGGGAGCAGTTCGCGCCGCTGATGCCCAAGCCTGGGCGTCGCGGCCGTCCGCGCGAGCGTTGATGTCCGGGAGGTGGTCAACGCCGTGCGCTACCTGGTCCGCTCCGGTTGCGGTTGGCGAATGCTGCCGATCCATTTCGGGCCCTGGCAGACGGTCTACGGCTGGTTTCCCGAGTTGGCGCGGCGTTTTCTGTTCCAGACTATCCACGATGTGGCGCTGATGCTGGATCGCGAGCGAGCCGGGCGCGAGGCCAGTCCCACGGCTAGCGTGATCGACAGCCAGTCGGTCAAAGCTCCGCAAGCTGAAACAAGGGTTACGACGCCGGCAAGAAGATTGTCGGCCGCAAGCGACACGTTGCCGTCGATACGGATGGGCGGCTCTTGATGGTCAATCTCACCACCCCCGATATCTCCCACAGTGCCGGTGCTCAGGCGATCCTGGATGGTAGCCGCAAGCGTTGGCCCTGGTTGAAGCATCTATTCGCCGACGGCGCCTATGACAGGCTGAAGCTCATGGACAAAGCCGCCTATCTCGACTTCGTGGTCGAGATCACTCGTCGATCCGACGACCAGAAGGGCTTCCAGATCCTGCCCCGCCGCTGGGTCGTCGAGCGGACCTTCGGCTGGATGACAAGATGCCGCCGCCTCGTGCGCGACTACGAGCAGCGCATCGATGTCTCGCAAGCCATGATCCTTGTCGCAATGGGCGGCAATCTCATCCGCCGAAACGCTCATCCGTGAATTTCAAAACGGACTCTCAGAAGCGGCATGGATAGGCAATCCATCGTCCGGGATTGAACTGATAGTTTTGATTTTGATGCTCGAGCGCTCCCGCGCCAGTGAGTATATAGAGCCCCAAAATTCGGGTTCGCGCCGGTTCAGTCGCCGGATCTTTATGAGCGCATGATTTCTTCTGGCGCGGGAAGTGGATTAGGAAAACCTGCTGACGGCGCGGCCGCCTTCAATAAGAAAAACTGTGCAGCCTATAAGCTTCGGCTCGACGACATCCGGTTCTCGATTTCCTTTAGGATGTTGGTTGCGCGTGCGATGCGGCTATACCTGGCCAGAAAGTCTGCCTTCGCCTGCTGACCGATCTGATCCCGAAGCGCCTTGTTTTCGCGCAGGCGCTGAAGAGCTTTGACCCAGTCGGACGGGTTGTCTGGCGACACCAGAACGCTGTTGACGCTATCCCTCAAAACTTCTCGGATAACTGACAGGTCGGAGGACACTATGGGTTTGCCATGCGCCATATATTCGAAGAGCTTGAGCGGCGACATTCCCTCAGCGATATTTCGACCGCCGCCCTGGCCCTCTACATCTCTAAGATAGGGCGCGAGTACAACGTCCATTTCGGCCAAGTAGGCACATGTCGCGGCGTGAGGAACGTAGCCGTGAAACACTGTGTTCGGGCATTTGGCCAGCTTCGATGTCCAATACTCTATATCGCCTGGTGTTCCGCCGACGATGTGAAATGTCGCCCAGCCGCATCGAGGCGCAATAGCGCTGATTATCTCCATGCCTTTTCCCTTATACAGATGTCCGACATAACCAACCTTGAACGTGCCGCTGAGGCTGCATGGCTCGACATTCGGCGGAACCGGATCCGCGCCATTGGGCGCGATGAGAAATTTTCCCGCATGTTGAGGAAAGAGGCGGATGCTGTCGTCCCGCAGACGTTGCGACGTGACGACCAGCATACAGAATGCCTCTAGGCCTATCAGTTTGGCAAGGCGCTGACGCTGACGTCTGCTCAAACTGCCAATCGGGTCGTGAAGCTCAAAAACGGTCGTGAACCCGAAAAGTCCGGCAGAAACAAGCGCTACAGTAGCCGAGCGTGTAAAGACGACATGCGGCCGCAGCCAGACCGCAGCAAGAAGTGCCAACACAGCAAAAAAAAGCTCCCGGCCGGGCACAGGCCAAAAGGGTACAGGGAGAACGCGGAATGGGAACTCGGTACCGAATCCGTATTCGCGCGCGATCTTCTCATAATGATCCCGTGTATTCATGGAGGCGCGTGGAAGCGCTAGTAGGACCTCCGCTCCGGCAACCCGAAATGCATGGCACATCTTTGCGACTTGTACCGCATTGGCGGCCGGCGCCGGAACGTGCGCAGAATGTATATAGAGAAGCCGCATCCACAAAGCCTATCTTTCACGCCTCGCGGCTGGTCTAGTTCTTCGCCTCTGAGCCGCAAGTTCGGAGACCACGGGCTGGGCAGACGCACCAAGTCGAACGACAAAAGCGCCCTCCGCCCCGGTGGCTCCATGGGTTGTGATAGTACCACTCGCCGGTTGCCTCACCAAAATCGAGCGCCCTTTTTCGCGAACTGGGGGCAGGCCCAGCGACAGCACACGCCGCCCTTCACCGGACAGGTTCTGACCACAGCCGTCATCAAAGCCCCAGCCAGCCAGCAATTATGTTGCGCTGTATCTCAGAAGTTCCGGAATAGAGTTTGCTGCCGATGGCATCACGCACGGCACGTTCGACGTCGAATTCGCTCAAGAAACCATAGCCGCCGAAGACCTGGACGACATCGAGCGTGGTGCGAACAAGCGATTCGCTCACAAAGAGCTTCGAAACGGCGGCGTCGAGGGATACGGACTGGGAGCGTTCAAGGCCCCACGCCGCTTTGTAGACGAGCAGTCGGGCCGCCTCCACCTGCATCTTCATGTCGGCAATCTTATGGGCGACCGCCTGGTGCTTGGAGATGGTCTGGCCGGACTGACGTCGGGTGCGCGTATAGGCCACTGCCTTTTCCAGAAGCCGCTCCATGGTGCCTACATGACTGGCGAATAGGCACGCCCGCTCCCAGTCCATGCTATGGACGAACAGCCTGGAGCCGCCGCCCACTCCACCGAGAACAGCGTCCTTCGAAACAAATACGTCCTCGAAGACAAGCTCCCCGATCGGAGACGTCCGCAGTCCCATTTTTTCGAACTTTTGCGCGACCCGATAGCCGGGCAGCGTGCGGTCCACGAGGAAGCTCGTGATGCCGCCGAAATACCCCTTGGCGCGGTCAGTGACAGCAAAGACGACGGCAACATCCGCCACCGGCCCGTTGCTCACGAAGGTCTTCGTGCCGTTGATTAGAAAGCCGTCGCCATGAGGCTCCGCCCGGGTTTGCATCGCAAATGCATCGGAGCCCGACTCCGGTTCGCTCATCGCATTGGCCGCGATCAAAGTGCCATCACAGAGCCTCGGAAGATATCGATTCTTCTGCTCTTCAGTGCCGAACTTCCAAATCGGCACCACGCAGGCCAGAAGGTGGGCGCAGATCGAGAAGACCAAGCCGGAATCCTCGCAGCCGTAGCCGAGCGCGTCGATTGCAATGGCCGTGGACAGGGAATCGAGACCGGGTCCCCCGTAGGCCTCGGGGACTGGCAGGCCGGTCAGGCCCATCTGCGCGCAGGCCTGCCACAACTCGTGCTGGAATACTTGGTCCCGGTCGCGCTGCCTGACATCTTTATTGAGCTTATCTTGCGCGAAGCGATGGATCTCACCGCGCAGGATGCGCTGCTCCTCGTTCAGCGCGAAATCCACTACTCCATCCTTATCAGATGCTGGTAGTCAATTTTATCTGTCGATGTCTTCGGAAGTAACGGCTGATGCGAGAACCAGTCCGGGGCCATGTAGGCCGGCAAGTTGTGAGCGCAGAACCGCTTCAGCTCGATGAGCGACAGCGCATGGCCGTCGCGCGAGGCATAGAACACCTTAATGGAGACGCCCGACTCCTCCGAGCGAGCGATCGCCGCCACCTCGGAGATCGCTGGATGGCGATAGAGCGCCGTCTCGATCTCGCCGAGTTCGATCCGATATCCCCGCCTCTTCACCATCCGGTCGCGTCGACCACGGAAGGTGTAGACTCCGCCATCGCCTTCGATCACTACATCGCCGGTACGGTACCAGCGACCGCTTGAATCGACGTGAAAAGCGGCGCTTGTTCGCTCAGGCATGTTCCAATAGCCCAGCATCACGGGAGCACCGCTGATTGCGAGCTCGCCTTCCTGGCCTCGCGGCACGTTGCGACCATTCGCATCGATCACGCGTGCCTTAACATGCGCGCAGGCGCGCCCGATCGGAAACGGCGCCGAGCGGTCTTCGGCGATCGTCTGCGGGATTTCGTAGTAGGTACAGACGTTGGTTTCGGTTGGACCATAGAGATTCAGGTAGCGTGCGCGTGGGACCACAGCCTTTAGCCTGCGCAGATGCTTGACCGGAAAAACCTCGCCGGCAAATAGAATGAACCGAAGAGCGTGGTCGTCGCGAGCATCAAGGCTGCCGTGCTCGACCAGAAGCGTGAGTACGGAGGGCGTGGAATACCAGACGGTCAACCGCCGCTCGGCGATAACCGACGCCATCCGGGTCGGATTCTTGCCGAGCTCCTCACCGATGAGGAATACGGTCGCGCCGTGCTTCAGCGGTACGAAGATGTCGAGGATAGACAGGTCGAAGTGGAAAGGCGCATGGGAGGAGAAGCGGTCATTCTCGTCAGGGGCGAGGATCTCGGAGCACCAGTCCACGTAGCTCGAGCCATTACGATGCGTCAGCATCACGCCCTTCGGCTGGCCGGTCGAGCCCGAAGTGTAAAGCACGTAAGCGAGGTTGTCCGGCCCCGGCCGCGCCGATTCGTCCTCCACCGCCAAGCTGCCGGCCTCTACGCGAGCCAGGTACGTCGCGAGCGGCGAGGGACCGTCGGACCAGTCGAGCGGTAAGAGACACGGTTCCGCAGCCAAGCGCGCCAACTCACAGCGCAAAGTTTCGGCTCGGGACGCCTCCACGAAAATCGCGCGCACGCCGCAGTCGTTAAATATGAACGCGCTACGCGCAGGCGGTGCCAGAGAGTCGACGGGCACATAGGCCGCGCCCACCTTCAAGGTGCCGAACAGAACAGCGAGCGAGGCGATCGATTTTGGAAGGCAAATGCCGACGCGGTCCCCCGGCCGGACGCCGATCCGACGCAGATGGTCGCGGACTTGGTCCGACAGCGCGTCGAGCTCGCCGTAGGTGATCTGCCGCCCAGAGCTCGCCTCGACAGCGGCGCACGTCTGGGGATGCCGCCTCGCGCTCTGTTCCAGATACTCGTGTAAGGCAGCAACCGTCATGGCGGGCTCTATGTGGACGCCTGCTTCGACTGGACGAAATTGGCAATTTGGGCGATGGAGTTCAGGTTCTCCGGCACGAGTTCGTCAGGGGCGATTTCGATACCGCAGGATTTTTCCAGGTAGGCAACGAGCTTAAGCGTCGCCAACGAGTCGAGAATGCCGTCAGTTATCAGCTCCGTTGAATCCGTCAGATTCTCCGGCCTTTCACCGGGCAGAAACTCCTTCAATATGAAATCCTTGGCCATCGTCCTGATCTGGATCGCGTTCATTGTTCCTCCTTGTGTGGAGCAACCGCAAGGTTCAGGGGAATTAGATCCTGGTGTTGCTGCAGCACTTGGTAAAGCTTGTCGGCGATGAGCCGATGGCCGGCGGCGTTTGGGTGATCGTCCCAAGGTGCTACAAGAAGCGTCCGCCAGTCATACCCGTCATACACACCGGAAAGATCGAGAACGTTAAAGCCAGCCTCGGCAGCGAGGCGCTTCTCTAGCTCGGTGCTGGTCCTCTCGTCTGGTCTGGGTAGATAGATCCAAAAGACCCCGACCCCTTCTCGCTTCGCAGCTTCCACGATTCGAGAATAGATCGCACGCAGAAGTCTGTCTCCGTAGGGCATGAGCTTTCTTTGAAGTACCTCGTGGTCGGCACGGGGATCGATCCCGCTCTCGCGTACAATGTCGCGCACGAAGTCGTAGCGATATGCGGAGCCATTCTGGATTGCTTTCCCGAGACGCTTTAGCGTTCGTGGAACAAGCGCGCTGTGCTCGAAGTAAAAGATGTACTTTGGTTTGAATGCG
The DNA here is from genome assembly GCF_040319465.1 of Mesorhizobium sp. M0910. Classification (NCBI taxonomy): domain Bacteria; kingdom Pseudomonadati; phylum Pseudomonadota; class Alphaproteobacteria; order Hyphomicrobiales; family Phyllobacteriaceae; genus Mesorhizobium; species Mesorhizobium sp. M0910. Next base: position 9,448 of record NZ_JAMYNZ010000015.1, read on the forward strand.
AGCACTCGATCCTCGATGATGGCCAGAATGTCCAGAGGAACATAACCCCCAACGGCAAAGTTCAGCACCTCGTAGTGTCGATACCCGCTGTCGTCTGCCTGCGCATTCAGCCGCCGCTCCAACAGGCCCTCGAAAGTCTCGTCATCCGCGACGCCCTCGCCGAAGACATGCGAAGAGCCGACGATTGCGATTCGTGGGGTGCCGGGAGTAGGAATCTTTTCATAGTCCTGATCTCGCATGCCCCAGCGGTTGATGTGGACCCGCGTTCCCTTAAAGTCTGCTTGGGAGAGTGGTCGCAGATAGGTCGTGGGAAGCGCACCGGTGAACTCGCTCAGCGGCGTCTTGTCCAAATTGTCCCAACCGTCGTGTCGTCGTTGGCCATAGACAATCCACAGTTCTGGGTTAAATGCGCCGACATTGACGAGGTTCTCGTAGTAGCCGCGCTCCAGGTTCGCGTTGTCGCGGCTATTGAGGTTCGGCGCTCTAATGTCGGCCATTGCGGTACTGACCGTCTCCCCGAGGCGATCGTGAACCATGGGGAGCGAGATGCAAACCGCGATCAACCCGCAGACACCGACCGACGCAACCGACCGTCGGAAACTGTACTGGCGGTCGGCGCCGCCGCGCGCGAGCGCAAGCGCAGGAATGCCAATGATAGCTGCCACCGCGACCAGTACGAGGGCGGGCGTCATTTTGCCAGGAACTTCCACGCCCACAGTGTCGAAGACGGAGAACCATTGCGGGACCGAGCTCGCGCTCCAAAACGACCAAAGGAGGCAGATGACGACGAATACGCCAATGGTCCGGCTCGCAGTTTGCAGCGCACCGTTCCAGCTTAGTGCCCCGCCACGCAGGCGCCGCGTGCGACCGTGCCGCATTTCATAGTGGGCGTTGATCGTCACAAGCACGGCCAGGATCATCCAGAAGAGGAAGTCGTTCCAGGTGAATACCCAGGTGCCACGTAACCAGAACCACTGATAGTTGTGCAGCAGCCAAGTCGCGAGGAACGCGAGGAGGGTCGCGCTGACCAGCGCTACGCTCTCTCCCCAGCGTCGAAAGCGAAAATACAACGGATAGTATACAATCTTCATTATGAAGTCCTTCCAGTATATATTTATTCGACGCCAGAAATCTGTGAAACTTGAGGAAAGAAAGTACAGATTGTGGGTTTCTGGAAGGTTGAATCCAAATAAATGCAAAATCCCGGTGATTATGTGAAAAGTTCCTGAAACCTTCAGATAAAGTAAAAATGGCCATATGATAAATTGCAAAAGCTCAATCTGATTGTGTACGTCCGCAGCATCGATAACAAATCGCTGATATACGATGCGGTAGCATATCAAATGGATAGCGCCGCGAAACATCCACTGAATGCCCGTTTGATAGATGTAGTGCCGGTCAGCATTGTAGTAGCTGCTGCGGAAAGTTCTAAAATCTACGACCGGAAAGAGCGGGAAGCACACGTTCGGCAACATGAAAAAATACGCGAGCCGCTCCGAAAGCGTCGCCATCTTCTGTTCACGTCGCATTTCGTATGCATAGACAATGAGACGGAACATGAACATGGAAGCGAGCACTGGCCAGACGGCGCGCGTCCACGGGGTCGCTATCCAGTCCATTCGTGCGGCGGCGAGCCCGCAGCCGGCGCCAACCAGCGCCAGCACTCTCCATCCAAAAGCGATCGGTAGGTGGACAATTCCGATCAGTACGAGCCCAATGGCGACGATCCAGGCGGCATCGATGAGGCCGTCAAATCTCCAGTGGTGCCAGTTGGGCCCAAGGTTCGCGAAAACTGCGGCGATAGTCGCGAACGAGAGCAGCACGAAAAACGGCAGCCGGTAAGGCTGTGGCAGGAAGTAGTGCACGCACCAGCCGGCGAGGGCAACGAGCAGGACGCGGACAAGCGCAGTAGTCTCGAGCCTGAGGAGATAGACCAGCGCGATGAAGAGGGCCAGCTGGCAGGCTATGGCGAACCAAGCCAGGATGCTTCTCGACTCAGTCTCCGTAGGATCCGCCGACCAGGGACGAGACAATGTCTTGATCCAATGCACGCTCGCGCGCCTCAACCAGCTGCCGGCGGACATCGACAAGAAGTGGCTTTGGGGCATGCGAAAGATCCGCAAGCTGCTGGTCCCCCTCCCATGGCTCCCATCCCTGACGGGTAAAGCGCCCCGGTCCTTAGAGGGATGCCTTGACTTCTTTGAACGAGTCCGGTTCCGCGCAAACGCAGAAGTACATAAAACGCAGAAGTACATAAGTGTATCAGAAACAAATCGCTCCGCTGTGCCCGGGGTAACAGCGACTCGTCTCTAAGACGCTTAAAAACAAGCTAAATCTGATCGATTGAAAGCCGATTCCGAATGGGATCGATCTGCCCCGTAATCCGCGCCGCGAGCCGAACGCCGATGGCAGTCGACGCTCTGTCTGCCTTGGCCATCTTAGTCCGGAACGCTCGGGCACATGATCGACGAGTTCGCGGCACTTCCAGCCGAGGCAAAGGCGCAACTCACCATCCTGGGCGATGCCAATGCCGCGCCACTCTCGACGAACAGGCAGCCCGGTTGGGCCTTTCCAGCAGCGTCACTTTCGCTGGCGCGGTCGAAAATGTCTTTCCATTCCTGTGGGAGGCTGATTCTATCTTTCCACCTCGGTGTCGGAAGGTATGTCAAAGTCAACGCTCCTGAAAACAGCCTCTCTTCGTTGAAGATCGTTAAATACAATTCGACCTCGGAGGCAATTGTTGCCTACGTGCTGGCGTGATACTAGGCGGAACAACTTGACGGAACAATTTTGCCGTATAGCCGCCGTTGATAGCAACGGACCTGCTAAATGTTGATTGGCACACTAACTTTGCACACCGGTTACAACGAGGGGGCGCAGCTTCAGAGCCTCGCCCTCCAACGCTGCATTTCGGACCTGCGTCCCGGCTCGCCGGCGGAGATCGTGGACCACCGCTATCCAAGACGACTGGAGACTGGCTATGGGCCGGCGACAAACGCACGCCAGCGAACGCTTGCCGCCTTCGCCGATGGACTGCTGCTCAGCCCCAAGAGGTTCTACTCGGAGGATAGGTCACCAACGTTTCGCTACGTAAGCGACCGCTATGATGCGGTTGTGGTGGGTAGCGATGAGGTTTGGAAGATCGACTACGTCTCCCGTCTCGGTGGGCTGATCAAGCTTCAGACCAACCCACTATGTCCGCCATTTCCCAATGTCTACTGGCCAGAAGTGGCGTGCTCGAAGATAGCATATGCGGCGAGCACCGGCAGCAGCACCAAATGGACCGAAATGCCGCGCCGCAATCGATACTTGATGGCCAAATGCCTGAACGAATTTGTCGCGATCGGCGTGCGGGACGAGCGGACACGTGAGTTGGTCCTCTGGGCAGATCCAAGCCTCGCGGATCGTGTGACATTGACCCCAGACCCGACAGTCACTCACGATCTAACGTCGAATGCCACTCATGAAAGCCTGCGCGTAAAGCTGGCTTCCTGGGGCGTGGATTTCAATCGGCCCCGGGCGTTGGTGATAGCCGGCCAGCACGAGCTCTATGCAGAGGCCACGACCTCTCTGCGGGCGCGCGGCGTCCAGATTGTATCAGTCTCGGATCGCAATCACCTCGCAGACATCGATCTCACCGAAAAGCCGATTGATCCCCTCGAGTGGGCAAATCTGGCATCACAATTCTCCTACTGCTTGTCAGAGCGCATGCATGGGGCACTATTTGCTCTGCGGAACCGGTGCCCGTTAATTTGCCTGGACAGCCGGCGACCCGCCATCGGCTTCCCCACTAAGAATGAGGCTTTGATGACGCTGATGGGCATTCCCTCTCAGTACGTGTGTATTCACCGCAAGGGTGCCAGGGACCATTTGCTGGACATGTGCGAAAACCTCGGAAAACTTGTTCACGACTACATGAAGATAGACAACCGGTTCCGGGAACTAGCTGAGATTGGCCGTACGTTTCTGGATAGGGCCCTGCCTGCGGCCAAGTAAAATAACAAATCAAGATGTTGTAAAATGCTTCGAAAGCTGCAAATTCTTCTGTATGCTCAAGCGAAGGTAATCATCTCCTACGTATATGACGTTGGAAATTACCTACGTTACAACGGGGATTCGCTGCTGGTTCCAAAAAAAGAGCGGCTATATTACCGAATAATCGTGGACGCTCACTCGATTGAGAAGGGCCTTTCTCTAAAGGACAGGAGGCCCGGTTTTGGCCAGGAAAAAATCAAGCGACTTATGAATGAGGTGTCCTCCTACGACGCCTCGCTAGGGGCGTTTCCGCTTGAAATGGCTGTTGGCGCACTTCGCGCCTATGTTGACCTTCATCCACCAGGGGAGCCTGAGCAGCCCTTTGTTGAGAAAGTTCGTCAATTCGTCGAGCGTTTCAATGGGCTTGATGGAGTCGCCTTGACCGGCGGGGTTCAAAGCGCCGTTCTGCCAATTGGGGGGCCAGCCCTCACACTCCTGGAAGGACTTCAGTGTCGTCGCTCGGTTAGATACTTTGACGAACAATTAATAGATCGCACCACATTGCTAGAGTTGGTACGCTTGGCGCAAGGTGCGCCATCCCAATGCAACAGGCAGGCGACAAGAGTATACCTCTACCAGGGCCGTCATCAAATCGATCAGATACTCGCCCTGCAGGGCGGGGCGCGAGGCTTTTCAAAGTCCATATCAAACCTGGCCATTATCACGTCAGACACAAGGGCCTGGCGAGGAAGCAATCAACGAAACCAGATTTATGTCGATGGTGCGCTGTTCCTAATGCATTTCCTGTTGGCCGCGGAGGCACTTCGGCTCGTGGCTTGCCCCCTCAATCTTGCGGTCGATAGTCGAGTTGAACGGCAAATTCGTGACGTCGGTCGAATTCGAGCAGGCGAGAGATTGATTGCATGCGTCGCCCTTGGCCCTATGGCAGGTACTGCCATCAGATTTGCCAGGTCGCCGCGCAGGCCGATTGATGAGGTGGTCTCGTTTGTAACCGAGGAGTAAGTCTCCGCTGGCACTTGCAGAGCGATCGAACGAAGCTGGCTTCTCGGGGAAGGGACAATGTCTTGATCGACTGCCCGCTCGCGCGCGCCAACCAGCTGCCGCCGCACATCGACAATAAGTAACGTGGAGCACGCGAAAAATCCGCAAGCTGCGGGTCCGGCCTCTCCCATAGGTCCCTTAAAGCATTGCCTCCACTACTTTTTTGAACGAGTCCGGTTCCGATCCGATTTCGCGCAAACGCGGTGAGGCAGAAGTATTGGTCCAAGGTATACCACAGTATACCACAAAATAATCACTCCGCTGTGCCCGTGGTGACAGCGGCAGTTCTCTGGGACGTTTAAATCCAACAAGTTAGATCTGATCGACTGGAAGCCGTTGGAATAACCCTCCTTACGGACTGCATGTGCCATGGCCCAAGAAGGAAGGGCACACTTAGGATTCGGGGTTCATCTCCATACGGCATGCACCCACCGAGGCGTGGCATGTCACTCCAATGCAGTAGCACCGATATCGGGACGCATGGACCAAAAGCGCGGCTGGGCGTGGGAACGCACCCAACGGATAAATTCAGCGCGATCGGTGCGGCGATATGAAAGTACAGGACGCGGAAGGCAAGATTGACTTGGGGCGTCGACTGCGTATCGCTCATGTCATCACCCGTCTCATCAATGGCGGTGCTGATGAGAATACTGTCCATTCCTGCAATTGGGCCGCGCAAGGGGGGCATGATGTTGTCCTGCTACATGGCGAGACGGTCCAGCCGGAAATCATAGCTAAAGTGGACCCGCGGGTGGAACTCATTGGCGTCCCGGGCCTGACTCGGTCCATTTCGCCTGTCTCCGACATGCGGGCATTGTTGGCGCTCACCCGGAGATTCCGCGCCTTGAATGCCGACATCGTGCATACGCACACCAGCAAGGCAGGCATTCTCGGGCGGCTCGCCGCATGGGCGGCGGGAGTTCCAGCGATCGTTCATGGCGTGCATATCGTGCCTTTTGTCAATGTCGGCGTCGCCGAGCGGTTTGCTTATCTCGCCTTGGAAAAGCTGGCAGCGCCATTCACCAGTGCGTTCATCAGTGTGAGCGAGGGCATCCGCGACTTATGCCTGAGCGCAGGAGTGGGACATCCAGACAAACATTATGTCGTCCATTCCGGATTCGATCTCGATCGTTTTCGCAACGCCGGTCCGCCCGACGGTTGGCGCGATTTGTTGCGCTTGACCCCGGACGCGCCGCGCCCGTCCGTGCTCTTGATGATCGCGGCTTTCGAGCCACGCAAGCGACACACGGAATTTCTGGACGCTTTCAACAAAGTCGCCGTCCGGTTACCCGACGCGGTGCTTGTGCTCGCGGGCGACGGGCCGCTTCGCTCGACCGTAGAATCGCGGGCCAAGCGGCTTGGGCTCGAGCGACAAGTGGTCTTTACCGGTTATCGGGACGACCCCGAGCGGCTGATCGCGCTCGCGGATCTCTGCCTGCTCTGTTCCATGCGGGAGGGATTGCCCCGCGTAGTTATGCAATATCTCGCCGGTGGCAAGCCCTGCGTCGCTTGCGATCTGCCAGGTCTTCGCGAAGTGCTCCGCCCTGGTATCAACGGTGTGATTACACCCGCGGATGATTTGGCAGCCATGGCCGACGCCATTGCCGCCCTCCTGGAGGATCGTGCAAGACTGGCCTGCCTCGCCCAAGGTGCCGCCGCGGCGACGGATCTTTCGAACTGGGACGTCAAGCTGATGGGAAAGCGGACCCATGCCATTTACCGCGCGGCTCTTGACCAGCATCGGGCAAGCAAGGGAGTATCAACAGTACCTCCTGTCCGAAATGTGGCGCTTCCGCGATGATCGGGTGCAGCCTTATGCGTTTGACGGTGATCGGGCAACTTGCCGGATTGGTTAGCGGTGCATACTTCGCCGATTTCGGCGATGAGGTGGAGTGCGTCGATCTGGACGACAAGGGGATCGATGCGCTGAAGGCAGTGAGATGCCAAAGAGGCATCTTCTTTTTTGCACATGGGACGGGGTTGTAATCTTGGTGGCCGCCTTGGCTCCGGGAACGCTATCCGGCGGATTGATATGATTGCAGCAGAAGTTGCCTCCGCTTATCCGATGAAGACCCCGCGAGCCGAAGCTCTTCCCAGCATGCGTGTTCTGCTCGTGCTCCCAACCTATTTTCCTGAGTCATATGGCGGCGGCGAACAACAGGCGCGGCGATTTGCTCGGGTGCTGGTTGAAAGCGGCGTTTCCGCAACCATTCTGGCGCCCAGTCTGTCGCACTTGACCTCGAAACGGTCTGCCATCGACGGGGTGCCTATCCATCGCCTTCGTTTGCGCGCGGCTCCGTATTTGGGCGGGCGGCATATGCTGTCGTTCCTGTCGTGGTGTGTCCAAGTTGTGATCTGGATGCTGCGCCGTCGCGACGAATTCGATGTCGTACATATCATCCACGCCCGACTTCACGCTGTTCCGGCGGCGTTGGCAGGAGCCCTCCTGCGCAAACCGGTTCTCGCAAAATTGGGCCGGGGCGGACGGTGTTTCGATCTCGACGTTGTGCGCGAAAAGAAAATCATCGGTCGCTGGGCGTCCGCCTTGATTAAACGTCACGTCACGGCCTTCATCGCCAATAGCCGCCAAATCGCTGGTGATCTGAAGAGACATGGCATCGGCGCGGATCGCATTCATATGATTCCGAATGGGATCGATCTGCCCCGCAAGCCGCGCCGCGAGCCGAGCGCCGATGGCAGCCGACGCTTTATCTGCCTTGGCCGTCTCGATCCGGAAAAATGCCTCGAGCACATGATCGATGCGTTCGCGGCACTTCCCGCCGACGCAAAGGCGCAACTCACCATCCTGGGCGATGGCCAGTGCCGCGCCACCCTCGAGGAGCAGGCGGCCCGGTTGGGCCTTTCCAGCAGGGTCACTTTCGCCGGCGCGGTTGAAGATGTCTTTCCCTTTCTGCGGGAGGCTGATTTCTATCTTTCCACTTCGGTTACGGAAGGCATGTCAAACGCACTGCTCGAGGCCATGAGTTGCGGCGTGGTCCCGATCATCACCGATGTCAGCGGTGCATCCGACGTTGTGAAGCATGAGCGCAGCGGCTTCTTGGCTCGCTCGCATGTGGAGTATTGCGGACTCCTTCATCGCGCGCTCGGCCTATCGGAAGCCGAGCGCGATGAGATGGCGCGGCGCGCAGTACAAACAGTCACTGCGCGATTCAGCATGGAGAGCGTCGCAGCACGGCAAATGAGGTTGTATGCCACTCTTGTGGACACTGCCACCCAGATCGTGAGGCGGTAGGTTATTCAGGAGCAACCCCGAAGCCGGCCTACGCAATGACGACTATTGATGCCGGAGAGAGGCGCTGAACGAGATGCATCCACTGAAACTGGTTTTTGCGCTTCCGGCAATCCCCGGCCAAGCGGCAAACATGGTGCCGGTCGTGAACGCATGCAGCGCTTTTGAAGCAGCCGGTTGTCCGATAGCCACATTTTTAAGCAGCGTGGAGCTATGCGCGGCCCCTTTCCGCTATTCAATTATGAAGCAGCCAAGGCGGTTTGCTAGCCTTATCCGGAGGCTCTCACCCGAAAAGCGACAGGCAATAACGGGCAATAAAATGCCATTACAATCCCGCCGCTCGGCCTGTGGCTGGTGTAGGAGTGCCAGCGGACCAGCTATTGCTAATATCGTTGCGGCAACCGCCTTGTCGCTTGCTTTGAGCGCCTACAACGCAGCAAAGAGGCCAAGTAAGCAGCCATGACGGTCGACTCGCGCGAAAGGCTGAGATTCGTGGCTAGGGAAAAGTGTCCTGGATGCGGCAGTACAAATATAGCCATACTATACGACTCCCCCTTTTCCCAAACGGATGTTCGTAGGTTTGTGCACGAATGCTTTCGTGGACGGATCTCCGACCAAAACCTTAATGGTGCGCGATACACGATTGCGCAATGCCGCGCTTGTATCCTGTATTTTCAGAGAGAAATTCTAGACAGCAAAGGCATGGAATTTCTCTATGACGACGTTAGTGACGAATCTGTTTCTCTGGCCAAGAGGGAACGCGCGGGCCGAAGCTATTTCAATAACCTGCTGCGGTCTGCTGGGATGATCGAGGAATTGTTGTACATTCCTCCAGTGGCACGCCACATAAAGGTCTTGGATTTTGGGATGGGGTGGGGCCACTGGGCCATCGCAGCGCGCGCCCTTGGCTATGATGTTGTCGGGGCCGAGCTGTCAGCGCGGCGCAAATCATTCGCGGCCGCGCACGGCATTCAGACCATTGATCCGAGTGAAGTGGAAAATGAGAGGTTCGACTTCATACATATGAATCAGGTGCTGGAGCATGTGTCTGAGCCACGCGAATCCGTAAGACAGCTGGCTCGAATCTTGAAGCCTTCTGGCATTATAAAGATATCCGTTCCCTTTGGCGAATTGGTTGCGCCGCAGATAACATCGGGCTGGAAGATAGAAAAAAATGAACTGTACCCGCTCGGACATATCAATGCATTTACAGATCGATCTCTGGATACGCTCTGCGAGAGCGTAGGTCTCAAACGCGTTGCTCCTTCAGAATATGTAACACCTAAGGCGCGTCTACGTGCACTCTATCGGAAGCTGCGCTGGCCTCGAAGAGCAAATGGCTATTTCCGCAAAAATGAGGGGCGTCGCTGAAGAGATTGCTGCTGGATGCAACAAGGCGGTTCCAGTCAGCCTGTGCGACCGTGACGGCGCGGTGCTTATGCTGGGATGCCTATCCGCTGGCATTATGACTTGGGTTGATGAAGCGATGACGAAAACGGTGATTGGACGCCTGAGGAATTCACCCGCGAGGCGTGGGCGAGAAAATAGCTCATGAGGTTGGAGCACGCTTGCATGCACTGAAGCGTGGCAGTCGAATTGGACAGTCCGGAGCAGGTCAACTTGGACGAGGTAACTGGACATAAAAACCTGACACGAAGGGCAGCCAACGGCCTCTCGTGGTCGGGTGCCACATTGCTGGCCCGAACCTTTTTGAATGTCCTGGTCACGGCCATTCTCGCGCGCCTGCTTTCCCCCCAGGAGTACGGCGTTGCCGGCGCTGCGCTGATCATCGCATCCGTCGGCAATAACATTGCCAATCTCGGCATGTCGCAAGTCCTGGTCCAGCGACGGGACGTCGACGAGCGCCATATCGGAACCGCAATTTCTTTGTCCGTGATAATCGCTGCCATTCTCGGCATACTTCAATGGGTGTTTGCACCACAGATTGCAGATTTTCTTCATGTGCCGGAATTGGTCCTCATTTCGCGCCTCCTTGCTGTGATGATGGTCGCGAACGCGTTCAATCTGACCGCCGAGGCCATTTTGTCGCGGCACCTGAAATTCAGAATATCCTCCACAGCGAGTCTGGTCGCTTGGATTGCTTCCCATGTCGGCCTAGCCATTCCGCTTGCCTATTTTGGACTCAGCTATTGGGCCTTGGTGATCGCATATATGGCCGAGGCATCGATCTTGGCCAGCATCTATTTCTTCATCGCCAGGGACTATCTCGTGAGGCCCAGTTTCGACATGCAGTCCTATCGCGATATCCGCAGACAGAGCCTGGGCTATTCGCTGGCTGGTATATCAGCCGTCACCGCAAAATATATCGATAATGTTATTGTCGCGCGGTTGATCGGCACTGCAGAGCTGGGCATTTACTCGCGAGCGTATTATCTGATTGCGATGCCAGCAAGTCTGTTCGGAAATCTGAACAAGAGCGTGATTTTCCCGCTCCTGTCGAAGGTTCATCACGACAAGGCCAGGCTATGCAGCGCTCAGCTCAAGGGGTATGCTTTAACGGCGGCGCTTGCTCTACCGACTAGCGCGTTTCTATGCTGTTTCGCAAAAGAGATTGTTCTCACAATTCTCGGCCAGAAATGGACGGATGCCGTCGTTCCCATTATCATATTCTCTGCAGTAATTTATTTCCGCGTCGGTTACAGAGTGTGCGGAGTCGTGACGCTTGCGACGGGCCAAAGTTACCGAACGGCCTCCATGCAGATCATTTACATGGCCCTTGTCGCTTCATTCGCGTTCTTCTCGGCGCCCTACGGCGTGAACGCAGTGGCCTTTTCAGTGTCCGGCGCCATTGCGACGAGTTTCTTCCTTTATGCGGCGATGACTTGTCGGATAACGGGATTATCAGCTGTGGATTTCGCGCTCGTACATGTGCCGCCTGTCGCATTCGCCGCTGTGGTGTTCGCCACTGGCTCGGCGGTCAAAATGCTGCTTGCCGGATCGCCCGACTATCTTGTGCTCGCGACCGGGCTTCTCGTTATAGGTACATTGTCCGTTGTCACTGTCTATCTGAGAGCGTCGCTACTCTTCGGAAAACATGGTGCGGAAGTCTTGCAAACTCTAACATCCAAGAAAACGAAATGGATTAGATTTGTATAGCCCACGGTATCTGCACACTCGGCGCCTCTCCGACTGCCCATCCGACGACTTAGAGTCTCTTATACCGGGACTGGAGACACAGTCGGCGGCCTTGAGACGGCAGGCCTCCTTGACGCCGTTTTCTCTCATCGGAATTCGACCTTGCGCGGGGCAAACCGGGTTCAGTGAACGGCTGCTCCTCTGTGCTCGAACAGGCACTACGCACTGGGGACCGTGAAACTTGTCTATGCCTGTCCCGTGCCTGTTCGGGGCCAGGCGGCAAACGCCGTTAACCGCACAAGGTCAGAAATTATCATCTCCATAATCGAACAGTTCTGCGGTTGCGCGGGTGCCTGTCGAAATCCGCTGTCGTGCTGAACGATCGAGGCGGGCAACCGCTCGGGTGTTGACGTCTGGTGCGATGTGATCGGATGCTTCGTCCAATTTTATCCGCAGCCTTTCGCCAGTTGCGGCGTCTGCGTTTGCCTTTCGCGCCGCCCCAAATGATTTAACCTTAAACCGGATCTTTCCGTCCTCCGCTGCCGCTATGCCGAGCGCGTCGTAAAGGCTTCTAACAAACGCATCCGGTGATTGGATCAAGTCCTCGAATCGAAGCGATAGCGCATCACGCTTCCTCGAGGCTTTGAACATCAGGCTAGTCACATCATTGTACCATTTGATCGCGAGCGCCTCGCTGAGACCGCTGCGTATCAGCCCTTCGCACATCGGTAATGGATGCCGCGTAAGCACAAGGTTCCGCGCTTCCATAAAGCCGCGCGCAATCGCGTCGTCGAATGCAATGTAGTAATCCATCACCTTCAGAACGACGTAGCGTGCTTGGGACTTTTCGTTGCGCTCCCCGGGGCGGACGGTCTCGGCAGTCGCTGCGCGGATATGACGCCAAAAGACGGGAACAGATGCCCAGTTGACGGCCCCGCCAATATGGCACGCGGCCTTGCGCAGCTTGTAGTAGCGTCCGAATACTCCCTCATGCCATTCGCGGTATGGCATCAACACATCCGGCGAGCTGCCGATGATATTCCAGACAATATTTGACCCACCTCGGCCAAAGCAATTCAATAGAAGCGCATTGGGCGGAAGAGCTTTGCCCGGCCTGGTGGGAGGCGAAGCACCGATCCTGTCAGCGGTCTGCATCTGCTTTCTCCAGTTATCGCATTAGGCGCGACCCACTTCCCCAGCTGTCGTTGAAAGGTTAAACTGAAACCTATGATATGCTGCGGAGCTTGTGAGGAGAAGCGCGATAGTAAGTAACGGGTGTCCATGCGGAGTCTCATCCCGAAACCAGCAATTATTGGCACACGACAATGACTAACCGCTTTTCTCGCCGGGACCTGGCGCGGGCCGCATGCGCCGCCCTTGTGCTGGCGGCATCCGGTCGCCCAGGACGGGATGCTCGCGCCGCCGGTCCGGCGCAAGGCTCGCAGCCGAAAGCTCACTCCTGGCATCCTGGTCTGTTCCCGGAAATGATTGTGAAATCCTGGTTTCAGGAGGATCTGGCCGAGGGCGAAGTCTCCTCATGGCAATCGGCCGGCGCGAAGCCGGTGGCTGCGATGCAAGCCGAGCCCTCCCTGCGCCCGACAAAGCTTCCGAATAACGGCGGAGTCCATTTCAAACAGGGTACGAGACAGGCGTTGACCTGGCCCGCCGATAGCGATGCGCCTTACCTTCACCGCTGGTGGCTCGTGATCGCCCGGTGCAATTCGGCGATCAATGCCGACGCGGAATGCGTTTCCGTTGTTTGCGCCAATGGCGCGGAGGGTGGCCCGGTGCATCGCCAACCCCAGGTCTGTTTCAAGCCATCGGCCGGCACATTCGTTTCGCGGCTCCATGACGGCAAGCTCAAGAGCGAGGAAGGGCAGTGCTCGACCGATTTTGACGAATGGAATGTCATGGTCGGGTACCGCCGCGGGTTCGTGATGCAGGCTGTGGTGAATGGGATCAAGACGGCCGGCCAGACGGTTTATGCATTGACACCCAACCGGATGAAATCGCAGAGCTTCATGGGCGATGTGAACAATCCGATGAGGGCCGATGTCGCGATCGATTGCGTCATTATCGGGCAAAGCGAACTAAATGACTCCCAGATCGACAGGCTGATGGGATGGGGCATGTGGCGCATCGGCCGGCAATCCGCCCTGCCCGACGTTCATCCCTATCGCCAGAGCCCTCCTTCAGCTGTGGATGCGAACGACAAACCGGCACGTTATGCCTTTGATTCAGTCTCGTGGGCGTCCTGGACAGCCATCGGCAATGAACGGCGATATGGTCATCGTGGTGAGGCGGCGCCGCCGATCCGCGGTTACACAACGGTTTTTTTTGACGACTTCGACTCCAACACGGTTGTCGATGATTCCAAAGGCGCGCAAAGCAGCATCTGGTATGCGCCGACCCATCTGACGACCGTTGGTGTTGACGCCGCTACGCCGCCGATGTCGGCGTCGCCCTCCTCCTATGTGCACGACGCCAGCAGCCACACGCTGGCGCTCCGGCTCTTGCACAAGCGGCGTTGGAGAACAGGTGCATTCTCTTCCGTGAACAACAATGGCCAGGGGCGGTGTTGGGGAAAGGGGATCTTTGAGATCCGCGCCAGAATGCCGAAGATACTCGCGCCCCGCCCTGGATTTTTTCCTGCTTTCTGGGCGTATGGGAAGGAGCATCTATTCTGGCGGACGCGCAATCGTCTTGAGACGGACTTTTGGGAATATGACGGTCTCAATGGGGCCTATATCAACATCAGCCAGCACGTGCACAAACCCAGACTCGGCTATGCAGATCCACATATCACGCCACGTAGCGTGCACCGGAAAATCGCCGGCTATCAAGTCGATCCATCAAGTGGTTTTCCCAGCACGATCGACGTATACGATGGCGAATTTCATACTTGGTATGCGCAGATCGAAGATGATTATACCTATTTCGTGATCGACGGCTATGAAGTGGCGCGCGTTCCGACGACACCGGAACTCGCAGCAAAAAAATACATCATTGTGGATTTCGCCTACGATGAAAAAAAGGGGCGCGCTCAACCGAACCCGTCGCAAACGTATGACATGGTGATTGACTATATAAGGGTCCGGCAGACGGAAACGGATCTGGCTAGGGCCCCGACGGCCTTCAGCGCATTGCCGGCCTTCTCGGGCCAGACCTCACCGGGCCAGGCGCTGACCGTCGTACCGAATGTTATTGCGTCGCAAATAGAGTATCTATGGTATCGTGACGGCGTTCCGATCGTGGGCGAAACCGGCACAAGCTATGAGCTCAGCTCGCGGGATGTCGGGCATAAGATTCGCTGCCATGTTCGCGCGGTCTCTGTGCTCGACCAGCCAGAAGCCTGGACCCCGGAGAGCGAGACCGTCGGCTAGAACGCATCGACTGCGCGACGCCAGGATGCGTCATCACTCTCGTCGGACTGCTGACGAGCTCTGCCGCCAGTAAGCCTCCCCACAGCCGAGGCGGGTGAGTTTTCCCAACAGGCGGAAACCTCTTCGATATGCGATGCCACAGCGGGCGGAACGATGAGGTCGTCGGCTGGAGCAGGGTGAAGTGTTTCTCCGCGGGCTGGCATTGATACATCCAATAAGTTCTGTCTCCGGGGAAGAGAATATGCTAAAGAAGATCGCGCCCAGCGAGAGAGCTGTGATGCGTTACCTTCTGACATTCGCGGTACTGAGCCTCTTCCTGCCAATCAGACTCGAGACGGGTCTTGTATTGCTGCGTCCGTTCGAGCTGATCGCATTGCTGATGCTCTTTTTTGGCCTGGCGACGGAGCGTTGGCGAAGGTTGGCTTTTTCAGCCGGTTTTCTACTGCTCCTGCCCTTCTTGGGCTGGCACGTGGTCTCGGCCTTCAGCGTGGACGCAGAGAATGGCC
The DNA here is from genome assembly GCF_040319465.1 of Mesorhizobium sp. M0910. Classification (NCBI taxonomy): domain Bacteria; kingdom Pseudomonadati; phylum Pseudomonadota; class Alphaproteobacteria; order Hyphomicrobiales; family Phyllobacteriaceae; genus Mesorhizobium; species Mesorhizobium sp. M0910. The sequence goes on from NZ_JAMYNZ010000015.1 coordinate 24,720, forward strand.
TGCGCGAGCTGTTGCAGATCTCCGCTGTGGGCGCCTTTGCGTTCGCCTTGGCACAGGAGGCCAGCCGCGTCGACACGCACAAGGCCGTCAACATCTTGCTTTTCGGCATGGTGCTGATCCTCGCCTATACGATCACCTGGCATGTCGCCCATGGCTACTTGGTCGGTTGGAAGCATCTGTTCGATCCGAGGCTCGCGTTCACCTTCCTTCCAATTGCGCTCGCAGGGCTCCTCCTCTTCGTCAACGGGGGCAAGCGGCGCACCCTTTGGTTTGTATGGGCGGGGATACTTCCCCTGCTCGTGCTATCTGGGGAACGCAAGGCGTTTTTGATCTATCTCTTTCTGACCGCCGCGCTTCTGATGCGCGGACGGCTCGCTGCGATGGTGCCAGCGATCGCCGCGGGCTTCGTGGCACTTTTCGTGCTGTCGACCACGGTCAATAACGCCTATGTCGAGAAGCAGATGCAGACCATTCTCGATCCGCTGAGCATGGGGCAATACGAATATCTGGCCGCGACGGGGAAATATGCCCCTGGAGACACCCCGAGCAATGTCCAGCGCGCGTTTGCTTTCACTCTGTCCAGACAACTCATCTCCGAACATCCACTGATGGGCGTGGGTACGAACCAATTCAAGAATATTATCGATACGGATTTCAGCGGACTTCCTGGCGAGTTGCGGCTTGGGATACATGGCGAGTTTCAACGTATCCTCACCGAGAACGGCATCATTGGGCTCAGCCTCTATGTTCTCATATGGATTGCTGCATGGTTTCGCTTAAGCCGTACTCTAAGCTGGGCGCTTTCTCACGGATTGATCGGAGCGGCCCAGGCACGGCTTCTGCCCCTCGTGCTCCTTGTTCCTTGCGCCTTTTACGTTGGAACAGAAGCCTCCGGCACACGAGCTTTCGTTACGCTGAGTCTTGTCTCGCTCCTGCCTGAATTGACGCGGCACGGGCTTTGCCTATCATTGCACAGGATGCGGAGGAGCCACCCCAGAGCATGAGACATCCTGGATTTCTCGCGAGCCCCTTGCAAGGAAACACGAGATGAGTGTTTCGGTTATCATGACATGCCACAATGAAGAACGCTTCATCGCGCAGGCAGTGGAAAGCGTGATTAGTCAGACCGCCTCGAGCCACATCAAAGAGATCATCATTGTCAATGATGGCTCGAAGGACGGCTCGTCGGAAGTGATTGCCTCGCTGGGTCGCAGGGAGCCGCGCGTGCATGTCCTGACGACGGCGGGTATCGGGCTTTCATCGGCGAGGAATCTTGCCATCAGACATGCTGCCGGCGATCTTATTGCAATTCTGGACGGCGATGACTTCTGGGCCGAGGACAAGCTTGAGCGTCAATTAGCCGTCTTGGGCAATGGCTGCAAGGCAGGTCTTGTCTATGGCGATTTCGTCGATTTTTCCGCTCCGGATCTGTCCGATGCTCTACACGTCGCCGTGCGCCGCTATCGCGCGGACCAATGCGATACGCTGCCGACATATTTTCTGCTTGATGGGCCGATTGTTCCTTCCAGTATGGTTATGCGGCGGGAAATGGTCGAAGATATCGGGTTATTCAACGAGGCATTTAGGGCTGGAGAGGATACAGAGTTTTGTATGCGCGCAGCCGAGCGTTGGACATTTCAATATGTGGCCGAAGCACTCGTCTATAAACGGCGCCATGGCTCGAACATAACCCGCAGACTCGACGCGCTTCTGCCGGTAGCCGAACGACTCACGCGAGAATGGGCCATGCGACGGCGGGAACTTACGCACCTCGCGCGCCGGCGCAACGCGCGTTTGTACGCAAAGGCGGGCAATGATTGCGTGGCTCAAGGCGAAAAGAAACGCGGAGCGCGCTTGCTCATTCGCGCGATGTGGCACGATCCATTGTCATGGCGGGTGTACGTTTACTTTTTTCTTTGCGCCCTGCCGAGGGGCATGGATCCGCAGGTGCGCCGTGCAGCCAAGCTATTGTTCTACCGCGCCTTGCGCAAAGACTTTGCTGACGGCTCTTAAAGATGCTGGCGGAATGGCGAGAGCTCGAGCATCTCAGGCGGCAGCCCTGGAATCCTTCCGTAGCGATTATTCTGTACCGCGACACAGGACCATAACGGAGGCGAAATCAGAGCTCTCCGCGGTCGCCAAGTCTCTCTTAACGCGGGTAAGAACTTGAAAGGTCTCCAGACCCACCACTGAGCCCTCACCACAAGCGCAGGAGAATTCCACACAAGATCGGGCTGTTAGTTGCGACAGTAAACACGAGGTGCAAGAGAATCGGAGCGCTTCACTATCACATGCGAATTCTTTACTTCATCAACGGATTCGATCCCGGTGGCGCCGAGCATGGGCTACTCACCTTGCTGCAAGCAGGATTTTTCAGCGGCCACGAGCTGAAGATTCTCGCCTTTTGCCGTGGTCGCGGGGCTCTTGCCGATGAAATCGCCGCACAGATCGGAGAGCATAATCTTATCCTGACGTCGCAGAGTGAAGAGCCTTCCTTGCGCACCTTTGTGGGTACGTTCTTTGTAATGTTGCGCCTTATCTGGGAGTGGCGGCCGGATATGGTTGCGTTGTCGCTCAAGCAGGCCAATCTCCTGGGACGGCTAGTTGCGATGTTTGCTCCTCGGCTGCACTGCGTTTCATTCGAACACACTACCCGCTACCGCTCCCGGCGCGCCGCAGGTATTTATGGCCCTGTGCTCAAGGCCCTGTCCTGGCGCGTCGACGAAATCTGGGCTGATTGCGAAAGTACGCTGCGGGAGACGCAAGCCTACTTCCTGCCGCGCAGGCGCCGCTCGCATATAGTGCCTTTGTTTTGCGCCGATGAGGCTTCCAGCCACAAGCGCGATTACGCGCTTCACACACCCTTGCGCCTTGCTGCTGCCGGACGGCTTATCGCGCTAAAGAACTTTGACCGCCTGATCGAGGCCGTCCGAATGCTCCAAGACCGCGGCGTTTCTGCAAGCCTCGATCTTTACGGCGATGGGCCGGAACGGCAGGGGCTTTCGCGCAAGGCGGATGAGCTCGGCGTTGGAGATCGCGTGCACTTCCATGGCTATGTCGCGCGCTGGTCCGAGCTCGCCTCTGATCGTGACGTGTTCATCAACCTGTCCGATACGGAAGGGTTCTGCATCGTCGTCGCCGAGGCGATGCTTGCCGGACTTCCGGTGATCGCGACTGACGTCGGCGGTATCCGAGATTACGGCAAGGATGGAAAGAATATGCTGAAGCTTACTGTTCCCTCGGCGGAGATGGCGGTGACGCAAGCACTGGTGTTCGCGGGCGATGAAACGCTCCGCAAGAAGATCGGAATGCAGGCACGACAGGATATGCTGCTGGCCTATTCGCAGGGTGCTTTGCGTGTCCGTGCTACGGCAGTGTTGGGTGGCGGAATGTAAGGAGCTGGCGACCAAGATAGCCGGGCCGATCGTGAATTCTGACGGCTCGGCATCGCACCTGTCTGACATGGTTCTCGACCTGGCGCTTCTCCCAGCCCGATGCCAGCGCGCGGGATTGTATTGCCGGTCCTTGCCGACGAACACCATCTCCACCGCCCTATTCGTGTTGTCGTAGATGATGCGCGCAGAAGGCGAACGCCCGGTCATGCTCGTCGAACACCATTTCCTGAATCTGGCGCGGATAAGCCCGGACGAATATCATTAGACTAGTCGTCATTCTCGGCATTCGAGGAGTTTGTCCGTCAAAGCCCTCCTCGGGCTATCTGCATAAGACAAAAAATGCTTGCTCCACAACTAGGCTTGGTAATACCGACTATGACGTTCACTGTAAAATTCGGCACTGCCGAACTTTTGATACAGCTTGATTCTTTTGAGATCGACCTTGTTAAGCAGAACGCCGATACATTTATCCGCAAGGATCGGATTGTTGTTGAGGTTTTCGCGCACGAATGTACGAGCGGTCACGCCCCATTCAACAACCAGAACAAGGCCGTCGAGATGCTGGACAAAGGACCTCACGTCCGCGACTGGAGCTAACGGGGGCAAATCAACGACGACGTAGTTGAACATAGAGCCCACCTTGAGCAGAAAGTCGCCCATTTTCTCGATAGGCTGTACGGTCTCTGCGAGCTTTTGTTGCCTCTGGTTCACCCCGGGCAGGAACCTCAATGACAATGACTGATGAGCAAGCAAATCTCTCCGATTGAAGTCTCCAGCCAACACATTGGCTAGGCCTCGTTCCCAGCCGTTGGCTAACATAGGGGACAAGCCCGGATTGTGGATGTCGGCATCGATCAACAGCGTCCTACAATGCTGCATAGCGAGAACCATCGCAAAATTAGCCGCGACCACCGACTTCCCTTCTCCCGGGAGGCAGGAAACGATGCCGATCGCCCTGGTGCTCTTCCTTGGTAACTCGACATCAACAGCGACTTTCACCGTTCGCATCGCTTCAGCGAATTCCGAGCGCGGATGTTGCTCTACCCAGTTGAAAGCGCTGTTCCCCACCTCGATGAATGACGGCTCTTCGGTCGCAATGAATGACGGCTCTTCGGTCGCACGATCACGCTTGTTTCGGCGAATTGGCTTTCCGTCCAGCAACGGGATCATTCCGAGCGTGTCAAGTCCGAGCTCATCGCGCACTTGACCCCTCGTGCGGAAAAAGCGCTCCCGGTACTCCCGAACTCCGCCCACACCGGCGCCAATCATGCCGCCAAGCACGGCGCAGACCGCCAACGTAAGAATGCTATTCGGAGAACTCGGTCTGCTGGGGTATGGTGCCTCCGAGATAACCCGCGCCTCCGGCAACGCCATCGAAAGGTTCTGCAGGCTCGCTTGGTATTGCTGCAGGACCTGTTCATATTGCGACTTGAGAGAGGACGCCTCAAGTTCGAGCTGGCGCAAGGTAACCAGCGTTTCCTTCGTCAGCGTATTGTCTGTTCGGAACCTGTGGACCGCGAGCTCGGCGTCGACCGATCGCTTCCGCACCCTCTCGAGCTCTTCCGCCAGTGCACTGCGAGCTCGGATAATCGACTCATCTTTGGCTCCGACTTGGTCAGAGATATAGATTTCCGCATACTTATTGGCTATTTTTTGCGCCATTTCAGCGCTAGGCGACTGAAATTGGACCTGCAGAATGTAAGAATCGCCTACACGAGCTACCGTTATATTTTCAGCCAGAATGCCAAATGCCTGCCATCGAGGATCGGGCCCTCGCGCTGCACTCGATTTCCACGGCGCTCCGCTTTCTTCGGAACTGCCAATGAATGACCGCACCACCCGAGCGACCGATCCTGTGAGACTGTTGAGCAACGAATACGGTGCTGACAAGAAAGGGCGATCGGTAGCAAGACCGAGGCTGTCAACGACCTTTAGCCCGATGCGGTCGGAACGCAACAATTCGACCTGGCTCAGCATCATCGGGTCAAGCTGTGTGGAGCTTCCGCTCTCTGTTAACTTCGTCACGACGGAGGGCTGGTTCTTGTCGATCAGGATTCTGGACGTCGACTCGTACAAGGGCACCTCGAGCCGAAGATACGCCAGCCCCAGCACAAGGCCTGCGAGCGCGCACGTAAGGACGAACCTCAACTGCCGTCGCGCTGCCGCCACGAGTGTTTCGAGATCAATCGTTGCCGACTGAGGATCGCCAAATATCAAGGCAGAATCCGGGTGCCGATTTTCAACTTCGCGGAGCATAAGCCTTCAGACCCGTGGGGTGAGACTGGCAGCGCATAGGTAGTCAAAAACACCATACCACATTGTCTGACCAAATGTCTTGAAATTCAGTATCCACGCCGGCGGAGCCGCCCCTCCCCAAAGACGCAAAATTTTAACCTCGGATTGCAATAAATGAACCTCACGCGGCCCATGCTGTCTGCAATTCCGCTACACGTCATGCGATCCAATTAAAGGAAGAAATCGGGTCGTATTGCCAAATGGCAAAACATCTGAGCAAGAGATTCCGGGTCTAGGTTGAGCCTGTCGTACGGGAAACAGGGACGTCGATTGGAATGACTCGTCGATCACCGGCGCGCGATATCGATCACCGTAAGAGTTCTGGGCGCATTTGGCGCATCGCGGAACGCCTCTCAGGTGCCCGAATAAGACAGGTTGCAGTCACATTTTGTATCGTGATGTGGGGTGTCATCCTGCTGATCGTCCTACTCTAAACAGCCAGAGCCTATAAAGGCGGAGAGTGGTCCACCTTATTCACTAAGTGGCTCGGCAGTTGCTCCCTTTCGGACTCATCGGGTGGGGTATTTGGCTTCGGAAACACGGATACTTTGGAGACCGAGCGCCACACTAGCAGCATGACAGCAACAAAGTACCCGATCTGTATCAAGATCCCACAAATTAACGTTTGGACAAACGTACTCCAGAGCGAGGCGGTAAGCAAATATGTACTGATGGCGAATGCCGACAGGACTATGATAAAGCCGCGCAAAAAAAGCAAAAAGGACATCGCCGTCCCACTCGCAGCCGCTCGCGCGACGCGCTCCTTGGCTATTCAGCCCTCAACGCATTAACCATCATAACATATCGGAACGGGTTAGAGCGATCAAATATTAGGAGATGCGAATAAAAACCCACCCTAACCTTTGCCAAGACGCTTTCGGCGGATATGGCGGCCGCGCCTCATGCGACCAATGCCATTCAGGCCTTCCTTCTTGTGCTCGCGTAGATGGCCAGCGTTTCGACCAAATGGCCGAAGCCATTGCTCGGTGCCTGGTCGACCATGAGCAGGTAGCGCGCGACCGGTCGCTCGCTGGTCGGCGGTGTCGCTCCCGATCGGCGATGCGATGGCCACGTCAGCGATAACGCTTGCGGCTCCATGACTGCGCCAGGTTGACGATCAAGAGCATCAAGAATGACAGCACCAGCATGATCGCCGCGATGGCGGTCGCCGCCGCGTAATTATATTCCTCCAGCCGGATGACGATCAGAAGCGGTGCGATTTCGGATTTATAGGGCAGGTTGCCGGCGATGAAGATGACGGAACCGTACTCGCCGACGCCGCGTGCGAAGGCCAGCGCGAAACCGGTGACGATGGCCGGCGCCAGTCCGGGAAGCAGAACGCGGCTGATGATCTGGAAGCGATTGGCGCCGAGCGTGGCGGCCACTTCCTCTACCTCCTTGTCGATCTCCTCCATGATCGGCTGCACGGTTCGTACGACAAAGGGCAGGCCGATGAAGATCAGCGCAATTACGATGCCAAGCGGCGTGTAGGCGACCTTGATGCCGAGCGGTGTCAGAAGGCTTCCGATCCAGCCGTTCGGTGCGTAGAGCGTGGTCAGCGCAATACCGGCGACCGCTGTCGGCAGCGCGAAGGGCAGGTCGACCATGGCATCGACGATGCGGCGGCCGGGAAAGCTGTAGCGCACCAGTACCCACGCGACGATCGTGCCGAAGACGACGTTGACAGCGGCGGCAATGAAGGCGGTGCCGAAGCTGATCTCAAGCGCGTTAATGGTGCGGCGGTCGGTGACGATCGCCCAGAAGTCGGTCCAGCCGAGCGCCGCCGAGCGCCAGATCAGCCCGGACAGGGGAATGAGGATGATGAGGGTGAGGTAGGCAAGCGAGAAGCCGAGCGTCAACCCGAAACCCGGAATGACGCTCGGCTGCCTGAATCGCCACCCCGCCTTGGCGGGTGCTGTGGTCATGTCGTCCTGATCTAAATGCTACTGGGCCGGCTTGTAGATCTGGTCGAATATGCCTTCCTACCGAAGTGATGGCGCCGGACGTGTGGCACATGGCTGAAAAGCGCGGTTCATCGGTCGATGTAGCCGTGATGCGCGAGATAGTTGATAACCTGTTCGGCCAGCTCCTCCGACGCGCTCACCCCTGCCGCCAGCACAATTTCCGGCGACTCTGGCTCTTCATAGGGGCTGTCGATGCCAGTGAAATTTTTAAGTCGACCTAGACGCGCGCTCTTGTACAGTCCCTTTGGGTCCCGTTTCTCGGCCACGTGGAGAGGTGTACTCACGAAAATTTCGACATACTCTCCCGCAGCAAATAGCTCTCGGGCCATTTTGCGCTCGGCCCGGAACGGCGATATGAACGACGCCAAGACAATCAAGCCGGCGTCGACCATCAATTTCCCCACCTCACTGGCGCGCCGCAGGTTCTCGACACGGTCAGCATCCGTGAAACCAAGGTCACGGTTGAGGTCGTGGCGAACATTGTCACCGTCGAGAAGATATGTGTGCCGCCCCATTGAGACGAGGCGCTTTTCTACCAGGTTAGCAATCGTTGACTTGCCCGCCCCCGAAAGACCGGTAAACCACAAGATGACCGGTTTCTGACCTTTCAGGCGCGATCGTATGGCTTTGTTTATCTCCACTGCCTGGCAATGAATATTGGATGCCCGACGCAAGGCGAAAACAATCATTCCGGCACCGACCGTCTGGTTTGACAGCCGATCAATCATGATGAAGCCGCCCATAACGCGGTTGGACGAATACGGCTCGAACGCGATCGGCTCCTGCGTCGACAGGTTAAGTGCGCCGATCTCGTTTAGGTGGAGCGTCTTGGCCGCCAATTTTTGAAACGTATTCACGTCGACCTTGTACTTTATCTCCATCACGCTTGCACCCACAGTGCGCGAGCCAATCTTGAGATAATAGGTCCGCCCTGGGATGAGCTCGTCGTCGCTCATCCAGATCACGTGGGCCGAAAACTGATCAGAAACCTCGGGGCGGCTGGCAGCTGCACAAATGATGTCACCACGCGAAACATCAATTTCGTGTTCCAGAACCAAGGTAATCGCTTCGCCAGCCGCCGCCCATTCGTGCTGGCCGTCGTAGGTGATGATCGACTTGACCCTGGACGTACAACCGGACTGTGCGACAACGACTGGATCCCCAACGTTGACCACGCCACATGCGATTGTTCCCGAATAGCCACGGAAGTTCAAATTCGGTCTATTGACCCATTGCACCGGCAACCGGAATGGGCCGGCTGTTTCATCGCGGACCACATCGACGGTTTCGAGGTGCTCGATGAGCGTCGGCCCTTCATACCACGCCAACTTGGCGCTCCGCTCCGCCAGGTTGTCGCCAAAGCGTGCCGACATCGGAATGGAGAGTATCGTTTTGAAGCCAAGGTCCGCGATGAAAGTCTGATAGTCAGCGCCAATCCGATCAAAGGCCTTCTGGGAGTAATCCACCAGGTCGATCTTGTTGATTGCGGCAACGAGGTGCTTGATCCCAAGCAGCGACGCGATGAAAGTATGGCGGCGTGTCTGCGTGAGCACCCCCTTCCGCGCGTCGATGAGAATGACGGCAAGGTCGGCATTCGACGCGCCGGTCGCCATGTTGCGCGTGTATTGCTCATGGCCAGGCGTGTCAGCGACAATGAACTTGCGGCGATGGGTCGAAAAGAATCGATAGGCGACATCGATGGTGATGCCTTGTTCACGCTCCGCTTCCAAACCGTCCACCAGACGCGCGAAATCGATGTCATCTCCAGTTGTTCCGTGCTTACGAGAATCGCGTCTCAGACCCGCGAGCTGATCCTCAAAAAGCAGTTTGGCATCGTAAAGCAGGCGTCCGATCAGTGTCGATTTTCCGTCATCGACACTTCCACACGTCAGGAAGCGAAGCAGGTCCTTGCTTTCATGGCGCTCCAGGTACTGGCTGATCGCTGCGGGGTCTATCGGTATCGCGTTCATCAGAAGTATCCCTCCCGCCTCTTTTTTTCCATCGCCCCTGACTCGTCGTGATCGATTAGACGCCCAGAGCGCTCGGACGTTCGAGCAAACAGCATCTCGTAGACGATCTCCGCAACCGTCGACGCATCCGATTCAATTGCGGCGGTCAGCGGGTAGCAACCCAAAGTGCGAAAGCGCACCATTCTCATTTCCGGTATTTCGCCGGGCTCAAGCGGCAGCCGGTCATCATCGACCATTATCAGCACGTCCTGGCGCCACACGACCGGACGCTTGGCCGCGAAATAGAGCGAAACGACGGGAATGTTTTCCTTCAGGATGTACTGCCAAATGTCGAGCTCGGTCCAATTGGAAAGAGGGAAGACACGGATGGACTCCCCATGACGAATCCGCCCGTTGAAAACATTCCAGAGTTCCGGGCGCTGGGTCTTCGGATCCCAGTTGTGATTTTCCGTTCGAAAGGAAAAGATGCGCTCCTTGGCTCGGCTTTTCTCCTCATCGCGTCGAGCCCCGCCAAACGCTGCGTCGAATTTATACTTGGTCAACGCCTGCTTGAGTGCGTCGGTTTTCATAACGCTTGTGTAAGTGGAAGAGCCGTAAGTGAACGGGTTGATCCCTTCCTTCAAGCCCTGCATGTTGGTATGGACGATCAGATCCATGCCCGCGCACTCGGCAGCATCATCACGGAACTGAATCATCTGCTTGAATTTCCAAGTCGTATCGACGTGAAGTAGCGGAAAGGGCGGGCGCGACGGAAAGTACGCCTTGAGCGCCAAATGCAACATTACCGACGAGTCTTTGCCGATCGAATAGAGCATTACCGGGTTTTGAAATTCCGCCGCAACCTCGCGGAAAATGTGGATTGACTCTGCCTCAAGTCGCTTAAGGTGGGTCAATCTTCCGCTGGAGACGAAGGGGGTTCCATTCGTGGCCACCATATCGTGCAGCATCTCACGCTTTCCCTCTTCACGATCCTCCATCGACAGAGCGAGGCGTGCTTTTCATCCGCGGTGTGCTCGTGGAGCAATCGGGGACTACACCGAGCCTCTGAGCCCAATTTTTCCGACGTAGAATTCTGCTTCGCCGTAAGCGACAAGATTTGCAAAATCGACATCTGATCGTTGGCGCCCCCTTGTTGTAGGTCCCTCGAGATTAAGGACGATGCCACCAGCAACTCGCAGGATTGCGTCGCCAGCCGCCGTGTCCCACTCCATGGTTCTGCCTGGCCGGGGATAGGTGTCCGTCTCACCTGCCGCTACACGCCAGAGCTTCAGCAATGGCCCTGAGGGAACGGCGCTAACCATACGGTCCATTATGTCGATCCCGTCCAACTCTTCCGCCTGTGCGACTTTTGTACCGAGCTTTACGTGGGATACCGGGATACCTGGGATAAATGAGGCATATCGGCGACACTCGCTGTGACCGCGGACACAGTGAACTCGATATTTTCATGACAGGTTGGAGCAGCTGATATGCTGCTCGATCCGCAACTGCTCGATCCATTAAATGCGTTGCGACAAGGGGCTGAATTGGTTGGTTATGTGTATGACTGTCAGCCGTTCGAACACACGAGAGCGCGAATGTTGAATAGATCGGTGCGCTGGCGAGCAGGCAGCTGCGCCGCGCTCACATGCTTGTTACTCTTGTTCGTCTACGCGAACCTGTCGAATGGCCCTGCCCTAGCACAGGAGTACAACGTCGACGAGTACCGTCTGCAGACTGGCGACGTGATCGGCTTCGCGGTCATAGGCTATCCCGAGATGCAAAAGCGAGCTGTGATCGACCAGAGCGGTACAATTGTGTTGCCGGTCTTGGGCTCCCTAAAGGTTCGCCAGAAGACAATAGAGGATGTTCGCAAGGAGGTAATCGAGGTCCTAAAACCGAAGTCCCTTCCGCAACGATCCGCTGACGGCACTGAGAATTGGACCGGGTTCTATCCAGATCAGATTATAGTTGATATTGAGGAATACCGACCGGTCTATATCGACGGGGACATTGCCTCTCCTGGGACTCAGGCCTTCCGACCAGGAATGGCTGTCCGACAAGCTGTGGCTGCGGGCGGCGGCTATAAGCTCGGTCGCGGCGAGGTTGAAAACCCTGAAATGACAGTAGCGGACCTTGGCGGCCGCCTCTACGTTCTGCGCATCAAGTATCAGGAAAGCCAAATCAAGGCTGCTCGAATAGAGGCGCAGCTGAGCGGCGCCAGGGCGATCGAGGTTCCGGAGGCAGAACGTGACCCGAGCCTCGAACCCCGTCGCGACGAAGCTTTGCAGCAGGAACAGAAGCATCTTGAAGCTCTCTATGTGGATCAGGAGAAAGAGCGCGCTTCAATCAAGTTGGCCACGACCAAGGCGGCGGAACGGATGGGCTACCTGAAGGAGCAGCAGAAGGCGGATCAAGCTGGCGCGGCAGCGGATGCGGCTGAACTTGATCGCCTCAAGAAGCTCTTCGAAAAAGGTCTGATCCAGATCACCATGATCAACGATGCTCAACGCGCAGTGCTCTTGTCAGCGACCCGCGCTTTGCAAACCAACGCTGAGATCTCTCGACTTGAACGCGACCAAGGGGAATTGCAGCGCAGCCTTGAGAAGCTTACCGACCAGGGTCGAATTAACCTGTTGGCTGACTTGCAGACTGAAAGCGCGGCGATGATGGAAATGCGCGCTGAGATGGATTCTTTGGCCAAACAAATCGCCTATGTGAGGCAGCTGCGCAGCGACCTTTTGGCCGAAGGGGGCCGCCGGGTTATGATGGGTGTAACCCGTTCCAATGACGGAAAGACAGCGACGATCGAGGCGACCGAAGATACTCTGCTCGCTCCGGGTGACACCATCACAATTACGCTACAGGCCCCACCAGGAGCGGCGATCGCGAACTAACTGATTAAATATTGTTACGGCGTTCATCGTCACACCTCCCCTGCCAAACGGAGGACGAAACCCGCAAGCTGCTGCCGGGCACCTGAAGTGGACGACGGCCCGGGACTTGGTTCCGCCTTTTTACGCGGAGATAGAGCCCACCGCCGTCGCTATGTCGGTTTCAGCTCCTTGGCGCGAATAGTAGTTTCGGCTAATATATGCGTGAACGACCGATCCCAGCAACTCTGTGCCTAGGTTGCGGCGGATAGCAGCAAACGAAGAATGCTGAAAAGCAAAGAGATTCAGTGGTGGACGCCTGCACACACCAAGGGAGAAGGGTTTGGATGACACTCCGTCCGTCAATCTCTCGTCAGGTCTTTGCGAACTTCACGCTGCCTGATTGTCTAATTGATATCTCGTCCAAAAATCATTTCTGGCCAATATGGGGGCGATTGCAATTCTCTTCCTTCGGGCGCGACTAGGGATGGCGGATTTGCCGGGCAATTCACAGCACTCTGCCCACACGCTCGTGGCGGTTATCATCCCTGCCTACAACGCAGAGCCATTCATCGAGCGTACCTTGGCGTCCGTGCTCGCCCAAACGCATAAAAATACGGAAATAATAGTCGTTGACGATGGTTCGACCGACGCAACAGCATCGATCGTTCGACGACTGGCTGATGGCGACGGGCGCATCAAATTGCTCCAACAGAAGAATGGTGGCGTCGCGTCGGCGCGGAATGCGGGGGTGCGGGCAAGCAAGGGCATCTTTATAGCGCCTGTAGACGCCGATGATCTCTGGCACCCGACCAAGCTCGAAAAGCAGCTGCGTGTTTTCGCGGCGGCTGGCAATGATCTAGGGCTTGTCTACACACTTTACCGGACGATTGACGCCGATGATATGGTGATCATCACGCCGAAGCAGAGGCACCCAAATGGATGGGTGTTCATGCAGCATCTCGGACAAAATTTCATCGGCAACGGCAGTTCGGTGATGTTTCGGCGCGATGTTCTCTTCGAAATGGGTGGCTACTCCTCGCGACTGCGCGAGAGCGGTGCAGAGGGTTGCGAGGACTTCTTCATCCAACAGAGCATTGCCTCCAAATACCGTTTCGGCGTCGTTGAGGAGCATCTTGTCGGATACCGCCGAACGCCAGGGAATATGTCGGCAGATTTCGTGCGAATGCTCATCTCGCGTCGGATGGTGCTCGAGAGCGTACTTGCCCGCTGCACAGAGGCGGTGAAGCCGGTCCTGCTGGATGCGATCTTCCGCACCGATGTCGAGATTGCCAAGCTTGGGCTGATGACACACCGATTTGCTGCTGTCGCCAGGAACTGCACTAAAATGCTCTGGCGATCACCTGTGCAGTTCGCGAAACTCGTTGCCGCATTTACGGCCATTTTCCTGCGCAAGGCGAAGCGAGCACTTCCCCAACCGGAAAGCGAGGACCGCAGCTCAGGGGAAAACGGCTCGGAGAGCGGAGGAAATTTTTGGAACTACTCTATTCATGAGTTTGCGGATTCCGCCGAGAAAGCCGACTACCGCGTGGTGCTCAGCAATCTTGCTGTAATGGACGAGAAGCTTGGACCAAGCGGAGCCTATTTGACGCGGCTTCCCGAAGGAGGGACGCTTGCAATGCCCAACGAGGACACGAATTCGGACAGCCTATGTCCCCTTCGTGACATGAGATGAAGAAGCTGTTGCTGGCTGGAGGAGCAGGATTCATCGGGTCGCACCTGGTCGACCGGCTTCTCAAAAGAAACGATTTGGACATGCTGGTTGTGGTCGACAGCCTATGGACCGGCAGAGCAGAAAACGTTGGTCATATCCGAGATCAACGCCTAGTGCTGGTCCGCTCCGAGGTGGAGCATTTCAAATCCGATTTCCAATTCGACGAGATCTTTCATCTTGCCTCGCCCGCGTCGCCGCCGGTCTATATGCGGGAGCCCGAGCGTACCGTCTCAGCAAATCTAATTGGCGCTATGCGGCTCTTGAAGCTGCTCAAAAAGGATGGGCGAATCTGCTTTGCGTCGTCCTCGGAGGTTTATGGAAATCCGTTGGTCAACCCGCTGCCCGAGACGTATCGGGGGTCAGTGGACTGTACGGGCCCGCGCTCTTCCTACGACGAAGGCAAGCGCTGCACCGAGGCGCTCCTCTTCGAAAGCAACCGTGTCCGCGGCGTCGATGTGCGGGTTGCCAGGCTCTTTAACGTCTACGGCCCGCGCACCCGAGCCGATGATGGGCGTGCTGTTTCCAACTTTATCGCCAATGCGTTGGCCGGCAAGCCGATCGTCGTCCATGGTGATGGTCTCCAAACCCGCAGCTGGGGTTATGTCGACGATATTGTCGATGGGCTCGAACGGCTGTTCTGGCTGGAGAACTTCAATCATGTGGGAGCAGTCAACGTAGGAAACGACCGGGAAATTTCGGTGCTTGAGATCGCGCAGTATGTTGCAGGCCTCATTCCCGGAACGACCATTGTTCATGGTGAGCCGGCGCCGCAGGATCCGACCAACCGGCGTCCTGACCTGACCCTATGCCGAAGAATCTTGCCGGGGTGGTCGTGCAAAGTGCCCTATGAAGAGGGTCTCGTGCGCACATTGCGCTGGTTTGAGGCCAATGGTGGAATTGCGGAAATGAGGGCAACTCACGCGATCTAGAGCCAGCAATGATCGGCATGATCTGAGATAGGCGGGCGGCATGGACTGCGGAGCGGAAGGTGAATGAGTCAACGGTTCGCGTGACCGTCCTTATTGTCACTTACAATCACGCACGCTACGTGGCGGCTGCGATCGACAGCGCTCTCATGCAAGAGGCCGATTTCGGTGTCGAGATATTGATCAGTGAAGACTTTTCGACCGACGGAACCCGGAAGATTGTCGAGCGATATGTTTCCAACCATCCTGAAAGGCTGTCGGCGATCTATTCCGGCAGTAATGTGAGATCGAACGAAGTCGTCACGAGAGGACTCCGGATGGCGCGTGGGCGGTACGTCTCGATCCTCAATGGCGACGACCTGTGGACATCCACGACCAAGCTCAAAGATCAGGCGGCCCATCTCAACGCGCACCCGGAACTCTCCGCAATATTCCACAATGCAGTCGTGGCGGATGGCGATGAGTTCACATCGACGCGGTGGACGCGGGCGGACCAGAAACCCATCGTGACGCAAAGGGATATCTGGGAAGGCAATCCTTTCGCAACTTGCGCCGGCATGATGCGAACCGCGTGCGTTCGAAATGTGCCGTGGTGGTATGCTGATTTCTTTCCGATAACTGACTGGCCGCTGTATGTGCTTTGCGCAAGGACAGCAGATCTCGCTTTTGTCGACGAGGTAGCAGGTGTCTACCGTCTGTATCCGGGCGGACTCATATCGGCACTGCCAAACCGACCCAAGCTGGATGCAATAGAAGGATTCTACCGGCGCATGGCGCAGGTCATGGACACGCAGGTGGCAAATTCTGCCCGCGGCGGCTGCTCCCGCTACTTTTATGAATGGTCAATGCGGTATCTGGTAGAAGGCGATTTGCCATCGGCCAGATCGTGCTTCCTGCGGAGCCTTCGCAGCGGTGGCATCGGACGTGACGTGGACAAACGCGACATTGTCAGGTTGGGGCTGCACCTGCTGAAGTCCTCGGTGCTCCAGCGATGACGGCGGTCCGTGACTTCGAGTATCGCGATCCGATCTCGCCGTTGCCACGGGAGGCTGCACGCCCGAAATGGTCAGTGATGATCCCCGCCTGTAATTGCGCCTGCTTTCTTGCCGCAACGCTGGAAAGTGTGCTGGCGCAGGACCCCGGCCCGGCTCAAATGCAAATCGAGGTGGTTGACGACTGTTCTTCCGATGATCCGCAAAGAGTCTTGAATGAAATCGGTGGGAACCGCGTTGGCTTTTTCCACCAGCCGCAAAATCTAGGGCATATCGGCAACTTCCATACCTGCCTGGATCGTGCCCAGGGCGAACTCGTACATCTCCTGCACGGCGACGACGCCGTCCGCCCCGGCTTCTACGAATTGCTCGGACGAGGCTTCGATGCGGACCCGAGTACAGGCGCGGCATTCTGCCGGGCGATCTTCATGGATGCCCACGGACAGGAGCTGTCGATCCCGCCTGTAATGCAGTCAAGCCCCGGACGGCTCGAGAATGCGGCGGCTCGACTGGCGTTGGAACAGCACGTCATGACGCCATCAATCGTGGTGCGCCGCGCGGTCTACGAAGAACTCGGCGCCTTCGACCGGCGGCTCAAATGCAGTGAAGACTGGGAGATGTGGGTCCGCATCGCTTCTCAATTTCCTGTCTGGTACGAACCGCAGGCCCTTGCACTTTATCGGATGCACCCCCAATCGAACACAGGGCGCCATATCCGAAGTGCCGAGGACATGGCCTACACGCGAATGGCGATCGATATTTTCAAGAGCTATCTTCCAACCGAGCTTGCGGACGATGTCGCCGCGTCGGCCCGGCGGACCTATGCGCTAAGCGCTCTCGAGACTGCGCGGCGACTGTTCGGCGCCGGCGATTGGGCTGGATGCTTGGCGCAGATGAGCGAAGCGTTCCGCTTCGATCCCTCACTCAAGACAATTGGTCGTATGCTGCGGCTCGTTGCAAGACAGGGAGGCAGGATTGTCCATCCTAGTTGAAACCGCGCAGCGGCCTGCAGGACTCCGGGAAGATGAACCGGTCCGGCTCGTTTTGGCCGGATGTGGAGCTGTCACAAGGCTCTACTATGCGGAAGCGCTTTCACGCCTTCAAAGCAGAGGCCAAGTTGCAGTCGCGGGGATATTCGATCCAGATGCGAAGCAGGCCGCACTCGTTCAGGCGCGACTGCCCTCAGCCAAGGTTGCGGCCAGTTTCGACGGCCTTTTGGCTATGGACGCCGATATTGCGATCATTGCTTCGCCACCTGGATATCACGCTGATCAGTCGACACAAGCGTTGGAAGCCGGGATGCATGTTCTGTGCGAAAAGCCGATGGCCACGAGCAGCTCCGAGGCGGCTCGTATCCTTGCGGCAGCGGCAGCCAACAATCTTCATGTGGCAACAGGGCTCGTCAGAAGGCAGTTCCCTGCGACGCGGTCGATAAAGGCCATGCTGGAGGGCGGAATGATCGGACGGTTACGAAGCGTCAGTTGTTTTGAGGGCGGCTCCTTCCAGTGGCCGGTGGCTTCGATGAGCTATTTCAGCTTCGCGGAGTCCGGTGGTGGTGTGCTTCAGGATATCGGCACGCATTGCCTTGACCTCCTGACCTGGTGGTTTGGAGAGCCCGACGAAATCCACTACGCCGATGACGCAATGGGCGGCGTCGAGGCGAACTGCCTTGTCCGGCTGCGTTTTGGCGGCTTCGACGCGACGGTCAGGTTGAGCCGGGATTGGGCTCGCCCGAATCTGTACCGCCTTGAGGGCGAACGTGGCTCGATTTCCTGGACGGTCAATGAGACCGAGACTGTGGAGGTCGCCTTGAATGGAAGTCGCACGACAGGCTGCGTTTCCTTCACCAATGCCGACGGCCGGTCGCGCGATTTTGTCGATGCATTTTGCGATCAGGTTTCGGGCTTGGTGGATGCGGTCCGAAATGGGGCCCCCCTTTCCGTGCCGGCCAGTGTTGGGCGCAATGTGGTCGATCTGATCGAAGGATGCTATGCTAGACGGAAACTGATGGACATGCCGTGGCTCGGTCCGGAAGAATTGCTCCATGTCGCTGCTTCCGCCGGGACCAGACAATGACCGGCACTGTTGCAGTGCTTGGCGCCAACGGTTTCATAGGTTGCCGCACCGTGGAGTTGCTGCAACTTTCCGGCTGGGCGAATGTGAGGCCGATCGTTCGCAGGCCGGATGCTTTCGCCAGTCTGTCTCGCTTTGCGATTGACGCAATGGTGGCGGATGCGCGTGATATTCAGGCTCTTACCGCTGCCTTTACGGGCTGTCAGTACGTCGTACATGCAGTTGCCGGTGACGCCCGCACCATCGTCGATGCTATCGAGCCAGTCTATCATGCAGCCACCGCTGCCGGCGTGCTTCGTCTGATCTATCTCAGCAGCGCTTCCGTTCATGGCCAATCGCCCCCGCCCGGGACGGACGAAACGAGCGCGTTGCATGACGATCAGACGATCGAGTACAACAATACGAAGATTCATGCCGAACGCCGTCTCGGGCAACTGTCACGCGACGGCGCGGTGCAGGTAGTGGTGCTGCGGCCCGGAATTGTCTTTGGCCCACGCTCCAGTTGGACCGGTGGTTTTGCCGACGAGCTCATTGACGGTTCGGCCTACCTGGTGGATGGCGGTCGTGGTATCTGCAACAGCGCCTATGTCGACAATGTCATTCACGCGATCAAGCTCGCCATCGAAGTGCCCGAGGCCTCTGGGCGAACCTATCTGATCGGAGACCGGGAAGAGATCAGTTGGGCAGATCTTTGCCGACCGATCGCCGAGGCACTGGGGTTCGACCTGGCCGCGATTTCGGCTTCAGCGCCATTGTCATTTGCTCCGAGATGGAAACAAGGACTGAAGGAAAGCCAAGGATATCGGCGGCTTGTCCGAAGCCTGCCAAGGCCTGTTCGCAGCGGACTGAAGGCAGGCTATGCCGAGTGGCGGAAGGCAGGACGCAATGCGACCGGTGCGACTACGGCCCCAACGGTCATGGTATCGGAGGAGCGTGCACTTTTGCACCAGTGCCAGACGAAACTTCCATGGCGCAAGGCCGAGCGTGAGCTCGGATACCAGCCTGCCGTCAGCTTCGAGGAAGCATGTCGGCGATCTGTCGGCTGGTTGACCTTTGCCGGCTACCCGACCTGCCGAAACGGAGCGGGTGAGAGATGACCACCCGCCCCGCTGCATCCAGCGTTTCAGTTGTCATCACGACCTACAATCATGCGCGGTTCCTTGCCGAAGCGATCGACAGCGTCCGCAATCAGACCGTGAAGCCGGATGAGATCATCATTGTGGACGATGGGTCGTCGGACAATCCCGAAAGTGTTGTTCGTCGATATGACGACGTCCACTACATCCGCCAAAAAAACCAGGGTTTGGCCGCTGCCCGTAACACCGGGATGACGGCAGCGCGCGGCGAATTCATTGCCTTCCTGGATGCCGACGACAGGCTGCGCCCGGTAGCGCTGGCCACCAATCTTGCCTTGTTTCACGACAATCCCGATTGCGCGTTGGTCTACGGCGCTTTCCGCTACATCGACGAGGCCGGTGCAGTCAGGAATACTGTACCACTGAGGTCGGTGGGCGAGGACCCGTATGCATGCTTCCTGACCGACAACCTGATTGGAATGCATGCGACGGTGCTCTATCGCCGCAGGACATTGGAAGCCGCCGGCGGATTTGACCGGTCACTGCGGGCTTGCGAGGACTACGACGTCTACCTTCGCCTATCTCGGGCGAACAAGGTGGCCTGCATTCCGGAATACCTCGCAGATTACCGTCGGCACGCAACGAATATGTCGAACAGCAATCCGATGATGTTGCGCGCGGCGCTGAAGGTCCTTCGCCGGCAGCGGGACGTCGCGCAGACCAATCCGGATTGGGCGGCCGCCTACCGTCAGGGTGTCGAAAAATGGAAGTGCTATTATACGGACAAGCAACTGGGACAGCTTGGTACAGCGCTTCGGTTCCGCTCTTCACTCGCCGGTCAACTCAGCAGCACTATCGCCGTTTCGCTTGCAGCGCCGTTACAGACCGCTGTGATGCTCCGGCATCGTCTCAGGCGCCGGTCAAGTCGGCACCGCTCGAGCGCCCGGTTCGGTGACCTCGAGCGTACCGTACCCTTCAGCACGGAGTTCGGTTTTGATCGCGGCAAGCCATTGGACCGCCGCTATGTCGAGACTTTCCTCGCGTCCTGTTCGTTGAACATATCCGGAAGGGTCCTGGAGATCGGTGACAACGCCTATACGATGCGTTTCGGAGGCAGTCGGGTTACCGCAAGCGATGTTCTGAACCGTTATAACGGCCACCCGTTGACAACCTTCGTGGGTGATCTGGCGAATAACGACGATCTGCCGTCCGAGACCTTCGATTGTATCGTACTCACCCAGACCCTGCACCTTCTTTTCGATCTACCTGCTGCAGTCGCAACCCTGTGGCGGATCCTGAAGCCGGGAGGCGTTCTCCTGATTACAGTGCCTTGGGTCAGCCCGATTGACAGGAGAGAATGGGGCGAGAGCTGGTTCTGGTCGATAACTCCGGCTGCCCTAAGGCGACTTCTGTCGGACAGGTTCGGGGCGAAGAACGTCGAAGTCAGTCACTATGGAAACGCGTATTCTGCTACGGCCTTCCTCTACGGCCTGGCGGAACATGAGCTGAATTCGGCATTACTTGATGTGCACGACCCCTATTGTCCGGTAATAGTCGCGGCGCGGGCTTTCAGGCGATGAGCGGCGCCGTGACAGCGCGTCAAACTGTCAGCAAATTCCTGCGACGGGGGCGCCTGCTTGCCGGTTTCGGCCGACCTATCGTGCTGATGTATCACCGCATCGCAGAACCGCTCGTCGATCCTTGGGAACTCGCGGTTTCGCCGCAAAATTTCGCACGCCAGATCGAACTTCTTACGAAAGCGCGGGACATTGTTCCCCTGCAATGGCTGGCGCAACGGCTTGGGGAGAGACGGTCACCGAGAAATGCGGTGGCAATCACCTTTGACGACGGCTACGCGGATGTCCTCCAAAACGCCGTGCCGATCATGCGGCGTATGAACTGTCCTGCGACTGTCTTCGTCACCACCCATGCGATCACCGATCCCTCAGTGTTCTGGTGGGACATTCTATCCCGCATCATTTTGGAGATGCCTGCTCTCCCGAACACTCTGGAGATCGAGATCGCTGGCCGAAACTATGACTGGCGCGTTTGGGAGGACGCAATGCCGGCGGACTCCAATAACGCGATCAACCGCACGACGCTCCATTTCAACTTGCACGCACTGCTGAAGCCGTTGAGTCCACACGAACGCGAGAAGGCCCTTGAGCGGCTGGCAAGATGGGCAGGAACCGACGCCAGTCCCCGAGGGCGCGATCGCGCCATGACGCATTCGGAGCTGCGGCAGCTCGCCGACACCGATGGCGTTTCGATCGGCGCCCACACCTGTACGCACCCATCCTTGCCGCTACTGAAACGGGACGAGCTTGAACGCGAGATTTCAGGCAGCCGCCAACAATGCGAGGAGATTACAGGACGGCGGGTGGTGGGATTCGCATACCCGTTTGGAGATTTCGATGGCAGCACCGCCAACGCCGTAAGGTCTGCCGGCATAGACTATGCAGTAACTACCCTGCCGCGTGAAGCTGGGCCTCGCGTCGACCCTTACCGATTGCCGCGCGTTACGGTCGCCGATTGGGGTGAAGCTGACTTTCGGCGCATGGTGCTGTGCCATGGCTGACAATTCAGGCGGACAGCCGCGTGTCACGGCAATTATAGTCGTGTTCAATGGTGAGAGTTATCTCCGGGAAGCTGTTGACAGCATTGTAGGTCAAAGCTTCACCGACTGGGAACTCCTCGTTGTCGACGATGGCTCGACTGACCAGTCGCCCGCCATCATACGCGGTTATGAGCAGCGGCTGCCGGGCAAGGTGCGACTATTGTCTCACCATGACAATGGCAATCACGGTATCAGCGCCTCGCGCAACCGTGGACTGACGGAAGCGCGCGGCGCCTACGTCGCATTTCTCGACGCAGACGATGCATGGCTGCCCGAAAAGCTTTCCGAACAGGTCTCTATTATGGAAAGCGATCCGGCGCTCGGCATGATCTATGGCCGGACTCTGATCTGGCATAGCTGGCAAGAGGCTGCTGACCGCGCGGACTTCTACTACCCGCTCGGCGTCGAACCAGACACCCGATACGAGCCTCCCGTGCTGTTTGAGCTGCTACTTCAGAACGAGGTCCAGACGCCGACAACATGCAATGCCCTGATGGGTTCAAGCTTATTCGCAACGCTTGGGGGGTTCGAGAACAGCTTTCGCCTGATGTTCGAGGACCAGACGTTCTTTGCCAAGGCGCTCGCATTCGCGCCCGCCTACGTGTCCGGCCGGACCTGGGCAAAATACCGCCAGCATTCTGAAAGTTGCTCTGTTGCCTGCTCTGAGGCAGGCACTGACGAGGCCGCGCGTATCACGTTTCTCACATGGCTAAATCGCACAATGGCGGATAAGGGCGCCTCTTTCCGCATTCGTTCAGCAATCTGGAAAGCGCTTGCGCGCGAGCGCCGCAAGGTGATCAAGCGAAGTATCAAAGGATGGCTTCGGCGATGACTTCCCTGCCGCGAGTGACGATCATAACCCCCTTCCTCAATGCGGAGGCAACTCTGGGCGAAGCGATCGCCAGCGTCCAAGCCCAGACAGTTGCGGACTGGGAGCTTTTGCTGGTCGACGATGGCTCGACGGATGACAGTGTCAGGATCGCCAATGATGTTGCAGCAACCGATCCTCGGATCGAGGTGCTGAACAGGCCTCCCGGATCCAAGCGTGGCGCGGCGGCAGCGAGAAACGCCGGAATAGAGGCCGGCAGCGGCGATTTGCTTGCCTTCCTGGATGCAGACGATCTGTACGAACCGCATATGCTCCGGACGGTTCTGGCGGCAGCCGATGCCAACCCGGAAGCCGCAATGATCTTCGGGCCGACGAGATGGTGGTATCCAGACGGTGAGCGCCCCGACTGGATCGAGCCGACGGACGGGCTTGCTGGCCGTTTGCATCAGCCCCCGCGGCTTCTAAGGCGACTTCTGCTGATCCAGAACGGTCACGTTCCGTGTACCTGTTCGGTGCTCTTGCGAAGGAGCGCGATCAGCACGGTCGGCGGCTTTGAGGAGCGCTTCGATCTCTATGAAGACCAAGCTCTGTGGGCGAAGCTATTCCTGCGTCTTCCCGTCTTTGTCACGCCTGTAACTCTGGCACGCTACCGGCAGTATTCCGGTTCGACGTCGGCGGCGGCGGCTGAGCGAGGGGTCTACGACGGCATGGGGAAACACCCTGCCCGCGCTGCATTCCTCGACTGGGTCGCGCAACATTTGCAGGAGAGTGGACTGCGAGGCTTCCACGTCCGATGGACGCTGCGGCTGGCGCGTGCGCCCTACGTCGTGCCGCCGACGATTGGAAGCAGGGCCGACCGGCTTATCCTGAAGATCATGATGTGGACAGCAAAGCAACGGCGCCGGATTCGGCGTAAACTCGTGCGTGCTTCAGTTTGAAAGCAAGCGTCAACGCCTAGTCACCCATCGGTGCGGAAAGCTGACACTGCCGAAGCCGGGTTGGGCGGTAACCGGTCGGTTGTCGAGCAAGCCGGGCATGACATCGAACACGGCGGCGGTCTCGACCTGGTCTTCGACCACTCTGTCGTCCGCCACTAGCGCCACATCAATCCTGTAGCGCCCTGGTCTCAGCATAAGGCTCTCTACATGCACCGTGTAGACTTCGCCCTGACGATCATGCTCGGAGTGCTCCATCGTGTCGAATGACGTCACAGGATCGCCGAGGTCGTCAATAATGGTAATAAGGCATTGTGCAAGTTCGCGCGGCCCATCGACCTGAAGCCGAAAAACCGCCGGCTGCCCCGACGCGACGGGACCCGTTTTGTTGAAAACCTCGATGCCGACGACACGCAGGCGGCCTCGCCCGGTGCGCGTCGTTCGTGTACTCAGATCGGTGCTCGCTCGCGCTTCCAGTGTCTGCAGATAATTCCGGACCAGGTCGCCCGTCGGGCCGTCGGCCAGGATCGTCCCGCCGTCGATAAAAATTGCGCGGTTGCAAAGCCGCTGCAGAACCGACATCTGGTGGCTAGCGATCAGCACTGTGCGGCCCGTTTCGGCGACGCTTTCGGCCTTGGCAATGCATTTCTTCTGGAATGCGGCATCGCCGACGGCCAATATCTCATCGATCACCAGAATATCGGGATCGACATGCGCGGCAACCGCGAAGGCCAAGCGTAAGTACATGCCGCTTGAGTAACGCTTAACAGGCGTGTCGAGAAACGGCTCGATGCCGGAGAAATCGACGATTTCATCGAGCTTGGATCTGATCTCGGCGCGGCGCATGCCGAGTATCGCTCCGTTGAGATAGATGTTCTCGCGGCCGGTCAGCTCCGCGTGGAACCCCGTGCCGACCTCCAGCAAAGCTCCCAGCCGTCCGCGTATCGTCGCGCGACCGGAAGTCGGCTCCACAATCTGCGCCAATATCTTGAGAATGGTGCTCTTTCCCGCGCCGTTGGGTCCGATCACGGCAAGGACTTCGCCCGCGCGCACCTGGAAGGAGACGTTCCTCAGGGCCCAGAATTGATCGTCTCCACCGTTGCGTCGACCCAAAGCGGACTTCCTGTGAAGGATTCGCCTTGCGCCGCTGGCCAGCGCGTCCCGCAAGGTAGGGAAGCTATTGTTCGCCACCCCCAGTCTGTAGGCCTTGGAGAGATTGGTGGCTTCAATCACTGTGTCGGTCATTGCTCAGATCAGGTCCGGAAACGCGCGTTCGGACTTTGAGAAAATAGCCAGTCCGGCAACGAGAAGGGCCAGCGAGGAGAGAGTCGATATCGAGATCATGACCCAATCGGCGGGCGTGCCCAGTACGCTCCAGCGCATGGCTTCGACTATCCCCACCATAGGGTTCAGGCTGTAGAGCGGCCGCCAAAAGTGCGGCACGAGATTGCCCGGATAGACAACCGGAGTCATGAACAGAACTATCTGAAGGCTGAACGGCACGAGATATCCCACATCGCGAAAGCGGACATTGATCGCAGATAGTGCCACTCCCAGCCCCGTCGCAGACGCAGCCATGACGAGCACGAACAGTGGCAGGAAGATCACCTGCGGTGCCGGCCAGATTCCGAATGCCAGCAGCGCCGCGAACAAAAGAGTGAGGCCGACGATCATATCGGTCAGGCACGTGGCCATAGCGGATATGGGAATGATCAGACGCGGAAAATAGACGCGCTTCACAAGTTCCTGGTTGCCGACAAGGCTGCCCGTCATGCTGCCAACCGCTCGCGAAAAAAAATTCCACGGCACGAGCCCACACAGGACAAACAGCGGGTATGGCGCTCCGTTTGATGAGATGCCCACGAGTCGGCCAAACAAGACGCTGAAGACCGACATGGCAACGAGCGGCTGCAGCATTGCCCAGAGCACACCCAGATAAGTCTGGCGGTATTTGACCTTGAAGTCGCGCCAGGCCAGGAAGAACACAACTTCCCGATATCGCCAAAGTTCGGAAAGGTCGATCAGCCGCCGCTTGCGGGACGGATCGATCACTGTCTCAACAGCTAAAGGTTGCGGGTCTGTCCGTACCGACACTATGATGGCGTCCGCCCTCCCTTGACGGCCCCATTGAGGCCTACATTTCCGCGCAGTGCAATCAGGACTTTCTCCGAAGTCTATTCTCGGGGAACGCTCGAATGCCTGGACTATTTTTTCAGCCTCCGCCAGCCGGCTCTGCGAGAATAGCCACCGCGGTGATTCCGGATCAGAAACAGGAGCCCTAAGACCCCTGCGCCGAAACTGCCGAGGCAAAACGCCCAGCGCCACGCGTCGAGCCCAAATGGCTGGAGCGGCGCAAGCCAGCGGGCGATGAAGATGTAGCAGTGGGGGCCAAGGGCGGCGGTGGTGCTGACGAGAAGGATCAGCATGCCACGGCGTCTGGGCGGCAGGATTTCCGTCAGGTAGGAAATGACCAGAGGTGGAAGGCCCCAAGAGCGATGCCCGAATGCCACGCAGCACTGTAAAGGATTGGATGTCTCGGCTAAACGCGGCAAGGAGCGAGACCACAGTGAGGAACAGCAACACGCCAGAGAGCACCAACTTTCGCCCGTAACGATCGGCGACCCATCCCGTGGGGCCCCAATGAACATCGAGGACAGTAGCCAGGAGAGTTGCGCCGGATCAACCGGATTGGGTGGCTCGGAGAATACTGCGGAAGGGGCGCTGTCGATGCGATTTCCGCGACATCGAAGCAGAAGGCGTCGGCACAAACGATAAGCACCAGGAGGTGTAATCTCGTCAAGTCAGGCCGAGGTTTGGTGCAGCCCGCCATGGTCGAACGCACACAAGATCGCTTTGTCATCTCACAACCGGCGCTGTGCCGCCGCCACCTCATAGCTCGTCTCGCCCGCTTCAAGGCGTGCCATCGCCCGCTGCCGCAGATCTACCGAATAGGCTTCGCCATCAGTCACGACCTCCACGGCCGGGACATCGAATTTGATTTGCTCAATCTTGGGAATCTGGATTCAGCCAAAACGCGAACCGCTCTAGCCTAGGAGTCTAGGCTACGTGCGCCTCCGATAGCAGATGGCCTCTTCGATAGTGGGTCTCGCGATGTAGCGCTCTCCGCTAGCACCTAATCAATCAAGATCAAGCAGTTGCGTGAGCAACCGCTACCACCAGCCACACTCTGGGTAGACGTCGACGCGCGTCGGAGAGTTTTCGTTAGTCGGCGGTGGCACGCGCCGGCGGGATTGTCTTGATGCGACGCGGGATCTATTTCGCGAGCCAGCCACCGTCAAAGCGTCAAACGGCAGGATCGCTCCATCACGTACGACGCTGCGCCCGCGCCCAGGTAGGACAAAGTCTATATATTTTAGTTACCGAGCAATCTTCAGCGCGGCCGATGGATAGCCGGAAAGTATCTGTGCGCGCCAAGCATCTTCTTCATTCGGAGCTGCTGTCAGCCTCTTATGAGTGACTCGACGAAACCGGCCAGCACAATCAGGACAAGACCTCCCAGCAGCCCTGCTATTCCGGCTCCGATTAACATGGTCGGCGTCAGGCCGTCGGCGTGGTAGCGGATGAGGCGCCCAACCCCCGGAATGCGCGCGGAGGGCCACACAAAGAGCAAGCCGCCGATGCCGCCAACAAGCAGTCGGCTGTCCTGCCAAGACAAAAACTTGGCACCCAGCGACCCAGGCCATTCCGACCGCGGCGCCGCAGACAAATTCTACAAACAGCAGTATGCTTGGGACCCCAGGCATGGCTAAGGGAGCTCCACCATAGAATCCTACGTCGCTGGGTCTGCGGACGCTCCGAGTGAGCGCATCGCGCAGAGCCTGTTCCCACAACGCGCCGAGTTGTTGCACGCAAGCATTTCGATATATCCGGAGATCGTAGTGCATGAAGGAGACGAGCCAAATGTCGTCGGCGACTTCGGTGATTCCGAGCCTCTGGCCGGCGAGCACGGTGGAGATGTTGATCTTCTTCTCTTCTTCCTGTGCATGCAGCTGCGCAGATGCCGCCGCAGGGCGGCGCTCCTCCTCCCTGTGTCTCGCCGCCGCCACGTCATTGCCAGGCAGCCGAAGGCAACGGCCCGTGGCCAATTCAGTGGTCCGCGTCCGATCCCACGGCTGATCTCGCAACGCGGTCGGCCTTTCCGCGAGCATAGCTAGGCATCTTGACGGCAATGATGGAGAGAATACCGATGATTATGCCGGCGATTACATCTATTAAATGATGACCGCCTTCAGGCAGAGTGGCCACAATCATGGCGGCATTCACCATGGCCAACACGACAAAAAGTGGCCGGATGGTCCGCGCGGCATAGACCAATGCCAATCCAAGTGCCGTGTGGAACGACGGGAACGTGACGAGCCCTGTGCCTTTAGTCATAATTAGATCAAACGGCTCGCCTGATCGCAGCGCCATAAGCACATGATGGTGCCACATTCCGGCATCAGTGGTGAAGTTCGAAAATAGCCCGCGCGCCGGCTTGAAATAGGCATAAGCGCCTTCAGCTGGCGCCAACGCCATCAGTGCGCCCGTGAAGACCGAGGCAACCGCTAGAAGAGCCACAAACTCCAGTGCTCGTTCTCGTTGGTTTCTCACCGCGTGGACTAACAAAACGAGCGGCATTTGAAACGCCAGCACATGATAAGCAAAAACCAGGACGGATGCTGTAGTCGGCTGGTTGGTCGTGGCCAGAAACCACCGCCAGTCGAAACCGAGGCAGGAATCGATAGAAGCTAGAACCGGGTCTGCCAGCGGCCTTGAGGTGGCCGACGCCAGGTACATGAAGACGGTGGTTGAAATGGCGAGCGGTATGAATGCAACTGCGGAAACGACCAGGATTCTCAAGCAGCCACAAAGATGTTTGATTATGCTGGCGATTGGGCTTGTATCAGATCTCAATCTATGGAGGGCAATTGCCGATGCCATCCAAGATGCGCTGAGGACAAGGGCCACCTTGCCTATGTCAACCCAGTTCCTCGGTGAAAAATCGACTGTAGAAAATGGCAACCAAAAAATGTCAATCAGCCCGAAAAGAGCTGTGACCAAGGCAATAGTTACTAAGTGATTTCGAGTTTCAACACCTCCGTCAGCCAATGAAGCATTCCTAACGCCGCCGTGTAAGATCACCAGGCATGCCCTTACATCTGTACACTGCAGGTCAGCATGGGGCACAGTCACTGCCATCGGCACAATGAGGATAAAGACGGAATGAGCATTGGCGTGGTCTGCCCATAGGCTTCGTATTCGGGGAACACCGCTCGCAAGACCCTCTCCTCGTTCACGAGCCGCCGATATTGGAAAGCCAGGGCAATCGCGCAGATTGCGACGGTCGCCCATGTCGCGTTGCCGAGAAGAATGCCGAGCAGGACGATCGCTTCGCAGACGTAGAGCGGGTGACGCACGATCTGGTAAGGCCCTGCCGTGACGAGCCGCCTGGCCTGCGCGGTGATGCTGAAGGATCTGCCAAGCCAGAACAGGCACAAGATGCAAAGAGCGAAACCAACTATGGTGGTCAGGTCCGCAACAAACTCGATCTGCGGAGCTGCCTGGATGCGAGGGACCGCGATCAAAGTTGCGGTGGCAAAGCATCCGATGAGCGCAGAGATTCGGGGTTCAATTCCGTGCGCTGTTCCCAGGGGCGGAAGACGCGCCACTGTCATCACAACGACGAGCACGAGAAAGCCGAGAGCGGCGACATCTGCGGTGAGATCGATAATCCACGCCACAGTCCATTCTGCGCCGGCAAGAGCTACCAAGAACGTTGCGGCCTTCAAAGTCGCGCAGAACGTGAAGTAGAGTGTCATCGTTGCACGCCCGGCGAAATCACGTATCTCTGGCGGAGGGAGCTTCATTGATTCTGCCCTTCGGAATCACTGGATAGGCGAGTTGCTCGACGTAAGTTGATGGAATCGGATCATCGACGCCATAGCGCTCCGGGACAGCGTTACCGGGCAGGTACATCGTTCCGAAGAGCGCATCGATCAATGAAAGTTGACCTGCGAAGTTCTTGTCGTATGCCGCGCGCTCGTGAGCGTGATGCCAATGATGGAACTGGGGTGACGCGATCAACCACCGAAGCGGGCCGATATTCAGCCTGACGTTGGCGTGCAGCAGAAGTCCGTGGACGTGAAAAATTATTGCAAACAGGGCGATCGCCGGGCTGCTGAAACCCAGCAGATATACAGGCACGAGCGACGCGCACTTTGTCAGAGCCTGGTCAACAGGATGAACCCTGTGCGCCGCCAACCAGTCCAGTTCTTCAATGCTGTGATGAATCGAATGGAAGCGCCACAAAAAGGGAACGGCGTGAAAGGTGCGGTGGGCCAGGTAAAAGCCAACGTCCGCAATGACAATGATCTCTGATACCTGGAGCCAAACAGGTTGCGATGATACTGCGCTGCCGACATAGGCCGGCACCAGCCGCCCCACCGTACTCGTTGCTACCGTGATAGCCGCGATCAGGCCAAGGCTTATCGGGATGCCATTAAACAGCGCATAGACGAGATCATTGAAGAAGGCTTTCCTAAATATCTTCTGATGGGGGCGCAGAGCGAACAGGTATTCGATCGGAACGAAGATCAGAACCGCAATTAAGAGCGCTTTGATATTCAGAATGTCCATACGGCGTCCCGCCGGCAAGACGCAATCCAAGCACTTCGCCAATTTGAGCGCAAGCTAATGATCTCTCACAGGTTGATTGAAAGTTAGTTTGCGCGCCAAACATGTCAGACTGAGAGCCCGCCTAGAACCGTGCGTTGCCATAGATCTGAAGCCCTAGCGTGCAGATAGCGGCGATCGAGATCGGCACACCGAAAGGGACGACGCCTTTGCGATCCAGATGCTGAACGTAGAGGCGGAAGGCGCCTTCGGGCAGCATCAAGGGGTTCTTCACGACTAACGCGGTCGCAAGCGCGAAGACCAGCAACAGCACGGAAAACACCAGGAGCCCGCTGCCGCCGATCAGAAACGAAATCACCGCCATCAGCTTGACATCGCCGGCGCCGACCTTGCGGATGGCCCAGAACGGGAAAAGCGCAACGAACAGCAGAAGGCCGGCAAGCGCGCTCAGGCCCATGTCCCACCACGACCCGGTGAGGATCGACACAAACTGCAGCGAACCCACCCCAAGGCACAAAAGCAGCAGCACGTCGCGGTTAGATATTTTTTGGGTGGTGAAGTCGAGCCATGCAACCCTTGCCAGCAAAGAAACCGCCAGCCCTTTCATCAGCAGCGCTCCGGCAAGCAACATGCTAGCGCCTTACCGTTCGAGGTTCTTCACGCTGGATGACAGGAGTCGCAAATTGTTGGCGACGGTCGGATCGTTGGGAGCCAGTTCGTACGCTTTAAGGAAATTGCTGCGCGCGTCCTGCAGCTTGCCGCGCAGCAGATAGGAATAGCCGACGTTATTGTAATATTCGGGCGTAGGCCCAATCAGCCGGAAGGCCTGGCCATAAGCCCTGTCGGCGAGATCGAAGCGGTGGATGCGGTCGCTGCAGGCGGCGAGGCCCAGCCATGCGACACCATCGTTGGGGGCAAGTTGCGTTGCCTTGTAGAACAGGGCGCCCGCATTGCCATAATTTTCCGAGCGGAACTGGTTCTTGGCTTCGGCAACGGCTTGGTCGGAGGCATAATATTCGACGTCGCTGACCGTCTTCAGTCCGTCGAAGGTATCGCCGAAGGCAGTAAGCTCCACTTTCGCCGGCTCGTTAGTGCGGACGACTCCCGTTGGATCCGTCGCATTCGACTGACATCCGGAAAGCACGACTACCAGCAAACTGGCAGCGGCAACGAGGCACATTGGCCTTTTCATTTTATCCCCCAGGGATCTTTCCGATCCCGTCCCCTGACCAAAGCACATCCCGGTCTAGAAGAAAATGCCCTTCATTCGAATGATCACTGGAAGCATCACAACCATCATCACAACAGGAAAGATGCATAGCCCCAGTGGTATCATCATCTTGACAGGCAAAGCGTTGGCGCGTTCCTCGGCGAAGAGAATTCTTTGTCCCCGCATTTCGTCGCTGTAGACGCGCAAGGCGTCCGTCAAACTGGTGCCGAGCTCTTCGGATTGACGGAACAGCACAGCCAGCGCGCGCGCCTCCTCCAGTCCAACGCGGTCGGATAGTTCGCGCAGGGCCTCGCGCAACGGCTTGCCCGCGCGCAACTGAAGATTCATGATCGCGAGTTGGATACCGAGCCATCTGTGGGTGCCAGCCAGTTCGCTGCCGACACGCTCGACAGCCGCCTCGAGGCTCATGCCGGCATCGGCGCAGGTGATCATCATGTCCATGAAATCCGGAAAGCCGCGACGATAAATCTGCTTTTGTCCCTTTTCGAATCGATCGAGAGCAATGCTCGGAATGACGATGCATCCCAGCCCAAGCAGGGCAGAGCCTGCAAAGGTGACAAGACCGGGAAGTCCGGGTGGCAATATCCGCGACAGGAGCGCAAACGTCACGGAAAAGCCAAGACAGACCGCACCAAGACGCGACAGAGTATAGATCATTGGCGCGCTTGACTGATAGAAGCCGGCGCGAAAGAGCTTTGCGTCCAGCGCGCTGGGCTGGTCGCGTTCTTTTTCGATCGATCTGAAATAGGCGTCGACCGGCCGCTGTGCTGAAATCTTGGCCAGTTCTTCCTGGCCCAAAAGCGAGCGGCGGTTGGGAATGCCCTCTGCCAGCAGGCTTTGCGCAACCAGTTTCCTCGTCTGCAGCGCCGGCAAGACGACGAGCGCGCCCACCAGAAACAGCGCTACGGCCGCCAGGAAGACGGCGATGGACACCAGAAGGCTCAGATCCTGGGTCACAACTTCTATAGCTCCGATCGCTCAAAAATCGAAATTGACCATACGGTACATGATGAAGTCGCCGAGCAGCGCCCAGAACCCGAAAACCAAGAATACAGGCATGATCAAGGGGCTGCCCCATACATCACCGTAGTAGCTGGGGGCTAGGCCCGTGAGGATGGCGAGCATCAAAAGAGGAAACAGGGAAATGATCCACGCGGACATTCGCCCCTCGGCAGAGAGCGCCCTAATCTTCAACCTGAGTTTCTGCCTTTCGCGCAGCACCACTGAGAGATTCGACAGAATTTCGGTAAGGTTGCCGCCGGTCTTGGCCTGAATCGACAGCGACACCGACAGCAAATGCAGACCTTCGAAACCGACGCGCTGCGAGAGTTTTCGCACCGCGTTTTCAAGGCTGAGGCCAAAGGTGATCTCGTCGGAAACAATGCCGAATTCGGTGCCCAGCGGATCAGGCATTTCTCGTGCGACAAGGCTTATAGCCACGGAAGTCGGATGACCGGCACGCAGCGAACGCACGATCATCTCAAGGGCATCCGGCAATTGCTTCGCGAATTTCTGGATTCGCCTGGCGCGCGCGCGGCGGAGAACCAGAAACGGCAGGAGGAATACGATGAGCAGAAAGATGATAAACGAAAACACGGCGGAGAAGTGCAGCAGGAACGCAAATACCAGTGCCAGGGCCAGTCCACCGAGAGCAAATGTCGCGACGAACGACAGCGGATTTCCGGTAACGCCGGATTGCGTGTACAGCCTGTTCAGGCCGACCGCATTGAAAAGAAAGTCGCCCGAGCTGGTAAGCCCACGTTCTTGCAGCAATCGCTGCAAGGTCTGTTCGGCCGGAGCGTCGTCGGCGAGCCGCTTCAGTCGACGGTTGATCGTGCTGACCGTTGAGCGCCGCTTGGAGTAAGTCACATACAGAGCCTCGGCCGCGAGGATGAGCGAGGCAGCCGCCAGTACATAGATGAAGTAGAGCAATGTCTGGCCGGTCAACATTAGAGCGGGACCTGTGGGTTGAACGCGTCCCTGGCGAACTGATGGCCAAGGGTCGCCGCTTCCTGGGCAAAGCGCGGACGAATGCCGGTCGCCCGAAATTCACCAACGATCTGGCCCTCGGCAGTCACATCGCGGCGGACGAAATGGTAAAGTTCCTGAACCTGTACGACATTGCCTTCCATACCGGTGAGTTCTGATATGGAAACAACCCGCCTTCCACCATCGGAAAGCCGTTGCGTCTGCACAATGATGTCGATGGCCGAGGCAATCTGAGCCCGTATTGAATCGTGGCTCATCGGCATGCCGGCCATACCGACCATCTGTTCCAATCGCGATATCGCATCTCGGGGCGTGTTGGCATGAATGGTGGTCATTGAACCTTCATGGCCGGTGTTCATAGCCTGCAGCATGTCGAAGGCTTCCTCGCCTCGCACCTCACCGACGATGATGCGGTCCGGCCGCATGCGAAGCGCATTTTTTAGCAATTCGCGCTGGCGAACTTCGCCCTTTCCCTCAACATTGGGCGGACGCGTCTCGAGACGGCCCACATGCGGCTGCTGCAGTTGCAGTTCCGCTGCGTCCTCGATGGTGATCAGGCGCTCCCTGGCTGGGATGTAGCTCGACAGGGCATTGAGCAGGGTCGTCTTGCCGCTGCCTGTGCCGCCCGAAACCAGGATCGACTTGCGGGCCTGCACGGCAATGCGCAACAGGTCGACCATCGGTTGCCGGATCGAATTAAACGCCATCAGACGTTCGAGCGAATAGGGGTTCTTGGAGAACTTGCGAATCGAGACCAGCGGGCCATCCACCGAGATCGGCCGCACAGCTATATTGACTCGCGACCCATCTTCCAGCCGCGCATCGACCATTGGCGCCGATTCATCGACGCGCCGGCCGATAGCCGAGACGATCTTGTTGATGACACGTAGCAGATGGGCTTCATCGCGAAAGCGGATCGCCGTCTCCTCTATGACTCCCCGCCGCTCGATGAAGACTCGCTTGTGGGTGTTGATCAGAATATCGGAAATCGAATCATCCTTGAGCAAAGGCTCGATCGGACCCAGCCCGAGCATCTCGTCAGCGGTGTCGCTGGTCAATTGGTCAAGTTCGCGGGCGTTAAGCGGCACGTTGCGAGCACGAACGAATTCCCGCACTATGGGGCGGATCTCGTTCAGGATTTCCTCCTTGGACGCACTTTCAAGGGCCGTCAGGTTGAAGCGATCAATCAAGTGGCGGTGGAGCTCGACCTTGAGCGTAAGGAAATCATCCCCCGGCGATTCGAATTCCGCAGAACGGGACAGTACGGGGACTGCCGGCACGATCGGATCAAGCTTCGGCTCGACCCGCGGCTCGCTTGGCCCTTTCGTGAATCGGCCCAGCATTTTGCGCTACCCCCCTTGGACACGCGTTGGGGGAACCTAAACGTCAACCCCGCAAGACGACAGCACCAAGCACTTCCACGAACTCAATGCTCTTGCACAGTTAACACTTAGGTCAAAAAAACATCTCATCTATTCGAAGGAGGCGTCCGGCCGTAAGTATACAAGGGCCTGCCAAAACATCCCCTGTGTCTTTTTGACCACAAGGCGCTTTACGGGCTCCGGCAAGGCCTTGGATATAATGGCATATGCCTATCCGCTAATATCGCCTCGCTTCTGCCACAGGCGCGGCGAAATTGTGAACGGATGGTTACAGACAGGCGAAAAGCAGGCAGATTCAACGTCTTGCTGCAGACAGAATCTCGAAACGTTATTACTATTTCAGGCACAGCCAGGTATAAAGAAGTCAAAGAACCGTTAACTTATTTGACTCTGCTTTTTATCGGCCCCTAGGATTAAGTCGACGGAGGATGCTTAGGTATGCGATTTCATCCTTGGCTCGTCTCGTCAGGGTTTGAACCTCCAAAGGGAGAAATTGGCATGAAAAGGCTCATGACGATGACCCGGCAGTTTCGCGACGACGAACACGGCGCTGCCATGGTCGAATATACCATCCTGCTCGGCATCATCACTGTCGCAGTGATCGCCACCATCATTCTTGTCGGTGGCTGGGTTACCGGCCAGTGGACAACGCTCCAGGCGGCGCTGCCGTGATATCCTGATTGTCATCATTGACGCCGGGAGGTCTCCCGGCGTCGATCCAGGCGGTGGGTGAAGGAGTCTGGCGGGGAAAGAAAGTGCGTGCAAACACTGTCATTATGATCGTTCTCGCCGGCGTATTCGGCGTGCTCGCAGTGGTTCTCGCCAATATCTGGCTGACCAGTCAACGCAGCGCTATGGCGAACACGGACGTGCCGCGCGACACCATTGTGGTGGCGGCCGTGTCTTTGAAATTCGGCGACACGCTGTCGGCCGATAAGCTGCGTGAAATTACATGGCCGGCGGGCGCGGTTCCGGCCGGTGCTTTCAAGACGACAAAAGATCTACTCGCTGGCGAAGGCACAAAGCAGGCGCTGCAGGCGATCGGCGCCAATGAACCCGTTCTTGCCACCAAGATTACCGGTCCCGGCCAGCGCGCCACTCTTTCGGCGGTGCTCGGCGAAGGCATGAAAGCTGTTTCCATCAGAGTCAACGATGTGCTCGGGGTCGCAGGATTCGTTTTCCCAGGTGATCGGGTCGATGTGCTCTTGACCCGCACCGTGCGCAATCCTGGAGGTGCGGACCAGAGTTTCGTCGACGTGCTGTTGCAGAGCATGAAGGTGCTCGCCGTCGACCAGGTCGCTGATGAAAGCACGGACAGTCCGACGGTGGTGAAATCGGTGACCGTAGAGGCTAGCACCAAGGACGCTCAGAAGCTGACGCTGGCCGCCGGCGCCGGCCAGTTGTCGCTGGCGCTTCGCCAGGCAGCAGCCGGCAAGGACGAGATCACCCAACGCATCACGCTTTCCGACCTGACCGGCGAAACGCCGGCCGATGTCGCAGCCAGGCAAGCCGAACTCGCCAGGCAGGCGACGGCGGATGCTGCTGCGGCAGCCGAGCGCAAGCGAGCCGACGACAAGATCAATGGCCTGACTCGGGCCGTCGAACAGGTCGGAAGCCGGCTCGACGACTTGAGCAAAGCAAAGCCTGCTCCGGCCGTGACCTCGGCACCCGAAGCGCAAGAGGTCGTTAATGAAGTGATCAAATATGTGCAGCCGGAGCCGTCAGCCCGTGCGACTATCGGCGTTTTTCGGGGCGTGAAGCTCGAAACATATGACGTACCGCGACAAAGATAACTCTGGTATATGGGATAAAGAGCGTCCGAAGAGCCGCCAAAAGGGGGAATGCAGATGCGAACGGTCCGGAAAACACTGGCAGCCGCCGCGCTGGCCTGTTCGGTGATATTACTGCCGATCGGCCTTGAGGCTACGGCAGCCGATCGCCGTATCGACGTGTCGAACCCCAAGGTCCATCGTGTCTTCCTGCCCATGTCGCAATCGCTGACGATTGAGGTGAATGCCACTCTTGGCGATATCGTCGTCGCCGACGAGAAGATCGCAGATGCCCAGCCGATGACCGACAAGACGCTCTACGTCATTGCCAAGGGCGCCGGTACCACCACCGTCAATCTCTTTTCCGAAGACAAGCGCTCGCTTGGCGTAATCCAGATCGAGGTCGGCGTCGACGTCAATGATATGGCGCAGGCAATTCGGCAGGTAGCGCCCAGATCGCGGATCGATATCGGTTCGGTCAATGGCAAGGTCCGGCTTGGCGGGCATGTGAAGGACGGCGCCACGCTGGCGTCGATCCTGGAAGTGGCCCAGCAATACGGTCCCGACGCGATTATCAATGCCGTTACCGTTGATGACAGCCAGCAAGTTAATCTGGAAGTGCGCGTGCTTGAGGCCAAGCGCAATGCCGGTCGTGACCTTGGTGTGTCGATCCGGAGCACGAACAACAGCGGAACGACACGAACTGGAACGGGCATTGCCGCCGTCGATGAAGATAACGTGGTGCTCGGACCGGGCGGTCTGCTCACTGGCCTGCTGTCGAACACCAATCCATTCGCGGCGCTGATCACTCGCGTCATCGACAGCAACATCAAGGTCGATCTGATCATCGAGGCGCTTGAGGCAAAGGGTGTCGTGCGCATGTTGGCCGAGCCCAATCTCACCACACTTTCCGGCGAGCCGGCCAGCTTCAACGCCGGCGGTGAAGTACCCATCCGCAGCCTCGACAGCGATGGCCAGATCAACATTGTGTACAAGCAGTTCGGCGTAAATCTGCAGTTCACGCCGATCGTGCTCAACGACGTCAAGATCCATATCAAGCTAGCGCCGGAGGTAAGCGACCTGAACGGCTTCACGCCGGCCGGTGACCCGATCTTCACCACCCGCAAGCTGGCGACCGTCGTCGAGTTGCGCGACGGTCAGAGTTTCGCCGTCGGCGGGCTTTTGTCCAGCAAGAATACCAAAATCCAGAGGCAGGTACCATGGCTGGGCCAAGTGCCGATTGTCGGCGCGCTGTTCCACAATTCAAGCAATCAGAAGGAAGAGACCGAACTGGTCGTCATCGTCACCCCGCATATTGTTCGCCCAGTGAAGCCCGGCGAGCAACTGGCGACCCCATTCGACAAGACACGGCCGGCCAACGACCCGGAATTTTTCGTGCTTGGCCAACTGGAAGTAACCAAGGACATGGTGCGCAAATATGAAGTAGGCGAAGGCGTCGTCGGCCCCTATGGCCACATGCTCGACGTGAAATCCAAGGACAAGATGATCTATGTCAAGAAATAGGGTGTTGATCATGCTTTTGTGCGCCAGCGGGCTGACGGGCTGCGCCGACTATCTGAACCGCTACGACACGGTGACATTGGCCGCGGGCGACACCCAGAAATACAATTCGCTTCTGCAGACGGTCGACCCGCTCAATCCGGCGTCGAAAAAGACCACTATTGAAGGGGATGGCGCGCGCGCTGCTGCTCTTGCCCAGAGTTACAAGTTCCCACCGCCACCGCCGCCGCCGCCAGCGATAACGGTCAATGTCGGGACGCCGAAAGACACAGCGGATTGAACGGAAGGATCAGCGCGTCAGGTAAACGAGGGATCCTGGCGCCAAAGAGCAAAAGAGCAAGGCCATGCTGCGTATTGTTCGCGCGTTCTGGCACGATCAGAGGGGAATAGCGCTGATACTGGTCAGCGTCATGCTGCCGGCGATCATCGGGTTTTCTCTGCTGGTGATCGACATGAGCCGGGTCAACAATCTGCACAACGATCTGCAGAAGGGGGCTGATGCGTTTGCGCTGGCGGGCGCGGCTGAGCTGGATGGGACGTCGGACTCTATCAGCCGTGCTGACAGGGCGATCGCTACGCTGGTAAGCAATCGATACACCTTCTCGACCGCCGGCCCTCCTCAAATGCTCGCTTCTGCCGGAGTAACACGCCGATATCTTCGCTCGTTGCCGGCCACCGACAATCTCCCGATTGTGCCCGCCAATGTGATCACCGACGAGCTGAATGACGCCAAACTTGCCCGTTTTGTTGAAGTCACTGTAACCCCGGTCGGGTTTGCCGCAATCTTCCCGGCTTCCTTCTTGTCATCCGGCGCCAGCAACAGTTTCAATGTCGGCGCAGTCGCCGTGGCGGGCTTCACCTCCGCCGTCTGCGATTTCACGCCGGTCTTTATGTGCAACCCCTACGAGACGGTGAACGGGACGAATGCAGCGGGCGGATACACACTTGAGCAAGCCATCGCAAATCCGGCTGTCCATCGTCGACTGATCGAACTGAGGAAGGTCGGAAACGGGGCTGCCGCTGGTCCTGGCAACTTCGGTTTCCTCGAACCTCCGGCCGGTGTGGGCAACGGTGCTCAAGCTCTCGCGCAAACGATTGCAACATCAAGGCCGATTGGTTGCTACAGCTCCGCTAGCGTTAGCACGAAGACTGGCCAGAACGCCGGCCCAGTGCAAGACGCCTTCAATGTTCGTTTCGGCATTGCGGCAAGCGGCAACCATTTTGATAGTGCCGAATACGGTCCAGCCGCGAACGTCCGCAAAGGGGCAATTAAGACCCGAGGGAGCGCAAACCAATGTCCTTCCATGAACCAACTTTCATTCACCGAAGCTGGAACAATGGGCCTTCCGCGCGACGCGACCACTCCATACCTCGGCGGCCGAATGGGCGATGGAAATTGGAATTTCTCTGGTTACTGGAGCACCAACTTTGGCTCCGCTGCCTATCCATCCTCATGGAATACGACCAAGCCGACGCGCTATCAGGTCTACCGTTACGAAATATCGGCCGGGTTGGTAGGCACGGCGTCGACCGGTGGAGAGATCGGAACCCCGTCGGCAGCTTGCCAACCCCCTGTCACGACGGTTGACCGTCGGTTGATTTACGGCGCGATCCTGAACTGCAATGCACTCCAAGCAGCCGGCAGCGATCTGTCCGGCCACAGCACGGGTCTGCCGGTCGAAGCTTTTGCAAGCTTTTTGCTCACTGAACCGGTTGCGTCGCCGTCGGAAGACGCATCCGTGATGGTTGAACTGGTAGACGTTACTGGGGGTGGTGGCCAAGGCACGCTAGACAATTTCCTCCGCGACGAAGCTCAGCTTTACCGGTGATGGCGATGATTGGAATTCTATTGCGTCATCTCGATAGATTTCGATACGACCAGCGCGGTGCAGTGCTCATCGAAATGACGCTGATCACGC
Organism: Mesorhizobium sp. M0910; assembly: GCF_040319465.1. Lineage (NCBI taxonomy): Bacteria > Pseudomonadati > Pseudomonadota > Alphaproteobacteria > Hyphomicrobiales > Phyllobacteriaceae > Mesorhizobium > Mesorhizobium sp. M0910. The sequence continues at coordinate 64,823 of NZ_JAMYNZ010000015.1, forward strand.
CGCTGATGCTGATTTTGGCGGGTGGCGTGTTCGAGTTCGGTAATCTGATTCACGAAAAACTCTTGATGGAAGCCGGGCTTTCAGATGCAAGCCGCTTCGCCGCGCGCTGCAACAGCCAATTGTATACACAAGCCGGGCTTGCGGCGATCAACTGCGCCGACATTGCTGCAAATATCGCGGTGTTCGGCAATGCGGCGGGAACAGGCAGTGCACGCGTCGGCGGCTGGCAGAAATCGAATGTGACGGTGACAATCGCTGCCGCCGGTTCCTGCCATGACGCTGTGGTCGCCGGCGTCGCCCAATATCGATCAACCACCGCGCAGGTCTGTATCGTCAGGGCTGCGGGTACCTTGGCGTACAGCGGGGTCGGCATGCTATCGATCATCGGCCTCGGCCCGATCACGCTGAACGGCTCTCATGAGGAGCGGCTGATCCGGTTCTGATCATGATCAAGCGTTTTGCGGAATCGGACGACGGCGCGGCGATGGTCGAAATGACCATCGTTTCGACGCTGCTGTTTGCCCTTGTCCTCGGTTTCGTCGATTTCGCTCACGCCTTCTACCAATGGAACGCTGCTACCAAGGCGGTCCAGCTCGGCGCCCGGCTGGCCTCGATTTCAGACCCCATTGCGACGGCCCTTGCGACTGCGGCGCCGACGACGACACCGGGTGCGCCTGTCGTTGCCGCGGCATATGGCCCCTTCGTCTGCACATATACTGCTGGCACAGGGGCTTGTACCAACGGGGGCGCATTCAATGCCGCCAACTTCAGCCGTGTCTTCCGCGGGGACACGGCAAACACCAACGATGATGCCTGTCCCCCACTCGCAGCAAATCAACGGCCCGGGATGTGCCACTTCTTTCCGCGCTTGCGCCGCGACAACGTGGTGGTCACCTACAGCGCGACTGGCTTGAGCTATCAGACCCGGCTGGGCGGACCGGTGCCGACAATCACCGTAAGTCTTCAAAACGTGACCTTTCAGTTCTTCTTTCTGCAAGGGCTGATGGGCTTTGCGAACGTCACCATGCCGTCCATGCTAAGCACGGTTACGGGCGAAGACCTGAAGAGCACATCACCATGAACGCTATCAACACCAAGGTTCTCCCAACCAAACGAAAGCAGGTCGCCCTGTTCTCGTCGGATTCGCAGTTCAAGCATGACGTGGCGACGCGGCTCGATGCGCTGGCGATCTATGACGTCCGGATTTCCGAAACGGATGACTTTCTCAAAGGCCCGACCCCCGACACGCGGCCGGGCATCGTAATCCTCGATCTTGCCAATGGCGATCTGCTTGGCAAGCCCGGCATTGTCGAGGGGCGCGCCCTGTGGGCGGCCGTGCCGCTGATTGCGGTTTCAGACGAGCTGACCTCTGAACAGACGCGCATCCTGGTGCGCATGAACGCCTCGGACTGGCTGCACAAACCACTCGATGCCAAGGAGCTTCTGAATGCGGTCACCTTTCACGACACCGGCAACCAGGGCACCAAGAGCCGCATCATCACCTTCATCAGCGCTAGCGGCGGCGCCGGCGCCACGACGCTCGCTTTGTCGGCCGCGGACTTCCTGGCCTCGAAATCCGCCGAACGTGCAGCTTCGACCTGCCTCGTCGACCTCGACTTCCAAAGCGCCAATTGTGGCGCCTATCTCAACCTCTTCAACCAGTTCGACCTTGCCGGCATCATCGGCCAGCCGGAAAGGCTCGATGTCGAACTGATGGACGTTATCAAGCTCTCGCGCCCGTCCGGCCTGACGCTGTACGCCTTCGAAAGGCCGCAACTGCCATTCGAGCCGCAGGGCGCGGATTTCGTGTTCCGGCTGCTGGACCTCGTCGCCTATCGCTTCGATGACATCGTCATCGACCTGCCCAACATCGAAACTCCCTGGCAGAATCCTGTGCTTTCCACGAGCGACGCGATCTTCATCGTGTTCGAGCTCAACGTCGCCTCGCTGCGGCAGGGCAAGCGGCTCTACAAGAAGATCCGCGATTTGCGCGGCAATTTGGTGAACATCACGCTGGTCGCCAACAAGCACAGGCGCAAATGGTTCGGCAACCACTTTTCGCGCAGCGAACTCGAAAAGATATTCAAGGCACCGCACATCAAATCGGTTGCCCTGGACAATGCGCTGCTGACCGATGCGCTGAACCGAGCCATCATGCCTTCCGAAGTGGACGGGCGGGCACGCTTCAACAAGGATTTGAAGCGGATGTTCAAAGAGCGGCTCGATGACACTGCCCGATAGATATCGCTTCGTTCCAACGCTTGCGGGCGCCTGCATCATGGGCCTGGCATTGGGGGCATCGGCCTGGGACTGCGCCGATGCCCGCTCCGCGCTATCGGACCAGCCGCCGCTGCCAGCCATGGGCCCCAGCCTGCGCAAGTTCGTTGTTTTCCAAACCGCGGAACAGCCGGGCACGATCATTATCCGCAAGCAGGAGAAGGCGCTCTATCTTGTGACCCGAGAGGGTGAGGCGCTGCGCTACCAGATCAGCGTCGGGCGTGACGGATTTGGCTGGACCGGCACCGTTGAAGTGGGGGCGAAAACCGAATGGCCGGAATGGCGCCCACCAAGAGAAATGCGCGCGCGCCAGCCGGAGCTGCCGGATATGGTGCCGGCCGGTCCCTACAATCCGCTCGGCGCACGGGCGCTCTACTTATCCCGAGACGGACACGACACGCTTTATCGCATACACGGCACCAACGACCCTTCAGGCGTTGGCTTCGACGGCACATCGGGATGCTTTCGTCTTACCAACACCGATGTGATCGATCTTTTCAGGCGCGTCTCGGTCGGTGCAAAGGTGGTGGTCCAATGACGATGATTAGCGACCCGGACATGCCGGCGATCGACATTGGGCCGGCGACCCAACCTATAGAGCAAGCTGTCGCTGGGAAACCGAGCAATGCCAGGATGATCGGCGTTGTCGCTGCAGGCGCCTTGCTGATCACAGCCGCAAATCTAACAGCCGCGTTCTATCTCTTCCGCGGCATCAACGATCTGCGCTCTGTCGAAGGGAGGCTGGAACAGCTCGGATCGTTCGAGCAACGGATTGCGGCCCGGCTCGACACCGTCAATAACGGCTTTCAAAGCCGGTTCGAAAAACTGCACAATCAACTGCAGGGTAGCTTCAGCCAGATCAACGGCAGCATTGCCCGGATTGAACAGAACTTACCGCTGGTCCACGACGACGTTTCTAGCGTGGCGGAGCCTCTTGTTGAGACGACCAGCGCCACGGCGGAGCCGCTCAGCGATCTCGATGGTGAAGAAGCGACCGAACACAGTATCGTCGAAGCACCACGCCCGCCCAAAAGGAGGAGCGCAGCACCGGTGCCTCCTGCCCCAAGCTCCTCCTACCGGCGCATAGAGCAGCCTGACGGCAAGGTGTATTATCGCAAGATCGATTAGAGCGGGATACGGGAGCGTAGGGAATGCTTGCCAGACAAGATCGTCCGCCACTTTTGGCGTCGCGCGTGTCGCGACAGACGAATCGACGCTCGAAAGGGAGGCAAGACTTATTCGGTCATTCGGGGGCATGATGTGCTCAGTCGACATCGAGACGGGTCGCAATACGACTCTGAGTTACCTTTTGAAGCCGATCATCAAGGCGTCAGGAGATCATGAGTGAGCGATATCGCCACCTCTCCTCCCACCAATCGTGATCGGCTGCTTCTAACGATCACGAAAGAGGATTTCGGGCTGGAATTCCGGGTGGTCGCGCGTGGCGGCATACGCCGCGGCATCCGTCTGGAAAAGGCTTTTTGGATATCTCTGAAGCAGATGGCTGAAAGTAGGAAATGCACGATCGGCATGCTGATCGAGGAGATCGCCGAAAGTGCGACCAACACTGGTAACCTGACATCGGCGATACGGGTGGCCTGCATAAACGGGCTCGCCGATGAAAACATCGTCCTGCGGAAGCTTGCATCGATCAGGACGATCAATGCCATATTGCTTGCCTGCCCCTCGCCCGCTTTTGCCTTGGCGTCATCGAAGAAGATCCTGACGTTCAATGCTTCGTTCCAGCAATTGGTCAAGCGTCAGTTGCCGATCGGAGCAAACAATGATGCACGACTAAATCTCAAGCTGGCGCTGGATCTTAATGTCGCCGACATCTTTGCCCAACTCGACGCCGGCGAAGTACCGATCGCCAGCGGCTTTGTAATCGGGGCCGGCGAACTTCGGTATCGAGGTCAATTGAATATAGTACGGGCGCCCGTACCCGAACCGGAGTTGCTGATGGCGTTCGTCAACAGTTAGAGCTGCGGCCTCCGGGGAGCGAGGCTCAATCCGGGATGAAGATGCTTCGTGTCATTTAGGGCGAATAGGAACTGTCTGCGAGCCTTCGCTTGGACCCGACCGCTATGGCCAGCACGACGGCCCACGCCGTTTGGCAGGATCGGATTCTACCATCGCCAATCAACCGAATTCATTACAATGAAGGGCGACAACCTCGAAGAGAGAGGGCATGACGACGTACTGGCGCCAGAGAAGGCTTGGCGAGCGTAAAAACGGAATTGGATCCGAACTCGGGTGATCATCGCGCAGATCCGCGTGGAAAAGCTACGCAAGCTGCAAGAAGAAATATCGCAGGATCGAAACACATGTGTTGGCTGCAAAATAGTAAGCTTCCTCGATCCGCGAAGGTAATTGCCGAGGCTGAGCACGCCGAACGTACCGAAAAAACAGCAAGACTGAGATCGCTTCGGATGGCAGCTCAAAGTGACCTGAAGGTTACGTTCGTCGAGGAGCTCGATTGCTCTTTACTTGTCGCGGCACTGACTAGAGGCGAATTATCGGCTGAACCTCCCGACGGCCTGAATGATCGCATTGGCAGGGGCCGAGCAAGGACAGCGGGCAAAAACCAGTATTCCTCCGCGCTCGCCAATTCGGATTAGCGAGTGTTCCCTCGTCCGATGATTCAGAAGGCGATCTTGACACCCGGCTTGCCGCTGACAGTGGAACTGTCTTGAGACCACCTTGCCGCGAATTTCACTGCTGGGCGTGGTCGATTGAGCGTTGAACCCAGACGACATTGCGACATTGCGACGAGAAGTCTGCGTCTTCAAACTCACTCTTCGCCCTCAACGCTTGCCGTGTTGGAATAGCCGAAGCGCTCCTGGATATCCGCTCGCGCATACGGGCTGATCACCATACCGTCGCCGAACAGAAAATCGGCGTAAACTCCAGGTTCGAACTTGACTGCGCCAAACGACAAACGACTCTTTCGATACGAGACCTGAGCCCGTCAACAGCGCAGCCTTGGCAAGTTATTGGCTACCCTGCAGACGGGTCATTGGGCCCATTTCCATCATCGATGCCGCAGCTTTGATGTTCGCCGCACCTTGGGTTCGCACGCCTACAAGTTCGGTCTCCATGCTGTTCTCGATTGGCTGCGGCGAAGCTTTGCGCGCGATGCTCCGTTACAGGAAACGGCTTGAACGCTCCCCGCGCGGCTTGGGGCCGGCTCGCTTGGGCTGTTCTGTCTGGCGACAGCGGCTGTTTCACGCGAATTTTGCAAAAAAATGAACTGGTGCATTTGAAAAAGGATCTCGTGCTGTAGGCACCGCAGCTATATCCCTCGATTGGGTGATTAGCCGCTGGCGGTCTCCCGACTGGAACCCCGAACACTTTGCGAATTGTTGGCGGATCCGACAGGACTCTGAGGCATAGCTAAGATCGCTTTAGCTCGCGCCCGAGCATGTTCCCGTCTTCGATCATCTGCGCGGTCATCCCGCATCTTCTATGACATGGGCTTCAACGGAACCGGCATTGCACAGACGCCCATCGGCGGCCGCGTGCTCGCCAGTCTGGTGCTCAGCGCAAGGACCGGCGGAGCGCCAGCGGTCTTGTCGGCATCGACCGGCGGCTGGCATTGCCTCCAGAGCCGTTCCGCTATCTCGGCGCCAGACTTGTACGCGGCGCAATCCGGCGCAAGAGCGACATCGAGATCCGCAATCGGAACCCGGATGTTCTCACCCGTTTTCTTGCGCAGCTTACGCCGAGGCATCGCAAGCAGTAGTAGTCGTGCCCAGCAGTCCGCCTGGGCTGTCATTCAGCCGAGCCGATCCCGATGGCCGATGTTGTTGTAGGCAAGCGAAGAGACATACGACACGTCAATATCCGTGCATGGCCTCAACCTCGGCATAGACGCGCTGCAATTCAGCTCCAGCCAGACCGTCGCGGCCGGAGATCAGACGGCCTCGCGGTTGCGGTGAACCGCAATTGAATTACGCTCCACCAAGCGGGCCGCCAGCACACGGTGCTCGAAAGGCAAACTGGCCTCCCCTAACCTCCTCAAGAGAAGCTCCGCCGCCGCCGCTCCGATCAATTGTGCTGGCTGCGCGATGGCTGTGATGCCGTGGGCCACGAATTGCATCCAGTCGAGATCGTCGAAGCAAAGCAGCGAAAGGTTTCCCGGGATCGCAAGCTTCAGTGCCGATGTCGCCTCCAGAACGCCTGTCGACATCACGCCATCGGCGGTAAACAGGGCGGACGGCGCATTGCGCATTGTCAGCAGGTCGAGTGCCTCCTTGCGGGCCGCCTCGCTAGAATAGATCGCCACGCGGCGGATCAACTGCGGATCCGGTGTAATGCCCGCAGCGCGATGGGCTTCGAGGTAACCCAATAGCCTTTGCCAGCTTGGATGATGATAGCGAATATCAGCGCTGGAGAGATCGGCGTTTGCCACAAACGAGCCAACATCATCGCGTTGGCCCGGTCCGAGCTCCGCCAGAATTCCGATGCGGCTGTGTCCGGCGCCGATCATCGCCGCGATGCTGCTACGCGTTATGGAAACATTGTCGACCACCACTGTATCGGTTTCCAGGCCCGCGACCATGCGGTCAAACTGCACGACGGGACAGCGGGCTGCGACTGCCTCACGAAGATGATCCGGTTCGTCCACGAAAGTCGACGAGACAACTAAACCGTCGACCTGCTTTTCCAGCAGGAGCTGCACCGCCTCTCGCTCGAGTTCGGCATTTTCGTCACTATTCGTGACGATAACCCCGAAGCCGCCACAGCGCGCGACATCCCCTATTCCGCGCAGGACGCTGGCATAGAAGGGGCTTTCGATGTCGCCGACGACAACTCCGATAGTCTGCGTCTTACCGGTGATCAGGCCTTTGGCCAGGCGATTGGGCCGATAGCCCAGCGCAGCTGCCGCGGCGCGCACCTTCTCCTGAACCTCGGGGCTGCTGTAGCCGTACCCACCAAGGACACGCCCGGCCGTGGCGGAACTCACCCCGGCCCGGCGAGCGACCTCTATGATAGTTGCGTTTTTCGACGATCTTTGAGTCACTCGGCAAACCCCGCCGCCCATGCGCGCGTTGTGACGGGGACCTAGCGGCAGTTAAGCCCGCGCCGCAAGGCCGAACACCGAAGCACCCGCCGTTGCGCACACCATTGCAATCACAGCACCTCTGACAGAAAGCGCCGAAGACGTGGACTCTGCGGATTGTCGAAAAGGTCCTCTGGTCGTCCTGCCTCGACTATCCGCCCCTCGTCCATGAATACGACCTGGTTCGCGACTTTGCGAGCGAAGTTCATCTCGTGTGTAACGACCACCATCGTCATCCCGCCCCGCCCGAGGTCGGCCATCAAATTCAGGACACCTTTGACCAATTCCGGATCGAGGGCACTGGTGACTTCGTCGAACAGCATAACCTCAGGTTCGAGGGCCAGGGCGCGCGCGATGGCCACCCGCTGCTGTTGCCCACCCGAGAGATTAGCCGGCCGATGATCTTTGCGCTCCAGCAGTCCGACTTCATTCAGCCTCGCTAAGGCCGCCCCCTCAGCCTCCTCGCGCGACATGCGTTTAACTTTGCGCAGCGCCAGGGTGATGTTGGCGAGGGCGCTGCGGTCGGGAAACAGATTGAACTGCTGGAAAACCATGCCGACGCGCCGCCGGAGTTGGTCAGGGGTCTGTTTGTAGATGTTTTCGCCATCGAGCAGAATGTCACCGGCTCGACACTCTACGAGGCGGTTGAGGCAACGCAGCAAGGTCGACTTGCCCGAGCCGGACGGCCCGATGAGGCAGGTGACGGTCCCGGGCTGCACTTTCAGACTGACGTCATGGAGCACCTGGACGACGCCGTAGGCCATGTCGATATTCTTGACCTCGATGCCGCCGCCCTTGAAGCGTGTGGGCGCCGCTGCAGGCAACGTCGCTGCGCCCGGCACGATCGCTTCGGCAAGCTCGGCGACTTCCTTGAGGCCGCTCTGCACAGCGGTGATACGTTTGCCGACGCGCATGCGAGCGTCGATGTAATTGACGAGGTGGGTTAGCGGCACCGTGATCACGAGATAGAACACGCCGGCCAGCAACAGTGGTGACAGATTGCCGGTCAGCACGGCCTGGTCCTGGCCGACGCGAAACAGTTCGCGTTCGGAGGCGAGCAGGCCAAGGAAATAGACCAGGCTGGAGTCCTTGACGTTACCGATGAACTGGTTGACCAGTGCAGGCAGGACGCGGCGGATGCCTTGCGGGATCACCACCAGGCGCATGCCTTGGCCGTACGTCATACCGAGAGTGCGCGTTGCGTCGATCTGACCACGCTCGACGCTCTGAATACCGGCGCGAAAAATCTCTCCGATGTAGGCGCCGGCAATCAGGCTGAGTGCCAGAATGCCCAGCGGATAAGGCGATGGACCGAACAGATCTCGGCCCAACCGCGCGAAGCCTTGGCCAATAATCAGGATCGTGACAATGGCGGGAAGCCCGCGGAAGATATCGGTGTAGACTCGGGCAAGGAGTTTCAGCGGCCGGTTTTCGGAAATCCCCATGACAGCGAGGACGATACCGATCAGCGTCCCGAAAAACGTCGAGGCAAGGGCCAGGATCAAAGTGTTCTTGAGGCCGACCATCACCATGTTTGGCAGAACTTCTGCCATCGCCTGGAAATCAAGGAAGCTGCGGGCGAAGGTATCGAACCAGCTCATATCAAGTCCATCTATAACTCGGCCGGGCACCGTTGCTCACGGGCCCGGCCGGAAACGAAAATGAATACGCGCGAATTTACTTCTTGGGCAGATATTGATCGGGCATCGGAGTGCCCGGGAACCACTTCTCATGCAGCCGTTTCCAGGTGCCATCGTCCATGGCCTCGCGCAGCGCCTTATTCAGCGCCTCGCGGAAGGCATCGTTGCCTTTCTTGACCACGAACCCGGCCGGCGCATCGAAGGACGGCACGTTCATTGTTATCTTCAGGTTCTTATAGCGCTCCACATACTGCTTGGCCGACTCATAATCAGTGAAATGGCCATCGATCGTCCCGTTATTCAGCGCCGCCACCGCAGTGTTGTTGTCGGGGAATTTGACAATGTCGCCCTTCAGATTCTTCTCGGCATAGATTTCCTGCAGCGTTCCCTGGATCACGCCGATGCGCTTTCCGGCGGTGCTCTCATTGCTCGTCAGTGCCGGATCCGCCGAAATGATCGACAGGTAGCCGGCGAGATAGCCGTCGCCAAAATCCACGGTCTTCTTGCGCTCCGCGGTCGTGCCGATGGCCGCGACAGCGACGTCGAAGCGGCCGTTGGCCACCGACGGCAGCAGCGCCGAGAATTCCTGGCCGGTGAAAACGACCTGTTCCTCCTTGAACCCGAGCCGGCGCGCCACATCACGGAACAGTTCGGCGTCGAAGCCAGTGAAGTTACCGTTGGCGTCGGTGAAGACATAGGGTTTCGCATCGCCCATGGTTCCGACGCTGATCACCGTCGGGTCGATGAGGTTGTAGGGGTTGTCGGCCGCGTTTGCCTGCGTTGACGAGGCCAACGTGCCAAGTCCTGTCAACAGCGCGATCGTCAGCGCCAGACCGGATTTCACCAGTTGGCGCCTGCTCAAATTCGTGTGCATGTCTTCTCCTCTTACGATTGGCCGAACTCGGCCCTGCGATCCCACTCGACGTCTCATTTAAACGCTCTTAGGTGGCGTTTTGGTCAGATAGGTGAGAACGTTATCATTTTCACTAGCATTGTCCATTTCTCGCGTCAATTGCTTCGGAGAATTTCGCTGCTAGACGGTTTCCAGTCTTGAGCGTGCCTAGCTCCGCGAAGGATCTCCGGCGTCATCTTTCCTAACTCGATTGCTGTCGCGTGGCCGATCGCCCCGTAGTACTGGCAGGTAGCGGCCGCCGCCTCCGCGGCATGGCCGAGAATGTCTTGAGGCGCCTCTTCCTTAAGCAGGCCGAATAGCGTTCTGGCGATGAAGGTGTCGCCCGCGCCCAGGGTGTCGACGGGTTCGACCAGCCGCGCCGGGGTGCTGTAGGAGACGGTGTCGCTGTGAAGCACCGCGCCAGCTCGACCTCGAGTCACCAGAACCCATTTTGAACCACATGCAAGCAGTTCGGATACGATTGCAGCCAATTTATCGTCGTTGAGACCGTCGCCCGAGACGGAGGCCAGATAGCAATAGCGCCCAATCTCGCGCCGGTGTCCCGGCTCCCGCCGTGTAGAAAAATCGTAAGATAACAGGGATTTGCTCGATACCGCGGCAACCCACGGGTCTAACCCGCTGGATTGGCCGATGTGGACGGCCTGAAAGCCCGAGAGAAAATCCAGATCTTCTTGCGTTGGCGTGAACATCGAGACGCCGAGGTCGAAGTCCAGGAAAATCCGATCAGCGTTTCGGTGACCTATGAGGCAGTAGGCAGTCGACCCTTCGAGGCGACGCAATCGGGTGACGTCCACGCGTTCCGACGCCAGTGCAGCGCAGATCAGGTCCCCGGCCCGGTCTTTGCCGATCGCTCCAACATAGGCCGACTGCCCGCCGAAGCGGCTCACATAGACCGAGACATTGAGGCAGTTTCCTCCGGGGAACATCTCGCCGCGAGCAAGATAACAATCGACCACGTTATCACCCATCGCGGCAATCTTGACCATTGCATGACTTTCAGTTTAAAGGATATGAGAACGTTCGCACAATCACCACTATCTGTCAATTGTGCCCCCGGCCAAGCTTGTCAACGAGACGAGGAAGCTCATGATTTCCGCCCTGCCCGCCGACGTGGAACGCGCCCTGACCGCTACGACGGGCAAGCGATTTTCGCACCTATTCCTCGTGGCGTGCGGCGGCTCGCTCTCGATCATGATGGCAGGCAAATACTTCGTCGACCGTCACAGCGGCACATTCGCCTGCGACATCTACAACGCGGATGAGTTCGTCTGCCGAGATCCGCGACGGTTGGGACCTGACACGCTCGTTGTCCTTTGCTCGCAGACAGGAACCACCACGGAGACCGTGCGGGCGGCCAATCACGCAAAACACCGAGGCGCAACGACAATCGGTATGACGCTCGACCAAACATCGCCCCTCGCGCGGGCGGTCGACCACCCGGTAGCCTACCAGGCATCCTACACGACGGGCAAAGCAATCGATGCGGCCTACAGCAATTACGGCGTGCTCTATATGTTGCTCGCTGGCCTGATCGATGCTCGGGAGGATGCCAAGCTAACCGCCGACCTGCTGATGAGCCTGAGCCATCTTCAGCCGGCCATCGAACGTGCGCACCGGATCTATGCCGACCGGTTTCGGGCCTTTGCACCCCGTTTCGCGCCGCGCAAGGGGATCTACACACTTGCCAGCGGTGCCAGCTATGGCGCGGCCTATTCCTACGCCATCTGCGTGTTGATGGAGATGCAATGGTACGACTCGCAGGCCATACACGCCAACGAGTTTTTCCATGGCCCCTTTGAGGTGGTGGACAAGGATGCCGGCTTCGTCGTGATGTTGGGCTTGGACGAAACGAGGCGCCTCACGGAACGCGCCCGCGACTTCCTTGTCAAGTACGGCAGCCGGGAAAACACCCTGGTGCTCGATGGAGCGGAACTCGACCTCAGCGGTATGTCCAATCGCATCAAACCCTATCTCGTGCCCTTGGTCTTCTTCGACACTCTGTGGCGTTTTGCCTACGAGCTGGCCGGTCTGCGCGGCCGGCCGATGCTCGAGGGCCGGCGCTACATGAAGAAGCTAACGGACTACTAGTTCCGCCGCGCTCTGCAGCGATCTAACAACTCCAGCCCGTCTTCTGCGAAGAAGGATTTCTCTATGACTGCATTCCCAAAGCCGCGCCATGTCGTTGTTATCGGCGCGGGCATCTTCGGCATCTCTTCCGCGTTGCACCTCGCTCGTCTTGGCGTTGATGTAACCATTGTCAACGACGGCGCGCCCGCCAATGGCGCATCCAGCCGTTCACTTTCCTGGCTGAACTCAGCACGACGTGCGGACACTGCCTACCACCGCCTGAGGCTTGCAGGCATCGACCGTTATCGGACCCTGGCCGCCACAAGGCCGGAAACGGCGGCCTGGCTTCGCTTTGACGGCGGCCTCACCTGGGATGCGGATGACGAGGCGAACCAGATCGCGTCCATCTGCCAGCTGGAGCAGGATATCGGGTATGACGCGCTTCTGCTCGGCCCTGCCGAAGTCGGCGCAGTGGCGCCCGGCGTCAACGCCAGCGCCATCACCCCGCAGGGTGCCATCTTCAATCCTGGCGAAGGATGGGTTGACCTGCCCTGCCTGATCGATCTGCTGCTCAATGAGTTCCGCTCCCGCGGCGGCAAACTCGTGCAGAACGCTGGACGCGTGCGGATAGATGCCACAGATGGTCGCGCGCGTGGCGTCGTCACTGCCGACGGTATGCCGTTAAAGGCGGATGCGGTGGTCCTTGCCGTTGGGCCAGCGACGCCCGCCATGCTCGCGACGGTCGGAGTTCATGTCCCCGACGCCACCCCGATTTCACTTCTCTTGAAAACCAAGCCGATCAAGACCGAGCTCCGTGCCGTGCTGAATACGCCCCGCGTGGCGGTGCGCCCGACGCCGGATGGCGCACTTGTTTTGGATTCGGCGTGGTCGGAGGAAGAAGTCATGGTCAACTCCGACGGAACCTACACCGTGCACGACAAGACCGTCAAAGGACTGCTCGAGGAGGCTAGTGCGGTGCTCGAGGGCAATCCGCGGCTCCAACTCGCTACCTATGCAGTTGGCCCGAAGCCGATCCCCGGCGATGGCGAGCCAGTGCTTGGCTCCGTCGAGACCGTTGCCGGGCTTCACGTCGCCTTTAGCCACAGCGGCGCCACGCTTGGATTGATCGTCGGCGAATTGCTTGCCAAAGAAATCGCCTCAGGCAATCCGCATCCCATGCTTGCAACGTTCCGCCCTAATCGTTTCAACTGAAAGGGCAATTGGGCAAGGCCGAACCGTCCAGATGGGCCGCGGGCCTGGGGAATCTTGCCCTTACCGAGAGAGGGGTGACAGGATCGCGTGATCAGGTCGTCGTCTTATGGTCAGATGGCCACTCGCGATCCATTGGAGTGCGCTGACCGCGACAAGTTGCAAGCCTCTGCATCTTCGAAAACCAGATAACCGCGCACGATCAGAAGCCCCGTTCCACCAGAACGAACAACTTCACCTTGTTGAGAGACGGCCCGCCTTGCGGTCTGCGAGGGGTCGGCAATGTCCAGGCCTAGTGACTTGACCAAGCATTGACCAAGCGTCAGCATTGCGCCTATTGTTGTGTACAGCGATTGTCGGGCAATCCACACTCAGCTCAACGGCAATGAACACGGCTCGCCGCGAGGGGCCCCGACGTGTACAAGGACAGAAAATGCCCATCACGGTGAAAGTTGGCGAGGCCAAGACGCATCTCTCGGAACTGCTTTCAAGAGTCGAAGCAGGCGAGGAGGTGATTATTTCGCGCGGCAACGATCCCATCGCTAAACTGTCGCGGATTCAACGGCGCAACGATGTCGAAGCCGTGATCGAAGAGATCAGCGCTGCCCGGGCCCGCGCCAAGCCCGTGACGCAGGACGAAATTCGGGCCTGGCGCGATGAAGGGCGCCGCGCTTGATGGCGATCATCGTGTGATGCCTTTCGTGGTCGACCTTTCCATGGCGGCTGCCTGGATTCTTCCTGATGAAGACAGCGAGGCGGCGGCCGCCCTGATGCGACGATTGCCGGGAACAAGGGCGCCTGTCCCTTCTCTGTTCTGGCACGAGGCGCGGAACGTCGTACTGATTGCCGAGCGGTGTGGCCGCATCGCGGCGGGCGAAGCTGCCACCACCATGGCACGGCTGCGCCGATTGCCGCTAGAGGACGCGGGCGGCGGGTCGGACGGCGCGGTGCTGAGCCTAGCGGCTTCGCACGGGCTCAGCGTCTATGACGCCGCCTATCTTGCGCTGGCAATCGAAACCGAGTTGCCCCCTGGCCACCCTCGATCGTAAGCTCGCATTTGCCGCGCGCGGCCAGGGAGTCCGAATTCTGGGGCCGCTCGCGAATGGCAACTGACCTCTTCGCTCGACCACCTGCCAATGTTGTTCGACGTGCCAAAGTCTCTCGTTTCCGTGCTGCCCTTGGATCGCCGCAAGTTTCTGGCCGAACTTTGACCGACGACGCCCACGCCCTGGGAACCTGCCCCATCTGGCTAGGAAGGCATTTTGTGCCCAGAGGCGCTTGCCCGCCGGTCGACCGGAAGACCGATAAAATCCTATTTGCGGAAAGAAACGGGCACAAGCGGCCTTGGCAGTTCGATAACGCGCCGATATGCGGGACAAGGGTGGCTGCAATGCTGGGGGGCCAGATGCTGCTGGCATGCCGCCTCATCACTTCGACCAGGCCGGCGTGGTAAAGCCGACCCATTGGACCATCGGCGACAAGGCAGTCGCGTGGCAGACACAAGCCGCGTCGGGACGATCCACACGTATCCAACTGTCGGCCAGCGCAGCATCGAAACGGCCGGCGCCGGAAAAGAGGCCGGAACAGAAAGAAGCGCGAGCCGGCCAACGACGCTGAGGCGACCTTGGATCGTGGCCGCGGTGTAGAATCCGAGCCGGGCTTTCTGGAACCCAAGAACAACCGCTTTCGATGAGAGGCGGCATATCGAGACAATCGGGCCTTCGAGCAACGGTCGCGCGTTTGCGCCTGAGCGCAACGGCCTGATGGTGCTGCGCGGCTACGCCTATCTCAACTGCGGGAACAGACACAAAGACCCCGGTGGTCTACCTTGTGGGAATCAGGTGCAGTGCAGACTTCCCGCCCTTCACGGCCGCCGCCGACAGCTTGCGGTCAAAGCTTGCAAGCTGGCCGCCACGCGCCTTGGCGAGCGCGAGAAGATAGGTGTCGGTGACCTGTGCCGAGGTCAGGATTTTCGCTGCATCTATGTTGCCAGAGCCAACCAGGCTCACATCGTCGGGCCAGAAGCTGTGCCCGTGCAGAGTCCGCAACTTGCTAACGATTTGCGCAACGACGGCGGGCGAGCCGGGACAATTGGGATATCTTTGGTTGCCGACGATGCGCAGGACGCCGTTTTCGGTGATGGGACACGTAGCCCATGCGGCGTTACCGGTCACTTCGAACCAGCCATGCGCGTCGTCATGGGCGACGTGGCCAGGATCGATCAGCGCGACCAGCACATTGACATCGAGCAGGAACGTCAAGGCAGTTCGTCTCGCAAGGCGTTGACCGTCTCAAGCGTGACAGGAGGTGCGTCCGGCCGAGGCGACAGAAGAGGAATCCCGTTACGCTCGCCGCCGGCTTGAGGCCGGCGCAGCGAGCGCCGTGCGAGATCGGTGATGACCTCGCCGAGGCTGCGATCCTGCTGCTGGGCGATGGCCTTGGCCGCGACCAGGACATCGTCATCGATCGCAAGTGTGGTTCTCATATCGCCCTCCTTGGTGCGCATCAAACATCACGCATCATATAGAATAGCGACGTCGGATACTCAAGCTGTGCGACTTCCGACAGCGGTGCGACTTCGTAGCGTCGTAAGCAGATGAGTTGTCCGGATTCCCTCATACTTTGACTCCCGACAAAGTTGCGCAGGGCCGAAAGGACCGTTATGGCCGCGCTACCTAAGGGACGTGCCTTCCGGAAGCTTATCAGCTCGGGAGACTATCGGCAGAAGCTACGGAGGCTGCAGCAAGGACCGACGCACCCCCTTTGAGATGCGTCGAAGCAATGGTCTACGCGTGGCGGATTTCGGTTCCCAGAACCTTCAGGCATTCGCGGATGAACGCAGCAAGCGCCGTCCAACCTTTTGCCGAAACCATCGTCCCATCCACATATGCCTCCGTTGGAGACAGGTCGATATAGGTGCCGCCCGCAAGCGTCACCTCCGGCTCGCATGCCGCCAGTGCGCCGACCTTCTTGCCACGCACGACGCCATCTACCGCGATCAGGATCTGCACGCCGTGGCAGATCGTGAAAATCGGCTTCCTGCTTTCGTGGAAGTGACGCACCATCGCCTGGACGCGCTTGTCCGTGCGGATGTATTCGGGCCCACGACCGCCGGCGCAGTAAACAGCGTGGTATTGCTCCAGCTGCTTCTCGGCGTCGGAGAAGGTCTTGTTGATCAGGGCATAGTGACCGAGCTTTTCGGTGTAGGTCTGATCGCCCTCGAAATCGTGCAGCGACGTTTTGATCAGGTCTCCGGCGCTTTTGTCTGGGCACACGACGTGAACGGTGTGGCCCACCGCTTCCATAGCCTGCTGGTAGACGAAGATTTCGTATTCCTCGGTGAATTCACCGGTCTGCATCAGGATCTTTTTGCCTGGCATGGTACTTCCTTTCCTGTGAGAACGGGGCCGGGCGAGACCTGTACTCGCCCGGTAAGCTTGAGTTTCTAGAAGGCTGAATCGGGGAAGTAGTCTTCGTTGGCACTGGCCTGCGTGATGATCGTCGATGGCGGGTACGGGGACATCGGGACAGTCTCAGTCGAACGCCAACAACAAACGGTCGCGGGAATGCTCAATATGGCGACGCATCGCCTGCTCGGCAGCAGCAGGATCGGCCGCAGCGAAAGCGGCCAGAATGGCCTCATGCTCGTCAAGCGCCTCCTCGGTGACGCGCGAATGGAACATCAGGCGAAATATGTGGAAGTGGGTATGCTGGTGAGCCAGTGTCTCGCGCACGAGTTCGTTGTTGGCGAATTCCATGACCTTGTCATGGAAAATGGCATCCTGGCGGGCGAAGTTGGAATACCGCAGGCGCTCGTCCTTGCCCTCATGGCGCGCCATGACGCCGGCGGATTTCTGAAGTTGTGCGAGCTTTACCTCATCCATGAGCACCGCTGCCTTTGCTGCACCATGAGGCTCCAGCAGCAGGCGAAGCTCGTAGAGTTCGTCGAACCGCCGTTTCGTGATCTGCGGCGCAGCGCGGTAGCCGATCAGATGCGTCTTCAGCACCAGGCCTTCGCCCTCGAGCCGGCCGAGCGCCTCGCGGATCGGCGTATGGGAGACGTTGAATTCCTTGACCAGGCTGTCGACCGTGATGCGCGAGCCCGGCGCAATCTTCAGCGACATGAGTTGCGCAAAAATCGCTTCGTAGACGTCCTCAACCAGGCTGCTGGAGCGCTGGATACGCCCGCCGCCGAGGTTCGTATCGTCTGCATTGAGTAAGTTAATGGCCTGCATGTTTTGCCTCTTGACACATTGAGTTGCTAACACGATGCTCGGGCCAATGCAATCCTATATTATATACGATTTTATAGAGGATATCATTTGCCGCCGTTACGAGACGAAACAATGGCGCTAGCGGTGGCCCTGCGGGAGCAGCGTGCCGCGCCCGCAGCCTTTCCAGACATAGGATGCAGGTCATGAGCCTTTTCGCTGCCATAAGGCTGCCGCGCGAAATCCTCTTCGGGAAGGGCCAACGCCACGTCATTCCGGTTGTCGCGGCCAGGCTTGGGCGTCGCGCGCTCGTCTGCACCGATGAACGTTTTGCCGCAACGGGCTCGTTCGCAGAGATTATCGCGGCGCTGCGAGCCGCCGCGATAGATGTGCTGGTGCATGACCGAGTACTACCCGACGTTCCCCGAGACACGGTTGCCGTCTGCGTCGAGGAGGCGCGGAAGTTCGCGCCCGACATGGTGATCGGCATTGGCGGCGGCAGTTGTCTCGACATGGCCAAATGCGCCGCGTTGCTCATCAGCCACGGCGGTCAGCTCCAGGATTACTACGGCGAGTTCAAGGTGCCCGGTCCAACGCTGCCGTTGATCGCGGTGCCGACGACAGCTGGAACCGGCTCCGAAGTGACCCCGGTTGCCGTGATCTCGGATCCGGATCGCACACTGAAGGTCGGCATCTCCAGCCCTTATCTGATCGCGGCCGCAGCCATATGCGACCCTGAACTGACGATGACATGCCCGCCGGGATTGACGGCAATCGCAGGCGCCGATGCGCTGACGCATGCAATCGAGGCCTTCACCGCCGCCAGGCGCGGAACCGATCCCGGCCTTCCGCAGAAACATGTCTTTATCGGCAAAACCGCCTTGACCGATCATTTCGCCCTGCTGGCGATCAAGCTGCTTGGCCGAAGCCTTGAAACGGCATACCGCCGGCCCTCTGACGAGGACGCCCGGGCCGACGTGATGATGGGCGCACTTGCAGCCGGCTGCGCGTTTGGAACGGCCGGCACGGCGGCAGCGCACGCCGTACAATACCCGGTCGGCGCGATAACCCACACCGCTCACGGATTGGGTGTCGCCACCATGTTGCCGTATGTCATGAAGTACAACAGAACAGCCGCAGCGACCGAGATGGCTGAGATCGCCAGCGCGCTCTGCCTCGATGGAAAGGGCCGAACGCCGGACGAGTTGGCCGACGCGACCATTGGCGAGGTCAGTCGCCTGTTTGGGGCAATCGGGATCACCCCCTCGTTGGCCGAGCTAGGGCTGCCCGCCGACAAGCTCGATTGGACGGCGGAACAAGCGATCGGTATCGAGCGCCTCATCAAGAACAACCCACGGCCATTCGATTTGAGGTCCATGCGACGCCTGGTCCAGGCCGCCTTTGATGGCGACCTCGCCAGCTGCGCTGTGTAAACAATCGGGAATATCGAGATGAACACGTTTTCACAGGTTCTGTCGGATGATCAGGGCGTCAGCGACTTCCACACAATTTCGCACGGGCTCTATATTGACGGCCAATGGCGGCAGTCCGCCGATGGCAAGGTAATTCCGGTTATCGATCCCTCGACGGAAGCCATCATCGCTGCCGTACCCGATGCGACCTTGGAGGACGCGGCCGCCGCCGTTGCCGCCGCTGCCAAGGCAGCCCATGGCTGGCGGACAACGTCGCCGCGAAAGCGCTCCGAGATCCTCCGACGCTGCTTTGAACTGATGACTGAACGATCGGAAGCGCTGGCTACTCTCATCGCATTGGAAAATGGCAAGGCCCTGCGGGATGCCCGAGGCGAGATCGCTTACGCAGCGGAGTTTTTCCGTTGGAATGCCGAGGAGGCGGTTCGCATTACCGGTGAATTCGGTACTGCGCCCTCCGGCACCAACCGCATCGTGGTCGACTACGAACCGATCGGCATCTGCGTCCTGATCACGCCCTGGAATTTTCCTGCCGCAATGGCGACGCGCAAGATCGCGCCGGCACTTGCCGCTGGATGCACGGTGATCCTGAAGCCGGCCAGTGAGACCCCGCTTACCGCCTACGCGCTGGCTGCGCTCTACCAGGACGCAGGCGTTCCACCGGGGGTGGTCAACGTCCTGACAACTTCCAGTCCCGGGCCTTTGACAGCCGCCATGCTGGCCGATCCGCGAGTGCGCAAACTCTCCTTCACCGGCTCGACGGGTGTGGGTCGCGCTCTGCTGGCAGAAGCTGCCAGGCATGTGGTTTCGTGTTCGATGGAGCTCGGAGGCAATGCCCCTTTTATCGTGTTCGACGACGCCGATCTCGAAGCGGCGCTCGATGGCGCAATGGTGGCCAAGATGCGCAACGCCGGCGAGGCCTGCACCGCCGCGAACCGCCTCTACGTGCAATCCGGCATCTACGAAGCCTTTTCGGATGGCCTCGAGAAGCGGATGTCGTCGCTCAAGGTCGGCCCCGGCACTGATCCGGACACGGAATGCGGGCCAATGATTACGAAAAAGGCGGTCGAGAAGATAGACCGCCTTGTCACCGACGCGGTCGCACGCGGCGCGCGGGTCATGTGCGGCGGCTCAGTCCTGCCCGGACGTGGCTTCTTCTACCCTCCGACAGTGCTTCGCGACGTGCCAGGCGACGCAAAGATGGCGCATGAGGAGATATTCGGGCCGGTGGCGCCAATCTCCAGCTTCGAAACCGAGGCCGAGGTCATCGCGCGCGCCAATGACACTGAATATGGGCTTGCTGCCTACATCTACACGCGCGATCTGGCGGGCGGGATGCGGGTGGCCTCCCGGATCGAGGCCGGGATGATTGCTCTCAACCGCGGGCTGATGTCCGATCCGGCTGCCCCCTTCGGCGGCGTCAAGCAGAGCGGGCTCGGCCGCGAGGGAGGGCAGCATCACGGCATTGCGGAATTCATGGAGGCGAAATACCTCGCCATCAGCATGTGAGCAGAAGAATGCAAGGCGACCCCTTTCGCATCCGCGACCACGTCGCGGAATTTGACGAAATCGTGCAGGACTTCGTTGATCGCAGCAAGGCCGCCCGCGCCACTATTGCGATGACCGCGGACGTGGCCTACGGACCGGATCCGACCGAAACCATGGACCTGTTCTTCCCCGCAGGCAAAAGAACGGCCCTGCCAGTGCACGTCTTTGTCCACGGCGGCTACTGGAGAATGTTCTCCAAGCGCGATTATTCATATATGGCGACGACGATTACCCAGGCCGGGGCCATTGCCGTCATCCTTGATTACGCTCTGATGCCCAAGGTCAGAATGGCGAGGATCGTCGACCAGGTGCGCCGCGCCAAGCAGTGGGTCCTGGCCAACATCGCCGATCATGGTGGAAACCCGATGGCCCTGACTGTCAGTGGTCATTCGGCAGGAGCACATCTTGCAACGTTTCTGTTCGAGGGAGAGCATACCCCCTCGAATGTGAGGGCAGCCCTTCTGTTGAGCGGGCTCTATGATTTGAAGCCGCTCCAGGATTCCTTTCTCGCCAACGAGATTGGAATCACCGACGAGGAAGTCGCCATGTTCACACCTCTCGCTTGTCGGCATGATCCTCAAACCAAGACGGCGGTTCTGGTCGGAGCCAATGAGACGCCACCCTTCCATCAGCAAGCCGATCGATTCAAAGCAAGCTTGCTGCGGCAGGGATCGCTAGTAACGTCGCATGTGCTCCCGAACCGCAACCACATGGACAGTGTCAGAGATCTTGGCGTGCCGGGGACTGAGGCTGCCGATTGCCTGGCAAAACTGATCGCCAAGGCCTGCTGACTAACTCGGGTTCTCGGGGCGGTTTGTTTTGCGCCACTCCTCGTACTCCCCGCGGGCATCGTCATGCAACGGATAGTAGCGTTGCAACGGCCCGCCCTCCATGAGCTTCGCTCGCGAGAACTCCTCCCAATCGTGATGCTTCTGTGATTCTTCGATCACCTTCGGGGCCATTACGACGGGAAGCACTACCACGCCGTCGTCGTCGGCGACGATGATGTCGCCGGGGATCACCGTGACACCGCCGCAGGCAATCGGGACGTTGACGGCATTGGGATAGATGCTGGTCTGCACATGATAGTTTGGCGTCCAGCCGCGCAGCCAAAGGGGCAGGTCGAGCTTTTCGACATTGGGCCGGTCGCGCATGCATCCGTCGATGACGATACCCGCCCCACCCCTGCCCTTGAAATAGGTCGACATCATATCGCCGAAGACGCCTGAGCTCATGTCGCCGCGCGCGTCGACCACGACCACATCGCCCTCCTGCGCGTGATAGAGCACGTGCCGGTGCAGTTGCGTCTCCGGATCGGCATATTCTCCCTCGGTGAAGAGGTCCGGCCGCTGCGGCAGGAACTGCAGCGTCAACGCCGGCCCGACGATCGATTTCCCGTGGTTTTGCGCCACCGGACCGACCATGTGCGGATTGCGGAAGCCCATGTGGCCAAGCGTGCCGGCCACCGTCGCGGCGCCGATCTCCCTTAGCGCGTCTATCAGGTCTTTAGGCGGCCGCATGATGTCGGAAGGATGCGTCATTGTGGACTCCGATTGAATAGAACTACCAGTTCGTAACAGAACCGTCGCGGCGCCTAAGGTGAGGCGCTTCCCAGAAACGCAGACTTTGCGCCTGGACCGCAACTTCGTTGACCTCGACGCCGAGCCCCGGCAGATCGCCGACCGGGTAATCGGTCCCGTCGAGCCGTGGTTGCACGGGGAAGAAGTCGGAATTGTCGAAGCCCAGCTTCGTTTCGGGCGCCCTGGTCTCGAGCCACGCGAAGTTGGGTACCGCTGCAGCGAGATGCACGGTCGCGGCCGTGCACACTGGACCAAGCGGATTGTGCGGCATCAGGTCCACATAATGCGCCTCGCTCCAGCCAGCGATTTTCATCGCCTCGGTGAGCCCGCCGACATTGCAGACGTCGATCCGGTTGAACTGATGGATGCCGCGCTCGATGTAGGGCAGGAACTGCCACTTGCTGGCAAATTCCTCGCCTATGGCAAAGGGGATGTCGGTCATCGTGCGCAGTGATTCATAGGCCTCCGGCGTCTCGGCCCGTATCGGCTCCTCGAGGAAATCAAGCACGCCGCGGCCGAGCTTGTTGCAGAAGCTCGCCGCCTCTGCCACCGACAGCCGATGATGATAGTCGAGGCCGAGGACCACGTCGCCGCCCAGCGCCTCGCGCGCCTTGTTCAGCATACTCGCGGTAGCGCCGATCGACTCGCGCGGCTCGAAGATGTCCTTGCTGTTTTGCCCGAAAGGGAAGAAGCGGATTGCCTGCCACCCCTGTGCGCGAAGCTCGCGCGCCCGTTCGATGGCAACATCGCCTTCGGCCTCGTCGCCGGTCGAGGCGAAGGTGGGGATGCGGTCGCGCTGCTTGCCGCCCAGCAGCTCATAGACCGGCACGCCCAGCGCCTTGCCCTTGATGTCGTGAAGGGCGATGTCGATGGCGGAAATCGCCGCCTGAAGGACTCGCCCGCCTTCGAAGTACTGGCTGCGATAAACCTCCTGCCAGATCCGTCCGATCTGCATCGGGTCGCGGCCGATGAGAAACTCGCGATAGTGCTCGACCGCGCCGGCCACGGCCCTCTCGCGACCGCTCAAGCCGCTCTCGCCCCAGCCGAAGATGCCTTGGTCGGTCTCGATCTTGACGAGCATCTGATTGCGGGTTCCTACCCACACCGGATAGGGCTTGATCGCGGTGATCTTAAGCTTCTCAGTCATCCACGCCCACGTTTCACGCGCATTCGCGCTATCTCAGTTGGCCTTGAGGGCCATTTCAGTTTCGCCGTCGAACAGATGCATCCGCTCCTGGTCGAACTCGAGCCAGATCTGCTCGTCGGGCGCGACGGCAATGTTCGGCGGCACGCTGACGTTGACGATGGCGCCGGACAGGAACGCCTGCACGAAGGTGTCGTCTCCGGTCGGCTCCACCGTGTAAGCCTTGGCCGGGACGCTGCCTGGCACGGCACTCTTGTGAAGCTTGATCGTCGAGTGGCGTGCGCCGAGCACGACTTTCCTGGTCGTCGCTTTCGCCACCTTCTGGGCATTGCGCGCTGAGAGCTCAAGGCGCCAGCCCTCGGCGCCGGTCAGCACCGTGTTGCCGTTTGCCATCGAGGCCTCTAGCGGAATAAGGCTCATCGCCGGGCTGCCGATGAAGCTGGCCACGAACATGTTCACCGGATGGGCAAAGACCTGCGCCGGTGAATCGTATTGCTGCAGGTAGCCGCCATTCATCACCGCCATCTTGTCAGCCATGGTCACGGCTTCGAGCTGGTCGTGCGTCACATAGATAATCGTCGCCTTGAGGTCCTGGTGGAAACGCTTGATCTCCGACCGCATCTGCACGCGCAGTTTGGCATCGAGGTTAGACAGTGGCTCGTCCATGAGGAACACCGCGGGGTCGCGAACGAGGGCACGGCCAAGGGCCACACGCTGCTGCTGTCCGCCCGAAAGTTCGCGCGGCTTGCGCTCGAGCAGATGCGTCATGTCGAGCACTCGCGCCGCTTCCTTGACCTTCTTGTCGATCTCGTCCCTGGGGAGTTTGCGCATCTGAAGCGGGAACGCCAGGTTCTTGTAGACTGATTTCTGCGGGTAGAGCGCGTAGTTCTGGAACACCATTGCGATGTCCCGGTCCTTGGGGTCGAGGTCGTTGACCACCCGCTCGCCGATGATGATGTCGCCCGATGTAATCGGGGTCAGCCCGGCGACGAGATTGAGCGTGGTTGTCTTGCCGCAGCCTGAAGGGCCGACGAGCGCAACGAACTCGCCGTCATTGACCGTCAGTGAGACGTGGTTGACAGCTTTGAAGCTGCCATAGCTCTTGACGAGATCTTGGAGGACCACGTGGGCCATCGGCAACTCCCTAGTGCTTGACCGCGCCTTCTGTAAGGGCACGTACAAAGTATCGTTGCAGGACCAGGAACAGCACCACGACGGGCACGCTCATCATGAAGCTCGCCGCCATCAGGCCCGGAAAGTCCGTCGTATTTTCCGAGAAGAAGCGTTGGATGCCGACCGGCAGCGTCAACTGCTCGTTCTTGGAGAGGAAGGTGTAGGCGTAGATGTACTCGTTCCACGCGCCGATGAAGGAATAGATTGCGGTGGCGATGATCCCCGGCGTCGAGAGCGGCATCACGATCATGATGAAGGCCTGGAACCGTGTGGCGCCATCAATGCGCGCCGCCTGCTCAAGCTGCACCGGGATGTTGTCGTAAAAGCCCTTGAGCAGCCAGATCGCCAGCGGCAGGCCGAAGGTGAGATAGGTGAGGATCAGCGAGCCGTGCGTGTTTATCAGACCGATGGCGCGCATCAGGATGAAGAGCGGTACGAGAAAGATCACCGCCGGGAACATATTGCGCAGCAGCACGGCAAAGAACAGGAAATTCCGGCCGGGGAAACTGAAGCGCGAAAACGCGTAGGCCGCAGGGACAGCCACGATCACAGAAAGAATTGTCGTGACGGTCGACACGAAAAGGCTGTTCCAGAAGAAGCGGAGGAAGTCCTGGCCGACGCTGTTCTGCGGATCGAGCAGTTTCTGGTAGCTGGCGAGGGTAGGTTCGTCCGGCCACCATTGCGGCGGGAATTGTGTCGCCGCGAATCCGGACTTGATCGAGGTGATCAGCATCCAGATCATCGGCAACGCGGTATAAAGCAGCATGAACACGAGGAATATGCGCCCGGCCCACCGCCATCCGTCGACGCGCATGCGGCGACGGGCCTTGGCTCGAGGGGCTGTCTCGGCAATCGTGCTCATTGGCTCCCCTCTTTCCGCTCGTTGCCGCTTAACGCACGGACGTAGAAGTAGCCCAGCGTCATCAGTGTGAGGAACAGGAGCACCGAATAGGCCGATGCCACGCCCCAGCGCTGCCGTCCGAAGGCGAGCTCATAAATGTGGGTTATCCAGATATGCGATGCGTTCGACGGCCCGCCGCCGGTCATGATCCAGGGGATGATGAAGGAATTGAAGTTGGCCACCGCGAGCAGCAGCATCGTCACCACCGAGACGTTGCGCAAGTGCGGGAAGGTGACGTGCCAAAAGCGCTGCCATGCATTGGCACCGTCGACTTTTGCGGCGCGCAGCAACTGGTCGGGGACTGTCTGCAGGCCGGCCATCATCATGATCATGGCGAACGGAAACTCGCGCCAAATATTGACGACGATCAGGGAGGGCAGCACCGTGCTGACATTGTCGATGAAATTCGGCGGCTGGTCGGCCAATCCGAGGCCAACCAGCACCGCGCCGATGATTCCGAAGTCCGAATGGTAGATCCACTTCCAGATGTAGGAGGCGGCGACGGCACTGATGACCCAAGGGATGATCAGGACAGCGCGCAAGACGCCACGGCCGATGAAGTCGCGGTGGAGCGCCAGCGCTGTGGCAAACCCCAGGACAAAGGAGATGAAAGTTGACCCCAGTGTCCAGATCAGTGTGTTCCAGGTGACTTTCCAGAACACCTGACTGGTGAGGATGGTCGTGTAGTTGTCGAGGCCGATGAAGGTCTTATCGCGGAGCTGCAGGCCAGGCGGTGTCTTAAAGAACGACAGCTCGACCGTATAGTAGATCGGATAGGCGATGACGATGAGCATCACGGCGATCGCCGGGAGCACGTACGCGTAGTCCGCGCGATGCTGCCAGATCTTCCGCAGCGCGCCGGACCTGCCGGGTTGCACTCTTCGGCGAGCCTCGGCCTTGCCGGTTACGATCGTCACTGTGGGGTGCCCTTATTCTTCGGAACGAACCGGCTGGACCATCGACCCAGCCGGTCAGGCTTGCGCTAGAGTCCGCCCATCAGCTCTCTCACCCTCTTGGCTGCGTCGTCCGCTGCCTGGTCGACGGTCATCGCTCCGGTCAGGGCGTTCTGCAGCATGTCCGGGATGATGATGTTCATGATCTCGGGGGCCTGCGGCAGCGCTGGGAACGGGATGCCGTATGGCAGCATCGAGGTCGTGACATCGAGGAACTTGATGTTGTCCAGACGTTCCTTCATCCACTTGGTCTTAAAGCCGTTGAGGTTGCCCGGATTCGAGCCGGCGTACGCCATCTTCAGCGACCATTCAGGGCTCGTCCACATGCAGATGATGGCCTTTGCAGCCGGCTCATCTACCTTGCCGCCCTCGACATATTCGGGCTTCAGGATGTGAATGTTCGAGCCGCCGAACACGACGGCGCGCTTGCCGTCGGGACCGGTCGGGATCAGGCCGTAGCGCATGTTGTCGATGACCGTCTGCGCCTTGTCCTTGTCGGTGCCCGTCGCCTTTTTCTGCAGGTCGAGCATCACGTTATAGTCGGACGGGTGCGAGATCATCATGCCGAGCTGGCCGGCGACGAACAGGGGCTGATTATCGGCCTGCTGGTTGGTGAGTGCCGAAACCGGAACCGACTTGTCGCGAACATACATGTCGTAGGAGGCTTGCAGCGCTGCCTTGCTTTGCGGGCTATCGAGCTGGACCTGCTCATAGGTCGGGTTCGGCGTCGCTTCGTCGAAGACGCCGCCGCCATAGGCCCACAGCTGTGGCATGAAGCGGTACGGCGTATTGCCGGCATTCTTGCGAGCCACGAGGCCATACCCGGCAATGCCGAGCTTGTCGTGGATCTGCTTGGAATACTTGACCACGTCGTCCCACGTTGCCGGCGGCTTGTCCGGATCGAGGCCGGCACGCTTGAAGATGTCGGCGTTCCAGATGAACGCCATCGTCTCGTTGTTGGTCGGAATACCGTAGGTCACGCCCTCCCAGGTCACGGCCTTCATGGCGCCGGGCCAGAAGTCCTCGGTCGTATACCCCACATCCTCGGGCTTGAGCGGCTGCAGATAGCCCTTTGAGGCGAACTCGGTACCACCCAGGATTTGCAGGCGGACCGCCATCGGCGCGGCATTGCCCAGGAGCGCCGTGCGGAACTTGTCGAGAAGGTCGTTATAAGTGAGGGCTTGTTCCTCGAGCTGGATGTTCGGATAGGTCTTGCGGAAGGTCTCGAAGAAATCCTTGTAGTACTGGCGCAGGAGGTCGGGGTCGCCCTCGAACACGCCCTGATACCAGAAAGTCAGTCGCCCCTTGTAATCGAGCGGGGTGACCTTGGCGCAATCGGCGGCCGTGTCAAAATCCTGTGTGCCCGCAATCGAGCGCACATATTCCGGCGACCACTTGCTCAGGTCGACCGGCGGTGCACCCAGCGCCGATGTAGACGTCAGGGATGCGATCAAAGCAGTGGCGACAGTGCCGCGCAGGACGGCACTGCCGAGGGCAATTCTCGTCATAGGTATCCTCCCTGGTTCTCCCATGCCGCCCTAAAGCGGTCCTTGCTCGTTTCGATCGCGAGGATGCTTCTTTCAGATCAGTGTATCCGCTCGATCGCTTGGTACGTTTTCAGATCATGGATTGCCTGTCAACGCGCAGAATCGTACATTGTTTGCGGAAGCCGTGTGTGATATCGGGCAAGGTATGTATTAAAACGGGGAGCCGGCCTTGGCCGAAACAAGCGATTTCAAAGCGATGCCACCGGTGGGGACCGATCCCATCGGAGCCTCGAGCGAGGGCGCCTCGCTTTATGAATTGATCCGGGAAGACATCATCGAGGGACGGCTCGCCCCCAACGAACGGCTTGTCGTCACCGATCTCGCCCGGCGTCACGGCACTTCGACCAATCCTGTGCGCGAAGCCCTGCAACTGTTGCGCGGCGAAGGGTTTGTCACCTTTGTCGCCAACCGCGGGGCGCGCGTCCGACCCATAGATCAGGATTTTGTCCGGGATATCTACGAGATCGGTGTTCTGATCGAGCCAGCCCTGACACGATGGTTTGTGAACATGGCTACCAGCGAGGACATCGCCGAACTCGAACGTCTCCAGGGCCTGATCGAAGAGAACAACTTCGCCGACACATTCAGGCATAGTGAGCTGGATACCGCTTTCCACACCGTGATGTACCAACGGCACTACAACCGCCACGCCGCCGAGCTTTGGTGGAAGCATCGCGAAGTGCTGCGAGCCGTGAGCCGTCGTTTCAATTTCACGCTGGCGCGACGTGCCGCGATCATGCGCGAGCACCGCGAACTCATCGCGCTTGTCAAGGCGGGAGAGGCCGACAAGGCGGCCGAACTCGTTTCCCGCCATGTCGAGGGTTCGGGCAGGCATATTCTGGAACAGATGCGAGCGCGCAACGCGGCTCGGGCCGGATAGAATGTCCAGTCCAAAACCATCGTTAGCTGACTATTTTCAGGCAAAGGTAGTTGAGATGAAAATCACGAGCATTCGGCCGTGGCTGATCAAGTCCGATGCTTCTTACTGGGGAGAGTTCCTGTTCGTCGAAGTGACGACCGACGAGGGAGTGAGTGGCTGGGGAGAGATCACCACCACGACAAGGCTCGCCAACCGCGCTCTCTGCACGATCCTGCGGCAGATCGGCGTCGCCGTGACAGGCGAGGATCCGGCGCGCATCGAGCATCTCTGGCACAAGATCTTCCGCAGCTTCACCTACATGGGAAGCCGCGGCGCCGCCGTCGAATGCGTGAGCGCTATCGACATAGCCCTCTGGGACATCAGGGGCAAAGTCCTCGGCAAGCCGATTTACGAGCTGCTGGGCGGGCCGGTACGCGATGAGATCGCGCTCTACACCCATCCCAACCAGGCCAAATTCACCAGCAAGGAGGCTGTGGTCCGCGAAATTCTAGACATTGTCGAGTCCGGACACACTGCGCTCAAGTTCGATCCCTACCCCCACCAGGGCCGCAGCGCCGATGGCCTGCCCCGCGAACAGCGGGACGGCTACCTCGACGGCAGCATGACCCGCAAGGACGAGCGCGAAGCCGCCGAGCTCACGGCTCTGATCCGCGAAACGGCAGGACCCGATATCGACATTCTCATCGATGCGCATGGCCGCTTCGACGTCCCCACCGCCATTCGCCTCTGTCGGAGTCTCGAAGAGGCCGGCCAGATCGACTGGTTTGAGGAGCCCTGCCCGCCCGAGAGCCTTAACGCCCTCAAGCAGGTGCGTGAGAAGGTCAATACCGCTATCTCATGGGGCGAGCGCGGCCACACGAAATGGGATTTCGTGCCGGTACTTGAGAACAGGCTCGCCGACTACATCATGCCCGACGTTACCTGGACCGGCGGCATTACCGAACTCAAGAAAATTTCTGCGCTGTGCGAAGCCTACTACGTGCCGGTCTCGCCACATGACGCCGCGGGACCAATCAACGTGGTTGCGGGAGCGCAGGTGATGATGACTGTTCCCAACTTCTACAAACTCGAAACGTCGGAGTGGAACCTGGGCAAATACGATCACCTGATCGACAGACCACTCGACATTTCGAACGGCAGCCTCAAGCTGACGTCGAAGCCTGGTCTCGGCATTGAGATGGACCGCGACTACCTGCAGGCCCACGAGATCGAGCTGGGCTAGCAACACTCTGTGCCGGCGCAGGGTGCGGGGCGACAAGCCGAAACGAGGATAAGTCATGGCAAAGACAGCTGGCGCCGACGAAGCGCTCAATCGGGTGAACGCGAACTCCAAGCCATCCCAGCTTCGCATCACCGACATGCGGATAGCCGAAATCGTCGGCGCGCCGTTCACCTCAACCCTGCTCAAGATTTACACCAACCAGGGCATCGTCGGGCTTGGCGAGGTGCGCGACGGCGCCAGCGCCACCTACGCGCTGATGCTGAAGAGCCGGCTGCTTGGCGAGAACCCTTGTGACATCGACCGCCTGTTTCGCCGGATCAAGCAGTTTGGTGGGCACGGCCGGCAAGGCGGCGGCGTCTCGGCGGTCGAAATTGCGTTGTGGGATCTCGCCGGCAAGGCCTACGGCGTGCCCGTCTACCAGATGCTCGGCGGCCGGTTTCGGGAGAAGGTGCGCGTCTATTGCGACACCGACGCTACCGTGCCGAGCGGCACCGAGACCGGCAAGCGCCTCAAGCAGCGCATGGCGCTCGGCTTCACCTTCCTCAAGATGGATCTGGGGCTGATGCAGATCGCGGATGTACCCGGTGCGGTCGTGTCCCCTGCCGGCTCACTTGAAGGGTACCGCGTCCATCCCGGCCGCGGCCCCGTCAAGACCCTTGAGGAGCGACGCGCCCGCAATGCCGCCTACGATTTGCACAACGTCCCCCATCCGTTTACCGGCCTCCACTTTTCCGACAAGGGCCTCGACCTGCTTGAGCAGTACATTGCCGAGGTTCGCGATGTGATCGGCATGGATATTCCGCTCGCCATTGACCATGTCGGCCACATCTCGCTGCAGAACGGAATTCGGCTCGCCAGGCGGATTGAAAAATACGTGCCGGCCTGGCTCGAGGATGTGATCCCATGGCAGTACACCGAGCAGTACCGGCAACTGCAGGCCGCGACCACGGTGCCGATCTGCACGGGCGAGGACATTTACCTCAAGGAGGGTTTCGAACCTTTGCTCAAGACTGGCGGTGTCTCGGTCGTCCACCCGGACCTGCTCACCAGCGGAGGCATCCTCGAGACCAAGAAGACCGGCGACATGGCCCAGGACCACGGCGTCGCGATGGCCATCCATATGGCCGAAAGTCCCATCGCCGCAATGGCGGCGGCACATGTGGCGACCGCGACCGAAAACTTCATGGCGCTCGAATACCACTCTGCCGATGTCGACTGGTGGGACGATATCGTCACCGGCGTTCCCAGGCCGCTCGTGAAGGACGGCTTTGTCACTGTTCCGGACAAACCTGGCCTGGGGATTGACGACGTCGTCGACGAGGTAATCTCGCAGCATCTGCAGCCAGGTGTCACCGGCATCTGGCAGCCCACGGATCACTGGGATAACGAGTATTCCTGGGACCGCACCTGGAGCTGAGGCGAAAAGAACCGAAGATGAAGATCACCGACCTCCGCTGCGCCGTCATCGGCAAACATCCCATCGTCCGCATCGTTACCGACGAGGGCCTCTATGGCCTTGGCGAAGTCGAGTTTACCAAGACCTACCTCAAACCCTGGGTGCTGCATTTCCGCGAGGCGCTGATCGGCGAGGACCCGACCGACGTCGAGCGGGTGATGCTGAAGATCCGCCAACGCGGCTCTTTCAAGCCCTATGGCGCGGCGGTAAGCGCTATCGAGCATGCGCTGTGGGACATAGCCGGCAAGGCCGCAGGCGTGCCGGCCTACAAACTGCTCGGCGGCAAGGTGCGCGACAAGGTGCGCGTCTATAACGGCTCGATCCGCCAAAAGCGAACGGGGGACCGGCCGGAGGATTACGCCGCTGACGTGAAATGGATGATGGAGCAGCCGCAGAACTTCTTCATGATCAAGCAAGGGATCTCGTTCCACTCCAACATGAAGGACACCGTCGAGGGCTTCCATTACGGCGTGACGCAGAAGAAGGCTGGCTATCACGGTGCCATGGATCAGGGCGTGATCAGCGAGCGCGGTTTCAACCACATGCTCGACTGCGTGATCGCGATGAAGGAAGTGATGGGCGACAAGGTCAGCCTGGCGCTCGACTGCGGCCCTGGCTGGATGCTGCCCGATGCGATCAAGTTCGCTCGCGCGGTCGAGAAGTACAATTTGATGTGGCTCGAGGACATGCTGACCGGCGACTATGTGCCGTGGGTCAATCCGCAGGCCTATCGGGAGCTGACCACCTCCACCTCGACGCCAATTCATACCGGCGAGCAGATCTATCTGCGGCACAATTTCAAGGAGCTGATCGAAACTCAGGCGGTGCGCGTCATCGGTCCCGATCCGGCCGATATTGGCGGCATTGCCGAGCTCAAATGGGTCGCCGAGCACGCCTATATGCACTCGATCCTGATGGCACCGCACGGCACCGCGAACGGCCTTCTAGGCCTCGGCGCGCTGATCAATGTCTGCGCCACCCTGCCCGCCAACTACATCGCGTTTGAATACCCGAGCGCCTCCGACCCGTGGTGGGAGGACCTCGTAATCGGCCTGCCGTCGCAGATCGTGAAGGACAGCATGGTGGACCTGCTGGAAGCGCCGGGGCTGGGCCTCGACATCGACGCCGAAGCAGCCAGGAAGCATCTCCGGGAAGAGGATGCGGGCTTCTTCGACTGAACCATGTTCTTGCGCCACCCTGCACCGCGCGGACCGCTTCACGCAGCCTGTCATCCGGAATGACCGTTTCGGGGCCCGATAGCGGAATGGCGGCTTTAACGTTTGAAGACCGATTGCAGACGTTCAGCCCGACGGCACCAAAGTTGCTCCTAGGTCTAGCCGCTCCCCGTCTCAATGGCATCCCGGATCGCCCGGTGGATCTGCGTCGCCAGTCGCGGGTGGCGGAGCAGCCACAGGGTGGACATTTCAGCCCACATGGAAAATGATCATCTTGCCATGCACAACACTGCAGTGCTCTGATTTCGACGAGTAGCCTGAACGTAGAAGCGGATCAACCGGCCTCCGGGTCCAGCGAGCGGGGACGCAAATGGACACCCTAGAGAATGGGCAATTGCATGGCGACGCGGGCGGGCGACCCCGTCGATCGGCCGACTGGCTTGCCCGCGCCGCCGTATCGGCGACATTCCTGCTCGGCATGGCTTTCAGCACTGCGTTTGCGCAGGACCAGCAGCTACCCGTGGTGACGGCGGCCAAGCCAGTGGTCCGTGAAATCGTCGAAGACGACGAGTTCGTCGGGCGCTTCGAAGCCGTCGACCAGGTCGCCATCCGTTCGCGCGTCAGCGGCTATCTGGACAAGGTCAGCTTCCAGGACGGCGCACTGGTCAACAAGGGAGACCTGCTCTTCACCATCGACCAGCGTCCGTACCAGGCGGCTTATGATGCCGCCAAGTCGCAAGTGGACGTCGCCAAGAGTCTGCTCGAATTCTCCAAGATGCAGCTGGATCGCGC
This sequence comes from Mesorhizobium sp. M0910, assembly GCF_040319465.1. Taxonomy (NCBI): domain Bacteria; kingdom Pseudomonadati; phylum Pseudomonadota; class Alphaproteobacteria; order Hyphomicrobiales; family Phyllobacteriaceae; genus Mesorhizobium; species Mesorhizobium sp. M0910. The sequence goes on from NZ_JAMYNZ010000015.1 coordinate 98,003, forward strand.
CGACGAACTCGCCAAGACCGGCAACATCTCAACCGCGACGCTCGACGACCGCCGGCGGGAATACCTTTCGGCGCAGGCGCAGATGCAGGGCGCGACGGCTGCTCTGACGACGGCCAGCCTGAACATGGAATTCACCGAGATCAAGGCGCCCTTGTCCGGCCGCATCGACCGCCGGCTGGTGTCGGTCGGCAATCTCGTGCAGCCGGATTCCACCTTGCTGACGACCATCGTTACGCGCGATCCGATTGACTTCTATTTCGACGTCGATGAGCGCCTGTATTTCAGCTACGCCCGCGACGCGAAGGAGCGCGGCGGCAGCATGCAGGAAGGCGCCGGCGGGCTCGAGGTAGTGGTTCGCGTCGCCGACCGCACGGAGGCGGTATTCAAAGGCAAGCTCGATTTTGCCGAGAACCGGATCGACAACGCGACCGGCACCATGCGGGTGCGTGCAAGGTTTCCCAACACCGACGGCATTCTCCAGCCAGGCATGTTCGGGCGCATCAACGTGCCGGGGTCGCTGCCGCATAGCGGCGTGCTGGTGCCCGACGAGGCGATCGGCGCCGATCAGGATCGCCGCATCGTGTTCCTGGTGGATGAGGCCGGGATGGTGTCGGCGAAGCCCGTGCGCACCGGCCCGCTTCTCGACGGCTACCGGGTGATCCGCGGGGGCCTGACCGGCAACGAGACGATCATCGTCAACGGGCTGATGCACGCCAGGCCCGGCACCAAGGTGAAGGTCGAGATGGTGACGTTGCCGCCCAAGGCCGAGATCGCCGAGTTGCAGCAATGAGGTTCGCACATTTCTTCGTCGACCGTCCGATCTTCGCATCGGTCGTTTCGGTCGTCCTGCTGATCCTCGGCGGGATTGCTTATACCCAGCTGCCGGTCGCGCAATATCCCGAGATCGCGCCGCCGACCATCGTCGTTCGCGCGCAGTATCCGGGCGCCGACGCCGAGACGGTCGCAGCGACGGTGGCAACGCCGATCGAGCAGGAGATCAACGGCGTCGAGGGCATGCTCTACATGTCGTCCTATTCGTCGGGCGACGGGGCGATGGCGCTGACCATCACATTCAAGCTGGGCACCGATCTCGACCAGGCGCAGGTGCTGGTGCAGAACCGCGTGTCGGTCGCCGAGCCGCGGCTGCCCGAAGAAGTCCGACGCCTCGGCATCACCACCACCAAGAGCTCGCCCGACCTGATGATGGTCGTGCACATGCTGTCGCCCGACAATACCTACGACCAGCTCTACGTCTCGAACTACGCCCGCTCGCGGGTGCGCGACATACTGCTCAGACTCGACGGCGTAGGCGACCTCATCATCTTCGGCGAGCGCGAATATTCGCTGCGCATTTGGCTCGATCCGGAAAAACTGTCCGCCCTGGGGATGACCTCGGGCGATGTGGTGCAGGCGCTGCGCGACCAGAACGTCCAGGTGTCGGGTGGCTCGATCGGCGCGCCGCCGACCAGCACCGGCACGGCGTTCCAGTACACGGTCACCACGCAAGGCCGCTTCAACGACGCACGCGACTTCCGATACGTGATCGTCAAATCGGCCGCCGACGGCCGCCTGATCTCGCTGCAGGACGTGGCGCGCATCGAGCTCGGCGCCAAGGATTACGTCACCAACTCCTATCTCAACGGCAAACCGGCGGTGGCGCTCGCCATCTTCCAGCGGCCGGGCACCAATGCGCTCGCCGCAGCCGCGGAGATCCAGGACAAGATGAAGGAGCTTTCCCGCGACTTCCCGAAGGGGCTGAGCTACGACATCGTCTACAATCCGACCGAGTTCGTCGCCGAGTCGATCCAGGAGGTCTACAAGACAATCCTCGAGGCGATGCTGCTGGTCATCATCGTCATTATCGTCTTCCTGCAATCGTGGCGCATGGCGATCGTGCCGATCGTGGCGATCCCCGTGTCGCTGATCGGCACGCTGGCGGTGCTTTACGCCGCCGGCTTCTCGCTCAACATGCTGACGCTGTTCGGCCTCGTTCTGGCGATCGGCATCGTCGTCGACGATGCGATCGTCGTGGTCGAGAACGTCGAGCGCAATATCGCCCGAGGGCTGGCGCCCAATCCGGCGTCGCACCTGACCATGGACGAAGTCGGAACCGCGGTCATCGCGATCTCGCTGGTGCTGATAGCCGTGTTCGTACCGACAGCCTTCATCCCCGGCATTTCTGGGCAGTTTTACCTGCAGTTTGCGATCACCATCGCGGTGTCGACGGCGATCTCGGCATTCAATTCGCTGACGCTTTCGCCGGCGCTGGCCGCACTGCTGTTCAAGCCGCACCACGCCGCGGCGGCGCCGCCGCGCTTTTTCCTGGCGCGGTTCGGACGGGCGCTCGCCGACGGCTTCAATCGCGGCTTCGACAGGGTCGCCCACTGGTATTCGAGCATCATCCGCGTGCTGATCGGCTCGTGGATAACGATCGCCGCCATGCTGGCCGTTTTCGCGGGCCTCATCTACGCCACGGTCTACCTGGTGCAGGCGGTGCCGCGCGGTTTCATTCCGTCGCTTGACCAGGGCTATGCGATCGTCGTCGTCCAGTTGCCGGACGGCGCTTCGCTGTCGAGGACCGATGCGGTCATCCAGCAGGCGTCGCAGATCATCCAGAAAACGCCAGGCGTCGACTACGCAGTCGCCTTCGCCGGCTTCTCCGGCGCGACCTTCACCAACGCCAGCAATGCGGGCGTGATCTTCGCCAGGTTCAAGCCGTTTGACGAGCGACTGAAAGCCGACCAGTCGGCAACCCAGGTCATCGGCAATCTGTTCGGCAGCCTGCAAAGCATCAAGGAAGCCTTCATTATCGCACTGCCGCCGCCGCCGATCCGCGGCGTCGGCAATGCCGGCGGCTTCAAGCTGCAGATCCAGGAGCGCAACAGCGCCGACATGCGACAGGTCCTGGCGCTTGCCTACGAAATCGCCGGCAAGGCCAACAAGACGCCGGGGCTGACGGGCGTGTTTACCACCTTCTCCGCGTCGAGCCCGCAATTCTTCCTGGCGATCGATCGCGACAAGGCGCGCATCCTGAACGTGCCTATCCCCAACATCTTCGAGACGCTGTCGATCAATTTGGGCACCGCCTACGTCAACGACTTCAACGCTTTCGGGCGCGTCTACCAGGTGCGGGCGCAGGCCGACCAGGCGTTCCGCATAGATCGCGCCGACATCTTGAAACTGAAGGTGCGCTCGGCGACCGGCGCGCTGGTTCCGCTCGGCACGTTGGTCGAGATCCGCGACGCCACCGGCCCGGCGTTGGTCCAGCGCTACAACATGTACGTCTCGGTGCCGCTGCAGGGCAACGCCGCGCCCGGCGTTTCCACAGGCGACGCGCTGGCATTGATGGAAGGGATCACGGCAAAGACGCTGCCGGCCGGTACCTCCTATGAATGGACCGAGCTCGCCTATCAGGAGCGCAACACAGGCAATGCCGCTCTCTATATCTTCGGACTTTCGGTGCTGTTCGTGTTCCTGGCGCTGGCGGCGCAATATGAAAGCTTGGTGCTGCCGTTCGCCATTGTGCTGGTGGTGCCGCTCGGCGTGCTCGCGGCGTTGCTCGGCGTGTCGTTCCGAGGGCTGGACAACAACATCCTCGTGCAGATCGGCCTCATCGTGCTAATCGGGCTTGCCGCCAAGAACGCGATCCTGATCGTCGAATTCGCGCGGCAGGCGCAGGAACGCGGGCTGTCGGCCGCCGAGGCTGCCGTCGAAGCCTGCCGGCTCAGGCTGCGGCCGATCCTGATGACCGCCTTCTCGTTCATCCTCGGCGTCGTGCCGCTGATGATCGCAACGGGCCCGGGCGCAGAAATGCGCCAGTCGCTCGGCACCGCGGTATTCTCCGGCATGCTCGGCGTCACCTTCGTCGGCCTTTTCCTGACGCCGGTGTTCTACGTCACGCTCAGGTCGCTGTTTTCGCGGCGCAAGCCCCGTGCCGAGGCCGAGCCTTCGGGGCCGGCAGGGGCGCCAGCGGAGACGGCCGCCGAGTAGGTTACGAATTCGCCGCGTCGGGCAGGGCTTACCACTCCAGAAAATCGGCGCGGCGCGGCAACGGCCACGATCTGCGCGACTTCGGCGTCGAGGTACAGCGGAGACCCTTGCTCGCTCTGAGCCAGCAATCCAGCCCAACAGCCGCATCCAGCGAGACGATGCCGGGCGGCGAGGCCAATGCGATCTTCTATCTGGTCGGCCAGGCGGGGCTTAAGGGCGCAACCGCGACCTCCGGCGTCCTCGCTTGCGGTGTCTGCTTTCAGAACGCGGACAAGCTAATCTCAATGGCCGAGATTGCGGCGCAGAGCAGATGGTCGGCTTTCAAACCCGGAGCGACAAGAGCAGACCTTTGTTCGGCGCAAGTGTCGTCCTGACGTGACGCGACGCGGTCTTCCGTTGCGAGCGCCGCTGGCTGGAGCTGCGTTAAGTCGGTCGGAGGCCAATGGTATTTTCAATGGAACGCTAATATACATGGAAACCCCAACGAGCAGCGCCTGCCAGATACTTGAGGAATGCCATGCGAAGGCTCATCTTCACGGCGATGTGTATCGCTGCCGCAACAGCCGCTAACGCCCATGATTGGTACGAAGACAAGATTGACCCGCAGACCAAATTCAAGTGCTGCGGCGGTTCAGATTGCCGCGCCATACCTCGGTCTTCGGTGCGGTCCAGGGTAGACGGCGGCTACACTTACTTGCCGCATAATTTCACCATCCCACGGGACCGTGTCCAGGAATCCCCGGACGGTCAATACCACATATGCGAAAATAAATATGCTGTAACCAATCAGCTGTATTGGCGTTGCTTCTTCGCACCTCGTGTAGATGTATCTATACTTCTAAAGCATTAATCGGTCGCCGCTTCCGCAATTCACTTCCGCAAGGCGCTAGTCCATTAATTCTGTTGGACTTTCTTCAAAATTGTCGAAGCTCAAGCCGTGCGCGACTGCCCCAGGGATTTTATGACTACGCCGCGGCTATCGAGAGCCTGCCCGCCCTGGGTGTAACTCTATTGGGCCCGGCCGCGGGTGACTTCTGGCGACTCCGCGAATTCGGACAGTCCAGATTTTATCGTGTCGGCGCGGCCGTGGTTGTGTAGATTGGCTACGTGGCCCGCCTTGCCGCATTGTCGTTCCAAGTCCACTCGCCACGTGACGCAAACGCGGTAACGGCTGGCGATTTCGACCACGAGGGACAGCCAAGCGACAGGGGATAACTGCCGCGGGATCATCAGCACGGTTCATGCGGGAGCGGCATTCGCCGGATGCGGCAGCTGCGGCTGAAGTCTCGAATTTGACGCATCGGCACTTGCAAATCGTCAGCCGAGGTCTTTTGCTCGCGCGATAGTTGCCCTTGACCGTTGAATGGTTGGCGAACAGATGAACAAGATCGATCGACGGCGGCCAGAGTCAGAAACGGACGCCACCGCAAATGCCGCGAGACTTGGAACTCGGCTGCGCCTCGCCCGCCAAACACACGGCATGACGCTGAAGACGCTGGCCGCGGCTGCGAATTGCTCGGAAAGCCTGCTGTCCAAGATCGAGAACGGTAAGGCTTCGCCGTCCCTGCCCATGCTTCACCGTCTGGTCGAGGTTCTCGACACCAACATCGGCTGGATGTTCGAGCAAGTCGACGACGACGAGGCGATCGTATTCCGGGCGGGCGCAAGGCCTTTGATTGCGCTCGACGCGCTACGGCGCGGCGAAGGCATTTCGCTCGAACGCATCATTCCATATTCGCCTGGCCACCTCTTACAATGCAACATTCATCACATCGAGGCGGAGGGCTCGAGCGAAGGTCCGATCCAGCATTCCGGCGAGGAAGTTGGTTATGTGCTCGCCGGCCGGATCGAGTTGATCGTCGACGGCAAGAGCCATGCTCTCGCCACGGGTGATGCCTTCGTGTTCAGGTCGGAGCTGCCGCATCATTACCGCAACATCGGCGAGGAACGCGCCAGCATTTTCTGGGTCAATACGCCGGCGACTTTCTGAGCAACGCTCGGCGTTCATTTGGATTGACAAATATTCAAGTCTCTTGAATGGTTGCCTCGTGCCTGTAGCACCAACGGGACCAGCCGAGGTCTGGTCCGCAAGCAAGGGGAACCGAAATGCGTCTGTTCAAACTTCTCGCCGGCTGTGCCGCCGCCATTGCCATGGGCTCGGCAGCCATGGGCTCGGCGCTTGCCGATACGTTCGCTCTCGTCAACATCAACCAGCAGGCCCTGTTCTTCAACCAGATCAACGAGGGCGCGCAAAAGGCAGCCGACGCCGCCGGCGCCAAGCTGGTCATTTTCAACGCCAATAATGTGCCGAGCGCGCAGAACGACGCGATCGAGAACTACATCACGCAGAAAGTCGATGGCATCATTCTAGTCGCCATCGACGTCAACGGCGTCAAGCCTGCGATCACCGCAGCCAAGGCGGCCGGCATTCCCGTCATAGCCATCGACGCGCAGATCCCCGACGGCGACAATGTTTCGTTCATCGGCGTCGACAACACCAAGGCCGGCGAGGACATCGGCAAATTCTACGCCGACTATGTGAAGACCGAGATGGGCGGCAAGGCCAAGATCGGTATCGTCGGCGCACTCAATTCATTCATCCAGAACCAGCGGCTCGACGGCTTCAAGAAGGCGGTGACCGAAAGCGGCCAGGCCGTCACCTTCCTCGACACGGTCGACGGCCAGAACGTTCAGGAGACCGCGTTGAGCGCTTCGGAAAACCTGATGACCGCCAATCCGGACATGAACTCGCTCTATGCAACCGGAGAGCCGGCCTTGCTCGGCGCAGTTTCGGCCGTGACCAGCCAGGGCCGCACCGGCGACGTCAAGGTGTTCGGCTGGGATCTGACCAAGCAGGCCGTTCAGGGCATCGACGACGGCTGGGTGGTCGCGGTCGTGCAGCAGGATCCAGCCGGCGAAGGCAAGGCTGCGGTCGAAGCGCTGGGCAAGCTCAAGAAGGGCGAGAAAATCGATCCGATCATCAATATCCCGGTGACGATCGTGACCAAGAAGAATGTCGACCAATACCGCGCGATGTTCAAGTAAACTGCGTCGGCGACCGGGCCGCGGCGCCGCCTGGGGCTGCGCCGCGGGCACCTTGCAATCGCGTGGAATCCCAGATGAGCAGTGGCCAGACCTATCGGGTGCGGATGAGCGGCATCTCAAAGCGCTACAACGCCATCCAGACGCTCGATGACGTATCGCTGACGCTGAAGCCGGGCGAGGTGCTGGGGCTGGTCGGCGACAATGGCGCCGGCAAGTCGACATTGAGCAAGGTGCTGTCGGGGGCAGTGGTTCCCGACGCCGGCACCATCGAAATCGACGGCAAGCCGGTGATCTTCAGCTCGCCGGCGGACGCACGTGCGGCGCGCGTCGAGATGGTCTACCAGGACCTGTCGCTGTGCGACACGGTCGACGTCGCCGGCAATCTGTTTCTCGGCCGCGAGCCGCGCCGCCGCATCGCAGGCATTTCCTTTCTCGACAAAAAGCGCATGCATGACGAGACGCGCCAGATGCTCGATCGGCTCGGCATCGTCATTGCCGACACGCGACTCAAGGTCGAAAACCTCTCCGGCGGGCAGCGCCAGTCGATCGCGATCGGCCGTGCCGCCTCGTTCGAGCCGGCCGTGCTGATCATGGACGAGCCGACGGCAGCGCTTGCCGTGGCCGAAGTCGAAGCGGTGCTCGAACTGATCCGCGCGGTCAGTGCGCGCGGTGTCAGCGTCATCCTGATCACCCACCGGCTCCAGGATCTGTTCCTCGTCTGCGACCGCATCCAGGTCATGTACGAAGGGCGCAACGTAGCCGAGCGGCTGATCGGCGAGACCAACATCGAGGACGTGGTCAATCTGATCGTCGGCCGCAAGTTCAATGCGCGTTCCGCCACCAACGGCTACCGCGGTGGAGCGCCGGCATGAGCGACGCGATCCACGCCGCCCAGCCCTCACGTGTACGCAAGGGCACCTGGCGCGATGCGCTCCTCGCCAATGGCAGTGTCGTCTCGATCGCGCTGTTCTTTCTGGTCGTCTGCATCATCTTCTCGGTTGCGACCGACGCGTTTCTGACATCGCCCAATCTGTTGAACATCCTGCGGCAGTCGGCGCCGCTGCTGATCGTTGCCGCGGCAATGACTTTCGTCATCACCACCGGCGGCATCGATCTTTCGGTCGGCTCCGTGCTGGCGCTGGTGGCGACGCTGTCGGCGACACTTTTGCAGTTTGGCCTGCCGTGGCCAGTCGTTATCCTCGTCATGCTCGCGCTCGGTGCCCTGCTTGGCGCGGTGCAGGGCTATTTCGTCGCCTATGAGGGCATCCCGTCCTTCATCGTCACGCTTGCCGGGCTTTCGGTGATCCGGGGCGTGGCGCTGCTGATCACCGGCGGCTATTCCATCCCGATCGAGCCCGGAAGCGCTTTCACCGTGCTGGGCCGCGCCTGGTTCCTTGGCGTGCCGGTGCCGGCGCTGATCGCGCTGGCGATCCTGGCGATCGCCTATCTCGCCTTCAACGAGACGCCGTTCGGCCGCTATGTCACCGGCATCGGCGCCAACGCCGAGGCGGTGCGGCGTGCCGGCGTCAACACGCGGCAGACGACGCTCTTCGTCTATGTGATTTCCGCCACCGCGGCGGCCCTTGCCGGCATCATCATTGCTGCCCGGCTCGGATCGGGATCTTCAAATGCCGGACAGGGTTTCGAGCTGGAAGTCATCGCCGCCGTCGTGCTCGGCGGCACCAGCCTGTTCGGCGGCCGTGGAACGATCATCGGCACGGTGCTCGGCGCGCTGACCGTCGCCGTCATCGGCAACGGCCTGATCCTGGCGCATCTGTCGCCCTTCCTGACGCCGATCGTCACCGGAACGATCATCCTGATCGCCATCTGGCTGAACTTCCGCCTGTTCCGCGGCGCCGTGCGGAGCCGTTGAGCCGATGAGTGGTCTGTTCGATGACGCAGCGCCCAGGCAGCGGTTGCCAATCGGGGTCGAAACCGGCCAAGTGATGACCGTGCTCGGCCCGGTTCCGGTCGAGGACATGGGGATAACGCTCATGCACGAGCACATACTGCTCGACGGCGCACGCAGCTGGAAATGCCCCTGCCATCCCGATGACATAGCGATCGCCGAGCAGCCGGTGAACATCGAGATCATCGGCGAATTGCGCATGAACCCTTACGTCAACCGCGACAATGTCTCGCTCGACGACGCCGACCTGGCGTTGTCGGAACTGCAGCGCTATCGCGCGCTGGGCGGCCACACCGTCGTCGACGCCACCAATATCGGCATCGGCCGTGACCCCGAAAAGCTCGCCCGCATCAGCCGCATGTCCGGCCTCAAGATCGTCATGGGCACCGGGTTCTATCTCGAGCATACCCATCCCGAATGGCTGAAGGCCATGGATGTCGACGCCGTGACCGAGTTCATCGTCAACGATGTCGGCGGCGGCGAGACGCAGCCGCCGATCATGGCCGGGCTGATCGGCGAGGTCGGCGTCAGCAAGGATTTCACCGCCGAGGAACGCAAGTCGCTGCGAGCTTCGGCGCGCGCTTCGCGCATCACCGGGGTGCCGCTGTCGATCCATCTGCCTGGCTGGGAGCGGCTGGCGCACGACGTCCTCGATATCGTCGAGGCCGAGGGCGCCGATCTCCGCCACACGGTGCTCTGCCACATGAACCCGAGCCACGACGATCCCGATTACCAGAAAAGCCTCGCCCGGCGCGGCGCGTTCCTCGAATACGACATGATCGGCATGGACTATTATTATGCCGACCAGGACGCGCAATCGCCCTCCGACGAGGAGAACGCACGCGCCATCGCCGCCCTTGTCGAGGCCGGCTTCGGCGACCGCCTGCTATTGTCGCAGGATGTGTTCCTCAAGATCATGCTGACGCGCTTCGGCGGCTTCGGCTATGGCTATATCCTGAAGCATTTCATACCGCGTCTGAAACGCCACGGCGTCGAGCAGGCGGCCATCGACCGCATGCTGATCGCCAATCCGAAAAGCGTATTCGCGCGGCTCTAAGCGGCCTGGAACTACACGGGAGTTCAAATGTCCAAGAAGAAGATCCTGCTTGCCGGCGAATCCTGGGTGTCGACCGCGACCCACATCAAGGGTTTCGACCAGTTCCCGACTGTCACCTATCACACCGGCGCCGACGAATTGCTGGGCGCGCTCAAGGCGACCGATTTCGACGTCACCTTCATGCCGGCGCATGAGGCGCAGCGTGGCTTTCCTCAGACGATGGAGGCGCTGTCGGCCTATGACGCGGTCGTGCTCTCCGACATTGGCGCCAACACCCTGCTGCTACATCCCGACACCTGGGTCCACTCCAAGCCGACGCCGAACCGCCTGCGCCTGCTCCGCAATTACGTCAGCGACGGCGGCGGTCTGTTGATGTTCGGCGGTTATTACAGCTTCCAGGGCATCAATGGCGGCGCGCGCTACCGCAAGACGCCGATCGAGGACGTGCTGCCGGTGAACTGCCTGGCCTACGACGACCGCGTCGAGGTTCCCGAAGGCTTTGCCCCGGTACCGAAACCAGGGTCGACACATCCTATCCTCAGGGGCCTCGGTTCGGACTGGCCGATCCTGCTCGGCTTCAACGAGGTGACACTGAAGGACGATGTGGAAGTTCTGGCCAGCGTATCGTCGGATTATGGTTCGCTGCCGCTGCTTGTCACCGGCCATTACGGCAAGGGCCGCACCGTGGCCTGGACATCCGATGTCGGGCCGCATTGGCTGCCGCCGCAGTTCATCGCCTGGCCAGGCTACAAGACCCTGTTCGAACAGATGCTGGGTTGGGCGACCGGCGAGAGCTGAGCCATGCATGTCCACGTCGTCGGCAATGCCTGCATCGATACCATGTTTCGCGTCGGCCGCCTCCCTGCCGCGGGCGAGACTTTGAATGCCGTGAGCTATGCCGACGGGCTCGGCGGCAAGGGCGCCAACCAGGCGGTCGCAGCAGCGCGGACTGGTGCAGAGGTGACGTTCTGGACGGCGCTCGGCAAGGACCGCGAAGGCACATGGATCAGGAGCCGCCTCAACAGCGAACTGTCAGACCTCGAGGTCAGCGAATTCGAGCTGCCGAGCGACCGCTCGACCATCGTCGTCGATCGAGGCGGCGAGAATTTCATTGTCAGCGGCGTTGCCTGCAGCGACGCGTTCGATCCGGTGGCGCAAACAGCACTTGTCCGCTGGATCGCTCCCGGCGACATCCTCGTCTGCCAGGGAAATTTGCGTGCCGCCGCGACCGATGCCAGCCTCAGAGCAGCAAAGGAAAACGGCGCACGCACCGTTCTCAACGCCAGCCCGATCGATGCGGCATCCGTTCCCGATCTTGGCCTGGCGGAGTTTTTGGTTGTCAACCAATCCGAGGCGAAAACCCTGACCGGCCGGGATGACATGATAGCAGCCGCCGGCGCGCTGGTAGCCAAAGGTGCAGGCACCGTCGTCATCACGCTCGGCGCCGCAGGCTGTCTGGTGCTTGGCCCGGGCCAGGAAGAGCCGCTTCGTTTGCCGGCGCCGCAGGTCGAGGCGCTCGACACCAGCGGCGCCGGCGATGTGTTCTGCGGCTGTCTCGCCGGCGGGCTTGCTCGGGGCATGTTGGTTACCTCGGCGCTGGAGCTTGCGCTGGCGGCCGCCGCAATCGCCGTGACACGGCCGGGCACGCTGGCATCCTGTCCTTCCGCCTCCGAGATGGCGGTGCTCATCGATCAAATGGAGCTCTCATGACCCAGATCGGCCAATCCGGCGGCGACGCACTCTTCCACCTTTTCGGCCGCACCAAGGTAGTGATCGGCGTCGTTCACCTGGCGCCCCTGCCCGGCGCGCCGCGCTATGACGGCGAGGCCGTGGAGGTGATCTACCAGCGCGGGCTCGATGACGCTAAAGCCTATCTCGACGGCGGCTGCGACGGCGTCATCGTCGAGAACCATGGCGACATCCCTTTCGCCAAGCCTGACGATATCGGGCCGGAGACGGCGGCCTATATGGCGGTCGTTTCCGACCGCATCCGCCGCGAGCTCGGCAGGCCGGTCGGCATCAACGTGCTGGCCAATGCCGCGATCCCGGCCTTGGCGATCGCCAGCGCTGCCGGCGCCGGTTTCGTCCGCGTCAATCAATGGGCGAACGCCTATGTCGCCAATGAGGGTTTTGTCGAGGGCGAGTCGGGCCGCGCAGCGCGCTATCGCGCCAGGCTGCGCGCCAACGGCATCCGCATCTTCGCCGATGCCCATGTCAAACACGGCGCACATGCCATCGTCGCCGACCGTCCGGTGGAGGAACTGGTCAAGGACCTGGTCTTCTTCGATGCCGATGCCATCATCGCCACCGGCCAGCGCACCGGCCACGCCGCGGATTTGGGCTACATAAGCATGATCAAGCAGGCCGCCGGCCTGCCGACGCTGGTCGGAAGCGGCGTGACGCCGGACAATGCCAACGATATCCTCGCCATTGTCGACGGGGTCATCATCGCCAGCGCGCTGAAGCACGACGGCGTCTGGTGGAACCAGGTCGACTCTGCTCGAGTAAAGGCGTTCATGGGTGGTCTGAAGCGATAGCTCACTTCAACCGCCTAGCCCACCGCTCGGGCCACCTCGGTCAGAGACGACGGACACCCAGGATACTGCGCGAACAGATCGTCGACGGTCAGCAATGTGACGCCTTCCACAATCGATTGAGCAATCAGGATCCGATCGAAGGGGTCCTTGTGGATGGGTGGAAGCCCCTCCACCGCAATGGCGTGCTCGCCGGTGATTGGCGGCTCATGATAGCCATTATCTATCAGGCCCATAAAACTTAGTCTAATGGGCCCGATCTTCGAGTGTCTATCTCTCCGCCGATAGGATGGGATCCAATTGCCCATTCCCTCGACCGTGCCCGATCTTCGCGCTGGGCGCAGGCCAATGGCGCAGTCGAGGCGATTGAAATGGGCAATGCCTGAAAACTAGGGCGTCGAGGCCTACGCTCTCGGCGCCCCGTATCGGCATCACCGCCGTCCTTCACAGGCAAGGCTCCGCGATGACCCACCGTCCGCACCTGCACGTGATCGTGCCGGGCGGCGTCGCCCGGCTCGATCGATGATGGTCGAGCGGCTACTAGGCCGGCAACGCGCCGGATCTTTTGGCCGTCCAGGTGGCGATATAGTCCATCAGGCCAGGATTGAGGCAATCATAAGGTTCGAGCCCGATCGACTTCAGCTGTGACCTTATGCCGTCCATGCGGCTGGGATCGACACCGGATTCAATGATCGACGAGACAAAGGCGGTGAAGCCCGGAGGCGACCAGCCATCCTCCTGGAAGCGCTCCGGATGGATGAAGGACAGCCCCTTGAAAGCGTGGTCGCGCTCGACCGGGCCGTGCATGTGGACGCCGCAGCCGGTGCAGGCATGGCGCAGGATCAGCGCGC
>NZ_JAMYNZ010000016.1:0-97369 GCF_040319465.1 Mesorhizobium sp. M0910
CTCTTCGCTGTTCTCGCAGCGAAGCCGACGTCCGAAATACGGGTGCCAACGGTAATGGACCTCGACCTCCTGCCCAACATGGGCAGAATGACCCCGAGATGACGATGCCGCGCAGGGCTCGCTCGGCTGCATTGTTGGATAGGCAGATCCGCCCATCGTCGAGGAACCGGGTGAAGGATGACCAGCGGCGCAGCATGTAGTTGAAGGCCTTGGTCAGATCGTGCCCGCGCGAGAGCTTGTCGCGCGTCTCGATCATCCAGCGCTCGAGCTCGGTGACCAGCGGTGCGCTCCGCTCTTGGCGCACGGCGAGGCGTTGGCCTGGCGACAGGCCGTTGATCGCGCGTTCGATATCGAACAGGGCATCGATGCGATTCACGGCTTCGACCGCTAGCGGATAGACCAGGTTAGGCTTGTCGCCGCGCGCCTTCTTGCGCACTGCCGCTTCGATATCGGCCAGCTCGAACACTTTGCGCCGGCTGTGGGCCCAGCAGCTGGCTTCCAGAACAGGCGCCGGCTGACGGCCTGTCGCATAGAGATCGCCATAGTCGCCAAAGGGATCGGCCTGCAGAATGCCGCTCCAGCCGGCGAGATGCGCCGCGGGATGTTCGCCTCGGCGATCGCGGGAATAATAGAACACCGCCGCCGGCGGATCGGCGCCGCCGAACGGTCGGTCATCGCGCACATAGGTCCATAATCGGCCGGTATCGGTCTTGCCCTTGGCCAGGACCGGCACCGTCGTGTCGTCGCCGTGCAGACGCGAAGCGGCCAGCACATGGGCTTCGAGCCGCTTGAACAGCGGCATCAGCGCCGCGGCGCCGGCGCCGACCTGGTCGGCGAGCGTCGACAGGCTGAGCGGCACGCCTTCGCGGGCATAGCGTTCGGCCTGGCGGTTAAGCGGCTGATGCTGGCCGAACTTCTCGAACAGGATCATCGCCAGCAGGCCGGGACCGGCCCAGCCGCGCGGGGTGGCGTGGAAGGGCGCCGGAGCCTGGCTGATCGTCTCGCAGTCGCGGCAGGTGAACTTCTCCCGCACGTGCTGGATCACCTTCCATTGCCGCGGCACCACCTCCAGCGTCTCGGTGATATCCTCACCCAGCTTGCGCAGCCGATGACCGCCGCAGCAATGGCAAACGGCCGGCGCCGGCTCGACCACGCGTTCGCGCGGCAGGTGCTCGGGAAATGGCTGGCGCGCTGGTCGTTTGCGCACATAAGGCGCCACCTCGGTGGTCCGGGCCGCGGCCTGTTCGGCGGCGATCTCGTCTTCCGTCGCCGTGCTCTCGAGTTCCTCGAAGGTGAGCTCCATCTGGTCGTGCAGACGGGCTGAGCGTTCAGAACTCTGACCATGCAGCGCCCGCTGCAGCTTCCGGATCGTCAGATCCTGATGTGCGATCAGCGCCGCATCATCCGATGCCTTGGCCCTGGCGACCGCCAGTTCGGCCTCGACCAGCGCAGCGCGCGCGGCCTCGTCTTCGGCTCTGGCCAGCGCCGCGGTCAGCGCTGCTCTCAGCGCGCCGATATCGTCCGGAACAGCATCCTGGCGGTGGCAACCATGCCCTGGAATGAATCATAAAACGCGTCCGCTGACTCGCGGAAAATGGCGCAAACTCAAAGAAAAACTCAGCCCGCGCGCTGGGGGCGGAACGTGTGGCGCGGGTTGCGCCAATCGATCCCGTCGAGCATGTACGCCAACTGAGAAGGCGATATGGAAACCGTGCCGTCCGCCGGCGACGGCCATAGAAACCGGCCCTTCTCGAGCCGTTTTGCATATAGCGACATGCCGAGCCCATCATGCCAGATAATCTTGATCAGATTGCCGCTGCGGCCGCGGAAGACATAAATATCGCCGGCATGCGGATCCCGGCCTAACGTCTCCTGAACCTGCAGAGCGAGGCCTTGCATCCCGCGACGCATATCGGTCCGGCCGACCGCCAACCAGATCCGCACCTGGCTCGGAACCGGGATCATGAAACGCCCAGCGCCTTCACCATCGCCGCCGCCAGTGTCGGCGGCGTGGTCAGCGGTATCCGCAGCCGCGCCTTGCCGGCGATCTCCAGCTCGATCACCGCTGGTGGCGCCCCCGGCACCGAAGCGGCGACAGGTTCATCGGGAACCACGACAACTTCGGCAAAGCCCGTCTCGCGGGCTCTCACCGTGCGGCGCCACTTATAGATCAGGCTGGTCGCGACATCGTACTGACGCGCCACCGCCGCCACTGTGGCCCCGGGCGCGAATGCCGCGGCCAGTATCCGGCACTGATCCTCTTCACTCCAACGACGACGGCGCTCCGGCCCGGTCAATATCGTCATCTGGCTCATGCCGTGCTGCTAACTACGCTCGTAAGGACGACCTTAAGAGCGCAGCTTCGCTACCGTGCCATGCTCGCGCAAGGCGGCCTTCGCCGGAGGCGTACGGTAGCGCAAGGTCTTCTTGGCGGATCTGGGCCATCCGGCCACGGCTCTGCTCTGTCCGCATCCAAAGCTTGAATCATAACCCAGCCCCAGACGGAACCCATAGTCAGCCGATTTTCAAAACGGTCTCTGAGAAGCCCGAACCCGGTGGATCGCTCGCTGACTGTCTCGACCTTGTCGGCGTTCGCCGCACGGCAATCCCAAGGTTGATCGAACCGGCCCTGCCAAATGCCGCGGTGAGCCGCCTTGGCATTGCCTTGCTCGGCGGCGAATGTCCCATTCGAATACCGTGGCCAGTCCAATGCGAGGCCTTGTGTATTTCGGCGTGGAATAATTCCGGGCCGATTGACAGAAAGGGCGAGCCTAGGCGCAGCGCCGTCTCCCCAATAGGAGGTATGACGTCGCATGCGAGGCGTCGAAAGAGGTAATTGCCTCCGAAATCACCTCCGGTCAGACTAAATGATTGTCGCGAGCGCGAGAGCCAGGCTCTGATGCTGAACAATCTCCAGGTGCTTCGGGCTGTCGCCGCCTATGCGGTGGTTTTGTACCATGCCCAATCGTTCATCGAGCGCCTGCACCCGCTTCCCGTTCATTCACATCTGGGGGCTGCGGGTGTCGATATATTCTTCGTCATATCTGGCTTCATCATGGTTTATGCGAGCGACAGAAGCCACTGTGGCCCCGCCGCGTTCTGGCGTGACCGACTCATCCGGATATTGCCGCTATACTGGATCACCACTTTCGCGATAATAGCCGTCAGCTCTGTCGGCTTCAGTCCGTCAGGACTGCACAATTGGGACGGCTCCGACCTGCTGACATCCCTGTTCTTACTGCCGAATATACGGCTCGACGGCGTTTCGGAGCCCATACTCGTTCCGGCATGGACACTGATCTACGAGGCCTTTTTCTATTTCTTCTTCGGCCTTTTCCTGCTTTCGGGGCGAATTAGTCGGGCAACTACCATTTTGTCGGTGGCCTTTCTGTCGTTTTGGTTCATGGGCGTAGTATTCAAGCCACAATCTTTTGTGATCGAGTACTATACGAATGCCATCCTACTTGAGTTCGCGCTCGGCTGTTTGCTGGGGCTCTTATATCTGAAGTCACGGGCACTCGACCTGCCCCACGGAGCAACACTGAGTGTCCTCGCGATTGGGGTAGCCATTGCTGTGCTGATTGCCCAGGACTGGTACTTGGGGGTCGAGGTTACGCGCACCGGGGAAATCAGGCTCATGCGGCTTGGCCTACCAGCGACGGTCATCGTCGCCGGAGCGTTGATGCTTGAGCGTTCAAACCATCGGGCGTCGCATCGAGGCGCTCTCCTGCTGGGGTCTGCGAGCTACGCGACCTACCTAATCCATCCGCTGATTCTGCACGGCGTGTACTTTCTTTCGGCAAAAGTGCTTCCGGCTGGTTCCATTTTCTCAGCCACTTTTTATTTGTTCGCCGCATTTGCCGCTGTCTGCCTCTTCAGCGTTGGCCTGCATTTGTGGGTAGAGGCACCGCTCACCCGCTCTCTCAAGCAGCTGTCCCGCAGCCAGTCAGGCAGGAGAGGTATTCCAATGCCCAAAGGTGCGAGCGCTCGGTAGGACCTGTCAAGTCTTCCCGGCGATGCTACAAGACAGCCGTGCCGGTGCGGTCGGTCTCGCGCGTCATGCCAAGGTGCAGCGCGGCATCGACCTGTTCCGCGTCCTCAGAGACGCTCAGATTGTCCTGAAGGTGCTTCGGCGTGTGGGCGTAGCCTTTGGTTGTCTGGAGCGAGGTGTGCCCCCATCCATTCACCGTGAACTGTCCCTTAGAATGCGCAGTTAATGTGAGAGGCCGCTCTACGGCCTGCTACCGGTTCCATGGACACAGAGTTAAGAGTCCGTTTTGAAATTCACGGATGAGCGTTTCGGCGGATGAGATTGCCGTCCATTGCGCCAAGGATCATGGCTTGCGAGACATCGATGCGCTGCTCGTAGTCGCGCACGAGGCGGCGCCATCTTGTCATCCAGCCGAAGGCCCGCTCGACGACCCAGCGTCGGGGCAAGACTTCGAAGCCCTTCTGGTCATCGGATCGACGGATGATCTCGACCACGAAGTCGAGATAGGCGGCCTTGTCCATGAGCTTTAGCCGATCATAAGCGCCGTCGACGAACAGATGCTTCACCCAGGGCCAGCGCTGGTGGATACCATCCAAGATCGCCTGAGCGCCGGCGCTGTCGGAGATATCGGCGGTGGTGAGATTGACCATCAAGAGCCGCCCATCCGTATCGACGGCAATGTGTCGCTTGCGGCCGACGATCTTCTTTCCGGCGTCGTAACCCCTTGTTCCAGCTTGCGGAGCCTTGACAGACTGGCTGTCGATCACCGCCGACGGGCTCGCCTCGCGTCCGGCCCGCTCACGATCCAGGATCAGCGCCACATCGTGGACGGTCTGGAACAGAAACCGCCGCGCCAGCTCTCGAAACCAGCCATAGACCGTCTGCCAGGGTCCAAAGTGGATCGGCAGCATCCGCCAGCCGCAACCCGAACGGACCAGGTAGCGCACCGCATTGATCACCTCGCGAAAATCAACCTCGCGCGGACGGCCACGCCGCCCAGGCTTGGGCATCAGCGGCGCGAACTGCTCCCACTCCTCATCCGTCAAATCAGACGGGTAGCGCAAGGTCTTCTTGGCGGATCTGGGCCATCCGGCCACGGCTCTGTCCGCATCCAAAGCTTGAATCATAACCCAGCCCCAGACGGAACCCATAGTCAGCCGATTTTCAAAACGGTCTCTGAGAAGCTGCTATACATCAATAGACATTACGATCCGAAAGCACCAGTACAGCGGTTGTCCAAATTATCTTGAGATCGAGCTGCACGCTCCAGGACTGTATGTACCAGAGGTCATGCTCTACGCGTTTTTCCATCCTCCACAGCTCCTTCGTTTCCCCTCGAAAGCCATTGATCTGAGCCCAGCCTGTCAAACCGGGTTTTACACGATGGCGATAAGCATAGCTCGCAATAATCGCACTATAGGTATCGTCATGAGCGACGGCGTGGGGTCGCGGCCCCACGAGGGACATTTCCCCCCGAAGCACATTAAATAACTGCGGCAGCTCGTCGATATTTGACTGGCGCAATATTCGGCCAAGTCGGGTAACCCGCGCATCATTACGCTGAGCCTGGCGAATTTCCGCACCGTTCTCCTGCACGGTCATTGATCGGAACTTGTAAATATTGAATGGCTTACCACAAAAACCCCGCCGCGTCTGCCGAAACAGCACTGGGCGACCGCTCTCGAGCGCGATGGCACACGCGACTACGGCCATCAACGGAAACAGGAAGAGCAGTAGCAGTGATGCAAAGGCAATGTCGAATAACCGCTTCAGCAGGCGTTCGGCAGGCCTCAAAGGCGCGCGCTGGACTTCGAAGGCTCGCTGCCAGCCGGTGTGCAGCGGGCATCCGGCCAGAATCTTGTCTATGTAGGCATCGGCGAAAAGATAGATCGGCAGCGGGAGGCGGGACATTTCGTCCAGGATGCCTGCGATCAACTTCCGCTGATCCCAAGGGCAAAAGAGATAAACTGCCCCATACGGGTCACTACGGAACGCAGCCTGCGCAGCTGCGACGGCGGCTTGCACCGGTCGTGCTGCGATCGTGCCATCATGGTTCTCGATGTTCGAAACACCGCAAACCGCGATGCCCTGTTGCCCGAGCTTGCCGATTATCCCCTTTTCCATTCCAGGACCGCCAGCGTAAAACAGATAAACTGTGCGCAGGACGAGCTTCTCGGCGGCCAGAAGCCGTTTCAGCACACGCGCTAGAACCACGTGGCCAGGCAGCAGGGTTGGGAATCCGACCGCAAACGCCAGCGTCAAGGAACCGCGGGAGAACGTCGACGTCGTCTTCGTGAGAAAGGCGAGCCAGAGAATTGAAAAGAAAACGAATAACCACCCGGTGAAGAGTGTTTTGATCACGCGGTGATCGTCCAGGATGCCACTGATCGTGTAGGCGCCTCTGGCCCCCATGAATGCGACAAGCAATAGGCCGGCGGTAACACTTAGATAAATCGTCTCCCAAATATCTGGCGGGCTCACGCCGACGTACCTATGATAGACGTCATTTGACGCAAGAAGTATCGTCTCTCCAAGGAGGAAATCAGCAGTTGCAAGAAACACGCAAACTGCTCCCACAGGAAGCCGTAGCGGTTCTACGCTCCGCTTCAAGAACGCACGCGACGCCTGGGTTGGTGCATGCCGCATGGAGACAAGCCCCCGAATCCTGTTGTATCCCTTCTCCTTCTTGGGGCATGGCACACGCCGTCCCATAGAAGGGGGTTATCCCAACGGCTTTCAGTCGATCACATTTGATTTAAACTCTCTCAGAGACAGGGTCGCTGTTACCCCGGGCACATAGGAGTGCCTATTTTATGCTATCCTAATATGGTAACACTTCTGTCTGAGCGCTCTTGCGCGAGAACGGCCCGAAATCGGGCTCGTTCTAAGAGGTAGTCAAGGCAACGCTTTTGGGGACCGGGGCGCTTTACCCTATCAGGGGGGCAGGAGCCATGGCAGATTGCGGCGCTGAGGTCCGGGTCAAACAGCTCGATAAAATACGCTTATTTCAGCAATTTGACCCAAGTATTCTTAGTGAACTGGCGAAAGTGGCCATTCTACGAAGGGTTCCGAAGAATAAAGTCTTAACTCGCCTTGGCGACGTGCCAATTTATATTTACTACATAATTCAAGGAAAAATTCGGCTTAGTGCTCCCATCTCGGATGGACGTGAATTCATCTTTGCAGATCTTGGTCCCGGTGACACTTTCGACCTGACTAGGTTGTTCATCACGCGAAGAAGTAACATGAATGCTGAGTCAGTTGCGGACAGCGACTTGCTGCAAATCGAAGTAGCTTTCATGGTTAGGGTCTTCGACAAACACCCCGATCTCGCATTAAAGGTGATCCCGTACTTGTGCGAAGCAACCCACGACGCGCAGGAGCGAGTGATCCAAAGTGCGGCCAGTGCCCTATCCACTCGATTGGCGAGCACGCTCTTGCGATTGACAGAGAGGCCGCACAGCACGACTACCGTGGATAGAGCTCTGAGTATCCACATTTCGCAGACCGACCTCGCGGCAATGGTCCCGGCTTCTCGAGCGAAAGTGAATCGTTGCCTGAGAGAATGGGAACGGCGGTATATGACCCGATACGACCACGGCTCGCTGACGATCCTCAATCGCGCCGCGTTAGAGTCTGTTGCTCTTGGCGAGATCGCCTTTGATCGTTCAATGATGCATATCCCACGTGCTCGAGCATCTCTGTGGCATGCTCCGGGGAGACAATGAAACCGGAAGTGGTGCCGGTCGTCCTCGCATCCCTCGGTAAAGTCCTTCTCGTCGGCGTCGTAAGTCGCCGCACCGGACATATGCGCCTTCTCACCGGCGTCAGCGCCAATGAGACAGAATTGGGTTAATTGAGAGCGCAGGGTTTCTGAGTCATCGGAGCCTTTCAAAGGCGCAGAAGGTTTTCGCGCATGGATTCCGTCGGCCAGTCGCGCATGGGCCGGCTGCACGGGGGCCGTCGCGACAAACTCGAAATCAGCCCGAACCCTGAGGGCCGGCCGTCGGCCTAGCGCGGTGGCGCCGGCACCGCCCTGGTCGGCGACGCGGCGACAATGGCGGAGCGGATCGACGAATACCGCGCATTGGGATCGATACCTTCATCCTGCCCGACTATCCGCATCTGGAGGAAGCCTATCGCTTCGGCGAACTGGTGCTGCCGCTTTTGCCGCTCGATCACGAGGTTTCGACGCGGCCAACGGCCGTGAACATGGGGCCGTTCGGCGAGACGTGGCTGGCGACCATCGGCCGTCGGCGCTGCGCGCGAGCCAGTCTTGGGCGTGCGTCGTCTGCTTCCAGCGTCGTGATGAGGGGAGCGGGCCTTAAGACTACCGGTAACAAGATGCGGCTCAGTTTTTTCAGATCACTACGATCAGTGAATGTCGGTATCGGTGGTTGCGCGTCCCTGATTTGAACCTGCGCCGGCCAAGAGCCGATAACTATCAGGCAGCACGTTTGATGGTCCTCTTGCTCAGCTTTACGACGAAAGCGTTCCCCTTCTTCATGGATGGCTACCGTTTTCCGGCATGTAGTTCCAAGTGGGGCCGCCAGACGGGTACGCAGGGGTAATCCTGCGTGATCAAGATAGGTCGAGATGAATGTGCACCAGCCTCACGGTTGATCGCGACATTCGCGAACCCGTCTGCTCGCAATCGCATTGCGCGTGTCTGCTTTCCGGTGCAGGGCCAATGTTCGTACAGGCGTAATCCCGCCGTGTGCATGTCTTTTCAAGATGCCGCCGCCGAATCTAGGGTGAGGGCTTTGCAGGCCTAGGGGAGGGCAGGGCGCTACGCTAACTTATACCAACGGCCCTCATAAATGACCTGAATGTGCCCACTTCCGCATTCCGATTGAGGTGATTGCGTCGGGCTTTGCGGCAAGCCTTTTCCATGCGTCGCAGGCAGCGTCGATGATGTCGCCATATGTGTCGAAGACGCGGTTGGAGAGGAAGTTGGCGCGCAGATGTTGCCAGACCTGCTCGACCAGATTGAGCTCCGGAGAGCGCGATGGCAGCAGGATCGGCGTGATGTTTTTTGGCCAGACGAGATTGCCGGTGGTGTGCCATCCGGCTCGGTCCAGCAGCAGCACGGCGTGAGCGACATCGCGGTGGAGAGAATGCCAGACCGCTCGTTGTCGGATTTGTTCAAGAGCTCGCGCGCCGTTGAGGCGACGACGGGATGCGAGGCGATCTCTCCGAGATGCGGCGTCGTCATCATCGCTGCCAGAGTGGTCTCGATCGGCCGCTTTGGGTCTGACAGGAATCCCGCGACGCCGGCCAGCGTCTTGTCGGGCTCGGAGTAGAGTACGTGCAGGATCGCCCCGACGAGCAGTGAGTGGCTGGTCTTCTCCCAGTGATTGCGCTTTTCGAGCGAGCCTTCGGGATCGACCAGCACGTCGGCGACATTCTGGACGTCACGCACCTCCCACTCGCCGCGGCGCACTTCGAGAAGCGGGTTGTAGGCGGAGGACTTCCTGTTCGTGGGATCGAACAGCAGCACCCGCCCGTGCCTGGCGTGCCTGGCGCGAAAGCCTGCAGCGAGCTGCCAGTTCTCACCCTTGATATCGTGCACGATGGCCGAGCCCGACCTGGTGAGAAGCGATGGCACGACGAGGCCGACGCCTTTGCCGCTTCTCGTCGGCGCGAAGCACAGAACATGTTCCGGCCCGTCGTGACGGAGATAATCGCGATCGAACATGCCGAGTACCACGCCGTCAGCCCGAGCAGACCGGCGGACTTGACCTCATTCGGTTTCGCCCAGCGCGCCGATCCGTATGTCTCGACGTTCTTCGCCTCGCGCGCCCGCCAGACCGAGATGCCGATCGCCACGGCGATGGAGATGAAGCCGCCAGAGGCGGCGATGAATGCGCCCTCGACGAAGATCGGTGGCGCATAGGTGGCAAAGGTCCTCAGCGGTTCAAATCGGGACTAGCCCTTGCGAGCCGTCGCCAACTAGCGGGGCTCCTTCCACCTCGGCAGGTCATTTCAGGTCGCGACAGCCTAACGCTGAACGCGCACGCAAGTGCAGTTCTCTCGGTGGCTGCTCTCCACAAGTACCCTACAGATTCGGCCGCGGGCGGGGATCGTTTCCGTGCGTGTCTTGCGCATTCAGCGTGGTTAAGACACCGTGGCAGCGGGGACGGCGGTGGTACGACCTGCTGTAGTGAGGGAATAGATGAACAAGCCCCGCATTTTCCTTGGCTCGTCGGGAGCGCAGATGAAGCTGGTGCAGGCGCTTACGCGCGGCCTCGAAGACGTCGCGCATGTCGATCCCTGGACGACATCCTTCAATCCAGGCACGACCACGCTGACCCGTCTCCTCGAGCTTACGCGTGAAGTGGACTTCGCGGCGTTCGTGTTCGCCCGCGACGACTGGACGACGGCCAGCCTGCACGCTTCCCCTTCCGCTGGTTCCGGCCAGGCTTCTCCGCGCGACCATGTCGTCTTCGAAGCCGGTCTTTCAGCAGCGTCCTCGGCTCGCGCCGAACCTTCATACTGCATGCGAGGGGTTCGAAGCTTCCGACCGATCTCCTCGGATTGACGTGCGTACGATACGGCGAAGCGACAAAGGCTGCCGAGATGAGGACCATCAACCAGAAGCTTCGAAAGGCGATCGAGAGCGAGGGCCGCGTCGCACGCATTGAGGGCCTGTGGTGGCAATTCTCCCTCTCGGCGCGCGGGCCCGCGGGAGCCTTCCGCCGTAGGCCTCCTGCGCATCTCGCGAGCCCTCGACAGTACGCTGGAGCTGCGTGGCCGCTCATGGCTGGAGGACGGCACTCTGTCCGCCAGATACTGGAGCGAAGCCCTGAAGGAGAGGAAGGAGCCTGCCGGCGTATTCTACTACTGGAACCGAGAACGGCCCCGCGACCCTAGCGCACCGCAATTGTGCGGTAGGGGAGAGATCCTGCTGGAGTGCGTCGATCGCGCCGCCGGGTATTTTACGACCCGTTCGGACGGCCCCGAGGGCGTGAACGCGCGGACATCCGGTGTCTACCTGGGCGCCGATCCGGCGGATTGGCCATCCTGGACGGAAACGACGATCGCCAGCGCGCGGAGTTGATCGCAGAGCGGCTGGCGCGCTGGAAGTCGATCGCGAACGCCTGAAATCAGGCGTTCGGCATCTCCTTCGCCCACCACGGGAAAAGCCACCAGCGGCCTTGCCGGAGCTTATGGGCGCTGTTCTCGCTAGCTGTCACGAACGGGCACTGGATCAGTCGGAGCGACGTTGTAGGAATAACATCACACGATATCCCTGCTGCCAAAGACATCCAACACAGTTTATGACGCAGTAGAACTAGAGCAGCGCTCGAAAAAGTGGTCACCGGTTTTTCGAACAAAGCGATGCGCAAACAAGAAGCTACAGCGGTGCGCGGTGATCTCGGTCACGGTACACGACTCAGGCGTGTTTTGAGACCGTAATCGATCGTCGGGGTGCTTTTGCGAGCCATGCATGGGCAGCTGCTTTGGGGCTGTTGAGTATCCAGTTCCTCAGCGCGTCGAGACCGATACGGAACCACGACTTCTCCCGTCTACCGTGGCTTTTGCGCGGTATGGCCTTTATGCCCATGGGTCTGGGTGGCGCATCGATAGGCCCATGTGATGGCGAGCATGACGACGACGACGACGATGAGGCTTGCGAACTTCTCGGGATTGGTGATGTGGGTGTCCTCGAGATTGAGGCCTCGTGTCTTGGTATCACCGAACAGGCATTCGATACCCCACCGCTTTCGGTAGTCGTTGAGGGCCTGCTTCGGATCGGGCGATTGGTGGCCACGATCAGCCATTCGCCGTTGCCAAGGCGTTTGGCGGCAAGACGAAGAGGCTCGCGCGTGGCGCCTACTGTGCCGTTGATGTACCCGACGAGGGTTGCGCATCAGGCCCGCCTGCGCCGCAAGAGCGTGGCGAGCGACCATGAGCGACCGTCCTCGAGGGTGACGGTCATGTCGACCTTCACCCGGATGGCAAAGGGGATATTGTTTTCGTTGGGGAAATCCATCCATTCGGCGCCGATGAACTCACGATCGGCGAGCAGGCAGCGGATGGAGGCAGCAGGAAACAGGCTAAGATAACGGCGCATCAGTGCGATGCGGTGACCCGTGTCGGAGTTGCCCTGATGCGGTAGTAAGGCAAACAGCAGCGGCACCCGGAAGCGCCTTGTGACGATCGCCAGCATCAGGATGTTGATGTCGCGCGATCCGAGCTTCCAGTTGGTTGCGATCGAGCGCCAGATACTTTCGTCGCTCCAGGTTGAGCATGTACACTACGAGCCGCGCCGCCACGGCTTGGTCGAGCCGGACGAACTGGAAGAACCGCTGTAGCCGCCGATATTTCGAGGCATGGCACACCGGGCCGCACAGATGCACGGCCAGATGCGAAAGGTTGACGCTGCGCGACTGGGCAAGCCCGGCGATCAGCACTGCAAGCGTCACAAGCCGGCTCTTGCTCAATGCAAAGTGCCAACCTAACGTCTCGATGAGAGCGGAATGAATCAGTGGCATGGGCGAAGATCCTTTTGCTGAGGAATCTTCAATCCAAACACATCATCCCGTTCTCACCCTGACTGTCGTGTACCGTGAGATCTCGTTTTCACGCGCACCGCTGTAGGCGCCGGATCAGATCACGAAAAAATCGTCGGCCAGCAGCGTCGGCCTGTTCGTCAGCGTCGCGAGCTGTGTCACGCCGCCTGCGACGTTTCCGTTGGAATCGTAAAACAACGCACCCGTAGCCTTGTCATAGACGATGTGGTCGTCGGCGTCGTGCGCGCTAGTTCCAGCGAAGAAATACCTTGGCTCGAGGGCTCCGGTGGCTCCCAGCTCCTGCATTACCGCATTCTGGAGCCTGAATGTATCGGCCGTATGGTTGAAATCAGTGATGATGTCGCGGTTTGCCACTGAGAGCGGCGCGCTGAAAACGAAGGAATCGTTGCCGCCGCCCCCAGTAAGCTGGTCAATGCCCAGACCGCCCGTTAGTGCATCGTTGCCACCCCGCCCAAGCACGGAATCATTGCCTCGGCCGCCGTCCAGGTTGTTGTCGCTGTCGTTGCCGTCGAGCACGTTGTCGAGGGAATTTCCCGTGGCTCCGACGTTGGCGTTTCCGGTCAGATGCAGATTTTCTACCAGCCGGCGATCGACCGCCAGTGAGTACGTGACCAAGCTGAAAATCTGGTCGAGGCCCGCTTCGTCGATGACGTTGTCCAGTACATTGTCCACATAATAGGTATCGTTGCCGGCACCGCCATTCAACAGGTCGGCCCCGGTCCCGCCATCGAGCCGGTCCGCGCCATCATAGCTAGATAACCGGTTGTTCCCATTGTTCCCGGTCAGCTCGTTGTCGGAAGAATTGCCTTGGGCGTTGATGTTGGCGACGCCCGTGAGAGTCATATTTTCGACATGGCTGGGCAGTGAATAGGTGATCGAGCTGAATACCCGGTCGTTGCCCGCCGCGTCGCCCTCGACCACGCGGTCGAGCGCATTGTCAACATAGTAGGTATCGTTGCCTGCGCCGCCCTCCATCTTGTCGATTCCGACCCCGCCGGATAGCAGGTTCCTGCCGGCGTTGCCGACCAGCGTGTTGTCGAGTTCGTTACCCATCGCGTCGATGTCGGCAACGCCGGTGAGCGTGAGCTGCTCTATTTGCCGGCCGGACAGCGAATACGATATCAGGCTGGAGACCAGATCGATTCCGGCGCCCTCAGCCTCAATGACTACGTCGAATGCGTTATCGACGCGGTAGGTATCGTTGCCCAGACCGCCGGACATTCTGTCAGCACCACCTCTGCCGTCCAGAACGTCATCAAAATTGCCGCCCTTCAGGATATCCGCCGCACCCGTCCCGGTCAGGTGCTGCTCCATCACGTTCGGCGCGGCATAGGCGCGGACGTAGTCGACCACCATCTTGTACGTGCCGGACGCCTGCTCGACCTCTTTGGGATTCATGGCCAGCGAGACCACCATATAAAGTGGCGTGCGGAAGAACTCGCTCATTGGAAAGCGGCTCAACTCTTGGCCGTCATAGTAGACGGTGATCCAGTCCGTCGTGATCCTCGCGCCATAGGTGTGAAACGCCCCGTCGAACATCGAATCGGCCAGGCGCGTATAGTCGCCCCGAGCGTAACTTTCCGAAGTGCGCAAGTGCACCGCCCGGTGATGACCATCAGGATCGCCGCCATACGCTTCAACGATATCGACCTCAGGACGCGGTACGGAGGTATCCTGCGGCAGCATCCAGAAGGCCGGCCAGGCTCCCGCCCCGCCGTGAAAGGCGGCGCGCATCTCGAAATACCCGTTCACTTGCGCGAAACCCTGGCCGGCGCTGTTAACCGTTTGCATCGTTCCCGACTGCCAGACGCCGCCCGCCTGCTTCATGGTAATGGTCAGCTTCCCGTCAGAGACAGAGAACGGATTCGTTGCCCCCACCGGCGACATGAACGTGGCGGCCCCGTAGGGGGAGTGTACCGGCGCGAACCACTTGCCGGTGCCGTTGTTCGGCACGACATCAAGCGTGTTGAACTCGTCAGAAAAGGAGAGCTTGAACCCCGAGAGGTTCAGTTTCGATCCCTTGTACTGTCCGGTCCAATCGCCAGGAAGATCCGTCGCAGCCATTGATGGGCACCTCGTTCTCTCAACATTCTTGCGGTTAACCCCACCAAGGCCTAATCGTGTAGTGGACACCCATTCCGTCGCAATGCGGCCAGTACGGTTATCCCCAACATTTCATGAGAAATTTGGGAGATGTCGCAAATCGGTTGACGTAGCCGGCACACGATACTGCGTATCCTCCGATACCGTGACGCCTGGCTCGAACGCGCCGCAACCAGCCGCTCCTTCACCGCCCGCGACCAGCGCCGCCGGCGCTGCACCAAGGTGATCACTTCCACGCGCGGAATCGTCATAGGACTCCTCCCAGGATTATTCCCCGGACTTGCAATGTTCGTCCCAAGGCGACAAGGCGGCCTTCACCGTAGGCTTGTAGGCCGGCGGAGGCGGCCTTCAGTCGGAGTTTCAAGAGGCTCACGGGCGTCTCGCCAGCGGGGTGGCGCGACGGTCGGCGCAGATGGATGGCCGAACGTCCGTTTTCTCAATCCGATTCGGACCTGCAATCTCGCCTCCGGAATGACCATTAGGGGTGTGCGCCGTGACAAGGCGGCACTTTCCAGTGGGTGCAAGCCCCACCCGGCAACCGCTCCAGCCGGAAGCAATCGGAGCAGTCATGGAGGTGACGAAATGGCTGAAGCCGTCGATTAGCGGGTCACGAATTGGTGACCGCGCGAGTGTGCAGGCCGCAACGTGAGTGAACGCTGAGCAAGCCTCGAAAAGGTCGATGTGCAGGCCGACCCGACAGCCCTTTCGGGGAAGGCTGATACGGATGGGTGAATTTGAGCGACGTTTGAGCCCATCTGCTGCACCGGGGTAGTGGCGGCAGCATGTACACAAGGAAAGTGCACGCAACACGGGAAGCCCCAGGACGTGGTCAGGGATGACCAACCGGATGCCCGCGAGGGACAGGCCGGGCGCCCTGGGGTGGCGGAGAGGTTCGTAGTACCGCTGAAGCCGGGTAACGCCGGTGGAGGGAAGGCACCTCAGTTCAAGACGAACGCAATAAGCGGAGAGGGACCTGGCGATTGGGCAACCTATCAACTCCGAAAAGTGTTCAGGAACTTTCAGACGGCGTTACATGCGAAAGCGAAGGCAGAAGCCGGTTATCGTTTCTATGCCCTGTACAACAAGATCAGCCGCGAGGATATTCTGGCGTACGCCTATGCCCAGTGCCGCTCCAACAAGGGCGCGCCGGGCGCAGATGGTCGGGACTTTGCGGACATCGAAGCCTATGGGGTCGAACGGTGGCTCGGTGAACTGGCGCTTGCACTCAGGCAGGAGACTTACCGGCCGGAAGCGGCTGAACCGGATGCTGCGCGGATGGGCCAACCCTCCCCAGGGACACGCCGAAGGGGACTCTACTCCCTCCCTGACCGACATCAATGCCATGTATGAATCGTACATTGGTACGGTGCTGGGCCGCAACTGTCAGGAATGTTTGGCTAGAGTTTCTGAGCCGGTGATCGGATATATTGGCTCGCGCGAGGACCTCCCATGCCCCTCTCGACCCTATAGAGCGCTCCTCGATCCGCCTTTCGTCCCACAACCTGGGTCGGTCGTCCCGACGTACACCGGAGGGTTGAACCAATGGAGAGCGCCATGCCGCTATTCGCGAAGGTCGAACGCGACGAACAGGCCAAAGGCTGGGGCAAAATCGACAATAAGCCCCACCAGATCGCAGTCAGTTTCCGCCAGATGTGGCCCGTCTCGACGCACCGCTGCGATAGTCTCTTTGACGGAAATGATTTGGCCGCGCCGGTCTTCTAAAATCAGCTCTTCAACAAGCTCATTGGCAGTCACTTTGTTGGGTCGGCAGTTCGTCCGAACGTTCATCCAAGGCCTCCACCTCAGCGATACCCAAGGGAACATTGATGATCCTCTGTCGGGAAAAATCAAGGGGAATGTTTGTAGGAATTTTCTAAGAGGGGATCAGAGAAACCAGCACGGAGCGAGCCTCTGTTTAACGCTTAGCCAGCCCGCTACCTTCTTCGGTCGGCCCCTGTTTGGCCCGATCAATAGCCGCGAGTAATGACGCTAGGGTCGGCGGCAGTTCTGGTTCGACTTCTAGCCTTAACAGCTTGTGCATGTGACGACGATTGTCTTCAGAACGGATCAGTTTCCGAACTGCTTTGGAGACGGACTGATAATCTTCTTTGTTTCTCTTTGTCATGTTCGGGGCGTCCCTTCCCAGTCAGCCGCAACTCGCGTAGGCGCGGATGAGGGAACGATGTAGGCCCTCGCGGGTTTAGAGCTCGCAGCGGTCGATTCTTCGTGGATGTGCAGCCGCTGTGGGGGGTCCGTCGCCTCTCCCTCACCGCGGCGGGCTCCTTTCGCGAAGGCGGTGTTGGTCAGAGACACATAGAACCTCATACCGCAATCCAATTTAGCTAGTTGTCCTTGGGGGGAGTAACGTCCCCTCCTCTTTTGCAGCAGCCAGGAATGCCTTGCGGGCCTCCTCAGGTTCCATCTCGTCGAAAATCACTGCGATGCAAACGCGCACCGCGAGGTCCCACCAAGGGCCACGGATGGTCCACTTCATCAGCTCCTCGCCGGCTGCCTCGGCATTGTTGACGTTGCGGATGATCCCGGGACGCTCGGTCTTGACGGGGACCGGAGGGTTGAACCAGTGGGGGGCCATGAAGGGACCTCAGGGCGGCTAGCGGGTTTCGTCTCTACCAACCGGCTCAGCGATGAGGACGGTTAACCGTTTGTTAGGCATGTCTGAGTCCGTGACGGGCTGTTTCCAAACGTTCATCGACGGTTGTCCGAGCGGTCGGTACGAAGCCGGTATACGCTTGCCGCGGCATGCCGAATCGACGGCTAACAGTCCTTGGGCCGAAGTCGGGCGCGGTTTTCCCTGACCCCAGTCGCGCCGCCATGCGCGGTATCTAGTTTTCGCACATGGCGGACAGTTGGGTCAGCCGTAAACCTGCTTCGGAACGGCCTTGCTCATATCCAAAGCTGGTAGCGGGAATGGTTCGACTTGTCCTCCGGTCTTGTCCAGATACTGCATCAAGGCCGTCACGAGATGGTAGAAAATGCTCGCGGGGACCTCAGTCGCCAGTGACCTTCCGCGCTCGTCAATCCTGTCGACCCACAAGCCAAGCGGTGCGGGATCGATATGCCATTTGAAGAGGCGGGCGACACGAGCTTCGATCTCTGGTTTCAGATCGGGCCCGCCAATTCCGTCCAGGGCGATGGACGCCTTGATGGCTTCGCATTGCGGCCAGCTGCGGGAGAGCCGGTCGAAGGGCATTCCCTGCCGCGACACGGCTGCATAAGCCAGCCCCGTGGCCCGGTTCAATCCGCTGGCGATCGCCGACGAATAGAGCTTCCTTGCGTACGCTGCCAAGTCTCTCTGCCCGCTCGCCCGCGCGAAATCGACGAGGAGCGAGGCCCATTCGAAATGGTGCCCTGGTTCGGTCCACTGTCCCTCGTCTCCCGGCAACGGTAGCCACTCGACATCGAAATGTTCCCCAAGCGTCCAGCTCTCCTGGTCGAAGAAATGGCACCGAAAGAGATCGACGATGCGTGCCGCCCGACGGAGATATGCACGGTCGCCGGTGACCCCATGCCAAGCAAGGAAGGATTCCAGCATGTGCATATGCGGGTTCGAGAACCGCACCCCGTCCCGGCCGGAGGGTTCGAGAAAGCCGTTGAGGTTATCGTCCTCGAGATGGGTGTCGATGAAATGGAACGTCTCTTGTGCCAGCCGTAGGGCGTCCTGATGGCCGCATCGATGAGCATGGGCAAGCGCCAGGAGAACGCAGGAATGATCGTAGGCGTCCTCCGCCGGGTCAGCCACGCTACCGTCGGAATTAAGGGTGCGCACCCAGCCACCGCGATCGGTGCGGCCGTGTCTCGCGATGAAGTCGATGCCGTGGTCGATGAGCTTGTCGGCCGGACCGACCCAGCCGCGTTCTTTGGCCACCGCGAACGCGTAAATCTGGCGAGCCATCGTGCGCATGCGCTTGCGTTTCCCCAGCGGCCTTGCATCGAAACCGAGAGCCTCGTGGAAGCCGCCATACACATCGTCGACACCTGCAGTGGACCACAGCGGCAGGGTTTCGTTGAAGAGCCAGTGCTCGACGCGCTTGCGCCATGACCCGCTGATGATGACCCGGTCTTCCGACGCCGTGAACTTCGTCTCGAGTCGTCCGCTCTTCTCGAGTTGTTCGACGACTTTCTTGACATTCTGGCTGTGGCTGACAGGAGCGACGAAAACCGCGTCCGGTGTTGTCACCACCGCCACATTTTTCATTCCGATGACTGTCAGCAGTCTGCCCTGGCTCCGGAGATAGGAGTTGCCGCAATCCAGGGCGACAACGTCGCCGATTACGACATTGCCGTCGCGGTCCGTCGGGCTGGCTTCCAGCAGCGATTGCCACGATCCAAGGTCGTTCCAGCGGAAGGAAGCCGTGACCATCGCAATACCGCGTGCATGCTCCATGACTGCGTAGTCGATCGACGTCGATGGGACAGCCGAATAGAAGCCCTGGGGCAGGTAGATGCCCGAGACGTCGGTCCGTGCAGTTTTATAGGCCCGTTCCGCGGTGTCCCAGATGTCCGGCCGGAAGTCGAGAAATGCCTTCCGCATCGTGTCGGCACGAAACAGGAAGATGCCGGCGTTCCAGTAGAATCTTCCCGAAGACACATATTTGCGGGCCGTCTCGGCATTGGGCTTTTCGACAAAGTGCAAAACGGAAACGGCGGCCCCGCCGTCACTATTTGCCGTAACCTCGATGTAGCCGTACCCGGTTTCGGGATGCGTCGGCCTGATGCCGAAAATGACAATGCTTCCTGAATCGGCGGCGGGTATGCCCGCCTCGACGGTTTCCCAGAATTGCGTTTCGGTCGATATCTGATGGTCGGAGGGGACCACGAGCACAAGCGCGTCACCGCCATATCCGGAGATCGTGTGCAAAGTGGCTATGGCCACCGCCGCGGCGGTATTGCGGCCGACGGGTTCGAAAATCGGTCTGCCGCCATTTAGGCCAAGCGGACCGATGTCCGAGATAACACGGTCGGCATGCCGCTCGGAAGCTATCAGGTAGATCGGCGTCTCGCCGTCCCTCCGCGCCTTGAGGCGCCGGACAGTCTTCGCAAGCATGGAGCCGTCGCCCGAAAGGTTGTGGAATTGCTTGGGATTATCTTCGCGCGAGAGCGGCCACAGCCGTGAGCCGACGCCCCCGCTCATGACAAAACTTACGATCCGCTCCGGCATGGTCCAGTCCCTCTCAGAATGTCTGGTTGTAGGCTCCGACCTCTGGATTGCGGCGCCGCTCGGCATCGAGAGCCCCGAACATCTCGCGACGTCGCGCCGGAGACCAGCACCATCTTGCTCCGCCCTGGCGCGGAACAGCCCTAGCACGCTGCCGGGCGCAGGCCCCCTCATGAATTCGAGTAGTCCTAACACGCTGGTTCGCGCCCCCTCATCCAATGGGAGCATCCATGCCGATGGCCGAAATGATGACGCGTCCAGGCGTGGTAGTGTATTCCTGAAGCTGCACTCTGCTCGGGCGCCGACGACAAGGATGCGTTGCAAGATGCCGCGGCCCGCGGGTTCCTTGTCCGCGAGAATGTCGGCGAAAGGTGTTTCTGACGCTTGGCTCGCCTTCTCGAAGGCATTCAAGGAAATCCAACGGCATCCGCGGAACTCCGCCCCCCGTGCGAAGAAGGATGACGGACTGTGCGCCGTTCGCACTGGAGGCGATCGAAAACGGCGAGACCCCGAACGTATGTGCGCGAAGATCGATACCTCACGCGGAATGTAGCGATCAACCGCGGACGGCGGGTCTCGTTGGAACCGCAATATCATTTGTCGACAGATCGAGAACGAGGCCTGCCGCGCATTCTCCCCTCCCATAGGGCGTAGGCTATACGCCCATTGGCGGCGTTTACCTTTCCTGGCGCAGGGGTAGCCTTTTGCGGCACTCTGGGAACGCCGGGCCTTCGCTTTCATGAAAACATCGGCCGAATGCCATGGACCGCTTGCGTCGAGACGGCGTGCGCGCAGGATTTTTCCGCACGCGTGCTGGAGAACGTGATTGGATCGCATATCCCCCCACCAATGGGCCTCGACAACTGACTTGCAGCCTTCCGCTAGTCAGGAGTTTATCAGCCTCGCCGATATAGCCGGATTTCTGAGGCGCTATTTCGGAACGATCATTGCCTGTGTGGCCGCAGCTGTCTTGGTGGCCTGGTTTCACAATTTGACCACCGACCCAGCTTTCACTGCCAGCACACAAATCCTGATCGAGCCGAAACTGCCGCAACACCTGCAGGAGGGGGGCGAAGTCAATCTGTCATTGGACACTGCCCAAGTGGAAAGCCAGATCGCAGTCATGCAGTCGGAAAAGATTGCGGTCATGGTCCTCGATCGGTTGAAACTCGTTGACGATCCCAAGTTCAACCGTCCACAGGTTCCGATTTTGGTGGAGAGAATCAGGAAAATAAAAGCGATCCTGGTTGAAGCTTTCGAGCTCCAGAAAAGCGCTTGGCTCACCTCGCTTTGGGAGTTTTCTGGCTTGGACGTGCCTGAGACGCCTGTGATGCTGACCGATTACCAGAAGTCCCGGCGCACCATGTTGATTTTCCGCCAAGGCCTCGACATCCGCAGAGTCGGCGTTTCCTACGCCATCAACATATCCTTCACCTCACTTGATCCCGAAGGCGCAGCCAGGATTGCGAACGCCACTGCCGATGCTTTCGTGCGTGAGCAGATCGAAACAAAGGCCGAGGCAGCAAGGGAAGGCGGCGCATGGCTGGAGAAGCGCCTTCGCCAATTGCGCACCCAGATGAACAGGGCCATGGCGAAAGCGCAGGAGTTCCGTTCACGGCACGATTACAGCGTCGGCGAAGAAGGCGAACCGGAGGACGGGGCAAACACCGTCCCGACGCTTGAGGAGCTTGAGGTAACTGCCGAAACCTACCAGAAGATGTATGAAAGCTTCCTGCAGGCATACACCAACTCGGTGAGCCAGCAGTCATACCCGGTTGCAGACGCAAGGGTGATTACAGCTGCGACGGCGCCGCTCCAGCCGAGCGCTCCAAGGCCGAAGCTGATGCTGGCTTTCGCGGCGGTTTCCGGGTTCATTCTCGGTATCGGCGTTTCGTTAGCAAGGCATACGCTCGACTGGACCGTAAGGTCGCCCCGACGCATCCGGGAGAATCTAGGTGTGGAATGCGTCGGAGAACTACCGGCCATCAGCAGGAGGAGGGCATCAGGCCACGTCGACGAAGTGGCAAGATATCCGCACTCCCGATACAGCCAGAGCCTCAGGAAAGCGAGGACCGAAATCAGCCTTGCGGAAACCAACCACCCGATCAAATTCCTTGGGTTAACCGCTGTATCCAATGACAGTTCGAAGAGTTCCGTTGCCTGCAATCTTGCCACCCTTTACGCGATGTCCGGCCTGAAGACATTGGTGATCGACGCCGACGTCTGGCGGCCGGCTATGACCAAGCGGCTACTCGGCCCATCGGGCGCCCTGGACAAACCGTTCCAAGATCCTGTCCGGCTCAACATCGTCTGCGCTCCGGGGCGGTCGTTCGACCTGCTTCCAAGTTCGGTCGTCCAGGCCAAGAACCTGCTGGCACCACGTAATATGGAGGCGTTTCTCTCGGACCTTGCCGCCTGCGACATTACCCCCTACGACATTGTCATCTTCGACTTGCCGACACTTGCCTCGGGAGCCGACATGCTGATGGTCGGATCCGTCCTGGACGGCGTGGTCATCCTCGCCGAGTGGGGTAAGGTACACGTCGAAACGTTGCGGGGACTAGTCAGAACGCTGCAGGCCAGCAGGACGCCCGTCCTTGGCGTGCTTCTGACGAAGGCGCGCGCCAAGCACCGCAAAGCATGAACGGATGGCGAGGTATTCTCCTTCGAAAGTCGCAAAAAGCGTGTGGGGGATCATTCCTTGGGATTAGCGTGGGATTAGGGGGATAGTTCAGGACCGCCACGCTACCTCCTTTGCCTTTCTTGCCGACGAGCTCCGACCTTGGAAAAGTGTGGAGAACAATTCGAAACAGCGACCCTCCCATGACAACGAATGCCGTCGAGAAGCCGTCGCATCAGGGAACCCCGATCTGGGTTCAGTCACCTCGACTGTCGGCGACCGACAGCAGAACGATAGCACTGCCCGTTATTCCCGCGACCGACCAGGACAGTGCCGGGACAGTGTTGACAGACCTGTCGCCCGCCACCAGTACACGAGCGACGGAGCCTCCCTTGGGAGGTCTCCTGAAGCGGATCATGGATCTGGTCGTAGCGATCATGGCACTTGTGATCGCGGCGCCAGTGATGATCGTCGTCGCCCTGTTGATCAGGGTGACGGCGGGAGGCCCAGCAGTGTTTTCGCACAGCCGAGTTGGCTTCGGCGGGAAACCGTTCAATTGTTACAAGTTCCGCTCGATGGTTGCCAATTCGGAAGAAGTTCTAAAAGCATATCTCAAAGCCAATCCGGGAGTCGTCTTGGAATGGGAGGAAACCCACAAGATCCGGGACGATCCTCGCGTCACATTCCTTGGGTGGATGCTTCGCAAGTCAAGCCTGGACGAACTCCCCCAGCTCTTCAACATCATCCGCGGCGACATGAGCTGTGTGGGTCCAAGGCCCATCGTGAATGACGAACTCAAACGGTACGGCGACCACCTGGGGGAATACCTTCGGACGCGGCCGGGACTCACTGGCCTGTGGCAGGTGAGCGGAAGAAGCAGCATGGACTACGCCAACCGCGTGGCGCTGGACAGCGAGTACGTGCGGAACTGGTCGGTCTGGGTCGACGTCGTGATCCTGTTCAGGACCGTGTTCGCGGTCATTCGCATCGACAGAGCTTGCTGAAGTCCGCAAGGATCACCGTTCGTTCCGCCTCCGGTGCACGGAAAGGAACAGACCTACGATATAAGCGCAGGCCAATGCGAATGCCAGGATCAGGAATTTGGCGACGGTCACGTAGCCCGGCAGCCCTAGGGAATTCCAGACAAAACTCCCGATCAGTAGCAGGCCGGTGG
This sequence comes from Mesorhizobium sp. M0910, assembly GCF_040319465.1. Taxonomy (NCBI): domain Bacteria; kingdom Pseudomonadati; phylum Pseudomonadota; class Alphaproteobacteria; order Hyphomicrobiales; family Phyllobacteriaceae; genus Mesorhizobium; species Mesorhizobium sp. M0910. The sequence continues at coordinate 23,602 of NZ_JAMYNZ010000016.1, forward strand.
CCGCGATAAGGGCGGGAGCCTTGAACCGCACTCCCAACATAACGCCGACCGCCGATACGGCCACTACACTTATGAGCACCGATGTCTCCACTGGTATCCGCGGACCAATTGGCTCTTTGCGCCAGGGAAGGTTCAGTCAGGGTGGTGATTTCTGTCACGTTTGGCGGCTCCCTGATAGGGTGCCTCAAAGTACATGGCAACTGCCCCGGTTCACGCCAACGCGTCAATTCTGTGGGTGACCGGTCAACGAGCGAACGAGGCGAAGGCCGCGCTGGACCATACAACTTGATCAGTTGGCGTCCAGAACGGGTATCGGCTCCGCCTGAGAGCTGCCGCCTGCAGGCAGCGCAGCCAAGCCTGACTGCGGCAGTGGGATCTCGATCTTCACGGTATCGCCGGGCTCGACCGGCGTCGTTTCCTCAACCGTGAGTTCTTCCGTGCCGCTGTCGGACGTCCTCACGATCTTGAAGATCGGCTTGGCCCTTTCGGAGCGTTCCCTGAGGGCGAGCAGAGCAGGGGCCGTGACCTCGGTTTCGTGCAGCAACTGTACTGCGGTGTCGACTTTACTGCCGACTTCATTGAGCTGTAGCTGCGTCTCCCTCAACGTCTCGGCGACCTCGCTGGTATGGCGATTGCTGAGGTCGAGGATCTCGATGTCAGTCTTGCTTATCTCCTGCCTGACCCGCAAGAGCGAGGTCTCGGCAGCCAACCTGTCGCTTTGCATCTGGGCGACCATTCCCGCCAGAGAGAATTCCCGCGGAGCAACCGCAAGCCCTTTCTCGACAAGGGTCGAAACGCCCGCAAGCTCCTTCTGGACGAGTTCGACCCGTTTGTCGTGGAAGGTCAGCTGCTTCTCGAGCGAGACCAGTTCGTTTTCCAGGAACTCCCTGAGTTCGTGAAGTGCACGGAGTTGCGTCGTCAGCGCGTCTTTGCGAACAGCGAAGATCTTGCGCTCCTGCTCCATCGTCAACCCGACCGTTCCATTCGAAGCCCTGTTCTTCAGTTCTGCAGGGAAAGAGATGTCGTTGCTGCCAGCCAGTTCGGATTCCAGTCGCGCCTTGCGGGCAAGCAAGCTGACGTTGGTCAGCGCCAGCAATCCCACGTCACCTTGGCCCGCGATCACTTCACGCTCGAGTCTCAAGACGTCTTCCTCGCGTGTCCGCAGGCCGCCCGCGATCCCCACCGCCTGCAGCACCGTCAGTCCGGGCCTATAGGGAAACTCGCCGGGCTGCGCGACGTGGCCGACTATGTAGAACGGTCTGTACTGGACGATTTCGACGGCGACATCCGGCTGGCGGCCGAGGCCCATATGCTGCGTCAGGCGGTCGCTGATCGCGCGGGCGAGGTCGCCGGGGGCGGTGCCTTGCGCGCGTATCTGGCCCGCAAATGGAAGGAAGAGCGTGCCGTCGGCGCCGACAACGAAATCGTCGTTGAGAGCCGTCCATTCGAAGATCACATCGCGTGATGCGCGCCACTCGTAAATTTTGAGCCTGACCTTATCCTGCGGTCCCAGGAGATACTCGGCAGCCACCGTCGGCAAGGGGCAGGCCGCGGCCACGTGTGAAGCCGCCACCACCCTGACCAGCCATTTTCGCATTGTCTTCCTCACATCAGATTTTCAGGATGTATTCGGGTTCGATCCGTCCTGTAGCCACGTGCAGGATCGCAAGCATGTTGCCCCTGAGCCTGCCCCTCCGATCGACAAACGGCTCGGGCCACAGGCTCTTTGCGAGGTTGGCCGCTATGTTCCTGAACATCAGGGGAAGCGCGAAAGAGGCCGGAACAGTGCCCTTCTTGATCAGGTAGATCGCATTCGCAACCTGGGAGTATCCGAACCGCTCTCCGCTGACACGCCCTGTCTTGATGCCGAGATGCACGCCCGTGATTGAAGTCACGCAGACCACTCGGCCCCGGGACCTCATCTGGCTGGTGAAGTCGATGTCTTCCTGCCAACCATAGAGGACGAGCCGTTCGTCGAAGCGCAAGTCGTCCACAAACGAGGAACGGAAGGACATGTTACATCCGTATGCGCCGAGATGGTCGACCACCGATGGTCCGTCTTGTTTTTTACCCTCGGCCTCCCGCAGGGCGGCTTCGGCGTCTTCCCAGGTGAGCCCCGCGTTGTTGGCCCCGTCCCTGACGACCGCGCCCGTCACCACCGCCCAGCCGCTATTTTCAACGAAAGCCTTCTCGACCTGCTCCAGGTATTCGGCGGACGGAACGAAATCGTCGTCGAAGAATGTGATGATATCGAAGCGCTCCAGGGAGGGTACAAGAGCCGTGTTCCGCTGGGCAGACGATCCTATCGGCCCGAAAACGAGCGACAAAAGGAAAGGACAGCTTTCCGGCAGCTCGACATGCGCGGCGTCGGGCGCCGACACTATGACCTCGTCGGGAAGTCTCGTCTGGCCACCCAAATATCTGAGCAGGCGCGCGACCTGTCCGCTGCGGCCAAGAGTCGGGATGATTACGGCGAGTCTCATGCTGGATCCCGTTTCGGTTCCCGCGGACCGTAAGCCGACGAGAGGACCGAGACAGCCTGCATAAAAGGGGACGGCAGGAGCTTGGCCTACCTCGGGACACAGGCTTTCGGAGTACAGCCGGTGAATGCCCCACAGCCATATGTACTAGGCAGGCATGCACCCGGATCAACCTGTAACCGATCGGACAACTTGCCGGAGCCATAACACGGAATGGAAACTGCTGGCCTGCTGAGGCTAGGCGAACCATGCTCCACGAACGCTCTTCCGATTTGGCCATCGCGGCCAAGGTCAACGTGCCGATCGAGGAGTTGCCCGCCGCGCCGGGGCCCGGCGTCGACAGGTACGCGAAGATCGCGGTCGTTCATGACTGGTGCCCGAATTTCCGGGGAGGTGAACGGGTTCTGGCGCAAATTTGCAAGCAGTTTCCTAATGCCGAAGTCTTCACGCTTTTCGATTTCTTGCCAGCCGATGTAAAGGAGAAATATTTCCGCGACGTAGAATTCCATACGTCCGCAGCCAACCGCATACCAATGGTGCACAAATTCTATAGATCTCTCTTCTTCTTTTGCCCCTTCCTGATCGAACAGTTCGATGTGACAGGTTACGACGCGGTGATCTCGTCGTCAGCCGCATTTTCGCGCGGCGTGATCACCAGGCCGGACCAACCGCACCTTTGTTATGTGCACAGCCCCGTCCGCTACGCCTGGGACGAACAGTTTTCTTATCTTCAGCAAGCGCGGCTTGGTTTCGGTCCCAAGGGAATGCTCTATCGGTACATGCTCCATCGGCTGAGGACATGGGACACGAGAACCGCGCACGGCCCGGATATGATGCTCGCGAATTCGAACTACGTCCGCTCCCGAATCCAGCACATTTATGGGCGCCAGGCACGCGTCGTTTTCCCGCCGGTCTCTCTGGGAGAACTGCCCTGCGTGGAGGACAAGGACGACTACTACGTTTCGGCGTCCTTCCTCGCCCCTTACAAGCGCACCGACCTCGTCATCCGGGCCTTCAACGAAATGCCGTCGCGGCGGCTAATCATCGTTGGCGAAGGGCAGCAATCATCCAGTCTGCGAGCGCTTGCCGGCTCGAACGTCACCTTCTCGGGTTATCTGCCTCGGAAAGACTATGTGGACACCTTGGCGCGGGCAAAGGCCATGGTCTTTGCGGGCTGCGAGGATTTCGGCATAGCGCTGGCCGAGGCGCAGGCCTGCGGAACGCCACTGATTGCCTTCGGCCGCGGTGGGGCGGCAGACATCGTGCAGCGCCTTGGATCATCCCTCGAACCGACAGGAGTGCTGTTCAAGGCTCAAACTGTCGATCACCTCAAGGAGGCAGTCGAATGGTTCGAAGAGAACAGCTATGCGATCACGCCCCGCGCCTGCGCCAGGAATGCAGGACGCTTCTCCGAAGAGAACTTCGACCGCGCGATCCTGGAATCGCTCGGAGCTGTCCAGGCACTTCACGAGATCACGTAAGTTCGCGCGCTCTGACGACCTTCGTTTCCGTATCGATACCGTCGGCGGCAGCCATTACCCCGAGATAGCGTAAGGCCGTAGCCCTCCAACTGTATGCCGAGGCTCTCGCCCTGCCCTTGCCTATCAACTGGAGTCGCAAGGCCTGAGAACCGTGAAGCTGCACGAAGCTTTCGAACCATGCTTCCGGGTCGTCGGGAGGTGCAAACAGGGCTGCGCTCCCGCAGACTTCCGGCAGGCTGGCGCGGTCGGAAACCACCACAGGGCAGCCGACCGCCATCGCCTCGAGGACCGGGAGGCCGAAGCCCTCTGAAAGGGAGGGGAAAGCTAGACACAGTGAGTCCCTAAGGAGGGCCGCCAACTCGCCATCGGAAATGCGCCCTAGCCAGTGAATGTTTCGGGCTTCGGCCCGGGCTGATGGTGATCTAAAAACACGGGAATCCGACATCCCGACAATCGCGATCCTGAGTCCGGCCTCGCCAAGATGGTCAGCCATGTTCAGGATGAGCTCCACATTCTTGTGGGGTGCGGCACTGCCGATCATAACGATGGTTTCCCGCGAGGCCGCCAGGCGTGTCTCTGCCGAGTGTTCAGGCTTCCACCGCAAAGCATGCTCGTGGCCGTTTGGCGCCACGAAAGCCTGTTGCTCCCGGATGATGCGGCGGCGGACCAGTTCGCCCAACGAGTAATCGGAAACCGTCGAAATACCCCACGCCGTCTTGCCGAGGCATGGCAACAGATTCCTGTACACTATTCTAAAGGCGATGGAATAGCTCTGCGGAGCGTTCCAGACGTTTGCGTCATGAATGCAGACGATGTGCTTGTGGGAAAGCAGCGGTCCGGTGTTACAGAGGCTGAGCAGTCCGCTGCCGTCTAGCGATGACGGGAGCTGCACCTGCTCCCAGACATGCCCCCTCCTGCTGCCGATCTCGCGGCGTTCGATGGAAACGAGGGGGATGTCGCCCGACCCCGGTGGACAATGTAGTCCGACTTCGAGACCGCGCGCGAGAGGCTCCTGTTCCGCGATCAAAGCGTCGAGCGAACGGACGACCTCGCGCGCATAGCGCTGGACGCCTGTCGTCGGTTGGGAAAGAAAACGCCCATTTATCGTCCAACGCCGTGCCATGCGTTCCCCTTTTTAACCCTCAGTGTGCAGCCGCGAAGACGGGCGGTCATCACGGCCATTGGGTCATCGGGGCTGACCGGGAATCATCCAGATAGGCGAGGGGGATAGTGTGCCTACCTCAAACGTCTGAGGACCCTTGCACCCCCGAGAATGCTAGTCTGGCTCGCGACGCCGAAAGGGCGGGGGAGCGACATGGGCAATCTCGAAACCGATACGACAAAGTGGCCACCAAGACGGCCCAAACAGGTGAACAGAAACAGCGCCGACACAGTGCTGGCGAGATCGCTTGCCGAACATTCCGAATATCTGGTCGCGCATCCCGGCAGGACGTGGGCGGACAGCGAAACTGCGAGGCGGCGTTGGACGATAAACGGCGACTTCACCACGCTCAGGCCGACCGGAATAGCTCGCTACGCCAGCGAGGTGACCATGGCTCTCGACGCCCTCATTTCGGAAGGGCACCCGCTTGGTCGCGATCTGGAGATCGATCTCGTGGTGCCGCGTCCGCTTTCCGAACCTTTCCGCCTCAACGCCATCTCCACCCGAGTCGTTCCCGAATTCAACTTGCCGCGACTTCCCCAATTGTGGGTGCAGGCGCAGTTGCCCTGGCACGTGCCCGGAGGATTGCTAAGCTTTTGCAACCTCGCTCCCATCGTGCTGAAGCGCCAGATCGCGTGCATCCATGATATGCACACTAGGCTCATGCCGTCGAGCTACGGGCGGGGTTTCAGGTGGGCGCACCGACTGATCTTGCCGGCACTTGGCAGGCGAGCCGCCCGCATTACGACGGTCTCGCAACTCTCGCGCAGCCATCTTGTCAAATTCGGGATCGCGCCAGCGGAAAACATCGTCGTCACTTACAACGGCAGCGACCATGCCAAGAGATGGAATGCAGCAAGATCGTCACTGACCGTGGACCGCGGCAGGCCGTACGTCCTCTGTCTTGGAAGGCGGGACCAAGAATACAAGAACATGGGGCTTCTCGCCAAGCTGGCCCCGCTCCTCGATGGGATGGGTCTCGATCTCTGGATGCCCGGCGATGTCAATGAGAACACGGTCCTGCGGTACGTCCCGGAAATGCCCGGGAACATCGTCCTCCTTGGCCGCATAGGGGACGACGACTTTAAGAAGGCGCTCGAAGGCGCCCTGTGCTTCCTGTTCCCGTCACGGATCGAGGGTTTCGGGCTACCCGCCGTCGAAGCGATGGCGTCGGGCTGCCCGGTCGTGGCCTCGACCTCGCCGTGTCTTCCCGAAATCTGTGAGGATTCGGCTCTCTATGCCGATCCCGACGACGTCCATTTGTGGGCCGAAACCGTCCGCCTGCTGATGCTCGACCCAGCGTTGCGGGAGCGGTTCATCACCAAGGGATACGCCAGGGCGAGCAGTTATTCCTGGCGATGGATTGCGTGGAAATACCTCGAACTCATGATACAGGTCGACGCTGATTTTGGGGAGTTCCGCAATTGACCGGCTGGCAATCTGCGGCAAGCAGAGCCAGGAAGCCGAAAACAGTGAAGGGCTAGCGGGAGAGCCAATTGGCAAGCCTCGACGTCGTTATACCGTGCTACAACTACGAGCATTTTCTGTCCGAGTGTGTCGGCAGCGTGCTGTCCCAGGATGTCGAACGCCTCAGGGAGATCATCATCGACAACGCTTCGACGGACGATAGCATCGGGGTGGCAAGGTCTTGCGGCACAGGACCCGAGGGTTGAAGTCGTTTGCCACGAGAAAAACCTTGGGCGCAACGTCTCCTTCAACGAACCCATCGACAGGGCCGAGGCCGACTACTTCATGAACCTTTGCGCCGACGACATTCTCGCAGCAGACACGCTCGGCCACGGAGCGAAGGCGCTCAAACGCGCAACAGCGGCCCTTCCGGAAAAAGTCGGAATTAAAGGGATCCGGCAGATAAGAGTCGCAGGATTTTTGCCTTCCTCGTGATCTTGCGCCATGGGTAGATCCAGTTGAGCCTGTTTTTTGTCCGCCGCCTATGCGAAATTCCCGCGCGCATCTGAGCCTCAGGCGGCTTCGGCGTTTTCACATCGCAGTCTACGAGCAGCAGCTCTGCCATCCGGTGGAATCTGTTAAAATACTCGTCCCAAGGCCATCCCGGCCTATCCCAAGGGTTTGGCCCGCCGGTGAAGTGCCAAATTGCCGGCGCGAACCCGTTCCTACGCGGGTCGAGGACCATCATGTGCTCGCTCTGGTAGTTGTATGTGAGCGGCAGCATATCAACGCGGCCGTAGGCGGCGTGATTCAGCGCGCTCTGATCTGACGAGCGGCAGCCTTCAGGGTGCTCGAATAGGAATTCCAGCGCCTCCGGAACGATGCTGTTCCAAGCCTCGCGCGACGTGTAGATCACACCCGAATTGAAGTAGCTGTCTGCATCGCAGTCCAAGCCGTTCAGGTAGGCGAGCTCGTGCTTCTTGCCCCGGCTTTTCTCGTCCATGAACATGCGCATTACATCCGGGGCCGCCATGATCCTTCCGGGGGAAGGCCGCACAGCCAAGAGGCTGTCCAACTCTCCGTCGACCATCGTGTCTCCGTCGATGTAGAAGAATCTGTCTATTTCCTGGTCGAGCAACCCGTCGAACCAGAGCCGAGCCAGTGCGATCGCGGGCAGATATCTGTCGCGGTGGAACCGGGTTGCTTCCTCGAGCTGAGATAGATGAGCCGCCTCTATCCTGATCTTGGTGCCCGCCACCGCATGGTCGAACTGGCTGGCCCATCCGGGATCGGAATTGACCACGAATATATAGACCGGCACATCAGCCGCTGTGTGGTGATCAGCCGAAAGAGCCGCCGAGAAGGTCGGCAGCAAATAGTTCTCGTTACAAATAAGGACTATCGCAGAGCCTTTTGTTTCCGAAGGAGTTGCTGACAGAACATTCTCCTATGCGCAAGCCTCATTCACCCGGGCGGAGCTTGGCTCGCCGGAATACCGGGATGGTCTTCATTATCTCGTCAAAGAGCGGATGTCGGGTAAGAATCAATGCTGTTGCCCATCCGCTCAACGCAAACAATCCCGCCCCGAATGCCTGCCCGAACAAAAGGGCGAAGCCGGAGCCTGACAAAGCGATCACGGACAGCGGAGCAGCCGCGCTCGCCATGGCCACGACAGCGCTTCTCCATAGCGCTGCAGCGATGTCCCTGCGTCTCAGTCCCAGCCTGCGCCGAACGAAGCTCAAGGCAACGTATGCCTGGAAAGGAAGGTCACCAGCATGCACCAGGCGGCCGCCTGCAGTCCGCCGAAGATCACGGCTATGGACAGGAGAATGCCGGAAAGCGGGAAGACGATCAGTGCGCGATAAACAAGTCGCATCCACCGCAACCATCACCGGGTAATTGAGTTCGAAACTGAAGGAGAAGAGGAGCGCGACTGCGACGACTTGCACGAGCGGAGCGACCTCGATCCATTGATGACTGAGCACGACCACGACGGGGTAAGCCAGAACCGAAAGCACGAGGAGAGCGGGCCAGCGGAGTGCGGTGACAAGAGAAAGGGCGGCGAGATACGGGCCCTTCAAATCCCTGCCTTGCCTAACCTCGGCGGAGAAGGCGGGCAGCACGACCGTCATGGCACCTCCGAGGACCAGTTTGTCGGGTATGTGGCCGATCAAGAGGGTTCTGCTGAACAAGGCTGCCGTATGCGGTGACACGAGGCGCCCCAACAGGAGTAGGGGCAGGGCGTCAAAGATGCCGTAAAGTATGGCGACAACGCCGTTGTATCCACCGAACGAGGTCATTCCGCGCCAGTTGACCAGGGACGGCTTGAACATCCAGAAATGGGGTCGCAAGGCGAGGGCGACGCCTGCGGCAAGACCGCTGCCGATCAACCAGCCCCAGGCGAAGCTCATGTAGGTGAAGCCCGCCAACGCCAGCGCGATTGTTGCCGCGGAACCCGTCGTGGTCCCTGTTATGTTGATGGCCGCTACCTTGCCGAAGGATTTCCCGCCGCAGGAGAGCGTTGATCAGGATGAATGAGGCGTCGAGGAAAAGGCAGATCGAGATGACCCGTAAGTAGGAAACAAGATTCGGCTCCCCGTAAAGCGACGCCACGCCAGGGGAACGGCGACAAGAACGGCGGCGATGATTCCCGTAAGGATGAATATCACCATGAAGGCCCCCGATATCCTCGCGGCTCAGTTCGTCGCGCTGGATGAGGAAGTTCGAACTGGAGAACTCCCTAAATGGACATGACAATCGCCAGGATGGCCATGCCGATCACCGAGACCTGATCTCCTCGGGCGTCAATATTCGCGAGACTACGGCTGCAGTGACAAAATTCGTAACGAGCAGGACGTAGCGTTCACCTGTGCTCATAAGGAGTCGCGTTTTACAGAAAGCATGCGTGCCCTTCTTCCCCAACAGGCCGGGCGCGGCCGCCTGGATGCGGCACGGATAGTCCGACACACCGGTTGGAAGGTCATGCCGTCTAAAAGGCTAGGGAAGGCCCCCGTCTAAAGGAGTAGCGGTGCAAAACGCAGCCCCCTATCTGCAGTCGTCGAGTGGACGGCCGATTTCCCCCGGAGGCCGCGATGCCCCCAACACGCGGACCTGCTTTTCCCGATCCGACGACAAGTGCGTAGCCGACGACACCGATCGCGAGATGGCCAGAAAGGGGATTGAGTGAGGAAAGGCAGGGAAGCCGAGTAGCGGACCAACATTATGATTGAGTTTTGCACCAGCCCGCCACCCTCCGGCAACATAGCGGTTGCGTGCTTGAGAGCTGGCCAAGGCAGACGCTGTCGAAAAGCCATGCCTCGGAAAGCATGCTTGCGCTTCTTCACTCCAAGGCGATTTCGGGGAGTTCGACAGTTAAGCGGCTGCCAGTCCGCGGATTGATCTCCAGGAGAGCACGATGAACGAATGGACCGACCCGCACGGACCAGACGCCGCGGGCCTGCCGGCCACCCTATCAGTCGTGTGTTCTTTGCCTGCCCGCTCCGAGTCACATCGCTCCGTCAATCCAACTAAGGCTCGAGAAGGCCCTGCCTCCCTACGCCATCTATGAAGGCGGCTTGTTTTCAGCCACCTGGCCTACCTTGCCGAGCCAGGACAGGAACGGGCCATAGCACGCATCGTAAGAAAAGAGATTGGCGAAGACACGGGCAGTACCTTCGGATTTCTGACGCCGGAGTTCCGTATTGCTCAACAGCGCGATGACCGCCTGCGCGAAGTCTGCAGCGCCGTTAGCGACGATCGCTCCCTCATCGAGTTGATGGGCGTCACCGGCGTCCACCCCTATTGAGGTCGTCACGAGGGGGCGGCCGTAAGACATGGCTTCGGCCACCTTGATCTTGACGCCGGCAGTACCGGATACGAGCGGAGCCACGACAAGCTGGGCGCGTCGATATTCGGGACCAAGGTCCGGGAGCGGCCCCACACGCTCGAGGCCGTCCGCCTCCGGCGTAGCCTCACGCGTGGAGGCAATAGTTCCGACGATCCGAAACCTTGCCGTGGGGCAGAAGATTCGAACCGCTGGCCAGATCTCCGACAGGAACCACGAGAGCGCGGCACGATTCGGGTCTGTGGCATTCCCAACAAAGAGGACGACGGGCTCATTGCTTTCCGGCGGCTTTTCGTGATTGCTGAAGCCCATGCCGAGAGGGATCACGTGTCTTACCCCGAGTCGGTCGCGGGCGTAGGAAGCGTCATCATTGCTGTTGAAACCGACGCACTCCGCCGCGTTCAGCGAGTGGGACAGTCTCTGCTCCTCAGCCAAGATTTTGCCCGCGCCATGGTTTCCTCCAGCCTCCCAGTGCGACGCCCCACTGCGGTGCTGAAGATGGCCAACGAGCGAGAAAATCCTGTGACCGTTGCGAGAGAGAGAGGGAGCGAAATGTACCGCCTCATGGAACAGTATGACTGCGTCCGGTCTCAGTGCATCGATACGTTCCAGCACCCACTGAATTTCTCCCTCGGGACATTCCGTCCCTGGGGGAACCGGTGCGGCTCTCCGTCCGAGGAACGATCCGGCCAGATTTCTGAGGCCAAGCAGTTCTGTGGATAGAAATGTCCTCCGGCCCAACCTGATGCTTTTACGAACCTGCCACGAAAAATATTCTTCTATTTCATATGCACTCCTGCAGATTGGGCTCCTTCGTCCGCGCGCTATGTCGGATACATACCCGTGTACCTCGTGCCCGGACTTCAAAAGATATTGGCCGAAGGCCTGAATATAGGCACCGTCCCCGCCGAAGAAAGCGTCGTACGGATAGCTATGGACGATTGCTATAGCAGCCATGTCCTACCCCTAGGGGCTTCTCTCGGGCAGTAAGAGTTTCGCCGCCCGGCGCCAATCTATCCAAAACGTCAGGCGATCCGAAGGCGTGTTTCCACAGCCAAGACATTCATCCTGCGCGCCAGGCCTCGCCATTGCCAACTGCCTCAAGCGCCGGCCCGCGCCTCGCCTCGGAAGCTCAGCAGCACATCCTGGAACAGCTTGATCTGCCCCAACACGAACAGCAAGACGAATCCGTAGATACTGGTCAGGACCACCCCTCCCGCCACGAGCCGCAGAAGCGAAGGAACCTCGGGGCCGAGATAGCGCTGGACTGCCAGCGCACCCGCCGAGGCCACGATGCCGGACATCCACGGCCTCATGATCGTCCGCAACAGATCCCCGACTGAAACCGGCGTACGATGCAGGCTCCACGCCAGGTGGGGATAGAGCCAGAGCAGCAGCGCCGTCGAGTAGCTCAGAGCCACTCCCTCGGGGCCGAAGGAAATCCCGACGCAGTAGGAAACGATGACGAGAGGGGCGATGGCAAAGGCCAGATACAGGCTGCGCTTCTGCCTGCCGGTCGAGATGAGCAGCCAATATGTGGGGTTGATGATCCCGAACACCAAGATGGTAGGGGTGAGCAGCCGGAAGATAGTCGCCGCCTCCGTCCACTGCGAGCCTAGCACCACGGTGATGATTTCGTGTGCGAACAGGAACGAGAACATTGTGATGGGAACCGTTACCGCGATGACGATCGAGTATCCCTTGAGGTAGAAGTTCCGTAACCGCGCGGGATCATGCTGCATCCGCGATAACGCCGAGAACAGTACCGCACCGACGGCGCTGTTGATGGTCGCCGTGGGAATGCCGATCAACTGGAAGGCCCGGGCATATAATCCAAGTGATCCGGCGCCCCAGAACCGCCCGAGAAGGACTTTCTCGGCATTGTAGCCAATATAGACGACAAGGCCGTTCAGCGTGACAATTCCACCGAAATGCAAGAGCGAGCCGATATTGGCGCCGCGCCGAGGGAGTCCAGGAATCCACCCAGTGGCGATCCAGTAGCCCAGGCTGCTGACCGCCGGTGAGATAAGGGTCGGGGCGATCAGTGCCCAGTACCCATCGCCACGGAACGCCAGCAGCACACCGGCCATGATGCCCAGGCACAGGGCGCCTGTATCGATTCCGCTCAGGGTGACATAACGCAGATTGCGCTCCAGCAGAGCGGCATGCTGCACACCGGCCGCGTTAAGCAGGAAACCTGGAGCGATCGCGATGGTGATCCAGAGCAGGCGCGGCTCATGGTAGAAGGTGGAGATGAGGTAGGCACTTGCGGCGCAGACCAGTGTGAGGAGGATCCCTACCAGTACATTGATCCAGAACAGGGCCGAGACCTGCTCGAACGAAATCTCATGCCTTTGGATTGTCGCGGAGGAAAGCCCGGCGGTGGTGAAGACATCCAAAATGCCTGTGAGTGCCACCACCATCGCGACCAGACCAAAATCGTTAGGGCTGAGCAGGCGTGCCAATGTGGCAATGTAGCCCACCCTGAGCATCAGGTTCGCGCCCTGGCTCACCATCCTGGCAACGCCACTTTGAATGGCTTCGCTCTTAAGGTTACGGCGCTCGCCTTTCGCGGTCGGGGTCTTGTCGGTCATGTATCACTGGCTGCATGTGCGCTTGGCTCCGTTTGAGCGGTCTGCGCGTGCCTTCTCTGATCAGTCATGTCGCCAGAGGCCCTCTCGAGCCATATCTCTCGCCACCAAGGATAGATGGCTCTTGGGCACTGCATCCGGCAATCGCTATACCGCGAGTTGCACCAGACTTTCTCCAAGATAACGGCCGGCCCTCTGAGATTGGTAAGAAGTCCGGTCTTTTCATTAACGAACGTTGTCACGCGTGATCTGACTTTGAAGATATGACCGCAATAGGGAACCATCTCCGCATCGAAAGTAAGACCCTGGCTCTTGTTGTCGGCATCCAAGGTCGCGAGGATTTCTTCATAGGATCTAACCCTGATCAACTCGCCGGGTTGGAGATCAAGCTTGACAGTCGGAACCGGCTGGCCGGTAGGGATTGATCCCCGATATCGCGGGAAAGGAACGCCACCATAGAGGTGCTGCACCTTGTCATAAACCCAGCTGACACCCAAGGACAACCTGGTGAGGCCTAAACGGCGCGTGTAATGATAGCAACTGAATATCGTTGCATAGACGAACCCGGCGAAGAGGCGCCATGCGCCGGCATTTCCCGATGCATAGTCTTCCGCATATTGCCGAACATCCCACCAAGGAAGAGGGGTAGTCGCCTCCAGAAGTTCTGTGGCTTGGCATGAGTATCTCGGACCACCCGACAAAGGCTGATTCTTGGCGCGCGCACCAGCCAGCACATCGCTTTCTGTGCAACCCGTTCCGTCCGCCATCTTAGTCGGAAGCGAGACAGCCCCATTCGAGGACGGCGAGTCCACAGGCTTAAGCCATGCCTCCTTCCAGAAAACCAGGCACGCCGCCTGACAGCCTCCAAACGCGTTGCCGTCGCACCTCAGTTTTTCAAGATGGATGACGCCGGATAACTTACGTCCGCCAGCAAAGTTGATCGTGTCACACGTCTTGTGCGCGCGCTTGTAAACACGAAAGCGGAGGCCACAATATCGAAACATTTGTGGCATAAAAGGGAGCTTCTCAAGCCGACCATTTTTGTCGAGTGTACGAAGGATTTCTTCCTTAGACCGCACCTCGACCCAGTCTCCGACCCTCAGTGACATGCAGCACCCCCGTTCACAGCGCGCTCCGGAACAATGTCATTTGCCTAGTGTCAAAACCATACCATCTCTAGACTCTGACAGCCGGCCCCGAATTAGCGGTAGCTACCCTCCACTTTTGATTGAGTGGACCAGTAGCTATCCTATTGTTACGATGCAAACGTGGGCCCACGCAGAAGTTTCCTGACCACCGAAAGCGGCTCGGTGCGAAGATGTCGGATCGCTAGTGCGGAGCGGTTTCCCGACGCTGTGCAATAATCTTCTGGAGTGTGCTCATGCCCAGCGTCGACGTAGTCATTCCGAACTATCAGTTCGGGCGCTTCCTGCCCGGCTGTATCAAAAGTGTGCTGTCGCAGGATGTAGAGAATTTGCGCGTGCTCGTCATAGACAACGCGTCGACTGATAACAGCCTCGAGGTAGCCCGTGCTTTAGCGGCCGCCGATCCGCGGATCCAAGTTATCGCCCATCCGGTCAATGTCGGGCTTATGGCCTCCATGAACGAAGGCATCGACCAGGCGAGAGCGGATTACTTTATGATACTTTGTTCCGACGATATTCTTGTGCCCGACAGTCTGTCACGTGCCATCTCTATAATGGAGAAACATCCTACACTAACCGTCGCGCAAGGGGGGGCACAAATCCTTAATGTCGAGGGTGCTCTGCCGACCGAGTTGACCGCTGCAGAGCCGCCGGCTTGGACAATTATTTCTGGATCAGAATATATAGAGGATGTCTGCCGCCGCCCCTTGCAACGGCCGGTCGGGTTCATATTGGTACGAACGGTCGCGCAGAAACGTGCAGGCTATTACATCAGGGAATTGCCGTTCACCAATGACCTTGAGATGCTGATGCGGCTGGCCAGTATCGGGGATGTTGCTGAGACAAATACTATTCAGGGAATCCGAAGGGAGCACAGGAGCAATATTTCGAGCGCTTACTGGCAGGACTTCAAGCTTAGACTGGATTCCGTGTATATGGCCATCGAGACCTTCTTATCGTCCTACAGCATGGTCAAAAACCAATCAGGCAAGTTGCTTATGCTCGCGCGAGTGAGTTTGGCCTGTGATGCCTACTGGTCGGCCGTATCACATCTGATCCGGGGTAGGTATCGTGAGGCCTTTGGTCTGTTCAAGTTCGCCTTCAGCCTGTCGCCGCATTTGGCAGTCCTCCCTCCCGTTGCTCATCTTTTCAGGAGAAAGGATGTTCTCTCTCGGATCCGAGTGGTATTCTCCGAGGTATTTGAACGGGCTGATAAGAGAGGTCGTGCCGCCTCGTATGGACCAAGTATTAGTGCAGCGGACCAGAGTGCCAACCGCAAGCATTGCACAAAAACAGAGACTTGAAGTACCCCGCGTGAATCTTGCCAGGCGCAACGCGCTTTTAAAGAGATCCGGCAGACAGAAATCGGAGAATCTTTCACTTCCTCTGCGTCCCGCTCGGATAGTCTGACAAACCGGGTGAAGGTCATGCCGTCCAATAGGCTAGGGAATGAACACCGTCTAAAGGTCATGCCGTCCAAATAGGCTAGAGAATGAACACCGTCTAAAGCGGTAACGAGAGCTTCCACTCAACCGTATGAGCAAATTGCGCCCAGCGTACGCAATCCCCACTATCCCGAATTTCGAAGTGGGGTAGGGAGGCCCGTGTGCCGTGTCGTTTCGTCTTGCAATCGCTGCGGCCTGCCTGCTCGCAACAGCTGCGCCTGCATCCGCCGATTTCCTCTGGGGCATCAATGGCCATCCAATAGTTTCCTATCCGGGCATCCCGGTCGAAAGGCAACTCGATTTCATCAAGGATCTCGGCCTCAAATCGTACCGGGTCAACGTCACGGCAGAGGACCAGGTAGATAGCCTTGCCCACCTTGTCGAAGCGGGAAAGACGAGAGGGATCGAGATCCTGCCCCTCATCACGCCCGGAGTCGACCTGGACAAGGACAACCCGGACGAGCTCTACGGGAATGCCCGGAGACTGGCGGTCACCCTCGGCACCAGGTTCAAGAACGACATTCGGGTTTGGGAACTCGGTAACGAGATGGAGAACTATGCCATCATCAAGCCCTGTGAGAAACGCGACGACGGCTCGCAATATCCATGTGGATGGGGGCCGGCAGGAGGAATGGGAACGCTCGACTACTTCGGCCCGCGCTGGGTGAAGGTGAGCGCCGTCCTCAAAGGCCTGTCCGACGGCATGACAGAGGTCGACCCGGGGATCAGGAAGGCTTTGGGCACCGCCGGATGGGGCCACACCGGCGCGTTCGCGCGGATGAAGCACGACGGGATCGCCTGGGATATCTCGGTCTGGCACATGTACGGCGAAGATCCAGAATGGGCTTTCCGCGAAATTTCTGGTTATGGCAAGCCGATCTGGGTCACCGAATTCAACAATCCTTCCGGAAGTCAGCGCAGCGAGCGGCAGCAGGCCGACGGTATCAAGCAGGCAATGACGCGGCTTCGCGAACTCAAGGAGAAGTACAAGGTCGAGGCCGCACACATCTACGAACTGCTCGATGAGACCTACTGGGCCCCGAGCTTCGAAGCCAATATGGGGTTGGTGAGGCTCGTGGGTCCCTCCGATGGCAAATGGGTGACCGGTGAACCGAAGCCTGCCTACAAGACGGTACGGGACTTCACCCGCGGTCCTTTGCCGCTGACCAAGCCGCATCGGGACTGCGACACCGAGACCATGGCTGCAGACCAGTCCACGCAGGTGCGGCAGGCAAGTTTCGTCTACTGCCTCATCCTTGGCCACAAGGGCGACACGGCCAGCGTGAATCAATGGTCGGCGGCACTTGAAAGCGGAGACACCAAACTCGCCGACATGATCATGGAAATGATGCGCTCGGACGAATACGAAACCAGATATGCCACGATCGGCCTAACGGACCGCGACTATGTCGGTTTTTTGTATTTGCTGCTTCTGAACCATCCCGCGGACGGTTACGGACTGGAAAGCTACACCCGCCAGTTGCGTGCGGGTTCCATGACGCGTGAGGCCGTGGCCTTCGGAATCATCACTTCGGCGGAGTTCAAATCCAGGCACGCCGCCATCCGCGAAACCTCCACGGTGCCGAACCCTGAGTGAGCAGAGCCAATGGGCGCCATACGTGAGCCACGGGAGGTCGCGGCCTTGCCACGACCGCAAGGCGAGGCAGCGGCAACCGCCGGCGGCAGGGAACCGGGCATCGCCATCTTGGGCCTGTTCGGCTGCGGCAACCTTGGCAATGACGGCTCGCCCGAATCCATGCTCTGTTCCTCAAGGAGAAGCGACCCAACGCGCGGATCGCGAGAGGAGAGGGGATCGCCGGCCTTCTCGACTGCATTTTCCTGAAAATCCCCCGCAAGGTGATGGATTTCCTCCGTGCAGTCCGGCACATCCGCAAGGCGAAAGTCATAGTCGTGCCTGGAACGGGAATCCTTGACTATTTCGGCGACCGCCCGTTGGGCATGCCCTTCGACGTCTTCAAATGGTGCCTTGCAGCGCATCTCGCGGAACGCGCATTGCTTTTGTCAGTGTAGGTGCCGGGCCGGTGGGACATCGCGTCAGCCGATGGCTGATAACAAGCGCGGCCCGCATGCCGGACTACCGGAGCTACAGGGACACTGCCTCGAGGGAATTCATGGCAAGCGTCGGCGTCGACACCAGCCGGGAGTCGATGGATCCCGATCTCGCTTTCACGCTGCCCGTTCCGCAATCTGCCAATGCCGACCCTTCACACCCGCTCACGGTCGGTGTCGGCGTAATGAACTACCGCGGCTGGTGCGGTTTCGAGGAGCGCGGGCTGGGCATCTCTGAATCTTATTTGCCAAAGTAGCGATATTCGTCACCTACCTCCTGGCCAGCGGCTACAATGTCCGCCCTCGCACAGGCGACGAAGGTGATACTCCCGCGGTCGAGGCGGTCCTGGCGGCCCTGGGCGAAACTGATACCCAAGGGCTTTCGTGCCCACCCGTCCATTCCCTTCGCGACGTCTTCGGCCAACTCGCCCTGACCGATCTCGTGGTGGCGATCCGCTTCCAGTATTGTGGCCGCCCTGATGGCGGGAAAGCCCCTGATATCACTGGGCTATGCGCTGAAGAACGACCAATTGCCCGGTCAGAGCGGTTCCGTCAGAATCTTGCCAGCGCGTCGAAAGCTTCGATGTCGAAATCTTGATCAGGCAGTGGCTTGTGGCGCATCGGGAAAGAACATGCGCGCAGGGTCCGTAACAGCGTCGAAAAATTCAGGGAGAGCCTCGAAGTCCAGCACGAATTCCTGCTCTCGACCATCCTTTGACGGAAAAGCCGTCGAAAGGACTAGGGGCTCACCGCCCGAAAGAGGTAGCCGACGGTAAGGCTTCGTCCAACGGGGCATCCTGATCGCCCATTGGCGTTCTCCCCCACTCCTCTCAGCCCACGTAGCCTCTGCGTGATCATATCCGCCCGAGAAGAGGTGTGCGATGAAAGTCATAGTAACCGGTCATCAAGGCTATATCGGCTCGGTGATGGTGACGATGCTGCTCCGTGCTGGGCATTCGGTAACAGGCTACGATAGCGACCTGTACCGGCGCTGCACCTTTGCTTGGGGAGGAGAGCAGGCTTCCGTCCCGTCCATCCAAAAGGACGTCAGGGACGTGCAAGCGCGCGACCTCGAAGGATTCGACGCCGTCATTCACCTGGCGGCTCTTTCCAACGACCCGCTGTCCGACTTCGATCCAGACATCACCTACGAGATCAATCACAAGGGTAGCGTCCGCTTCGCGAAGGCGGCCAAGGAGGCGGGCGTGTCGCGCTTCCTCTTCGCGTCATCGTGCAGCAATTACGGACAGGCGGGCGACGGAATGGTCGACGAAACGGGCGAGCTCAAGCCGGTTACGCCCTACGGCTGGTCCAAGGTGCTTTCCGAACGGGATATTTCCGAACTGGCCGACAGCAGCTTCTCTCCGACCTATTTCCGGCCCGCCACGGCCTACGGGCTGTCGCCCCGGCTCCGCTTCGACATTGTGCTGAACAATCTTGTCGCCTGGGCCGTTACCAGAGGGGTGATCCTCCTGAAATCCGACGGGACACCGTGGCGGCCGATCGTCCACATCGAGGACTTTTCCAGGGCGTTTATTGCCGGACTGGAAGCACCGCGCGAGATCATTCACAATGAAGCCTTCAATGTGGGTCGGACGGATCACAATTACAGGATCCGCGATATAGCCAAGATCGTCGCCGAGGTCGTGCCGGGCTGCCGACTCGAATTCGCGTCCGATGCTGGACCCGACAAACGATCCTATCGCGTCAGCTTCGACAAAATTGCGCGTACCCTGCCTGCCTTCAAACCGCAATGGGATGCGCGTAAGGGTGCCGAGCAGCTTTACCAAGCTTACCGCAAGTCGAATGTTACTCTCGAGGAATTCGAGGGGCCCCGCTTCCAGCGCATCGGCCATATCCGGTACCTTTTGGCCAACGGACTTTTAGTCGGGCGCATGCGGGTCGCTGAACGTTCGACAACGCTGGATGTCGCAGCCGAGTAATGGGAATGGAACACCTGAACCCCTACGGACTCGGGCCGCCGCCGTCTTCTTTCGGCGTCGGCCAGGAAATCTATGCCTTGGTCGAACGTCTCTTTCCGATCTGCAGGAGCATCACCGGAGATGGGGTGCGACAAACGCTGGATATCCTATCGGGACACGTTGATTTGGAAAGGCACGAAGTGCCCACCGGGACGCAGGTGCTCGACTGGACTGTTCCGAGGGAGTGGAACATCCGCTCGGCGAGCATCACAGGCCCGGACGGGAAAACGGTCGTGGATTTCGCCGACTCCAACTTGCACGTCGTCAACTACAGCGTACCCTTCAAGGGAGTCCTGCCGCTCGACGAACTGCGGCCGCACATCCATACGCTGCCTGAACAGCCAGAGGTGATCCCATACCGCACCTGCTATTACGCCCCGGCATGGGGCTTCTGCGTGGCCTACGAATGTGTCGCCAAGATGCCCGACGGCCTCTATCGGGTGGAGATCGATGCTGAACTCAAGGACGGCAGTCTCACTTACGGCGAATACCTGCACTGCGGGCAGACGGAGCGGGAATTCTTTCTTTCGGCACACATCTGCCACCCGTCACTGGCCAACGACAACTGTTCAGGCCTGGCCCTGCTGGCAACCCTTGCTAGAAGCCTGAAGGCAAGGAAAACAAGATACAGCTACCGCTTCCTGTTCGCTCCGGGTACGATCGGCTCCATTGCATGGCTGTCGCTCAACGAGGACCGGACACATCTGATCGACCACGGTTTGGTGCTGTCATGCGTTGGCGATGCCGCTAGCCCGGCATACAAGCGCAGTCGTCAAGGCGACGCCTTCATCGACCGTGCCATGGCCCATGTGCTCGGGCAGGAAGCAGGGGCAAAGTTGATGGATTTCTCCCCTTACGGCTATGACGAGAGGCAATATTGTTCGCCGGGCTTCAATCTTCCAGTCGGCATGTTTCAGCGAAGCGTCCACGGCACCTTCCCCGAATACCACACGTCGGCCGACAATCTCGACTTCATCGGCCCGGAGCACCTGGAAGACTCCTTCCGGATTCTGACGGATGTGATCGACATCGTCGAAGGGGACTGGACGCCTTCGAACCTTTTTCCCAAGGGCGAACCACAGCTCGGCAGACGCGGCCTCTACGCAGCCCTGGGAGGGCAGAAGTCTTCGGGAGCAACCTCGATGTCCCTGCTTTGGGTGCTCAATCTCGCCGACGGACAGCATTCGCTTCTTTCGATGGCGGAGTGCTCGGGTCTGCCATTCAGGGAATTGGCCGCCGCCGCGAGATTACTGTCAGATCACGGTCTCCTGGCCGAGGGGCCCGCATGAGCGCTGTTGAACCTTTCGCTTCCAGTCTTTCGGTTCATTAGGGGACCGGCTTCTTGACCAGCGGCCACGTCCTGTCCTTCTCCGACATCGCGGTCGGCATCAAAGGCCAGTTTATCGAAATGGCGGGGTCGCTGTAGCGGACGCCTTTCGATGCGTGGGGTGTATAGAACTGCGATATGAGATACGAGACCTCGGCGTCCTTCGTCAGGGTCTGGAGCCCGTGGGCGAACCCGGCAGGGATGTAGACCTGTTTCATGTTTTCGGGCGTCAACTCGAAGCTCAGCCAGCTGTGCCGCGTCGGCGAGTTCAGGCGCAAGTCCACGACGACATCAAAAATCGCGCCGCGGACACAGGAGACAAGCTTTACCTCGGCATACGGATCCTCTTGATAATGCAGCCCCCGGAGGGTTCCCTTTTCGACCGAATGAGCGCGGCTGTGCTGGACAAAGCGCGTCACCAGCCCGCAATCAGCCATTTCTTTTTCGCAGAACAGGCGGGTGAAGGAACCGCGGTCGTCAATCACCGGCGTCGGCTCGATCAGCCAGACACCCTTCAGCTCCGTTTCGGTAAACTGCATGTCAACCTTAGCCCCAGTTGCCGGGTAAGGGCCGGCAGTCCAATTGTTGGCATCGCCCGCTCGGGCTGGAAGAGCTACCTAAGTCTTAGGTGGCTTCTCCGATAGCGGTATGCCGGGCCGGTCGCTTACCCGATCGAGGGTCTTGGCGGCTTCACTGCCCCTACGGTTTGCCTATTAGGATTAAGGCAACCCAACGGATTGGCAAATCGAACCCGCGCGCGCACCGTCCTAAGCTGCCGCTGCCATAAAAGAAGCACCTCCTGCGGAGTGCGGCGGCAAAGGTTCTTGGTCAGGCCAATGCGTCTCCGTCTTTTCAAACCGGCGGGACAGGAGCACGGAATGAACATTCAGGCTGTCGAAATCGTTCGCGACCATAACGGGGCACGCCGGACTGCCAGCTGCAGACTTTGCGGATCGCGCCTGTGCCACACACTAGTTGATCTAGGCATGTCGCCTCCTTGCGAGGGCTTCCTGCGGCCGGACCAGCTCGACCAGATGGAACTCTATTACCCGCTCAAAGTACTGGTCTGCGACAGCTGCTACCTGGTGCAACTCAAGGAGTACATGAGCCCCGAGACCATCTTCAGCGAATATGCCTACTTCTCTTCTTTCTCGACAAGTTGGGTAGCCCACTCGAAAGCCTATTGCGAGGCGATCACGAAGCGGCTTGGGCTTGGAACTCACAGCTTTGCGGTGGAACTGGCAAGCAACGACGGTTACCTGCTGCAGCACTTCCTGCCGCTCGGCGTTCCCGTGCTTGGCGTCGAGCCGGCGGCCAACGTTGCGCGCGCTGCGGTCGAGAAGGGCGTGCCTACCCGAGTCGACTTTTTTGGAGCGCGGCTGGCAAATGAAATGGCGGCCGAAGGGCTTCACGCCGATCTCATCATTGGCAACAACGTCCTGGCGCAGGTGCCGAACCTCAACGACTTCGTCGCGGGAATGAAAATCCTTCTCAAACCAGAGGGCGTAATCACTCTCGAGTTCCCGCACATCGAGCGGCTGATGGCCGAGAACCAGTTCGATACCATCTACCACGAGCATTTTTCATATTTCTCGCTGCTGACGATCGATCTGATGGCGGCCCGCCACCGGTTGCGGCTCATTGATGTCGAGGAACTGCCCACCCATGGCGGCTCGCTGCGTGTTTATCTCGCCAACGAGGGCAGCAGCTGGGCCGTGGATCACAATGTCGGCGAACTCCTCGACCGTGAAAAGAGGCACGGGCTGACTGTAATGACGACCTACACCTCCTTCGGCTACAAGGCGCAGCGCGCGAAGCGAGATCTCCTAGCGTTCCTGATTTCGGCTAAAAACGAAGGCAAGAAGATCTGCGGGTACGGCGCGCCTGGCAAGGGCAACACGCTGCTCAACTACTGCGCTATCGGCACCGACTTCCTCGATTTCACGGTGGACCGCAATCCATATAAGCACGGCCGCTTCACGCCGGGCATGCACATCCCAATCAAGCCCATCGACGCGATCGACCAGGCCAAGCCAGATTACATCCTAATCCTTCCGTGGAACCTGAAGGACGAGATCGTCCAGCAGATGCACCATGTCGCCGCTTGGGGCGCGAAATTCGTGGTGCCAATTCCTTTCGTGACAGTGATCGATTCATCGGAGTTACCAAGATGAAAGTCATCCTTTTCTGCGGAGGCCGCGGGACCCGGATCCGGGACTATTCCGAAAGCATACCGAAGCCGATGATTCCGCTCGGCCAGCAGCCGATCCTGCGCCACGTCATGCAGTGGTACAGCGATTACGGACACGACGAATTCGTCTTGTGCCTGGGCTACAAGGCAACCGTCATTAAGGATTTCTTTCTGAACACCCGGCCACAGACCTTTTCCGATTGCGTGGTCACCCATGGTGGCCAAGACGTGAAGCTGCTTGGCGACATCGTCAAGGACTGGAGCATTACCCTGCTCGACACAGGCATCTGGCGCAACATCGGAGAGCGCCTCTGGGCCGCGCGGGATCACGTCAGGAACGAGAGGATGTTCCTGGCCAACTACTCCGACGGCCTGACCGATGTCGACCTCGACGATATGATCGCGAAGTTCGAGGCCAGCGGCAAGATCGGCTGCTTCCTTGCCGTGCACGCGCCGCTGACATACCACTTGGCCGACATCGCGGAAGACGGCCGCGTGCGCGAGTTCCGCACGACGGAAACGTCGGAGATCTGGATCAATGGCGGCTACTTCGTATTCCGCCCCGAAATCTTCGACTACATACGCGACGGCGAGGAACTCGTTCTCGAACCCTTCGGACGACTCATCGCTGACAACAAGCTGATGGCGTACAAGCACGAAGGGTTCTGGCGTTCGATGGACACGCTGCGCGATTGGCAATCACTCGAAGACATGGTCGAAAAGGGCGACATGCCCTGGAATATGAAGGTCACCGCCGAGAAAAACAGGCGCAATGTGCTGCTGGCCGTATCATGAGGGGGCTTGGCCTCGCACGTCGCGGGGAGGAACTCTCGATCCTCTGCCTTGGTGCCCATTCCGATGACATCGAAATCGGTGCGGGAGGCACGATACTCGGCCTGATCGCGTCGGGCGTCAAACTGGACGTCCGCTGGTGCGTGCTGAGCGCAGGCGGTCGACGGGTCGCGGAAGCCAGGGCTTCGGCCGAAGCGTTCCTCGAAGGATCGAGCTCGTCCACTGTCGACGTTGCGGATTTCGAAGACAGCTACTTCCCTGCCCATAGCCGATCGATCAAGCAGTGGCTGACGGATGTAAGATCACGGGTTGATCCCGACGTAGTGTTAACCCACGCCAGGTTCGACGCCCATCAGGACCACCGGGAGGTTAACCAACTGACCTGGAACGTCTTCCGCGATCATCTAGTGCTCGAGTACGAGATCCCGAAATGGGATGGCGACCTTTGCCAGCCCAATGCCTACGTGCCGCTCACGGCCGACGTGCTGAAGCGCAAGATCGAGCTCCTCTACGAACATTTCGGGACGCAGCGCTCCAAGGACTGGTTCGACCGCGAGACATTCGCCGGGCTTGCGAGGTTGCGCGGAATGGAATGCCGAGCACCAGAGCATTTCGCCGAGGCCTTCACGCTCCGGAAGATCAAAATTCTTTAGCAGTTGGCCCATATTCTCCTGTGAATAAGGGTGGATCCACGAATTGATCGAGTGAAACAGCTTGTATTCACCGCCTGAGTTGATAAGAAAAAGAATACATACATTAAATATAACGAATTTTTACTACCATTTTGAATTTGAGGGGTTCACATCAAAATGGGCAAAGCAAAAATAGCTTCTGGATTGTCGTTCAGCGAAGTCCGGATCGGAACGGTCGAGGGCGGAGAAGCCGGAGTTCTGGTGTGGAAACGCGACCAACTGGTGGCGGTCCTTACCCAGATCGACGAGGAAGTCTACTCCACGAAAGGCAAATGGTTTCTCGAGACGGGATTCGGGCTGCTGAGTGGGCAGCACAAGAATTTCGACACGATCGAGGAGGCCATACGATGGGTTGGCAGACACACCTATCCCGAGCCTGCTTAGACTGCAGATTGAGCGGCCGATTCCGCGGCAGCAATTAACCCGACTTACGCTCAACTGGGCAAACTGACGATCGTGCCGAAGACCCATGACGGAGGCCCTTCGACTTCCGGGACCCAAGGCAGGCAGCATTATGCCTGGGTCACTCTTGAGCCAGAGTTCCTTCCGCGAGGAGATCGTTGACCTTGTAGG
This sequence comes from Mesorhizobium sp. M0910, assembly GCF_040319465.1. Lineage (NCBI taxonomy): Bacteria > Pseudomonadati > Pseudomonadota > Alphaproteobacteria > Hyphomicrobiales > Phyllobacteriaceae > Mesorhizobium > Mesorhizobium sp. M0910. The sequence continues at coordinate 48,784 of NZ_JAMYNZ010000016.1, forward strand.
CGACTTCCGTGCGGTTGGTCGCCTTCAGCTTCTTCATGATATTTCGGATGTGGACCTTCACGGTGCTTTCGCGCAGATTCAGTTCGTAGGCGATGATCTTGTTCGCCTTGCCGCGCCGAAGCGCTTGGGCAACCTCGGCCTGCCTGAGCGTGAACATGCCTGTCAAAGGCTGCGTGTCGCGACTGCCCGAATCTATCAGGTGCCGCATGGAAAGGACACTGCTCGCTGGCACGAAGATGCCGCCCGCTGCCGCAAGGTTGATAGCCTCGACACAGACGTCGATACCGACTGAGGTCGGAATGTAGCCGCGTGCGCCGCATTCGAGAGCGGTCAGTATCTGTGCAAGCTCTTCGGTGTCGGCCAGGATGACCACAGGAACTGATTTGAACTCGGACGAAATATGACTGATCTCGTCTGCGATGCCATGATCGGTGACCTTCCGGCCGCCAAGGTTGAAGAGTATGGCTGCAAGGGGAAGGGCCGAACCCTTCTTCACGCGCCATTCGCCGATCGAACCCATGGCGACGACCTGCATGCCGAGATCGTGGTCCACGAGAGCCGATGCGAGACACTCGCGGTCTAAGGCTCTTCCGTCTAGGATGAGGAGACATTCCCTGCCTGCTTGCCCGCGGACGCTTTCCGTTCCGTCGGACGGAACTCCTGACCGATTGGCCGAAGTGTAGTTATGCAGTTCTGCTGTGGAATCCATATCAATACCCACTCTTTCCCGAACAAGCCGCCTTGCGGCGGCCGATATAGTATCCTCATTCCCTAGCATTGAAGGTTTGATACCACGCCTTGTGAAAGGTCGAGGCTCGATTACCCCACTAAACCCTTTTGCAGTTCTCCGCCCTCAGCGAGACCAGCTTGGGAAGTGTAAGGTTTATTATTAAGCAGTCTCTAACATAGGTTGTCTTTTCATAATTTTCAGACAATCCCATGCCGAGCTGGACTGCAATCTGGCTGAAGACGCAGGCATGGACCGCCGCAGGCACTAGCGATCGACGTTCGACTGCCTGCTGGCGATGGCCAAGCGGCCCAACGCTTTAGCTCGAGAACGCTTGGTCTACCCGTACTATGTGGGCACTTGCAGATATTTCGGCAGTGCGCCGGTCCTCGCGACAGACCGTGTTGCCGTCGCGGCTGCCGCCGTCGAGACATACGCGGCCCTGCCAGGTATGCGGCGCACGACCAGTTGTCCGCAAACGTCGTGTCTCCCAGCGGAAAATTTACTGATGGCCGATGCGCTGCCGCTCGAACAGAGATACCCGTTACCTGAGATACTCTTTATCGAATCCGGCTGTTTCAACCAGCTTCTTGCGGTTGATCACCTCTACATGGCCTGACTTGAAAGAGACGAGATCGGCCTTGCGAAGTTCCCTTAATGTTCGGTTGACGTGAACGGTGGTCATTCCAAGAATGTCGGCCAGTTCATTTTGGGTAAGGGGACAATCATATCTTCCATGGGCCGACAGCCCAACCATGGAGAGCCTCTCCTCCAACTCGAGCAGGAAATGGGCCGTGCGCCTCATCGCGTTCCGCCGCCCGGTATTCATAAGATGTTCGGCAAGGATGGCGTTCAGGCGGGCCAGGGAGTAGGCGATCTTCTTGCCGAGGCGGCCGTCCGACAAGATCGCCTCTACCAGTTCCTTACTGGAAATTTCATAAACGGCTAGTTCGGTTATGGCCGCCAGTGACGCTAGACGGGGTCCGTCCGCACCACGGAAACCGACAATGTCCCCCCTAAGAGGAGTGTCGATGATCTGCCGTTCTCCGTCCAGTAATCCCTGGTAAAGGATGGCCCAACCCGATTTTACGATGAATATCTCGCTGTTGTCGTCATCCTGGCGGCATATCACCGAATGGGGTTTGTAGATTTTTGCGGTAACACCGAGAAAATCGTCGTTCCCCCACTCGTTCTTTGACAATGTCCCCCCTATGGGATGAGAGCTTATGAACTGCAATAATGTTTGCATGGAGTATCACGAGGTTGCTTCTATTTCCCATCACCTTCAATGTAATCTCCATTATCTCCCGGATAATTTCGACAGAACGACCTCTTACCCTAGGGGCAGGCTGGCCCACTGTCCTCGTCTGTTTGAATGAGGTAAACTGCGTCTAGCTAGGGGTGCTGCAAGGGCGGTTAAGCCTCCGAGTATCCACCGTAAGGAGGAGTGCCTGCCGCGTCCTGCAGTTGCGGGATCTTAGGCTACGCCCTTTGGCTCTCTTGCCCGGAATACCCACCTGCCGAAAGATGAGCCGTCGGACAGCGTCCTGCGTGCGCACACCAGGGCCAAACCAAGCGGGAGGGCCGATCAACAATGCAGGTCTCTTTACCGGGCTTGCTGGTGTGCGCGGCTATTTTGGTCGTTGCCTACTATTCCAGGGGAATGCTGATCATAGGCCTGATAGCTTCCCAGGCGTTCGGCGCGACGGCCCTCATGACCCTGACCTTTTTAGGTGGATCATCTCCACTGATCTACACCATGTTTGCGGCCCTGCTCGTCATGGCGGTTACTGCAAGGCGTCGCATCTGGTTCGACCTTGGCAGCGTATTCGGAAGCATCCGCCCTGTTTGGGTTCTCACGAGCCTCATAGCGTACGCAATCATCGGAGCATGGCTGTTTCCAAGATTCTTCGCAGGACAGACCGCCGTCTTCGTACAGTCGAAAACCCGCGGCGCCGTCGTCGAAGCTTCTCTCGCGCCGGTTTCGGGCAACGTTTCCCAGACGGGCTACTTCATTCTTGGCGGGCTCACCGCCATCGCGCTTTGTGCGCTGCTGCTGCACTCCAACAGGATCGATCAGGTCCGCCGCGGCTTCTTTCTGTGGTGCGGTCTGCACACAGGCATGGGGCTGGTCGATTTCATTGGCAAGAACGCTGGGGCGGGAGATTTGCTCTCCCCGATCAGAACCGCGAACTACGCCCTTATAACGGAGGCGGTCGAGGCAGGATTCGTTCGGATCACGGGACCTTTTTCGGAGGCCTCTTCCTTCGCTGGCGTTTCCCTCGCCTGCTTGGCATTCTGCTACACGTACTGGAGAAAGACTAAATCACGCCTTGCCCAGTGGCTGGCAGGCGTCCTGCTCTTCCTGACCATTCTGTCGACATCATCGACCGCCTACGCTGGTCTGATTCTCCTGTGCATTCCGGTCGCCTTCTCGACGTTGCTTTCGGTCCTCAGGGGGAAGGTTCAGCGCGAGGAGATACTGATAACCGCGCTAATGGCCACAGGCGTGGTGGCCATAATAGGCATCAGCCTCTACAATGCCGAGGTCCTAGAACCGTTCGTCAAGCTAATAAACGCCACCATTATCAACAAGGCGGATTCTGCCTCCGGCGAGGAGCGCACCTACTGGAACATCAAGAGCCTGCAATCCTTCCTGGACACCAGTGGCCTTGGCGTCGGTTTCGGCAGTTCGAGGGCATCGAGCTGGCCGATCGCAGTTCTGTCCCAGCTTGGCGTCTTCGGATCGCTCCTGATGACCATCATGCTCGGTGTCGTCGTCCGCGGAATGGGCCGGGTACGCAAATGGGTGGACCCGGAGACCGATGCAGTCGTGACGAGCGTCAGAAACGCTTCCCTCGCCAGCATAGTTGCCGGCTCAGTGTCAGGTGGCGGCGCCGATCCAGGCATTCTCTTCTTCACCGCATTTGCCGTCGTTGCCGCCACGAGGACGCATGCTCGGCGCACCATGGCAGTAAAACGATCAAACTGGCTACTGATCAAGCATAGCGATCAACAAGCTCGCGACGGTGATGGCGAAGCGGTCTTGGCGGAGGCCTCCGGCCGAACTGTGGCGACGATGGGCGCCGGAAAGCGTGCAGGCACAAAACCTTTTGCGATGAGCGGCTTCGCAGCAGGCAATGGCGGCGTCGTGTGGGACAGTAACCCGGGCGCCCCCAGGGACAAGCGTGCTACCAAAAAAGCAAAGCCGTCCCAGCCCCACCGGAAAGCTGCCTCGCGCACTGCCGAGGCAAGAATGCCGGAGTTCATCGCCCCTCAAATGTGCGAGACCCTGTCCCGACCCCCTGGTGGGCGCGAGTGGGTCCACGAGATTAAGCTCGACGGCTATCGAATCCAGCTGCGTGTTCAAGCCGGCGCCGTCACGCTGAAGACGCGCAAAGGCCTGGATTGGACCTACAAGTTTGCGGCAATTGCAAAAGAGGCGTCAAGCCTTCCCGATGTCATCATCGATGGCGAGATCGTGGCGCATGGCGAAAACGGAGCGCCGGATTTTTCCGCCCTACAGGCCGCTTTGTCGCTGAGGAGAACCAATGACCTTGTCTTCTTTGCCTTTGACATATTGTTCGATGACGCTGGCGAGTTGCGGCAAATGCCGCTCTGCGCCCGGAAGGAGCGCCTGAAACAGATGCTAAGCAATGTTCATCATGGGGAGGGCAGTCAGCTCGTCCGTTATGTGGAACACTTCGCAAATAGCGGTCATGCGGCCCTGCGAGTTGCGGGCATCATCTCGAAGAAGATCGATGCGGTGTACGTGTCGGGCAGAAGCGATGGCTGGGCGAAATCAAAATGTCGGTCTGGCCATGAAGTGATTATCGGGGGGTGGTCATCCACCAACGGCAAGTTTCGGTCGTTGTTGGTTGGCGTCAATCGCGGTGACCATTTCGCCTACATTGGCCGGGTAGGGACGGGCTACAGTAAGGCGAAGGTCAAGCAGCTTCTCCCACGTCTAAAGGCTGCCGAGGCTAAGACGTCGCCCTTCGCCGGCAATGGAGCCCCAAAAGAAGATCCGGCCATATTTTGGACCAGACCGGAACTTGTTGCAGAAATCGAAATGGCGGGCTGGACACGCGGTGGCAATGTTAGGCAGGCTGCGTTCAAAGGTTTGCGCGACGACAAGTCAGCAAAAGACCTGGGAGCCGAGCGCCCCGCCTATGCCGGAACATCGAGGCGCCGAACCCTTAAAAAAGGCAAGTAGTTAAGCCGGCTGGCCGGCACAGGGCTCTTGCATAGGAGACGTGCCTCATGGAGGTACCTGATTTGTTGGTTTGGATATTCACAAACAGCGGATTTCAATTGCGGTGGCGGAGAGTGGACGCTCCGGATCTCATGAGATCCGGGTTCTAATGAACGGCTTTTCCGTGGCTCTGTTTGGGCGCTCCAAGTTGAGAGCGTAGTCATTGCCTCTATACTAAGGCCGCTACCAACACTTAGGCCTGCCTCAATCCGACGCCGGGAGTCCCCTGCGAGTTGAGGGAAGCGACTATTCAATTGCGAAGCATCGGGTGGCCGCAGGCGGACCGCGCCGGCAAAGGATGATCCAGGAGCTCTTGCCTTCTGTTGTCAGATCGGCTTCCTATTAGTTTGGCGGGACGTCACCTTTCGGCTCGGACAACTTTACGAGTCGGGCAGACATCGTTTGATGCTGTAAGTCACCGAGTTCGCCACCGCATCCGAGTAGCTGCGAAGCCGGCTGGGCTGACCACCACTTGCCCTTTGTCTTGGTTGCAAAGACAGCCCGTTGGGCACTCATTCCCTAGCGATTGTGCACGAGACGATCTCGCTAGTGAAAGTGGTAGGCGGAAAACAGGTTCCGAAACGCTAACCACTTGCGGTCGCATTAGGATGGCTTGGTCGTGGAACGCAAAGGCGTGATCCGATTTCGTCCCGCGATGCGGTACAGTTAGAGATCAAGCAAAACGTCGCCTTGTGGGCGGCTGCAGCACGCCAGGATGTAGCCTGCCGATTTGTCCTCCAAGGTCAGCCCACCTAGGTCATCCATGACGACTTCGCCCGACAGCTTGGCGATCCGGCACGTACCGCAAACTCCCTGCTGGCAGGCGGTGGGGACGTAGACGCCACATTGGCGCGCCGCTTCCAGCAGGGTCTCTCCGGGCGCGCAGTGATGCGCAATGCCGGAGCGGGCGAAGCGGACTGAAGACGAAACTTTTGAATCCGATACCGAACGCGAAACGTTCCCGCCTCCGAAGCTCTCCTCATGATACTGTGAAGGGGCGAGGCCGATTGCGCCGACGCAGTCGCGCGCCGCCTTCATGTAGGATTCCGGCCCACAGGCAAAAACCGTGCGGCTGTGGAGATCGGGAACCAAGGTCAGAAGTATCTCACTATTAATTCGCCCCGTTGGACCCGTCCATGCCGGGTCTTCCTGACCGCAAATGCAAGTCACTTGAACATTGGGAAAGCGAGCGGCAAGTGCGTCCAGTTCGAGCCGAAAGATGATGTCGTCCGGCGTTCTCGCACTATGAATGAAGCGGATATCCTGGTCGGCTGCGCGGTCGGTAAATGCGCGCAGCATCGACATGACGGGAGTTATCCCGCTGCCACCTGAAAGGAAGAGGGACTTTCCATGCGGCAGATCATCGAGATTGAACGAGCCGAGCGGCCCTTCGATCTCGATCCCATCGCCCGGCAGCAAATTGTCATGGAGCCAATTCGAAACCAGCCCGCCCGGCGTCCGTTTCACGGTAATCTGAAGGTCGAGCGGTCGCGTCGGTGGTGACGAAACAGAGTAGGAGCGCGTCACGGCGGCACCGTTGATCCTCAGGTGCACCAGAACATACTGGCCGGCGCTGAAGCAGAACATTCGATCTGAAGCGGGTGTGAGAACGAATGTTTTCACATCGTGCGTTTCGTCGATCACGCGCCGGCAGAGCACAAGTTGCGGCGTGCTCTGGGCCCACTGCCGATGACGCTTCGTCGGGACGAAGCCGGAAGGCCCAAAGGCGGCGTGTGCGTTCATCGTTCAACTCGGGTTTGAAGTCGAGCCAAGATGCCATTTCAAAACCCGCTGAACAGCCGCGCAATCCTACCTTTATGATCGGCAATTTCGATTAAACTTCCAGTGACATGACAGCCACCTGGAGAGCTCGGATGCCTTTGCGAATAATGGGTTCGTGTTTGCGGCGCGCAAGTATCGCCGTATGGACTGGCTGGTGCAGCGTCGGCGCTCCCTCGACGAGGAACGATGGAAGTTCAGCTGTGAACCTGCGCGCATCATCGCTGCGCATGTAGCAGGTGCCGCCCGTTCGCCGCAGCATGATCTCAGCAAGAGTTTCCGATCCCGTCGAAAGCCGGCAGATCGCCAGTTGGGCCAGGAGTTCTGCGTGCGTCTTTTCCAGCACGGCGGTGTAGCCCGGGCGAATGTAGGTTTCAGGGTCGACGTCGGACAGCGTTCTGGCAGCCGTCGAAACCATCACATATTCCTCCACCATCAAATGTTCGTAGGCGATCTCAGGCAGGTAGCGAGGCGCATAAAGGACGGCGATATCCAGATTTCCCATGCTTAGGTCGCTGACCATCTGGTTCGAATAATCCGACTCGACATGGATCGAGGATTTTGGAAGCGCCTGGCACAATGTCTCGACCCATCCGGGCAGGACCGAGCGGGTCATGCCCACCTGTGCGGCGATGCGCAAGGTGCCCTCGAAACGGTTGAACGCTCGTACGTCGTGTCGAGCTTGCGACCAGGTCGACAGCAAGGACCTGGCGTAGACCTCGAACCGCCGCCCTGCGGCTGTCGGCTCAGCACCGGCGCGCCCGCGCTGAAAGAGCTCCGACCCGATCGCACTCTCCAGATTCTTGATGCGGGTGCTGATCGTCGACTGGGTCAATCCCAACCGATCAGCGGTGCGGTTGAAGTTTCGCGACTCGATGATGTCGAGAAAGGTTTCGATGTGATCTAGCTGCACGCGACCTCCGATCGAAAAAGTCGATCATATTGCGCAGGATCATAAGCTTGATCAAACAATACTCAAGGCCGAAGCTGCACTCGGTGAAATCGGCCGGCAGATCGACCAGGCTGAAGCTACGGAGCTGAGCAACGTGTTCATAGTCGACTGCGATTGTCACAATTACTGGTCAAGCGCGACCGTGTTGGAGCCTTACCTTTCCGGCCTATGGAAGGACATGTTCGTTGAAGGCGAGAAGACAGGTCCCGTTGGCGCCTTCCCGCATGGCCATCGTCCCTGGTTTCATCCGCAGGACTTCTCCCGCAAGGACGTCCGTCCGAAGACGGAAGCCGACAACTATCTCATCATGAAGGAGAAGCACCTCGACAAGTACAAGGTCGATGTGGCGATCCTGACTGGCGATGAGCCGATCGAGGCTTCCACTCTCGCCAATCCCTATTATGCCAGCGCCCTCGTCAGCGCCTATAATGACTACCAGATCGACCAATGGCTGCCGAAGGACGACCGCTTCATGGGCTCGATCGTCATCGCGCCACAGGATCCGAAGCTCGCGGCCGCCGAGATACGCCGCCTGGGCAATCATCCGCGCATGGTTCAGGTTCTTGCCTCGCAAGGCTCCGTCAAGCCCTATGGCGATCCGTTTTACCATCCGATCTATGAAGCATGCGCCGAGGTGGGGCTGCCCTTTGCCATACATCTGGGCGGCCATGGCGGCGTGAATTCGACTGCGATTGCTCCTGCGCCGACGACATTCTTCTGGGAGACCCATGCTATCCTGCACATGTCGGCAATTTCGCACGTCGCAAGCATGATTGCGCATGGCGTCTTCGAAAAATGGCCGGACCTCTACTTCGTCATCATCGAATGCGGCGTGGCCTGGGTGCCGTCGGTATTGTGGCGCCTGGACGCAGATTACAAAGCCCTACGCAAAGAGACGCCATGGCTGAAGATGCTGCCTTCCGAATATTGCCGGCGCAACATCCGCTTTTCCACACAGCCGCTGGAGCAGCCCGCAAATATTCAGCATCTCTGGTCCACTCTCGAGGCGATGGACGGTGAAAACACGCTGATGTTTGCCTCTGATTATCCGCATTGGGACTACGACGATGCCAACACGCTACAAATCCCTCCTGCCTGGAAGAACAAGATCATGGGGCTGAACGCGCTGGAGGTCTACAAGCGCATCCCCCGCGCGCAAGCGGCGAATGCCGCCTGAGGAAGCACACGATGCCTGAGAAGACATACATCTGCAGAGTCGACGAGATCGAAACCGGATCTCCCTTCATCGCCAAGATCCGCAGCCTTTCGGTCGGCGTTTTTCGCATCGGAGATTCATTCCACGCGCTGCTGAATGTTTGTCCGCACCGTGGAGCTCCGCTTTGCGAGGGGCCGCAATGCGGAACAACTGCACCGGTCGAAGAGGCGCAATTCATCTATCACCGCGAAAACGAGATCGTGCGCTGCGCCTGGCATGGCTGGGAATTCGACATCAAATCAGGCGCGGCCCTAGTCGATCCGTCCGTTCGCGCGCGCACGTTTCCAGTCACTGTCGAGGCGGGAAGCATCTATGTGACGGCCTGATTGAGGTGCGGATTTGAGCAGTCAGAAGAAAGGGTGATCGCAGCTAACAAGCAGATTTCTACACAGGTGCGTGACGAACAATAACGCGGAAAATCCGCAATGGGAGAGTCAAATGTCAGAATCTGAATATAAGCTTGGTATCGCTCAAAGCCTGATTGGTCGCGGCAAGATTTCCCGTCGCGACTTCATTCATCTTGGGCTGGCCGCTGGGCTGACGCTCACCGCTGCGGACAAGCTCTTCGTCAGCACGGCGCGGGCCGAACCGCTTCAGGGCGGCTTCGCCAAGCTGGGCATGGCACATGGCGCAACGACAGATTCGATCGATCCAGCCGGCTACCTGGATACGTTCACACAGACCGCGTTCTCGGGCTCGATGTCCAACAGCCTCACCGAGGTCGACGCGAAAGGCAACGTCCAACCGGACCTTGCCGAGAGCTTTGAATCGTCGGACGGGGCCAAAACCTGGGTCTTCAAGCTACGCAAGGGCGCAACCTTCCACAATGGCAAGAATGTCACGGCGGACGACGTCGTGGCTTCGCTGCGCTATCATATGGGCGACGAAACCAAGTCGGCGGCGAAGCCACTGCTTGAGCCTGTGGCGAGCATCAAGGCGGATGGCCCGGAGACGGTTGTCTTCACGTTGAAGAGCGGCAACGCCGATTTCCCCTACATCATGAGTGACTACCATCTGGTCATCATGCCGTCCAAGGACGGCAAGGCGGATTGGGGATCGGGCGTTCGCACCGGAGCTTTCGTGCTCGAGAATTTCCAGCCCGGCGTTTCGGCCAAACTCAAGCGCAATCCGAACTATTTCAAGAACGGCAAACCCTACCTCGATGAGGTGGAGTTCATCGCCATCACCGATCTCGCCGCCCGCATGGCCGCGCTATCGACAGGGGAGGTGGACTATATTGGCCGTGCCGACCTCAAGACACTCGGCATGCTGAAACGCAACCCCAAGGTGGAGATCGTCGAGGTCACCGGCTATGGCCACTATACCTTACCGATGAATGTCACGATGGCGCCGTTCGACAATCCGGACGTCCGAATGGCTTTGAAATGGGCGATCAACCGTCAGGAGATCGTCGACAAAATCTTTCTCGGTCACGCCACCGTGGCCAACGACAACCCGATCGCGCCGGCGATCAAATTCGCCACCAATCCGCAGCCGCAGCACAGTTTCGATCCGGAAAAAGCCAAGCATTACCTGAAAAAGGCAGGAATGGAAAAACTGAAGGTGGACCTCTCGGTCGCCGATGCCGCTTTTGCAGGCGCGGTGGATGCGGCTGCGCTCATCCGCGAGACGGCAGCCCAGTGCGGCATCGACGTAAACGTCGTGCGTGAGGCCGAGGACGCCTACTGGGACAATGTCTGGCTCAAGAAACCTTGGTGCGCTTCGTATTGGAGCGGTCGCGCGACAGCCGACTGGATGTTCACGCAAGCCTTTGCCGCAGACTCCAGCTGGAACGAGTCGTTCTGGAAGAATCCCCGCTTCAACGAATTGCTTGTCCAGGCGCGCGCCGAAACGGACGAGGCCAAGCGGGCGGCAATGTATGCCGAGATGCAGCAACTGACCCATGATGATGGCGGCAGCATCGTGCTGGTCTTCAACAATTTCGTCAGCGCCAAATCCAACAAGCTCGCACATGGCGAAGTGGCGCCGAACTGGGAGAATGATGGATTGAAGATGGCCGAACGCTGGTGGATCGCCACTGCGTGAGAGTGCGGGCCGGACCCGCGATGGCTACTGGGCTCCGGCTTGCAGCCGCGGGCCCTGCCTGGTGTGGCAGGGCAGCGACGGCAACGGGAAACGCGTGCAAATGAACCCCGTCGCAAGAACGGTCCTGCAACGCCTTGGCCTCGGCCTGGTCACGCTGTTCATCGTGTCCATCATTATCTTCTCTGCGATTGCAATGCTGCCGGGCGATTTCGCCAAGGCGATGCTCGGGCAATCCGCGACACCCGAAACGGTCGCCGCCTTCCAGCGAGAAATCGGCATCGACCGTCCGCCTGTCGAGCGCTACTTCGTCTGGGTCGGGCAAATGCTCCACGGTGATTTCGGCTCTTCATTCGCCAGTCGCACCGGGTACCGGCGTACCGTCGCCGAGATCATCGCGCCACGCCTCTACAATACGATGTTCCTTGCATCGATGACCGCGCTGATTGCAGTTCCGCTAGCCCTGGGACTGGGCATCCTCGCTGCGCTCTACCGCAATGGCTGGTTCGACCGGCTGGTGAACGCAGTGACGCTGACAACGATTTCGTTCCCGGAGTTTTTCGTCGCCTATATGCTTGCCTATCTCGTCATCTCGCGCGACACGTTCATCGGATCCGAGTTCGCACAATCACTGCCACACTGGCTTGCGGTCTCATTGAACTGGATACTCAATGCAGTTCCCAAGTTCCCGACATTGTCGAATGTGAACGACCAGACGCCGTTCTGGGAGCATGTTTGGAGAGTAGCCTTGCCGGCAATCACGCTTACGCTCGTCATCGTCGCCCATATGATGCGCATGACACGAGCGGCGATCATCAACATGCTGGCAAGCCCCTATATCGACATGGCGCGTCTCAAGGGAATGTCGCCCATGACAATCGTACTCAGGCATGCGTTGCCCAACGCATGGGCTCCGATCGTCACTGTGGTGGCGTTCAATCTGGCTTATCTCGTCGTCGGAGTGGTCGTGGTCGAAGTGGTGTTCGTCTATCCCGGCATTGGTCAGCTGATGGTTGATGCGGTCAAATCCAGGGATGTTCCGGTCGTCCAGGCCTGCGCCCTGATTTTCGCGGCGACCTATATCCTCCTCAATCTAACAGCCGACATCATTTCCATCGCCACCAATCCCAGGCTCCTGCATCCACGATGACCAGCTACGAACCCATCGCTCAGGTTCACAGGCTGAGGCGCTCGCGCGTCACCCGGGCCAAAACGGCGCTGAAGAAGGCACCCTTCAGTGCCTGGTTCGGCATCCTCGTGATCATCGGCTATGTCATCGTTGCGATCTTCGCGCACTGGATCGCCCCATATGGCGAAACGCAGGTCTTCAGCGAAGCCTTCGCGCCGTGGAGCCAGCAGTTCAAATTGGGAACCGACCAGCTCGGCCGCGATATGCTCACACGCTTGATTTATGGTGCGCGCAACACCATCGGTATCGCCGTCGCGACGACACTGTTGTCCTTCGCAGTCGGCGTCTCGCTAGGCCTTCTAGCCGCATTGTACAGAGGATGGCTCGACCAGATACTGTCGCGTGCGGTGGACGTGTTGATGTCGATCCCAAGCCTGATCTTCGCCCTGGTGCTGCTTTCGATCTTCGGCTCGTCGATCACCAGCCTGATAATCATCATTGCGCTGCTCGATTCTACCCGTGTCTTTCGGCTCGCACGCGCTGTCGGGCTTAACGTGGCAGTAATGGAATACGTCGAAGTGGCGCGATTGCGCGGCGAAGGCCCGAAATGGATCATCGCCAAGGAAATCCTTCCCAACGTGATGCCCCCGCTGGTCGCGGAATTCGGCTTGCGATTTTGCTTCGTGTTCCTCACGATCGCGGCACTGTCCTTCCTGGGCGTCGGTATTCAGCCACCGACCGCCGATTGGGGATCGATGGTGCGCGAGAATGCGACCCTGATCACCTACGGCGATGTCACGCCGCTGCTGCCGGCCGGCGCGATTGCCCTCCTCACTGTCTCCGTGAATTTCGTCGTCGACTGGTTCCTCCACGCAACAAGTGGGTTGCGGGATGAAAAATAGCGCCCCCGGATTGCGCGAAAAAGGCAAGGATCTGCTTCAGATCCGCAATTTGCATGTGGAGGGTTTCTCGGATGAGCGGTGGCACCCCATTGTCCGCGGGGTCGATTTGGCGCTGAAGCGGGGGGAGGTTCTTGGCCTGATCGGCGAGTCAGGTGCCGGAAAATCCACCATCGGCCTCGCCGCGATGGGCTACGCCAAGCCGGGCTGCCGGATCACAAAGGGCTCGATCCTGTTCGACGGTATCGATCTTCTGGCAATCAGCGAAACAGGACGTCGCCGCCTCCGAGGCTCGCGCATCGCCTATGTCGCGCAAAGCGCCGCGGCCTCTTTCAATCCAGCCCACCGACTCCTCGATCAGACTGTCGAAACTGTGGTGGCTCATGGGATTGCCAGCCGAGAAAAAGCGAACCGGAGTGCGGTCGATCTCTATCGCCGTCTTCAGCTTCCAGATCCGGAGACCATCGGCTTTCGCTATCCTCATCAGGTTTCCGGCGGACAGTTGCAACGGGCAATGACCGCGATGGCAATGGCTTGCCATCCGGACCTCATCGTCTTCGACGAACCAACGACAGCGCTCGATGTGACGACACAGGTCGAAGTTCTCGCCTCCATTCGCAATATCGTGGAGGAATTCAACACCGCTGCAATCTATGTGACGCATGACCTGGCGGTGGTGGCGCAAATGGCGGACCGCATCATGGTTTTGCGCCATGGACTTACCGTGGAGGAGGCAGAAACGCGCCAGATGCTCGCCTCGCCCAGCCAGGAGTATACCAGAACGCTCTGGGCCGTGCGCAAGCTCGCAAAGCCCGAAGTTCCGGCCGATGACTATCTGCTTACGATAGACAACGTCACGGCGGCCTACGGCCGAGCGGTCAAGGTGCTTCAGGATGTCTCCATCAAAGTTCCACGTGGAAGAACAGTGGCCGTGGTCGGCGAATCCGGTTCCGGGAAATCGACGCTCGCCCGCGTCGTTACCGGCCTGCTGCCACCGCTTTCGGGGTCGATTTCCTTTGCCGGCCAGACCCTTTCCAAGACCCTGAAGACGCGCCCAAAAGAGATCCTGCGCCGCATACAGATGATTTATCAAATGCCCGACAACGCACTAAATCCGCGCCAGACGGTCGAAGAAGTCATAGCTCGGCCGCTTGAGTTCTACCTTGGCCTCCAGGGTGCGCAGAGGGACCGGCGGATCGACGAACTCATGCACATGGTCGAGATGAGCGAAACTTACCTTGACCGTCTGCCGGCCGAACTATCGGGGGGTCAGAAGCAGCGCGTTTGCATCGCTCGGGCCTTGGCCGCCGACCCGGAACTCATTATCTGCGACGAAATCACGTCCGCGCTCGACCAGATTGTGCAAGAGGAAATTCTGAAGCTGTTAATGCGGCTTCAGCGCGACCTCGGCATGAGCTACATTTTCATCACCCATGACATTGCCACCGTGCGAGCCATCGCCGACGAAATTGTGGTCATGCACCAGGGTAAAGTCGTTGAGCAGGGATTAAAGAGCGAAATTCTCACGCCGCCGCATGCACCCTATACCGAACGGCTTTTGTCCTCCGTGCCGGAAATGGATCCGGACTGGCTCACAAGGCTGCTCGCCAGCCGGAGGATGTGATCGTCGGGCAAAGTGTTCTTCCATATCGCCAGGACTTATAGGCTTCGCGGTGGGCGCTGGGCGAAGCAGCGGTCGATCGCACCGTCCATACGAGGATAGCGAGCCTTTGCCGCCGTTCGGCTTCTGAAATGATGATTGAACACGCGCAATTCGGGAGCCAATAGTCCATGCCAACAAGAAGCGATGCTAGTGAAGCGCGCCGGTGGTTTGCCGAAGACCTGCGTGTCTCGTCACCGGTCTTGCACAACCCTGCGGTCATCGAGGCCTTCGCAAAGGTTCCGCGCGAACACTACCTTGGCAACGGACCATGGCGTATCCATTCGAGATTGCAGATCGGGGCGGTCCATACCAGCCCTTCAGCCGCACTTCATGAGATTTACCACGACGTTCTGGTCTCACTTGACGAAAAGCGCGGATTAAACAGCGGTTTGCCGTCGCTTTGGGCCTTGGTTTTCGACCATGTGAACATCGCTCCCGGCCAGACCGTCCTTCAGGTAGGCGCCGGTGTCGGCTATTTCACCGCCATCCTCGCTGAACTGACGGGTTCTGAAGGACGCGTGATTGCCTATGAGATCGACGAAGAACTCGCCCGGCGCGCGCAAAGCAATCTTGCTCATTATGCCCATGTCGAAGTGGTATCCGGTGATGCAACGCAGGCAGTTGATCTGCCGGACCTCGATGTCGTTGTCGCCTTTGCCGGAGTGACGCACGTGCCGGAACGGTGGCTTTCAAATTTGTCCGACGCTGGCCGGATGGCGCTGCCGTTCACGGGCGAAGACCAACGAGGCTTCATGATGCTTCTGGAAAGGGCTGGCGATACCTTTCCCGTACGATCACTTGTGCCATGCGGGTTTTACCCCTGCAGCGGAGCCAGGCGCAGTGACGAAGAAAAGGCCTTGATGGCCGCCCTCAAGGCTGCGCGAGGCAAGGTTACCCGTCTCGCGCAATATCACCGAGGGCGACCAAAAAATGGCAGCGAGAACGCTTGGTTGGTGACCGACACATACTGGATTTCGAAAGCCTAGAGATCGATGTCGAACTTGCGTGTCACCGTAGTAGCGTGCGGCACGGCATTCCACGAACGATCTATACCATCGGGAGCGGTCCGAAACATCATTGCGTCCTGAGTTTCCCCGATCCGCGCGTGCGGATTGCAGGCGCGGTCCTGGCCGGCTGCAGCACAGGCTTTCTCTTGTCCGACGACTGACCAGACCCACGCGGGGTTGAAAGCGGCGGTGCTGTCTTGGTCAGGCCGGACGGCTTTGTCGCGTGGCGGTCATCGCACGGCGTGCCTGACCGTACAGGTGCTGATCGAAACACTTGACGGGTTTGGTTTCCGCACGCAGGCACACGAACACCGTCGGTGAGCGCGCGGATACCTCCTGCGTTCCGCCGCGCCGATGGGCCACCGTGGCCTTGGCAGACCGAATGTCGCCATTACCGCAAATGGTCAATCAAACCGTTCAGCAGGAGCAGCAACGCCCCAGCGACGACAGCCGCGGCGGCATCGTCCAGCATAATGCCGGCCCCACCCCTTACCTTGTCGTGCATGATACGGATGGGCCAAGGCTTGACGACGTCGAAAAACCGGAAAGCAAGGAAGCCTGCTGCCCACCAGAGTGGGTCGATCGGAAGCATGGAAAGTGTCGCGGCGGCGCCGAAGGTCTCATCGATGACGACGATCTGCGGGTCCTCCGTCCCGGTTCGGGAGATGACATGCGACGACGCCCATACGCCGACGGCGAACAGGGCCGCATAGGCAAGCACAGTCAGCCAAGGCGATGCCGGTATCAGAGCTGCGGCAACAGCCACTCCAACCATTGCGCCGGCCGTGCCCGGCCATATTGGAGATAATCCCGCGCCAAGAGAGGTCGCGAGCAGGTAAGCAAACTTGGGTGAAAATCTATGCATCGAGTTTCGGCCGGCTTCCGACGGATGGCAAGCAGTCATAGTCACATCGTTCGGGCGCGGCCGCCAGACCGCCGGTCGATTTGCGCCGTCGGCTTGGCGAGCGCCTTAATCCGCCGGCCGCATTCGCCGAAAGAAATCGCTGTTGCGGCGAGTTGGGAATGTTGCTGAGCCCGGTCTCGGCCCGCTTTGACCAATTGGAACGGTAGCGACGGTGGAACAAACCCGCAAATTGCTGGTAAAGCTCGGTGAAACGACATCATCAGAGGAGCCGCCATGATCGCCGGTCTCATGAAAAGTCGCATCGACCCGCTATGGGAGCAGGCCGCTTCTCCGCTGATCGGGATCGGCATGACGCCGAACCAGGTTACGGCCAGTGGGCTCGTGCTAGTCGCTTTGTCGTCGGCGGCCTACGTCTATCACCATTCAAGCCTTGCCTTTGGCCTTTGCCTGGCGTTTGCCTTCACCTTCGATGCGCTGGACGGTGCTGTCGCCCGCCGAACAAATATGATCACCAAGGCCGGTGGCTATTTCGACGCTGTCGTCGACCGCTATCAGGAATTGGCCGTCTTTGCGGCTATCGGCTGGGTCGCCGATCTGTGGGCGATCGCAATGGTCGCGTTCGCCGGCGGGATACTCACAAGTTACGCCAAGGCGCGGACGGCGCTGGAAATCCCTGTGGAAAACCATGGTTGGCCGGATTTCTTCGAGCGGATGGAACGTCTGGTTTTCATTTGCGTGCTGCTCGCCGCCGACGGAGTCGCGGCCGCCCTGGGCGCGGCATCGCCCTGGATTCTGGCGGGTGGGTTCGCGCTTTACGCAGTGCTGGCCAACGCCACAGCGCTGCAACGGATCAGTCGCGCATTCACGATGCTGAAACGAGCCGACGGAAAGCAGCCGTGAGACTGCAGCCCACTTGCGCGTAGTCTCACATGAAGGTATATCATGCTTCACATGAGGAGGCAGTGATGATGCTGGCGTTCGGAAATGTCGCCGACGTGCTGGGCTTGCCGCCCAAGGAAACGGCTGCACGGTCGCCATTCGGGCTGATGGCTCGAATTGAAGACGGATTGCCCATCGGCGCGCTCGAACGCGTCTCACAATTGCTGGCACCGGCCGATGCCCAGTTCAAATATCGCCTCGTTCCAAAGGCAACCTATGAACGTCGCAAGAGGGGTGCTCTTCGACTGTCTTCGGAAGAGGGCATGCGGGTGGCACGAGTTGCTCGTGTATGGGACTTGGCCCTCGACGTCTGGAAGGTCGAAGATGAGGCTCGTGACTTTCTATTTCGGCCTCATCCCATGCTGGAAGACCGGCGCCCGATCGAAATGGTCATCCAAAACGAGATCGGCGCCGAGCTGGTGATCGATATCCTTGCAGGCCTGAAGTACGGCACCGCCGCTTGACGGCGCAGATACTCGATCGGACGCTGCTGTGCTTCAGGATCGGCGATCCTGCCGGCACTTATCCGATCTTTGACGCGACGGGCTCGACGATTGCGCCCGGCCGCTGGAACACGCCCGGCAGCCCGGTGATCTACGCCAGCGAGCATTATTCGACTGCCTTGCTGGAAAAGCTAGTGCACGGCAGCGGCAGACTGCCGCCCAACCAGCACTACGTCCAGATCATGGTTCCGCGCGGGCTGAGCTACGAGACCTTTTCTCAGCCGTCGCTGCCGGGTTGGGACGTAATGCCGGCAAAGGTGAGCAAGGAATTCGGTGAGACTTGGTGTATCGAGCGCCGCAGCGCGATCGTAATCGTACCAAGCGTCGTGGCTCGCCTCGACAACAACGTGTTGATCAATCCGGCCCATCCGGAGTTTGCCTTGATCACAGCCAGCCTGCATCAGCCCGTGTATTGGGACAGGCGGCTGTTCGGTTCCTGAGCGGGGCCGGGAGGGGAGGTTCCTGCCTCCTGCGGTCGATTGCTCAAACTCGTCAGCGCCAGCCCAAGCCCGGAGCGACATGGGTCAGGATCGCCTCGATGACGTGGGCATTGTAGTCGACGCCGAGCTGATTGGGGACGGTAAGCAGCAGCGTATCGGCCTCGGCGATGGCTTCGTCGCCCTTTAGCTGCTCGATCAGGACGTCCGGTTCGGCGGCATAGGAGCGGCCGAAGACGGCAAGCCTGTCTGCCTCGATGTAACCGAAATGATCTCCGCTTTGGTTGCCGCCGAAATAGGCCCGGTCGCGATCGTCGACAAGCGCAAAAATGCTCCGGCTGACCGACACCCGCGGCTCGCGCGTGTGTCCGGCCGCCTTCCAGGCCTCACGAAAAGCCCGGATCTGTTCGGCCTGCTGGATGTGAAACGGCTTTCCGCCCTCGTCGAATTTGAGCGTGGAGCTCTGCAGGTTCATCCCCAGTTTCGCCGCCCATTCGGCGGTGGCGTTTGTGGCGGCGCCCCACCAGATGCGCTCGCGCAGGCCCTCCGAGTGCGGCTCGACGCGAAGCAGGCCAGGCGGGTTGGGAAACATCGGCCGCGGGTTGGGCTGCGCAAAGCCTTTGCCCAGCAACACTTCGAGCAGCACTCCGGTGTGTCTGCGGGCCATGTCGGCATCGCTCTCGCCCTCTTGCGGGGCGTAGCCGAAGTAGCGCCATCCCTCGATTACCTGCTCCGGCGAGCCGCGGCTGATGCCCAGTTGCAGACGCCCTCCGGCGATTAGGTCGGCGGCACCGGCGTCCTCCGCCATATAGAGCGGGTTCTCGTAACGCATGTCGATCACCGCCGTGCCGATCTCGATTTGGCTGGTCTTCGCCCCAACCGCTGCCAGCAGCGGGAAGGGCGAGGCGAGCTGGCGCGCGAAGTGATGCACGCGGAAATACGCGCCGTCCGCACCCAGCTCCTCGGCCGCGACGGCCAGCTCGACGGACTGCAAAAGCGCATCGGCTGCCGTCCGCGTCTGTGATTGCGGCGAGGGCGTCCAGTGCCCGAACGAGAGGAAACCAATCTTCTTCATGAAATAGCCAGCCTAGTGGGAAGACAGGTGCAGACTATGCTTCGACGCAGAGCAAAGCATCCCGAAATCGGTACCGACGGCCCAGTTTGAGGTGAACGGTCCGTTGTTGATCAGCGATGCCGTCAATGGCGAGCCTGTTGCCGGCGCGAGCGCATCTAGGAAGGTGCCGCGAACGCGAGCACTATCGCGATGAGGATCAACAGCGGCCCCATCCATTTAAAATGGGTTCCAAAGTTGGTCCACCATGCCTGCTTCTGGCCGGGGCGAGCTTGAGAGGGGTCCGGGAAAAATCCGAAGCCGACGCCAGCCATCCACAACCCGGTGCAGAACATGATGAACTCGTCGATGTAATCCGCAACCACGCTTCGAAGCTTTCGAATTTATGCCGCCGCTACATGCGCCGAATTCGAGCCAATATAGTTACGGATCGTTTCGATGATCCGGTCCTGGTCAGCCTCGCTCAGATAGGGATGCATCGGCAGGCACAGGATGCGCTTCGGCAGCTCTTCCGAAACGGCAAGGCCGGTCGGGGTGCGCGGATAATCGCGATAGGCAATCTGGCTGTGCAGCGGTTTCACATAGTAGATGACCGACGGAATGCCCTTTTCACCGAGATGTGCCTTGAGCCCGTCGCGTTTCGGCGTTTCGATGGCGTATTGCGCCCAGGCCGAGCGGCGGCCGCCCAGATTGCGTGCCGCCTTGACGATATCGCCGAGACCTTCGGCATAGCGATTGGCGACCGCTTGCCGCGCCACCATCTCCTCCTCGAGGATGGCCAGCTTCTCTATCAGGATCGCCGCCTGAAGCGTGTCGAGCCGTGAATTGATGCCGACGCGGACATTGTCGTATTGCGTTTCGCCTTTGCCGTGAAAGGCGAACGAGCGCAGCTGTTCGGCCAGCGCATCGTCATTGGTGAACATCGCACCGCCGTCGCCATAGCAGCCGAGCGGCTTTGCCGGATAGAAGCTGGTCGAGCCAACGGTGCCGAACGAGCCGCACATTTTGCCGTCGGCCGAGCCGCCGGTCGCCTGCGCCGCATCCTCGATGACCATCAGGCCTTCGCGATCGGCGATGGCCATGATCGCCTCGTAATCGGCGGCGAGGCCAAACAGGTCGACGGGAATGATTGCCTTCGGCCTCAGCCGGCCTTCCGCCTTGATCATGGCGATTGCCGCCTCGAGGCTGGCGGTGTCGATATTGTAGCTGTCGGCATCGACATCGACGAACACCGGTTCGGCCTTGGTCAGCGCCACCACTTCGGCCGTGGCGGCAAAAGTGAAGCTCGGCACGAACACCGCGTCGCCCGGGCCGATGCCGGCGGCAAACAGCGGCAACAGCAGCGCATCGGTGCCGTTGGCGCAAGCGACCACGTGCTTGGTGCCGATATAGGCGGCGAGCTTGTTTTCGAATTCGGTGACCTGCGGCCCGAGGATATAGCGGCCTTCGTCGACGACCCGGTCGATTGCCGCTTTCAGCCTGTCGCGGATGCGTTCGCGCTGCGCGCCAAGATCGATGAACTGCATGTCGGCCTCAAACGGTTTAGTCAGATAACCGGCCGCTGGTAGCAGACTTGGCACGGCCGAGAAAGCCGCAGGGCAAAACCCTGAATTGCTCAAATGTCGCAGCCTGTTACCGCTGACTTCCGACCTGCCCTCTTAAACGCGGGGAAATCCGGGCTTCGGCCGGCTCGATATGGACCTTCACAGCCCGTCCCGCCGGGTCGACGAAACATAAAGTGATCGCGGCAGACAGTCCTTGAGCGTGTTGCCAGCCGGTCAGGCGATTTCATGCCGCCATGGCGGGTTGGCGCCGGCCCGCGAGACCGTCACAGCCGCGGCTTTCGCGCCGAGCGTCAGCGCCTTATGGATGGCTTCTTCCGGCAGGCTGGCGATTGCCGTCTTCGACAACAGGCCCTGTTCGTGCAAGGAGGCAAGGATGCCGGCATTGAATGTGTCGCCGGCGCCGACCGTATCGACCACCTCGACCTTGTCCGGCACGACTGTGACCCGGTGCCGGCTGCTGTAACCGACCGCGCCCTCGCTGCCGTGGGTGACGACGATCAGCTTCGGACCGCGGTCCAGCCAGTTGCGCACGACGTCCTCATGCGAGCCGGCTTCGCCGAACCAGTTCAGATCCTCGTCCGACAATTTGACGATGTCGGCCATCGCCATCATGCCGCGGATGCGCCTGAGGTGCTTGGCCTTGTCGGGAATGAAGTTTGGCCGGATGTTGGGGTCGAGCATCATCACTCGGCGCTCATGCTCGCGTCGCATGAACTCTTCATAGGCCGACCCGGCCGGCTCCGAGATCAGGCTGATGGCGCCGAACAGCATGGCCTCGATCTCGCTGCCGAGTTCCGGCAGGTCCTCGATGGTCAGCATGCGCCCGGCGGTGTTCTCGTCATAGAACGTGTAGGTCGCCTGGCCGTTGTTGAGCCGCACGAAGGCGAGCGTAGTCGGGCGCGGCGAGGTGTGTGCATAGGTGGAACTGACCTTGCTGGCTCCCAGTGCCTCCCTGAGCTGGCCCCCGAACAGATCCGACGACAGGCCGGAGAAGAAGGCAGCGGGCGCGCCGAGCCGGCCAAGCGCAATTGCCGAGTTGAAGACGGCACCGCCGACATAGGGTGCAAAGGCCGACTCGCCCTCCGTCGTGGTCCGCGGCAGCATATCGATCAGGGCTTCGCCACAGCAGAGGATCATGAAGTCTTGCTTTCCGGCGGATAGATCACGCCCTTGCGAATGATGATGTTGGCATAAAGCCGCGGCTCGCTCGTCGCGACAATTGCGTGCGCGGCCTTCACCCGTGCATAGAAGTCGGCGCCGGCAAGCGCAACCACCTTGCGGCCCGGCGCACGCCTGGCGCAGATCGCTTCCATCTCATGGTGAACCGGATCGGCGAGCAGGGGATCGCCTTTGGCCGAGGCGCGAAACAGCGCCTGCGGCACGGCGTCGTCGACCGGCAATACGCTCAATACCGCATCGAGCACCGGGACGAGATGATGGCCATCGGCGCGGATCAGCCGCTGTGCCTGCTGCTCGGCCGGGTAGTTGCCGTCGACCAAGGCGATCTCGTCGCCATGGCCCATGGCGCGCAATATCGCCAGAAACTCCGGGCCGAGCAGCGCCGGGATGCCGATCAGCATGCTCAGAAGCTCCGGGAAATCGTGGTCGAGCCGATGAGGAAGCGCTCCGACAGCGGCAGGCTGGCGCCACCCAGCGCCCGCGCATGGATGCCGACGGTTCCCTCACGAATGGCCGGCAGCCTCAGGCCCTCGCCGTCGATCCGGCCGATGGCCTGGATGACGGCATCGACAAGCCGCCTGCGCACGGCAAGCGGCATCCACCCGTCGATCACCGCGGCTTCGAAATCAATGACGGAGGACGCCGAAACGATGGCATAGGCGAGCGCCTGCGAGGCGCTGGCGATCCAGTCGTCGAGCTCGGCGCCGATCTCGCCCCAGTCTCCCGGTGATGTCCACAGATGCGAGGCCTCGATGCCGCGCGCGTTGAGCGCCTTTTCCAGCATGGCGATCGACGCCACGTCGATCAACTGCGTCGGCTTGCCGTCCGGCCCGGGCACCGGCATCGAGCCCAGCGCGCCGGCATTGCCGGTTGGGCCGCCAAACAACCGGCCGTTCAGCACGATGCCGCCCCCGGCAAAGGCGCCGATGTAGAAATAGACGAAATCGCGTGCCGCACCCGCCGCGTGGCCGAACACGAGCTCGGCACCGCAGGCCGAGGTGGCGTCGTTCTGCAGATAGACTGGAAATTCGCATTGCGCCTGGATGTCGGCGCGGATGTCGCGATGGCGCCATTCGTCCATGATTTCGCGCGGCGCGCCCGCGGTATCGGCCCAGTTCCACAATTCGAACGGCATGGCGATGCCAAGCCCCGCAATGCGCTTGTCCTGCGCCGGGGTGAGCTCGCCGCGCATCTTGTTCATGCCGCCTGTGACGAATTCCACCGTCTCGCGCGGGGCAGGGTAGCGGTAGGAATGCTGCAGCATCGAGCGTACGTTTCCGAGGAAATCGATCAGCACCAATTCGGCGCTGCGGCGGCCGATCTTCAGGCCGATGAAATAGGCACCGTCGGGATTGAGCGCCATGGGTATCGAGGGCTGGCCGATCTTGCCGCGCAACGGCGCCTGGCGGACGAGCAGGTCGTCCTCCTCCAACTCGCGCATGATCACTGAGACCGTCTGCGCCGAAAGGCCGGTCATGCGTGCAATGTCGGATTTGGCTAGGCTGCCATGCTGGCGCACCAGCGACAGCACCAGCCGCTCATTGTGGTCCCGCATGCCGCTTTGATTGGTGCCGCGGTGCAGACGGCTTTCGGCCGCATTGGGCGAACCGTGCCTCGTAACGCCGGTCTCCACCCTGTTCCTCCGTCGTTTCCCCTCAATGCTTTTGGTCTAGAGTGGGTGAACAATCCCGCGTTGTCAATAATAAATAAGAGTGATTTAATTATTGACAGTGCTGGCGGACTGGTGTCTCTTGGGATCGGCGCCGATGCTGGGAGATTTCGTCGGACGCGCTGCAGATGTCGGTTGGCCGGCATCCTAAATGGTTCCATGGGAGGAAAATCGTGACCACGTCAAAACTGTTGAAATCCACCGTGTTCGCCGCGGCCGGACTGAGCCTGATGGCCTTTGCGTCGACGGCGTCGGCCGCCGGGGTCGGCGCCTGCTTGATCACCAAGACCGACACCAATCCCTTTTTCGTCAAGATGAAGGAAGGTGCGACGGCCAAGGCCAAGGAGCTTGGCGTCGATCTCAAGACTTACGCCGGCAAGATCGACGGCGACAGCGAGAGCCAGGTGGCTGCAATCGAGAGCTGCATCGCCGACGGCGCCAAGGGTATCCTCATTACCGCGTCCGATACCAAGGGCATCGTGCCGACGGTGAAGAAAGCGCGGGACGCCGGGCTGTTGGTGATCGCGCTCGACACCCCGCTTGATCCGATCGATGCGGCTGACGCAACCTTCGCGACGGACAATCTGGAAGCCGGCAAGCTGATTGGCGCATGGGCCGCTGCGACGCTTGGCGATAAGGCCAAGGATGCCAAGATTGGCTTCCTTGACCTGACGCCGTCGCAGCCGACGGTCGACGTGCTGCGCGACCAGGGCTTCATGATGGGCTTCGGCATCGACGTGAAGGACCCCAACAAGATTGGCGACGAGGACGACCCGCGCATCGTTGGCCATGACGTGACGAACGGCAATGAAGAGGGCGGCCGCAAGGCGATGGAGAACCTTCTGCAGAAGGACAACACCATCAACGTCATCCACACCATCAACGAGCCGGCAGCTGTTGGCGCCTACCAGGCGCTCAAGGCCGTCGGTCTCGAAAGCCAGGTGCTGATCGTCTCGGTCGACGGTGGTTGCCCCGGTGTGAAGTCGGTCACCGAAGGCGTGATCGGCGCTACCTCGCAGCAATATCCGCTGCAAATGGCGGCGCTCGGCATCGAGGCGATCGCCACTTTCGCCAAGGACGGGACGAAGCCGAAGCCGACCGAAGGCAAGAACTTCTTCGACACCGGCGTCAACCTTGTCACCGACAAGCCCGCCAACGGTGTGAAGTCCATCGACACCAAGGAAGGCCTCGCCAAGTGCTGGGGCTGAGGCTGGCCTGACCGGCAACAGATCGCGATCGGTCGGGGCTTGATCCCCGGCCGCTCAGGGTGGACGATGTGCCGGTCTAAACGCAAATAGTCCCGGCGGCAGACCGGAAGGCGTGGACGGCGTTGGCTCTTGGCTGAAGCCCAGGGGAGGAAACATGTCTCAAGCACAAGAATTCGAAAAAGTTCTATCGAGCAGCGACACAAGCGTCGCCGCGTTCGACGAGCATAAATCGGCCGTCAAGCGCGCCCAGCATTTCCTGCATTCCACGCCGGCAGCGGTGCCGCTGATCGTACTGGTTCTGGCGATAATTATCTTTGGCATCACCATCGGCGGGCGTTTTTTTTCATCCTATACGCTGACGCTGATCCTTCAGCAGATCGCCATTGTCGGCATTCTGGGCGCCGCGCAGACTCTGGTAATCCTGACCGCCGGCATCGACCTGTCGATTGGCGTGATCATGGTGATTTCGGCTGTGATCATGGGCAATTGCGCGGTCAGCTACGGTATGCCGGCCGTGCTCGCGGTGGCAATCGGGCTTGTCGCTGGTGGCGCATGCGGCCTGCTCAACGGGGTGTTGGTGGCCTACATGAAGCTGCCGCCATTCATCGTGACGCTAGGCACCTGGAACATCGTCATGGCCACCAACTTCATCTACTCGGCCAATGAGACGATCCGCGACACCGACGTCGACGTTCAGGCGCCTCTGCTGCACCTGTTTGCCTTGAGCTTCAAGGTCGGCACGGCCGTGCTGACGCTTGGTGTCATTGCCATGGTCGTTCTCGTGTTGGTCCTCTGGTACGTGCTCAACCACACCGCGTGGGGCCGCCATGTCTATGCGGTTGGCGATGATCAGGAGGCCGCGAAACTGTCGGGCATCCAGACGAAGAAGGTGCTGGTGACGGTATATGCTCTTGCCGGGCTGATCGCCGCCTTCGCAGCCTGGGTCTCCATCGGCCGCAATGGCTCGATCTCGCCTTCCGCCGCCGTGACCGACTACAATCTTCAGGCCATCACCGCGACGGTGATCGGCGGTATTTCGCTGTTCGGCGGGCGCGGCTCGATCCTCGGCACGCTGTTCGGCGCCATGATTGTCGGCGTCGTCTCGATGGGCCTCAACATGCTGGGCGCCGATCCGCAGTGGAAGGTGCTGCTCACCGGCGTGCTGATCATCGGCGCCGTGGCGATCGATCAATGGATCAGAAAGGTTTCGGCATAGCCATGACGCAGGAACCCATCCTCACCGCGCGCAGCCTGGTCAAGCGCTACGGTCGCGTCACCGCACTCGACAATGCCGATTTCGATCTCTATCCGGGCGAAATCCTTGCCGTCATCGGCGACAATGGTGCCGGCAAATCGTCGCTCATCAAGGCGATTTCCGGCGCGGTCGTGCCCGATGAAGGTGAGATCCGGCTTGAAGGCAAGCCCGTTGCCTTCAAGTCCCCGATGGAGGCCCGCGAGGCCGGCATCGAGACCGTCTACCAGAACCTGGCTCTGTCGCCGGCGCTGTCCATCGCCGACAACATGTTCCTCGGCCGGGAGATCCGCAAGCCGGGGTTCCTCGGCGAATGGCTGCGCATGCTCGATCGCCCGGCGATGGAAAAGCGCGCCCGCGACAAGCTCACGGAGCTTGGCCTGATGACCATCCAGAACATCAGCCAGGCCGTGGAAACGCTTTCCGGCGGCCAGCGTCAGGGTGTGGCGGTGGCGCGCGCCGCCGCCTTTGGCAGCCGGGTGGTGATCATGGATGAGCCGACGGCGGCACTTGGCGTCAAGGAGAGCCGCCGCGTCCTCGAACTGATCCTCGACGTGAAGAAGCGAGGCCTGCCGATCGTGCTGATTTCACACAACATGCCGCATGTCTTCGAGGTGGCCGACCGCATCCACATTCACCGGCTTGGCCGTCGCCTGTGTGTCATCGATCCGAAGCAGTATACGATGTCCGACGCCGTCGCCTTCATGACCGGCGCCAAGGTGCCGCCGGAAGCGGCGCTGGCAGCTTGAGCAAGAGCTTGAGGCCCATCGCCGAGGAACCCGAACGCGCTGTTTCCAAATGCCAAATTGCCGCAGGGCAACCCGGCTTTCGGTCGCCTGAATCGATTGAACATCCGGTGGGATGCACTAGCATTGGCAGAGATGGTGAAAGCCGCATGATCCTGGCAACGTCACGAGAGGCAGCATGACGCGCGCGATGACAACCGAAGCTCCTCCGCCCACACTCGAAAACCCGGATCCCAAGACGCTCGCCGACGAAGTCTTGCAGGCCCTCAAATACAGGGTCGGCAAGGGCACCAACGTTGCAACCCAGTACGACTGGCTCACCGCCTCGATCAAGGTTGTGCGCGACCGCATCGTCGATCACTGGATGCAGGCGACCCAAGAGGCCTACGCCCAGCAGGAAAAGCGCGTCTATTACCTGTCGCTGGAATTCCTCATCGGCCGCCTGATGCGCGATGCCTTCTCCAATCTCGGCCTGATGGACAATATGCGCGAGGCGCTGTCGTCGCTTGGCGTCGACCTCGACATCATTGCAGCGCTCGAACCGGACGCTGCCCTTGGCAATGGCGGTCTTGGCCGGCTCGCCGCCTGTTTCATGGAAAGCATGGCTACCGTCGATATCCCCGCGCATGGCTACGGCATTCGCTATGCCAACGGCATGTTTCGGCAGGAGATTCATGACGGCTGGCAGGTGGAACTGCCCGAGACATGGCTCGATCACGGCAATCCCTGGGAGTTCGAACGCCGCGAGCGCTCCTTCGAGGTCGGCTTCGGCGGCTCGGTGGAATCGATCACCTCGAAGGACGGCAGGCTCGAGCGCCACGTCTGGAAGCCGACCGAACATGTCCTGGCCGTTGCTTACGATACGCCAGTGGTCGGCTGGCGGGCCAATCGCGTCAATACGCTGCGTCTGTGGTCCGGCATGCCGGTCGACCCGATCCTGCTCGACAAGTTCAACGCCGGCGATCACATCGGCGCGCTCGCCGAAAGCAACAAGGCCGATGCATTGTCGCGCGTCCTTTACCCGGCCGATTCCCACAAGGCCGGCCAGGAGCTGCGACTGAGGCAGGAGTATTTCTTCTCCACCGCCTCGCTGCAAGACATCGTCCAGCGTCATCTCAGCCAGTATGGCGACTTGCAATCGCTGCCCGACAAGGCGGCGATCCATCTCAACGACACCCATCCGGCGATCGCCGTAGCCGAGCTGATGCGCCTGTTGATGGATGTCCACGGCATGGATTTCGACCAGGCCTGGAGCATTACCAAGCGCACCTTCGGCTACACCAACCACACGCTGCTTCCCGAAGCGCTCGAAAGCTGGCCCGTGCCGCTGTTCGAGCGGCTGTTGCCGCGCCACATGCAGATCGTCTACGCGATCAACGCCGAAGTGCTGCTCGAGGCGCGCGCCTCCGACCAGTTCTCGGACGAGCAGATCAGCCGCATCTCGCTGATCCAGGAAAATGGCGATCGCCGCGTGCGCATGGGCAATCTGGCCTTTGTCGGCTCGCACTCGATCAACGGCGTCTCGGCCCTGCACACGGAATTGATGAAGGAGACGGTGTTTGCCGATCTCCACAGGCTCTACCCGGACCGCATCAACAACAAGACCAACGGGATCACGCCGCGGCGCTGGCTAATCCAGTGCAATCCCGGCCTCACGACACTCACTCGAGAGGCGATTGGCGACGGTTTCCTCGACGACATCGACGAGATAAAGCGGCTTGATCCTTTCGCCGAGGACGCCGCGTTCCGGGACAAGTTCGCCGCCGTCAAACGGGCGAACAAGACGAGGCTTGCCAATCTTGTTGCCGACCGGCTCGGCATCAAGGTGGACCCCTCGGCGCTGTTCGACATCCAGGTCAAGCGCATCCACGAATACAAGCGCCAGCTCTTGAACATTCTCGAAGCGGTCGCGCTTTACGACCAGATCCGCTCACATCCAGAGCGCGACTGGATGCCCCGCGTCAAATTCTTCGGCGGCAAGGCGGCGCCCAGCTATCACAATGCCAAGCTGATCATCAAACTTGCCAACGACGTCGCCCGTGTCATCAACCGCGACCCCGCGGTGCGCGGCTTGCTGAAAGTGGTGTTCGTGCCGAACTACAATGTCAGCCTGGCCGAGATCATGATGCCGGCCGCCGATCTTTCGGAGCAGATATCGACCGCCGGCATGGAAGCCTCCGGCACCGGCAACATGAAGTTCGCGCTGAACGGTGCGCTGACCATCGGCACGCTCGACGGCGCGAATGTCGAGATCAAGGAATGCGTCGGCGACGACAACATCTTCATCTTCGGCCTGACCACAGAGGAAGTCGCCGAGCGGCGCAACAATGGTTACGATCCGCGCGCCGTGATCGAGGGCTCGCCCGAATTGGCGCAGGCGCTGTCGGCGATTTCATCGGGCGTCTTCTCACCTGACGATCCGGACCGTTATCGCGACCTGATCAACGGTCTTTACCAGAGCGACTGGTTCATGGTCGCCGCGGATTTTGATGCCTACGCCGCCACCCAGCGCGACGTCGATGCCGTCTGGCGCAACAGCCCGGACTGGTACGCCAGGGCCATCCGCAATGTCGCCCGCGTCGGCTGGTTCTCGTCCGATCGAACGATCCGCCAATATGCGAAAGACATATGGCACGTGCCCGCCTGATATGATTGCATGAGACCACGGACAATGTGGTCCTAGTGGAGTGGATTTGACCCTCGCATCCTTTGGAGGGTCAGGCGGCATGCGAATGTCGAATTCAAAACTCTACTAGAAACATACACTTGGTGCCCGGGGAGGATCACTGCCTGATGAGCAAGCCGCGCGCGACCGTTGCGACAAGCGGGCCGGACGGACTGGCGCAAACCAGCGATGTCGCGGCGATTGTCGCGGGCACGCACGGCGACCCGTTTGCCGTGCTCGGCGTGCATGAGGCAGGGAAGGGATTTGTCGCCCGTTGCTTTGTTCCTCATGCCGAGTCCGTCACTGCCTATACGCTGACCGGCAAGAAGGCTGGCGAGCTGTCGAGGCGTGACGATCGCGGTTTCTTCGAAGGCAAACTGTCGCTGCGCAAACGCCAGCCGCTGCGCTACCACGCCAGGAACGCAGGCGGTGACTGGTGGCTGACCGATCCATATTCCTTCGGCCCCGTGCTCGGTCCGCTAGACGATTACTATATCGCCGAAGGATCGCATCTCAGGCTGTTCGACAAGCTCGGCGCCCATCTCATCGACCATGAAGGTGCATCGGGCGTACATTTTGCGGTGTGGGCGCCCAATGCAAGGCGTGTCTCGGTGGTCGGCGACTTCAACGAGTGGGACGGCCGCAGGCATACCATGCGCGTCCGCCGCGACACCGGCATCTGGGAGCTATTCATTCCCGACATCGGCGCTGGCCGCCCGTATAAGTACGAAATCATCGGGCCAGAGGGCGTGAGATTGCCGCTCAAAGCCGATCCGTTCGCCTTCAAGTCCGAACTGCGCCCGGCCACCGCCTCGGTGACGGCTTTGCCGCCGGCGCATGAATGGGGCGACGAAGCGCACCGGAACTACTGGCGCAATGCCGACCACAGGCGCGAAGCCGTATCGATCTACGAGGTCCATGCCGGGTCATGGCGGCTTCACGACGACGGCAGCTTTCTGTCGTGGGATGAGCTCGCCGACAGGCTGATCCCTTACGTGGTCGAGACCGGTTTTACCCACATCGAATTCATGCCGATCTCCGAACACCCTTATGACCCGTCCTGGGGCTACCAGACGACGGGTCTTTATGCGCCGACTGCCCGCTTTGGCGATCCGGACGGTTTTGCCCGCTTCGTCGACGGCGCCCACCGTGCCGGCATCGGCGTCATCCTCGACTGGGTGCCGGCGCATTTCCCGGTTGACGAACACGGTCTGGCAAAGTTCGACGGCACCGCGCTCTATGAGCATGCCGACCCGCGCAAGGGCTTCCATCCCGACTGGAACACAGCGATCTATAATTTCGGGCGCCGCGAAGTGATTTCGTTCCTGGTCAACAATGCGCTGTTCTGGGCCGAGAAATATCACGTCGACGGACTGCGCGTCGATGCGGTCGCCTCGATGCTTTATCTCGATTATTCGCGCAAGGCCGGCGAATGGATCCCCAACGAGAAGGGCGGGCGCGAAAACCTCGAGGCGGTCAGCTTCCTGCAGCGTATGAACAAGGAGGTCTACGGCCACCATCCGGGCGTGATGACCATCGCCGAGGAATCGACCTCGTGGCCGAAAGTCTCGCAGCCGGTGCATGAAGGCGGGCTGGGCTTCGGCTTCAAGTGGAACATGGGTTTCATGCACGACACTCTGGAGTATTTTTCCAAGGAGCCGATCTTCCGCAAGCATCACCACAACGACATCACCTTCGGCCTGGTCTACGCCTTCAGCGAGAATTTCGTGCTGCCGCTGTCCCACGACGAGGTGGTGCACGGCAAGGGCACGCTGCTCAACAAGATGGCCGGTGACGACTGGCAGAAATTCGCGACGCTGCGCGCCTATTACGCCTTCATGTGGGGTTATCCCGGCAAGAAGCTGTTGTTCATGGGCCAGGAGTTCGCGCAGCCCCGCGAGTGGAGCGAGGCGCGCGCGCTCGACTGGAACCTGCTCGATTTCCGGCTCCACCGTGGCGTCTGGCAGACGGTGCGCGACCTCAACTATCTCTACCGCTCGCGCCCGGCGCTGCATGCCCGCGACTGCGAGCCGGAGGGCTTTTCCTGGCTGATCGTCGACGACAGCGCGAACTCGGTCTTTGCCTGGCTGCGCAGCGCGCCGGGCGGCAACCCGGTCGCCGTCATTTCCAACTTCACGCCGGTGCCGCGCGACAATTACCGCGTGCCGTTGCCGCAGGCCGGAAAATGGCGCGAGATCATCAACACCGATGCCACGGACTATGGCGGTTCCGGCATGGGCAATAGCGGCGGCGTCGAGGCTCAGGCGGAAGGAGGAGGCATTTCGGCGACGATGCTTTTGCCGCCGCTGTCGACAATCATGCTCGAATTCGTCCCAGACTAAGCTATGTCTGGAGTATCTAACCTGGGAGGATAAGAATGGCTGAAATAAAACGAACCCAGCCGCTGGCACGCGACGCCATGGCTTATGTGCTGGCCGGCGGCCGTGGCAGCCGGCTCAAGGAACTGACCGACCGCCGTGCCAAGCCGGCGGTCTATTTCGGCGGCAAGACCCGCATCATCGATTTCGCGCTCTCCAATGCGCTCAATTCCGGTATCCGCCGCCTCGGCGTCGCCACCCAATACAAGGCGCATTCGCTGATCCGCCATCTGCAGCGCGGTTGGAACTTCCTGCGGCCCGAGCGCAACGAGAGCTTCGACATCCTGCCGGCCAGCCAGCGTGTGTCGGAAACGCAATGGTACGAGGGCACCGCCGACGCCGTTTACCAGAACATCGACATCATCGAGGCCTATGGGCCGGAATACATGGTCATCCTGGCCGGCGACCACGTCTACAAGATGGACTACGAAATGATGCTGCGCCAACATGTCGAGGCCGGCGCCGACGTCACCGTCGGCTGCCTCGAAGTGCCACGCATGGAAGCTACCGGCTTCGGCGTCATGCATGTCGATCCCAAGGACACCATCATCTCCTTCATCGAAAAGCCCGCCGATCCGCCGGGCATTCCCGACAAGCCGGATTTTGCGCTGGCCTCGATGGGCATCTATGTGTTCAAGACCAAGTTCCTGATGGAGCAGTTGCGTCGCGATGCGGCAGAGCCCGGCTCGAGCCGCGACTTCGGCAAGGACATCATCCCCTACATCGTCGAGCACGGAAAGGCGATCGCCCATCGCTTCGCCAAATCCTGCGTGCGCTCGACCGCCGAGAACGAGGCCTATTGGCGCGACGTCGGAACGGTCGACGCCTATTGGGAGGCCAATATCGACCTGACCGACATCACGCCGGAACTCGACCTCTACGACCGCGACTGGCCGATCTGGACTTATGCCGAGTTGAAGCCGCCGGCAAAGTTCGTGCATGATGAGGATGGCCGCCGCGGGTCGGCCGTGTCGTCTCTCGTGTCGGGCGATTGCATCGTTTCGGGCGCTTCGCTGAAGCGAAGCCTGATCTTCACCGGCGCGCGCATCAATTCCTATTCGACATTGGAGGAGGTCGTCATGCTGCCGGACGTCCATGTCGGCCGCAACGCCAGGCTGAAGCGCGTAGTCATCGATCACGGCGTCAGGATTCCGGAGGGGCTGGTGGTGGGCGAGGATCCCGTCCTCGACGCCAAGCGTTTCCGCGTTTCGGAAAAAGGCATCTGCCTGGTCACGCAGGACATGATCAACAGGCTGGGATCGTAGTGCATGCAGGTTCTGTCGGTGGCGCCCGAGATCTTTCCGCTGGTCAAGACCGGAGGGCTCGCCGACGTAACCGGCGCCTTGCCCATGGCATTGGCCGGCAAGGGCGTCACCATGCGCACGCTCGTCCCCGGCTACCCGCAGGTGATGGGCGCCTTCAAGAAAAAGAAGGCGGTTCAACAATATCCGCTGCTGCAGGGCGGCAAGGCGTCGGTGCACGCCGTCCAGATCGCCGGCCTCGACCTGTTCGTGCTCGACGCGCCGCATCTTTTCGACCGCCCCGGCGGTCCATACGGCAACGCGACCGGCGCCGACTGGCCGGACAATTGGCGGCGGTTCGCTGCCTTGAGCCAGGTAGGCGGCGACATCGCCGGGGGCTCCATCTCGGGCTACCTGCCCGATATCGTCCATGCCCATGACTGGCAGTCGGCAATGACGCTCGCCTACATGCGCTACGGCAAGGCGGTCGGCACGCCGTCGATGATAACCGTGCACAATCTCGCCTTCCAGGGCCAGTTCGGCGCCAGCATCTTTGGCGAGCTTGGCCTGCCGGCGGCGGCGATGGCGCTCGACGGCGTCGAATATTACGGCGGCGTCGGCTTCCTCAAGGCCGGCCTGCAGGCCGCCTGGGCGATCACCACGGTCAGCCCGACCTATGCGCAGGAAATCCGTTTGCCCGAATTCGGCATGGGCCTCGACGGCCTGATCAACATGCGCTCCGTCGATCTCCATGGCATCGTCAACGGCATCGATACCGAGATATGGAACCCGGAAACCGACAAGCATCTGGTCTCCAACTACACGGCAAAGACGCTTAAGGCGCGAATGCCCAACAAGGCCGCGGTCGAGGACCGGTTCAGCCTCGATCGCGATGACAGCCCGATCGTCTGCGTCGTCAGCCGGCTGACCTGGCAAAAGGGCATGGACATATTGGCTGCTGCCGTCGACGGCATCGTCGCGGCAGGTGCACGGCTGGCAATCCTTGGGTCTGGCGACGCTGGGCTGGAAGGCACGTTGCTTGCCGCCGCAGCCCGCCATCGTGGCCGCATCGGCGTCGTCGTCGGCTATGACGAGGGGCTCTCCCACACCATGCAGGGCGGCTGCGACGCCATCATCATCCCGTCGCGCTTCGAACCTTGCGGGCTGACGCAACTTTACGGCCTGCGCTATGGCTGCGTGCCGGTCGTCGCGCGCACCGGCGGCCTTGCCGACACGGTGATCGATGCCAACGAAGCCGCCATCTCTGCCGGCGTGGCGACCGGCTTCCAATTCGTGCCCGCCAATGCCGGCGCCTTGCTGCACGCCGTCCGCCGCCTTGTCGAGGCGCATGCCAATCCCGCGGTGTGGACGTCGATGCAGCGGCAAGGCATGAAGGCCGACGTTTCGTGGGACAAAAGCGCCGAAAAATATGTTCAACTCTATCGCTTGCTGCTTTCGAAAAGGGCTGCCTGACTGATGATCCGCACCGTCGCCACCAAACCCTATCCCGACCAGAAACCCGGCACCTCCGGGCTGCGCAAGAAAGTCCCGGTGTTCCAGCAGGAGCACTATGCCGAGAACTTCATCCAGTCGATCTTCGACGCGCTGGATGGATTCGATGGCAAAACCCTGGTGATCGGCGGCGACGGCCGCTTTTATAACCGCGAGGTCATCCAGAAGGCCATCGCCATGGCCGCGGCAAACGGCTTCGGTAAGGTGATGGTCGGGCAGGGCGGCATCTTGTCGACGCCGGCCGCTTCGCATGTAATCCGCAAATACAAGACCTTCGGCGGCATCATCCTGTCGGCCAGCCACAATCCGGGTGGCCCACATGAGGATTTCGGGATCAAGTACAATGCCGGCAACGGCGGCCCGGCGCCGGAAAAGCTGACCGACGCAATCTTCGAAAAAACCAAGGCGATTTCAAGCTTCAAGATCGCCGATATGGGGCCGGTCGACATCGACACGATCGGCACGGTCAAGGCGGCTGACATGACCGTCGAAATCATCGATCCGGTTGCCGACTATGCCGATCTGATGGAAAGCCTGTTCGATTTCAAGGCGTTGCGGGCGCTGTTCAAATCGGGCTTCCGCATGCGCTTCGACGCCATGCATGCGGTGACAGGCCCCTACGCCAAGGAGATCCTCGAAAACCGGCTCGGCGCGCCGAACGGCACCGCCCGCAATTTCATTCCGCTGCCGGATTTCGGCGGCCACCATCCCGATCCCAATCTGGTGCATGCAAAACACCTCTACGACGAGATGATGGGCCCGGATGCGCCCGACTTTGGCGCTGCCTCTGATGGCGATGGCGACCGCAACCTGATCATCGGCAAGGGCATTTTCATCACCCCGTCGGATTCGCTGGCGATGCTCGCCGCCAACGCCCATCTGGCGCCGGGCTACAAGGCCGGGCTGAAAGGCATAGCCCGTTCGATGCCGACCAGCGGTGCTGCCGACCGCGTCGCCGAAAAGCTCGGCATCGGCATCTATGAAACGCCGACCGGCTGGAAGTTTTTCGGCAATCTGCTCGACGCCGGCATGGCGACGATCTGCGGCGAGGAGAGTGCGGGGACCGGCTCCAACCATGTACGCGAAAAGGACGGCCTGTGGGCCGTGCTTTTGTGGCTCAACATCCTTGCCGTGCGCGGCGAAAGCGCCAAGCAGATCGTCACCCAGCATTGGGCAGCCTACGGCCGCAATTACTATTCGCGCCACGATTACGAGGAGGTCGAGACCGACCGTGCCAACGCGCTTGTCGACGAACTGCGCGCCAAGCTCGGCTCGCTGCCTGGCACCAGCGTGCGCGGCATGACGATCGCCAGCGCCGATGATTTCGCCTATCACGATCCGGTCGACGGCTCGGTCAGCAAGAACCAGGGCATCAGGGTGTTGTTCGAAGGTGGCTCACGCGTCGTCTTCCGCCTGTCCGGCACCGGCACCTCGGGCGCGACATTGCGGCTTTATGTCGAGCGCTACGAGCCGGACAAGAACCGCCACGATCTCGACACCCAGGAGGCGCTTGCCGACCTGATTGCGGCGGCCGACGATATCGCCGGGATTCGCAGCCATACCGGTCGCGCCAAGCCGAGCGTGATTACGTGACTTTGGTTGACAGCCGTCCGTCTGAGTTCGGCCTGCGTTGCGAGGCTCCCCCTTCTCCCCTTGTGGGAGAAGGTGGCCGAGCGAAGCTCGGTCGGATGAGGGGTGTTCCAGCTTGGCGCACACCTTTGCACAAATCGCCCATGCCTCGTTTCTTCCAGCACCCCTCATCCGTCTCGGCGCTGCGCGCCGATCCACCTTCTCCCACAAGGGGAGAAGGAGACGCCGTATGAGCCAACTCGGCGCAACAATCACCCAAGAAGGCATCCGCTTCGCCGCATGGTCCTCGTCGGCTCGGCGCATCTGGGTCTCGATCTTCGACCAGCGCGGCAACCGCGAAATCGACCGGCTGCAACTCCAGTCGGAAGGCGAGGGCGTGCACGCGCTTTTTGTTGCCGGTCTCGCCGCCGGCACCCGCTACGGGCTCCGTGCCGATGGCGACTACGCGCCGGAGCAGGGCCTTTGGTTCGATCCCGACAAGCTGCTGGCCGATCCCTACGCCGTCGAGATCGACAGGCCTTATGCCTATGACGGCCGACTGGCCGCGCGTCGGGGCGAGGGGGCTGATACCGCGCCGCTGATGCCGAAGGCCGTTGCCGGCGCCTTGCCGGAACCCTTGCCCGCCTTGCCGCCGCTGTTTCGGCCCGGCGGCCTAATCTATGAAGTGCCGGTACGCGCCTTCACAAAGCTGCATAAGGACATTCCCGAGAAGCAGCGCGGCACCATTGCAGCTCTCGCTCGCCCCCTTGTTGTAGAGCATCTGCAAAACCTCGGTGTTGCAGCCGTTGAGTTGATGCCGGTGACGGCATCGATCGACGAACGGCATTTGCCGCCGCTCAGGCTGCGCAACGCCTGGGGTTATAATCCCGTGACCTTCATGGCGCTCGATCCGCGACTGGCGCCCGGCGGTCTGGCCGAGTTGCGCGGAATGGTCGCTGCGCTGCGCGAGGCCGGCATCGGCACCATTCTCGACCTGGTGTTCAATCACACCGGCGAAAGCGACCGGCTCGGCCCGACATTGTCGCTGCGCGGCCTCGACAGCCGCGCCTACTACCGGCACGAGGCCGACGGCGCTCTGGTCAATGACACCGGAACCGGCAATACGGTGGCCTGCGACCATCCGGTCGTCCGGGACATGGTCCTCGACACGCTTCGCCATTTTGTCCAGTGCGCCGGCGTCGACGGATTCCGCTTCGACCTGGCGCCGATCCTCGGCCGCGGCGACGGCGTTTTCGACGCCGATGCGCCGCTGCTGAACGCCATTCGCAACGACCCTGTTCTTGGCGACCGGGTGCTGATCGCCGAGCCCTGGGATGTCGGACCGGATGGCTATCAACTCGGCAATTTTCCGCCGCCCTTCCTAGAATGGAACGACAGATACCGTGACGATATCCGCCGCTTCTGGCGCGGCGACGGCGGCATGATCGGTGCGCTGGCGACGCGGCTTGCCGGTTCGTCCGACGTCTTTTCCAAAGCAGGCCAGACAACGAGCCGAAGCCTCAATTTCATCGCTGCGCATGACGGCATGACGCTGGCCGATATCGTTGCCTACGAGCACAAGCACAACGAGGCCAACGGCGAACAGAACCGCGATGGTCACGATGACAACCTGTCCTGGAACAATGGCGTCGAGGGTCAGACCGACGACCAGTCAATCGTTACGGCCCGTTTCGATGACCAGTGCGCGCTGCTGGCGACGCTCTTTGCCTCGCGCGGCACGATCATGCTGACGGCCGGAGACGAGTTCGGCCGCACGCAGCGCGGCAACAACAACGCTTACGCGCAGGACAATGACATTACCTGGCTCGACTGGTCCGGGCGCGACCGGGCGCTAGAGCGGTACACGGCTCTGCTCGCCAAGATGCGTCGTGCCGCGCCGGCGCTTTCGGACACCAGGTTCCTGACCGGAGAACTGCCGGCCGGCTCGCAATTACCTGACGTCGCCTGGCTGACGGAAACCGGCGTGCCGCTCGATGAAGCAGCCTGGCACGATCCTAGGCGACATCGGCTGGTCATGGTGCTCGGTGGCAATGAGAACAGTCGCCTTGCGGTGGTCATCAACGGCGACCGCCGAGCCTGCGTGTTCACGCTGCCGGAACGGGCGGGTTTTCATTGGCGCCCAGCCATCGAACCGGATACTGGCGACATCTCACGGCCGGTGCCTGGGCGAACGGTCATGTTCATCATCGAAAGCAGGACAGCGCGGGCGGGCGCAGGGGGAAGCCATGATGGCTGACAATGCCGAATGGTGGCGCGGCTGCGTCATCTACCAGATCTACCCGCGCTCCTTCCAGGACACGACAGGCGACGGCAGCGGCGATCTCAGCGGCATCACCTCGAGGCTGGCCCATGTCGCATCGCTCGGTGTCGACGCGGTCTGGCTGTCGCCTTTCTTCAAGTCACCAATGGCCGATATGGGTTACGACGTTTCGGATTACTGCGCCGTCGATCCGATGTTCGGCACATCAGAGGACTTCGACGCGCTGGTTGCCGAGGCACACCGGTTGGGCCTGAAGGTGATCATCGACCAGGTCCTGTCGCACTCATCGGATCGGCACGAATGGTTCGTCGAAAGCCGCACGAGCCGCGACAACTCCAAGGCCGACTGGTACGTCTGGGCCGATGCGAAGCCCGACGGCACCGCCCCCAATAATTGGCTGTCGCTCTTCGGCGGACCCGCCTGGGAGTGGGATGCTACGCGCAGGCAATATTACCTGCACAATTTCCTCGCCTCGCAGCCGGACCTGAATTTCCACAACCCGCAGGTGCAGGACGCCTTGCTGGAAACGGTGCGGTTCTGGCTCGAGCGCGGCGTCGACGGTTTCCGGCTGGATACGGTCAACTATTACGTCCACGACCGCTGGCTGCGCAGCAACCCGCCTTTGGCAGAAAGCGTCGCCGGCTCCAATACGGCAACCAGCCCCTATCTCTATCAGGAGCATCTGTTCGACAAGAGCCAGCCGGAAAACCTTACTTTTCTCAAGCGCTTCCGGGCCTTGCTTGACGAGTATGAAGGCCGCGTCGCTGTCGGCGAGATTGGCGACGAAACTCGTTCCTTGCAGACACTCGCCGCCTATACCGGCGGTGGCGACAAGCTCCAAATGTCCTACACGTTCGATCTGCTCGGCCCGCAATTCTCGGCGTCGCATGTGCGTGGCTGTGTCGAGGCCTTCGAGAGTAAGGTGTTCGACGGCTGGGTTTGCTGGGCGTTCTCCAACCACGATGTCGTGCGCCATGTCAGTCGATGGACAAGGCCGGGCGGCGATCCGGACAGGGTGGCGAAATTCTCGATCGTGCTGCTTTCCTGCTTGCGCGGATCGATCTGCCTTTACCAGGGCGAAGAACTCGGGCTGGAGGAGGCCGAACTGGCGTTCGAGGATTTGCGCGATCCCTTCGGCATCCGCTTCTGGCCGGCAATCAAGGGGCGGGACGGGTGCCGAACGCCGATGGTCTGGGAGGCTGTCGCCGACAATGCCGGCTTTTCAACCGGCAAGCCGTGGCTTCCGGTCCCGGCAAGCCATCGCGCCCGGGCGGTCGACGTCCAGAATGGCGAGCAAACCTCCGTCCTGGCGAGCTACCGGGCGATGCTGGCCTTGCGCAAGCAGCATCCGGCGCTGGTTCGAGGCTCGATCCGGTTCCTCGATGCCGAAGGCGACGTCCTTGCTTTCATTCGCGAAGGCGGTGACGAAAAGCTGCTGTGTGTCCTCAATTTCGCCAACGAGCCGGCCGGCTGGCAATTGCCGCCGGATCTGGATGTGATAGAGCCGATAGATCTTGGCAGTACTACCGGCGTCTTGCAGGAAGGAACTCTGTCGCTGCCGCCGCTAGGCTGCTTTCTCGGCCGGATCGGCTGATCTCCATCTCATTGAACGAGTACGGAGCGCCCGCAAGTCGCGCCGACAACCCGCACATCGGCCTCGCCGACATGCACGCCGACAGCCGCAAGCACGTTGTAGACCAGTGCGTCGACCGGCGCCGTCACGCCGTTCAGAACCGTTACCACCGCCGGCTTAACCGTTCCGAGCAGGGCCGTCACGTCCAGCCCGAGGCCCAGTGCATTGACGGAGAGCGAGAGGCCGCTGACCAGCGATGTCGTGAGTGATTGCGTCAGGTTTTTTGTGGCGACAGTTTTTATCGTCTTGTTGGCGATATCGGTGCTGTCGAAGGTCAATGTGGTCGGATCGTTGTTGGTGATGGCAAGTGATGAAGAACCCTTCACATCGAGCAGATTGAGGGTAAGCAGCAGAAGCTTCACGCTTACCTGGGCAATCGTGGTGTCGGAGAACGATTGCGGATTGCTGAAATCGGCGAAGGCCGATGGATTGTTGTCGGCGTCGCTGGCGGCAAGGTGCAGCGAGGCCACGCCTGGCTGCGCGGCGATCGAGACCTTGATGCTGTCCGGCCGGCCCGTCGGGCAG
Source organism: Mesorhizobium sp. M0910 (assembly GCF_040319465.1). Taxonomy (NCBI): domain Bacteria; kingdom Pseudomonadati; phylum Pseudomonadota; class Alphaproteobacteria; order Hyphomicrobiales; family Phyllobacteriaceae; genus Mesorhizobium; species Mesorhizobium sp. M0910. Next base: position 89,693 of record NZ_JAMYNZ010000016.1, read on the forward strand.
CTGATGTCAGTCAGCTTGGCTTCCGCATAGGCGACTTCGACATGCAGAGGCAGATTGACGGACAGCAGACTGATGCCGCCGCCGAGATTGGAATTGCCGATGCCGACTGTGGTGACCAGCTTGATTCGTGTCTGCGCGGTGCGCACCACGGTGCCTTTTTCACCTACGGCCAGCCAGGGTGAATATTGCAACGGTTCACCGATGGCGATGGCGAGCGTAGTGGAGGTAAGTCCCGGAATAGTGGCGCCGAGATCGACCTGGACCTGGTTTGAGCCATTGGCCAGCGAGGCGGCGGCACCCAGCATGCCCATCGCGCTTGCGTCGACGGAAAAGCCGGGAGACTTTTGTCCGAGGCCGAGCTTACCGATCGGGCCAAGATCGATAAGATGACTGAGGGGTATCTTGACCGTGTTCGTGGCCCTTGACGCGATCGTCTGCAGCACAAGTTTGCTGGCGCTGCCCGACCCGGACGCATTGGCCATGGCGGTCGCGATCTGGCCTACCGTCGCTTTTGACGCCAGCACGTCGGAATAGCTGACACCTGTCAGTTGCAACTGCACGGCAAGGGCATCGACGAACGAAAGCACGTTGACGTCGGCCGAGATCAGCGCGTTGTAGTCCATGACGCTGAGCGAGATGTTGCCGCCCAGCAACTTGCTTAGAAGCGCGTTAAGGATGCCGCCATTGACGCTGAGGAGCCTTGACCCGACCGAGAACATCGCTTGCGGGGTCACGCTGGCAATGGCTTCGGTGCCGATAACCGGAGTAGGGATGAGCGAACTGGCGAAATACCGGGCGGGGATTTTGTGCAGGGTGACGCGAACGGCGTTGTACGGCGTTTTACCGGCTTCGAAGCGCTTGTCGACACCAACGGAGGAAGCCGCTGAGTATCGACCGCCGGTGACGGACACGACGGTTTTCCCAGCCGTGGGGACGATTGTCTGACCTGGCTTTTGAACAATGATGCCGGGCATTCGGTTGTCACTGAGCGTGGTTACTGCCGCGGCTTCCATATTGTTGATGTTCGACGCCGCGGTGATTGCCGCCAGATCCGTCATCGCCTGGGCTTCCCTGCGCTCCGTGTAGATCGAACCTTCGTCGACGGCGAAGGCCGCAAGCCCCAGGGCGAATGGCGCTATGAGCGCGGTCATGACGGCAAAGTTCGCCTTCTCGTCGCCAACCATCGAGCGAGCGATCCGGCCGATGCCCCTCAGCAAGAACTGCGACATTCAAATGCCTCCAATCCTGATGGTCGACCTGCGTGTGATCGTGGTTTGCGGCATCGCAAGGCTTGGTAACAGGTTCCAGATCGGCAGGTTGCTGGCATCGTACTGGATCGACACGACGAACTGATTTCCGTCGGCCGTGCTGTCCGTCGCCTGATAGGTCAGCTTGCCGGAATCGACGAACGGGTATCCACTGGCATTGTTTTTGACGAAACTCGCCACCAGCGCCTGGCGCTCGGTTTGGTTCAATCCGGCAATCGCAGTGCGGGCGGCATCGGCGGCGATCTGCTGCAAGGAGTTGCTTGCACCAAAATAGATACCATATGCAACCATTCCGAGCAAGAGCAGGATGAAAACCGGTGAAAGCAGGGCAAATTCGATCGCGGAAGTTCCGGACTCATCTCCAATTTTGCGTAGATTTGTCCTTATTCGACGTGTGTTTTTTGCCGCTAATGAGACAGTTTTACTGTCTGTCTTATCCATTGCCCTTGTCCACGGAACTTAAGAGGGATGTGCCGAACCCGTCCAAATATGTAACCCATGGTTGACTAAGAACCAATTAAGACATTCCCGCAAACTGAAATGATCCGCCAGATTATCTCCCGCGGACGGGCGTTTTCAGGGCGATGAAACGCAGCCAAGCCCATGGTTTCGATCCTTAATTGGCCGTTCGCAAGACGACTGTCCCGGCGCCTTACTTTGGGTGACCCCGAGAGACTGTTGAAATAAAAAATCTCCACGTTACTGTTTGGTCACCAGCTGCCGGAAAGGGAACCGGCTGCGCGCTCGAAAGGAACCAGCCAATCGGTTTCGGGGCGTCAACGCTTAGAGACGTGGCTGAAGGGCGACGTCATTAGGGAGAACTCCATGTTGAAACATGTGCTGAAGGCGACGGTACTCGCCACGACCATGGTCTTGGCCGCCGGTACGTTCTACACGCCGGCTTTCGCCGAGACCGTCTACAACCGCGGAGCCGCCGCCGAAGCGGAGACGCTCGATCCGCACAAGACCTCGACGGTCTACGAAGCCGATATCATACGCGACCTGTTCCAGGGCCTCGTCATGCATGATCAGAAGACGAATCTCATTCCGGGCGCCGCCGAAAGCTGGACGGTGTCCGACGACGGCACTGTCTACACCTTCAAGCTGCGCAAGGACGGCCTCTGGTCGGATGGCAGCCCGGTGACGGCGGACGACTTCGTTTATTCGTTCCGTCGGCTGGAAGATCCGGCCACCGCTGCGGAATACGCTTCCATGCTCTATCCAGTGAAGGGTGCCGAGGAAGTCAACACCAAGAAGGGTAAGCCGGAGGATATGGGCGTCAAGGCGATTGACGCAAATACTCTCGAAGTCACGCTCAAGGCGCCAACGCCTTACTTCCTGGAGATGCTGACCCATCAGGCGACCTATCCGGTTAACAAGGCGTCCATCGAAAAGCTTGGCGCCGACTGGATCAAGGCAGGCAAGCTGGTCTCCAACGGGGCCTTTACAGCGGCGGAGTGGATTCCCAACGACCATCTGAAGCTGGTCAAGAATCCGAAATTCTGGGATGCCGCGAGCGTCAAGTTCGACGTGGTCAACTACATCCCGACCGAGGATCGCTCGTCAGCGATGAAGCGCTTCGAGGCCGGCGAACTCGACAGTTATGGTGACCTGCCGACCGAACAGCTCGCAGATCTCAAGGCCAAATTCGGCGACCAGGTCCGCGTCGGGCCATATCTCGGCATCTACTATTATGCGATCAAGACCGACAAGGCGCCGTGGGACAATGTCGAACTGCGCAACGCCATCTCTATGGCGATCGATCGCGACTTCCTGGCCGAAAAAGTCTGGCAGAATTCGATGCTGCCCGGCTATTCGATGGTACCTCCGGGCATCGAAGGCTACACGCCGGCTCTGGCAAAATACGCCGACATGCCGCAGATCGACCGCGAAGACGAAGCCAAGAAAATCCTGGAGAAGCTCGGCTATACGCCCGAGCATCCGCTGAAGATGCAGATCCGCTACAACACTTCGGAGAACCACAAGAACACCGCTGTCGCCATCCAGGAACAGCTGAAGCCGCTCGGCGTCGAGGTCACGCTGCTCAACACCGACACCAAGACCCACTACTCCTTCCTCGAGCAGAAGGGTGATTATGACGTGGCGCGTGCCGCCTGGATCGCCGACTACAAGGATCCGGAAACCTTTCTCGGCATCTCTCGCAAGGCCAGCGGCAACAACTATTCGGTTTACAACAGTCCGAAATTCGAGGCAGCCATGGACGAGGCGGCCGCCGCGGGCGGCAAGCCCGAAGAGCGTATGAAGAAACTCGCCGAAGCCGAGCGCATCCTCGTCGACGACGTCGGCGAGATCCCGCTTCTCTACTATAGCTACCACGATATCGTTTCCTCGAAGCTGCATGGCTTCGACGACAATGTGATGGACATCCATCCGTCCCGCTTCATCAGCAAGGACTGATCCCTTAGCCAGGCCGCCGCGCAACTCAATGCGCGGCGGTGCTGGTTTGCCATCGCATCGGCCCGGAAACCGGAATCGATTTTCGATAATGTCGGTGCGAAGATTTGAAGGCTAGAGCGCAATCGTCCAGCCGGACGCGCGCTGCTCTGGATCAAGCGGGGCACCGATGCTGCGTTACGTATTCCGGCGGCTTCTGACCGCCATTCCGACGCTGTTCGTCATCGTGACCATGGCGTTCTTCCTGATACGTGTCGCGCCGGGCGGCCCGTTCAACCAGGAGCGGGGTCTGAGCCCCGAGATCAGGGCCAATCTCGAAGCCCAGTTCGGCCTCAACGATCCGCTCTGGCTGCAGTACGTCCACTATCTGGGCAATCTTCTGCGCGGCAATTTCGGTCCCAGCTACAACATGCCGGATTTTACCGTCGGCGAGTTGTTCAGGGAGGGCCTGCCGATCTCGATCCAACTCGGCGCTTCGGCACTCGTTCTGGCGCTGCTCCTCGGCAGCGTGCTCGGCACTGTTGCCGCGCTCAACCAGAATAAGCTTGCCGACTATTCGGTGATCGCGCTGGCGACCGCCGGCAGCACCATTCCGACCTTCGTCATCGCCCCGGTAATCCAGCTTGTATTCGGATTGACCTGGAAGCTGCTGCCGATCGGTGGCTGGGGCGATGGAGCCCTTATCAACAAGGTCGGCCCGGTACTGACGCTCGCTCTGCCGCAGATCGCAATCGTTGCCCGCCTGATGCGCGGCTCGATGATCGAATCGCTGCACTCGCATCACATCCGTACCGCGCGCGCTCTCGGCCTGTCCGACTGGTCAGTCGTCGTCAAGCATGCGCTGCGCGGCGCCATCCTGCCGATCGTCTCCTTTACCGGTCCGGCAGCTGCAGCCCTTCTCACCGGCTCGATCATCGTCGAGACCATCTTCTCTATACCGGGCATCGGCCGCCATTTTGTCGTTGCCGCGCTCAACCGCGACTACACTCTGGTTATGGGAACGGTGGTGGTCATCGCGCTCTTCACTATTGTCTTCAACCTGATCGTCGACGTCCTCTATGGTGTCGTCGATCCGAGGGTGCGCTATGACTGATATCGCAGTTGCCGCACCGGTCGTCGGCCGATCCCTGTGGGGTGACGCCTGGGCGCGCCTCAAGGCCAATCGCGCGGCCATGTTCAGTCTGTATTATCTTGCCTTCATCACCGTCATCAGTGTGTTTGGGCCCTATTTCGTGCCGCACCAGTATACCACCATCTATGCCGACTATGTGCGCACGCCGCCGAGCTTCTCCGCCTATCCGCAGGCCGACATGATCGAAGGCGCTCTCGATGAGGCGATCAGGCGTATGCGCGTCGACATCAAGGATTGGCGGCAGGAGGGCAGCCGTGTGTTCGTTACCGTCAGATCGTCCAAGCCGATCGACGACCGCAACATTCGCTACCTTGATCGTTCCGATACCTTTGATGACACAAAGATCGAGAGCAAATCGCCGGATGGTCTCGAAATGGTGATGAGTGCCTCGATCAAGCAGCAATATTTCCTGTTCGGCACCGACAACACCGGCCGCGATCTGCTATCGCGAACGCTGATGGCCGGGCGCATATCGCTGGCCATCGGATTGCTTGCCGGCATTGTGGCCGTGGTCATCGGCGTGCTCTACGGCGCCACCGCCGGCCTTGCCGGCGGCAGGGTCGACGAGGTGATGATGCGTGTCGTCGACGTGCTCTATTCTTTGCCGTTCATCTTCTTCGTCATCATGCTGGTGGTGTTTTTCGGCAGGAACTTCGTGCTAATGTTCCTGGCCGTCGGCGCGGTGCTGTGGCTCGACATGGCGCGCATCGTGCGCGGACAGGCGCTGTCGATCCGCCGGCAGGAATATGTCCAGGCGGCGGAGGCGATGGGCGTCGGACAGCGTGGCATTTTGCTGCGCCACGTCATCCCCAATTTGCTCGGGCCGGTGGTGATCTACATGACGCTGCTGGTGCCGCAGGTCATCATCCTGGAAAGCTTCCTGTCGTTCCTCGGGCTCGGCGTCCAAGAGCCGATGACAAGCTGGGGCGTGCTGATCTCGGTCGGCGCCCAGAACATCGGCTCGGCCAACTGGCTGCTTTTGTTCCCGGCATTCTTTCTCGTCTCGACGTTGTTCGCGTTGAATTTCGTCGGCGACGGCCTGCGTGACGCGCTCGACCCGAAGGATCGTTGAGAGATGGCTGCTTCCGAAACCATCCTCAGCGTCAAGGACCTTCGGGTCCGCTTCCGCACCCTCGACGGTGTGGTGGAGGCGGTGAAGGGCATCAATATCCACGTCAAATCAGGCGAGACCGTCGCCGTCGTCGGCGAATCCGGTTCCGGCAAGAGCCAGACGATGATGGCGGCGATGAGCCTGCTCGCCTCGAACGGCGAGGCCACCGGCACCGTCGATTATCGCGGCCGCAATCTTTTGACCTTGAGCAAGCCCGAGCTCAACAAGATCCGCGGCCGCAAGATCAGCATGATCTTCCAGGAGCCGATGACTTCGCTCGACCCGCTCTATTCGATCGGCAACCAGTTGATCGAGCCGATCCGCAAGCATCGCGGGCTGGGCGCCGCGGCGGCGCGCGAGGAGGCGCTCAAGCTGCTGCGGCTGGTCCATATTCCCGATCCGGAGCGGCGGATGAAATCCTATCCGCACGAGTTGTCGGGCGGTCAGCGCCAGCGCGTCATGATCGCCATGGCGCTGGCCAACGACCCCGACATATTGATCGCCGACGAGCCGACGACCGCGCTCGACGTCACCATCCAGGCACAGATCCTCATGCTGCTCGCCGAATTGCAGCGCAAGCTCGGCATGGCGATCGTCTTCATCACCCACGACCTCGGCATCGTCCGGCGCTTTGCCGATCGGGTCTATGTGATGCGCTATGGCGAGGTGGTCGAGGAGGGCGAAGCGGAAGCGATCTTCGCCAACCCGCAGCACGCCTACACCAAGATGCTGCTTGCCGCCGAACCGACCGGCACCAAGGCGCCGCCGCCGCCGAATGCCCCTGTCCTGCTTGAAGGCAGGAACGTCGAGGTGACCTTCAAGATCGGCGGCGGATTTCTTGGCGGCGAGCCGCTGCTGCTGCGCGCCGTCGATCGCATTTCGATACGGCTGAAGCGCAACCAGACGATCGGCATCGTCGGCGAATCCGGCTCGGGAAAATCGACGCTCGGCCGCGCCTTGCTGCGGCTCCTGCCCAGCGACGGCATCATCCGGCTTGGCGACCGCGACATTTCCCACGCCGATCGCCAGGCGATGCGGCCGCTGCGGCGCGAATTACAGCTCGTCTTCCAGGATCCATTCGGCTCGCTGTCGCCACGCATGACCGTCGGCCAGATAATCACCGAGGGGCTGCTGGTCCACGAGCCCAATCTGTCGGGCAGGCAGCGCGATCTCCGCGCGGTCGATGCATTGCTAGAAGTCGGGCTCGACCCGAACACGCGCAACCGCTATCCGCACGAATTCTCCGGCGGCCAGCGGCAGCGCATCGCCATTGCGCGCGCCATGATACTCAAGCCTAAAGTGGTGGTGCTGGACGAGCCGACCTCGGCGCTGGACCGCTCCGTGCAGAAGCAGATCGTCGAATTGCTGCGCAAGCTGCAGGCCGACCACGAGCTGTCCTATCTGTTCATCAGCCACGACCTCGCCGTCGTGCGCGCCATGGCCGACTACATCATCGTCATGAAACAGGGCAAGATCGTCGAGGAGGGACCGGCCGAGGCGATCTTCAGTAATCCGCAGGCAACCTACACACAGACACTGATGGCCGCGGCCATCGATGTCACGCGATTTCGCCTGAGCGCATAGCGCGATTGGTCAGAACTGCGGCGGATGGTGGCTGTGTCGGGAACAAAAACAGCTAAGCCGCTGTTGAGCGGCCCGAGACATAGGTGACGATTTGTACCGGACACATAGGTAACACTTTTCGGTTTTTGCCGGGAGGTGTTGATGCCGTGGAGAGAGTGTTCGGTGAT
>NZ_JAMYNZ010000017.1:0-70832 GCF_040319465.1 Mesorhizobium sp. M0910
TCGAATGGCATCCCGAACCCCCCAGCGCAAAGCGCGCCAAACTGTTCGCGATGTCCTCGCACACCTGTTCGCGATGTCCCCGGTCCAAACAGGGGGGAGATCACGCTGTCCTACTGCGCCGACGGCTCCTCGGCGTCGCCCTCGTCGGCGAAGGGCGAGGCGCTCGGCACGCACTGCACCGACCAGCCGGCCGGCGTCGGTTGCTTCTGGTATTCGGTTATGGCGAAGGCGCACTGTTCGCGGGTGTCGAATGTGCTGGGCAGCACGACCATGCCGCCTTGCGGGCCGGCGATCACCAGATACCAGACTAACGCTACGCTCGGTGCCGCCATGAGTATTTCCTCGCTCTGCTTGTTTGGGAGTCGCACGATCCTAGCAACTCCGGCCCAGCGGCGAAAGCTGGGCCAAAGCGCGGCGTTAAGCCACGGCATCACAGCCGCGTGATGTCGGTCGTTTTCCGGCTGTGGTTCAGTTCACCGCAAAACAATAGAACAGGCCGTCGCCGCCGGTGCCCTTCAGCGCCTCCTGGCTGCAGCCACCGCGTGACGCATGCGAGGAATTCCACGATTTGGCGGCTGCCGAATCATCGAGGCCGGTACGATCGTGATGACCCATCATCGCCACACCTTCTGCTCCGCTCAGCGTCCAGTCGCCGCAGGTCTGGTCGGCTATTTTCGCGCCATCCGGCTTGGAGCCGGTCAAAACGTCGTGCCGGTTGGGCGTGTCGCCGCGGCCGTTGACCATTTGGCCCTTTTCGTCGAGTGCCGTCTGTTTGGTGATGGCGTTGGCATCGCTATGCAGGGAAGCGACATCATCGGCGATCTTGACGCCCTTGGCGTTGAACCACGGGCCTTTGCCGATACGGTCGCGTGCATCGGTATCGCTGGTCGAGAGATAAGCGCGCCATGTCTTGCCGGTAACGCCCGCGGCTTCGGCCAGTGAACTACAATGGGCGTCGGCGCCGGCCACACCGCCGAGATCGGCGCCTTTGCCGGAGCCGACGCTGGTGACGAAAAAGCTCATCGTTGCCTCCTGCGACGACGTGGCGCCGATAACTGCAAGCAGCGCGGTGGCAGTCAAGAGAAGCAGTCTCCGCATATGGTCCTCCGTTCCTCGAATTGTGGCACCCGAACAACGTTGGTGCCGGCGCAATTCTTCCGGCAAAATGCGATGTGTGGCTACTCCGGCTGCCGGTAGGCGACAAAGCGATTGTGCTTGGCCTGGAAGATCAGCCCGGTCTCCTTGAGCATAGGGCTGGCCAGCGGCACGATACGCTTGGCGATCTCCGAAGGGTGCGGCAGTGTTTCAGGATCCTCGCCGGGTACGGCCTGCGCCCGCATCGCGGTGCGCGTTGCCCCGGGATCGGCGGCATTGACCCTGAGCGGCAGGTTTTCGGTCTCATGCGCCCATGAACGCGTCATGGCCTCGACCGCCGCCTTCGACGCCGCATAAGGCGCCCAGAAGGCGCGTGCGGAGTGGGCAAGGCTGGAGCTCAGCACGATAGCACGGCCGGCATCTGAAAGCCTGAGCAGCGGGTCGACCGAGCGGATCAGCCGCCATGTTGCGGTGACGTTGATGGTCATCACCTTCTCGAAGGTCTTGGCCTCGACATGGCCGATCGGGGCGATGACGCCGAGCACAGCGGCGTTGGCGACCAGTATATCGAGCTTGCCCCAGCGCTCGTGGATGGCGCCGCCCAGCCGGTCGATCCCCGCCATGTCGGCAAGATCGAGCGGGACCAGCGTCGCCTGCCCGCCATCTGCCTTGATCTGGTCGTCGAGTTCTTCCAAGCCGCCGACGGTGCGAGCAACTGCAATCACATGCGCACCGGCCGCGGCAAGCTCCCTGGCGATGAAATAGCCGATACCGCGCGACGCGCCGGTGACGACCGCAACGCGGCCGGAGAGGTCAAGGCTCATACGATGGATTCCGACAGGCAAGGTGAAACCGCCGTAAGGGGCCAAGGGGACGGAGACAAACGGACCGGCAAGGCCTACGACCCACCTGCCGCCAACAGCGACAGCGTGCGCACATTGTCGGAGCCTTCGAAATCGGCAAGCCGGGTCGGATACTGACCGGTGAAGCAGGCGTCGCAGAATTGCGGCTGCTCGTTGTCGCGGCCGGCTTCGCCGACGGCGCGATAGAGCCCGTCTATCGACAGGAAGCCGAGCGAATCGACGCGGATGAACTCGGCCATCTCCTCCACCGACATGCGCGATGCCAGCAGCTTCGATTTCTCCGGCGTGTCGACGCCGTAAAAGCATGAGGCGCGCGTCGGCGGCGAGGCAATGCGCATATGCACTTCCTTCGCGCCGGCATCGCGCACCATCTGCACGATCTTCTGGCTGGTGGTGCCGCGCACGATCGAATCGTCCACCAGAACCACCCGCTTGCCTTCGATCATGCGGCGATTGGCGTTGTGCTTGAGCTTGACGCCCATGTGGCGGATCGAATCGCCGGGCTGAATGAAGGTACGGCCGACATAGTGGTTGCGGATGATGCCGAGCTCGAACGGAATGCCCGCGGCCTGTGAAAAGCCGATCGCCGCCGGCGTGCCCGAATCCGGCACCGGCACGACGATGTCCGCCTCGACCGGGCTTTCCAGCGCCAGCTCGGCGCCGATGCGCTTGCGCACTTCGTAGACATTGCGGCCTTCGACAGACGAATCCGGCCGCGCGAAATAGACATATTCGAAAATGCAGAAGCGGGTCTTCTGCGGCTCGAACGGGAACAGGCTTTCGATCCCCTTGCTGGTGACGACGACCATTTCGCCGGGCTTCAGGTCACGCACGAAACGCGCCCCGATGATATCGAGCGCACAGGTTTCCGAGGCGAGGATCCAGGCACCGTCAAGATCGCCGAGTACCAGCGGGCGGATGCCGAGCGGGTCGCGGCAGCCGATCATCTTCTTGGACGTCATCGCCACCAGCGAGAAGGCGCCTTCGACCTGGCGCACCGCATCGATAAAGCGCGAATTCAGGTCGCGCTCCTTGCTGGTGGCAACCAGATGCAAGAGCGTCTCGGTATCGGAGGTGGAAGAGAAGATGGCGCCTTGCTTCTGCAGCGCGCGCTGCACGGTCATGGCGTTGGTGAGATTGCCGTTGTGGGCGACGGCAAAGCCGCCATCGGCAAGTTCGGCGAAGAAAGGCTGGATGTTGCGCAGGCCGGAGCCGCCGGTGGTGGCATAGCGCGTGTGGCCGATGGCACGGTTGCCTTGCAGGCTGTCGATGACACGCTGCTTGGTGAAGGTGTCGCCGATCAGGCCGACATGGCGTTCGACATGGAATTGGGTGCCGTCGTAGGAAACGATGCCGGCCGCTTCCTGGCCTCGATGCTGCAACGCATGCAGGCCGAGGGTTACGATGGCTGCGGCGTCCTGCCGGCCGAAAATGCCGAACACGCCGCATTCGTCGTGGAAATGGTCGTCGGCTTCGGCGGAAAGCACGTCGTCTGCGTCTGCCATTGGGGGCTCAAGCTCCGCTAAAGTCGCCATATAAGGTCATAGCGCATCGAAAGCAACGCACGTCGTGCGGCGTTCACATGATCGTCAGTCTTGATGCCTCGCCAAGTCTGCAGATTGGCAAGTCTGTCGAAATCAGTTTGCCGGCGCCGGGTTTGCAGGTGCCGGCGTCGCGGGCGCATTGTCGGCCGGTGGCGCGTCGCTGTCATCGGGTGCCGGAGCGGTGGCGTCGTCGCCGGCGGCAGGTGCTTCCGCTGCAGGGGCGTCTGGGGCCAGAGGCGTCTCGGTGGCTGGCTGATTCGGATTGAGCTTGTTGAGGATAGCGTTTTCCGGATCCTCGGGCAGCAGGCTTTCGAGCTTGGCGCCGATCGATTCGAGCAGCGGCTTTGACTTGGCGTTGGCAATCCAGCCTGGGGCCTTGGCGCCGGCCAGCCAATTGAAGAAAAGCAGCGCAACAGCGACGACCAGGATGCCGCGCGCCGCGCCATAGAGGAAGCCAAGTGTACGATCGAGCGCGCCGATCCTGGAATCGATGATCCAGTCGGCGAGCTTCATGGTGATGACCGAAACGACGATCAGCGCGACAATGAAGACGATACCGGCGGCCGCGGCCATGGCGGCCTTTTCGTTGTCGATATAGGGCTGAATGTAAGGCAGCACCGGCTTGTAGAAGAAGAAGGCGGCCGCCGCGGCGGCTGCCCAGGAGATGATCGACAGGATCTCGCGCGAAAAGCCGCGAACCATGGCGAGCATCGCCGAGACCAGGGTGAAGCCGACGAGAATTCCGTCAAGCAGCGTAATCGGCATGTTTTCGCCCCACTCCGATCTCTTTTTCGCGGCTCGACGAGCCGCATCACTCTCGCTCGTCGACGCGGCTGCGCCGTGAGCCGGCTATGCGCGCCACGAGATCGGCAAGCTCGGTGGGCTGGAAAGCGCCGGCTCCGATCCCCCCGACCCCATTACCACCGACAAGTTCCTCGCTGCCCAAGGGCAGAACCGCGCTTCCGAAACCCAGCTTTTCGGCTTCCTTGAGGCGCTGCTGCGCATGTGCAACCGGCCTCACCGCACCCGAAAGGCTGATTTCGCCGAAATAGACGCAATCGGCGGGAAGGGCAAGACCGGTGAGCGAGGAAACCAGTGCCGCAGCCACCGCCAGGTCGGCCGCCGGCTCCGAAATGCGGTAGCCGCCGGCAACGTTGAGATAGACGTCGTGGGTGCCGAAGCGGACGCCGCAATGAGCTTCCAGAACCGCCAGGATCATCGACAGCCGGGCACCGTCCCAGCCGACGACGGCGCGGCGCGGCGTGCCGAGCGACGACGGTGCTACCAGCGCCTGGATCTCGACCAGCACCGGCCGTGTGCCTTCCATGCCCGCGAAAACCGCGGCGCCCGGCGACTTCGCGTGGCGTTCACCGAGGAAAAGCTCGGACGGGTTGGCGACTTCCCGCAAGCCCTTGTCCGACATTTCGAAGACGCCGATCTCGTCGGTTGGCCCGAATCGATTCTTGACCGTGCGCAGGATACGGAAGTGGTGGCCGCCTTCGCCCTCGAAATAGAGCACCGCGTCGACCATGTGCTCGACGACGCGTGGGCCGGCGATCTGGCCCTCCTTGGTGACATGGCCGACCAGAACGATCGCCGCCCCTGTGGATTTTGCGTAGCGGATCATCGCCTGGGCCGCGGCACGCACCTGGGTCACCGTGCCGGGCGCCGAATCAGCCATGTCGGTCCACAGCGTCTGGATCGAATCGAGAATGACCAGATCCGGCCGCTTGCCATCGGCGATGGTGGCGAGGATGTCCTCGACATTGGTTTCGGCGGCGAGCTCGACCGGGGTGTCGGCGACGCCGAGCCGCTGGGCGCGCAGCCTGATCTGGGCGACCGCCTCTTCACCCGAGACGTAGACGATGCGGTGGCCCTTTGCCGCCAGCGCGGCCGCGGCCTGGGTGAGCAGCGTCGACTTGCCGATGCCGGGATCGCCGCCGACCAGCAGCGCCGAGCCTCGCACGAAGCCGCCGCCCGTGGCGCGGTCGAGCTCGCCGATGCCGGAGACGATGCGCGGCGCGTCCTCGATGTCGCCGGACAAGGTGGTGAGCACTACGGCGCGACCCTTGCGCGCGTTACGGCTATTGGCCGGACCCGAGCCGATGCCGCCGGACGTACCTTCCTCGACCAGCGTGTTCCACTCGCCGCACGCATCGCATTTGCCGGCCCAGCGCTGATGCACCGAACCACAATTCTGGCAGATGAACTGGACGCGCGATTTGGCCATCAGGCGTGGCCCGGTTCGGGTGTGGCAGGTGCCAGCGCAGGATAGGGAGGCGGGACAGCGCCCCCCTCTGTCCTGCCGGACATCTCCCCCACGAGGGGGGAGATCGGACTGAACGTAGGATTTCGCCAATTTTCCGCGTCGCAAAAAAGAGTGGCGTCGCGAGCGACGGCCAATCTCCCCCCATGTGGGGATGTCCGGCAGGACAGAGGGGGGCGCCGTAGAGCGCCGACCGCATTTTCGGGGCGTGGTTTAGCGAGCTGGTTCAAATTCAGTGCTTCTTGGCGAGAGCGCGAACTTCGGCAAGCGCCTCCTCGAGCAATTCCGGATTGGGTGGCAGCATCTGCGAGTTGTAGATGGAAATCATGCCCTGTGTCTGGGTGGCAAACTCCGGCTCCGCTTTCCGCGCTTCCTCAGTGATCGCATCCACGTAAAACAGGAAATTCTGCCCGGCCAGAACAGGCACACCGCATCCACCCATGATCAGAGTGGTCGTGGAGACCACGCCATTCGGTTCCGGTTTGCCCTTGAACACCTCGGCAATCTCGTATCGTACGTTAACCAGTATTCGGCCATCACCCTCATCAGGCGGAACAGTTCCAAGTTTGATTGGGCTAAGCTCAGTTTCAGTAACCATGCCTCGGAATACCAGGGAGGCCTCCGCAAACGCTCGCTGCGGCGTCCAATCTGGAGGCATGGAACAAGCAGAGGCGGTTGCGAGGGCGGCAACCGCGCCAATGAGCGCAAAAGCAAGAACGGCGGCGCATCTGAAGTGGTTACCCATGCTACTCAAACCGATCCGGCAAATGATGCTCCTCGGCAAGGTCGGAGAAGCGGGTGAACTCGCCCTGGAAGGCGAGGCTGACCGACCCCGTTGGGCCGTGGCGCTGCTTGGCGACGATGACTTCGGCCTTGCCGCGCATTTCGTTCATCTCGTGTTCCCATTTGATGTATTCGTCGGTGCCCGGCTTCGGCTCGCGGTTCTTCAGGTAGTATTCCTCGCGGTAGACGAACAGCACCACGTCGGCGTCCTGCTCGATCGAACCGGATTCGCGCAGATCGGAAAGCTGCGGGCGCTTGTCGTCGCGGCTCTCGACCTGGCGCGACAGCTGCGACAGCGCAATGATCGGCACCGCCAGCTCCTTGGCCAGCGCCTTGAGCCCGGTGGTGATCTCGGTGATCTCCTGGACGCGGTTTTGCGATGATTTCGCGCTCGATCCCTGCATCAGCTGGATATAGTCGATGACGATGACGTCGAGGCCGCGCTGGCGCTTCAGGCGGCGCGCACGGGCAGACAGCTGAGCAATGGAAATGCCGCCGGTCTGATCGATGAACAGCGGGATTTTCTGCATCGTCTGCGAGCACGCGACGAGCTTTTCGAAATCCATCTCGCTGATCTCGCCGCGCCGGATTTTCGACGACGGGATTTCGGTCTGTTCGGAAATGATGCGGGTGGCCAGCTGTTCGGACGACATTTCGAGCGAAAAGAAGCCGACGACGCCGCCGTTGGCCGCCTTGAACGAGCCGTCGGCCTGCTGTGCGGGGACATAGGCCTCTGCGATGTTAAAAGCGATATTGGTGGCGAGCGAGGTCTTGCCCATGCCGGGGCGCCCCGCAATGATGATCAGGTCGGACGACTGGAGGCCGCCCATGCGGCGGTCGAGGTCGCGCAAGCCGGTGGCGACGCCCGACAGATGCCCGTCGCGCATATAGGCGGCATTGGCCATGTCGACGGCGGTCTTGACGGCGTCGGTGAAGCTCTCGAAGCCGCCATCATAGCGGCCGGTCTCGGCCAACTCGAACAGGCGCCGCTCGGCATCCTCGATTTGGTCGGAGGGCGACATGTCGACCGGCGCGTCATAGGCGATGTTGACCATGTCCTCGCCGACCGTGATCAGCGCGCGCCGCGTGGCCAGATCGTAAATGGCGCGGCCATAGTCGGTGGCGTTGACGACCGTGACGGCCTCGACCGCCAACCGCACGACATATTGCGCCACCGTCATGTCGCCGACCTTCTCATCGGCCGGGAGGAAGGTCTTCAGCGTGATTGGCGTCGCGACCTTGCCCATGCGGATGAGCTCGGCCGCGACCTCGAAGATCTTTCTATGCAGCGGCTCGTAGAAATGGCCGGGCTTCAGGAAGTCTGAGACGCGGTAGAAGGCATCATTGTTGACCAGTATGGCGCCGAGCAGCGCCTGCTCGGCCTCGATGTTATTCGGCGCCTCGCGATAGAGCGGTGTTTCCGCCACGCCGAATTTTCGTGCTGCCTCTGCCATGATGTCCCCGGTCCTGATCCCCGGTCTCTCGATATCAGAACGAGACAAGTCGGTGATGACTTATCTGCATCAGTCCCCAACCAACCAACTTTGATGCCCGCGATTCACAGCCAGGTTCTTTCGGTGGAAAGAATCTCAATTGACTCGAATCAAGATGGCGAGCCTAGCCGTTCTTGGGCGAGAACAAAACAGGAAAATAGCTGCCGGTCATTCCGGCAAGGCATCACCCCAGTCCAGTCGCCGCGCGGCCTTGAACGCCCCTCCATCGCGCTTGGTGAACAGTCGCTCGGCAGCACTCCCATCCTGTTGGCAAAGCTTCAGCAAGACCTTGCCGGAGCCCGAATTCGGCGGTGCGATCACTCGCGCTTGAGGCGGAGCGGTCGGATGGCGGGAAGCCGCGACAAAGATGAATTTCTCGTCCTCCCACGGCACCTCGGCATCCTTGGCCAGACGGTGCAGGCGCGAGCGGGCGACGCGGCGGGCGAAATGGCACCAGTCGGGAGCGACGAGCGGGCAGGGCGCCTCATGCGGGCAGGGCGCAAGCACGTGCGCCTCCGTCTCGATCAGCTGCCGCCGCACGGCAAGAATACGCTGCCAGCCGGCCGGCGTGCCCGGCTCGACGACCAGCAGCGTGTCGGCGGTCAGCTGCCAGAGCCGGTCGACGAGTTTTGCCAGCGATGCCGGCGCGATCTCATCCAGCACATAGGCTGAAGTCACCAGCTCGGCCGGCTCCAGATCGACCAGGTCGACGGTGACGTCGCCGGTCCGCCAGGCGGTCCTGGCCGTGATCGCATCCGCGGCAAGCGCTTCGCCGACCCTTCGCACGGCGGCGCCGGCCTCGAGCAGCACCGCCTGTTGGAGATCCGGCCAGAGATTCGTTGTGGCCCAAAGCACCGTGCCAGGGCCGGCGCCGACATCGAGCAGGGTTCTCGGAGCATAATCGGGCCGCGCCTCGCTTACCGCCTCGAGGCTGGCGCGGACGGCAGCATAGGTCGCCGGCAGCCGCGTTGCCAGATAGGCCTTCACCGCAATGTCTTCGGCCATGTGCAGGCGACCGTCGCGCAACTCTGCGCGGTAGCGGTCTGACAGGGTCTTTGCCGCTTGCTTAAGCATCGGCAACGGCACCTGTTCGAGAAGGCGGTCGACGCCTTGTCTAAGCGGGACGGGCAGTTCCATCGCTTAGGCAGTCCGAGGTGAGAGCAGAATGACCGAGGCGCTAACGATGCAGATCGCGGCACCGGCAAGGTCCCAGCGGTCGGGGTGCACGCCTTCCGCCAGCCACAGCCAGGCCAGCGAGGCGGCAATGTAGATGCCGCCATAGGCGGCGTAGGCCCGGCCCGCCGCGCTGGTGTCGACCAGCGCCAGCAGCCACGCGAATAGCACCAGCGAGACGAGACCGGGCGCCAACCACAGCGGCGATTTTTCCAGCCGCCACCATGCCCAGAACGAAAAGCAGCCGGCGATCTCGGCAAGTGCGGCAGCGACGTAGAGGAGGTAGGTCATAAAAAAGGTCCCGCGTTGACGGGTGCCTTTTCAGCGTGCCAGCCGGCAATGGCAAGCGGCAATGGGACGATCGCCGGCCGCCTACTCCGGATCCGCCACTTTGCGGCGGCGAGCGGGCTTGGCCGCCGGAGCCTTTTCACGACGTCCAAGATCGCGCATCTCCAGCGCCTTCTCACAGTTGGCCATGTAGTCGCGCGTCATCGGCAGCGTGTCGTTCTTCTTGGCAATCTGGATCTGGAAAATCACCAGATCCTGCCAGCGGAAGGCAGCTTCCGAGGCGGCAAGATAGAACTCCCACATACGGCAGAAGCGCTCGTCATAAATCGCCTTGGCCTTGTCGCGGTTGGCGGCGAAGCGTTCGCCCCAATGCTTCAGCGTCTCGGCATAATGCAGCCGCAGAACCTCGATGTCGGTGACGACGAGCCCCGATTTTTCGATGGCCGGCATCACTTCGGAGAGCGACGGAATATAGCCGCCCGGGAAGATGTATTTGCGGATGAAGGCGCTGGTCGCCCACGGCACGCCGGAGCGGCCGATCGTATGCAGCAGCATGACGCCGTCCGGCTTCAGCAGCGTCGCCGACTTGTCGAAGAAGGTGCGGAAATGATTGACGCCGACATGCTCGAACATGCCGACCGAGACGATGCGATCGAAACGTTCATTGAGTTCGCGATAGTCCTTGATGTCGAAATGAACCCGGTTTTGCAGGCCTTGCGCATGGGCGCGGTCGGTGGCGACGCCGTGCTGCTCGGTCGACAGCGTCACGCCCTGTACGTCGACGTCGAACGCCTTGGCGAGATAAAGCCCAAGCCCACCCCAGCCGGAGCCGATATCGAGCACCGTCTGGCCGGCCCTCAGCCTGAGCTTGGCGGCAATATGGCGCTTCTTGGCCGCTTGTGCCTCGTCGAGGGTCATATCCGGCTGCTCGAAATAAGCGCAGGAATATTGCATGTCCTCATCGAGGAAGAGGCGGTAGAGGTCGCCCGACAGATCGTAATGGCGCTGCACGTTGCGGCGCGCCCGCGACGCCGTGTTGATCTGCTGCAGGCGCCGGAAGGCGTGGCGCAGACCTTCGATCGCTTTCGACCAGGTGGCATCGATACCGCCGCTGCCCATGTTCTGGAACGCAATGCGCATCAACCCCAGCACGCCGCCCTCGAGAATGTCGAGTTCACCGTCCATGTAGGCTTCCGGCACCGCCAGCATCGGATCGAAAGTGATGGCGCGCTCGGCATGCCTTGTCTTGATATGCATGTGCACCGGCTCGCCGCTGCCGTCACCGAAAGTCACCATCGAGCCTTGCGGCCCTGTCACCTTGAGATTGCCTGTGCGGACCAGGCGGTCGAGAATGCGTTTCAGCAGAATATTCATGACCAAATGTCCCCTCTCGGTCAGACAGGCTGTCTTATTCTGCATCAAGATATAGGGGTTCGAAAAGTTCCATTTGGCATAAAAATGCCCGGGTACGAGGCCCGGGCATTGGTCCAGAATAGCGATTAGCCGGCGAATGCCGACGAATGAGGATCAGCCGTTGTCTTCGCCGCCCTCGAACTCCGCATTCGGATCGAAGAAGTTTTCCGGCCGCGCATTATCGTTGATGTCCTCGCCGTAGATGGCTTCGGCGGTGGTCAGCGTTTCGCCCTTGGCCTGGCGCTCGGCTTCGTCGGCCGTGCGGGCAATGTTGAGCGTGATGGTAACCTCGACCTCCGGATGCAGCGCGATCGCCACATTGGTGACGCCAATGGTCTTGATCGGCTGATTGAGCAGGATCTGGTTGCGGTTGACCGAAAAACCTTCCGCCGTCACCAGCTCGGCGATGTCGCGTGTCGAGACCGAACCATAAAGCTGACCGGTCTCGCCGGCCGAGCGCACGGCGATGAAGCTCTTGCCGTCGAGCTTTTCTGCAATCTGCGCGGCCTCGGACTTGCGCTCCAGGTTGCGGGCTTCCAGTTGCGCCCGCTGTCCCTCGAACTTCTTCTTGTTAGCTTCGTTGGCGCGCAGCGCCTTGCCCTGCGGCAACAGGAAATTGCGGGCGAATCCGTCCTTGACCTTGACAGTGTCGCCCATCTGGCCGAGGCGGGAAACGCGTTCGAGAAGAATGACTTCCATGGTTTTGTTCCTTCGCTTGGGCGCTATCCTCAGGATCGGCGCCGAGTTCTCTGGAACAGGTCAGGAAGCTGGGGCGTCGCCGCCTGTGTCGCTGTCCTGCCTGTCGCGGCAGTTAGGATCTCTTGTCGAAATCCAACCCGGGATTTGGTGTTCGATCCGGCTACGCCCGTCGTGGCCGGTGACAAAAAGCGGGCGGCGAACCGCCCGCGTAGATTTAGCGGACCACGTAGGGCAGCAGGCCGAGGAAGCGGGCACGCTTGATCGCCTTGGCGAGTTCGCGCTGCTTCTTCTGGCTGACGGCGGTGATGCGCGATGGCACGATCTTGCCGCGCTCGGAGATGTAGCGCTGCAGAAGCCGCACGTCCTTGTAGTCGATCTTCGGCGCGTTGGCGCCAGAGAACGGGCAAGTCTTGCGGCGGCGGTGGAAGGGGCGCCGGGTTGGGATCTGATTGATGTCGACCATTATTCTGCGGCTCCTTCAAAGCCTTCGCGCGGACGGCGCGGGCCACGATCGGCACCGCCATCGCCGAAGCTGCGCGGCGGACGATCACCACGGTCACCGCGATCGCGGTCGCCGAATGAGCGCGGGCCACGGTCGCGGTCGCCGAAGCCGCCGCGTTCCGAGCGCTCTTCGCGCTTCTGCATCATTGCCGACGGACCTTCCTCATGCGCATCGACCTTGATGGTCAGGAAACGCAGTACGTCCTCGGACAGACCCATCTGGCGCTCCATTTCGTTGAGCGCGGCCGGGGGGCAGGTGATGTCCATGAGTGTATAATATGCCTTCCGGTTCTTGTTGACCCGGTAGGTGAGGGACTTCAGTCCCCAGTTCTCGACCCGGCCGACGGACCCGCCATTCGCGGTGATGACGCCCTTGTACTGTTCGACAAGCGCATCGACCTGCTGCTGCGAGAGGTCCTGCCGAGCAAGAAACACATGTTCGTATAGAGCCATAGTGTTCGTGCCTTTCTTCGTTTTCTCTCCCGGTTCCCGGCGGCAAAAGCCTCTGCAACTTCTCTGACCCGCAATCCTTGCGAAGGCGGGGAAGAAAGGAGCATGACGAGACGGTCGAGAGCGGAGACACGGGAGGCGGAAGCGCTTCTGGCTTCACGCGAAGGTTTCGAAAAACCTCCGGCCCTCCGTTCAGCCCCCAGCAAGGACCGGCAGATTGCGGGCGTCTATACAGGAATTTGGCTGCAAGGCAAGGGCAAACGGCCGACGTGTCGTAAGCAGATGAGTTGCACGCAAGTTGTCCGATTTTATTCGGCTGCTGGCCTCATTCGCAAGGTCTTACGGATTCCCTGCCCGGACCCAAGAATGTTTTCCCGCATTTCGCCTGACAAAACAAACCGGATGCCCTGTTCGTATAATCGCGGGAGACGATCGAGGTAACGCCAACAAATCGAACAGCTCTACGCAGTCGGCAATCAGCTACAACAATTCCCATCTCTCGACGACACGATCGGAGTTCGCGCATCACGCTGCAACTTCAGCTGCCTCAGCTCGTGTGCGCAGCCACTTTGCCTGTGGTTTCGGGGAAGAAATCGGGCGCCGCATGGCGCTTGCCGAACATCATGTCGTATTGCAGCAGACGGAAGTCGCGGATTGCCGGGTCGATCTCTTTCTGACGCGACCAATCGGGGGTGGCCTCGCCCCCCGGTGCCAACAGCAAATTGCGGTCGATGACGCGGTAGCGCTCTCGCAGCTGGCCGAGGAAGCCGGTGTAATAGGGATGGCTGATGCCGGCCGTTTTCAGGATATGATAGGGCAGGAAGGCCGGGCTGACGGCGCCCAGATCCTCGGCCGGGCCGCTGCGGTTCGACCAGACGATCAATGGCGTCTGGTGGTGCTGCAGCATCTGGTCGGCCGCCTCCTTGCGCGGCGCGACATTGTCCTTCAGGAAACCGGTCTCGACGTAGACCGGCCCAAGCGGCGGCAGGTGATCGCCGAAGAATGCGATGACGGTCGGCCGCTCGCGTTTCTTCGCCCATTCGATCAGCCGCTCGAGGCCGCGGTCCGCATCGGAAGAGCCTTCGGCGTAGCTCAACAGCGATTCACGTGCCCATTGGCTGATCGGCGCCTGCACCTTGTGGGTCGGATTGTTATAGCGATACGGCTCATACGGCCCGTGGTTCTGCAGGCTGACGGCGAAAAAGAAGACCGGCTCGGCGCTGGTATCGGCTTCGCGGATGATCTCGTCGGTCATCGCAGCGTCCGACGCGAGCGGTCCGCGCTTCTGCATGGGCGGCAACGTCTCCTCGGACTTGAAGTCGTTGAAGCCGAAATCGGCATAGACGGCCCCCCGGTTCCAGAACCAGTTGGTGCCGGGATGGATGGCGCGTGCCCGGTAGCCCTGACTTTTCAGGAAGGTCGCCAGCGAGGGAGTCGGTGTCCGCACATATTGCTGGTAGGGAATGCTGCCCGCCGGCAGGAAGGCGTTGGAAAAGCCGGTCAGGGCCTCGAACTCGATGTTGGCCGTCATGCCGCCGAACTCGGGCGAGAACATGTAGCCCGTGCGCAGTGCCCGCACATTGGGGATAGGGTCGGGTGTGATGGTGACGCCGGGCAGCTTGGTCGGATCCCAGAAGGATTCGCTCATCACGACGATGATGTCGGGCTTCTCGGCGGGTACCGAGGCGATCACCTGCGGTTTGCCGATCGCTTCGATCGCCTTGTCGGAATAGCCGGGCGGCGCCGAGACATGCGCCATCGGGACGTTCAGCGCGAAGGCGAGCGCAAAACCGTTCGAGGCATAGTTTTCCTTCTGGTCCCACATAATCGGGATGATCTGTAGCCGGTCGCGCGTCCACGAGAAAGTGGCATAGTCCATGATGGAGACGAAGAAAGCGATCAGCGGCACCGTCAGCGTCAGCCGGGCAAGGCGGCCCTTGTGGCTGAGCGCCGGAACGCGGCGGCGCCATAACCGCCAGCCATAGACGAGCAGCGACAGCCCGCCGACGATGCCGATCGCCAGGGCAATGGCGGTTCCCGGGCGATCGCGGACCAGGAGCGGCATCAGTGCCACGATCTGCCGGGAATAGAGGAAATCGGTCGGATAGAGCGGATCGCCGAGATAGAGCGACTTCTGGTGGCCGACGAACGCCAGCGACAATGTCAGCGGCGCGACGATCATCAGGCTCTGATGGCTGCGGCCGAGCACGGCGTCGAGGCCGATGAGGATCAGCGCAAAAATGACAATCGTGGTCCAGCCGGGTTTGAAAGGCTGCAGAAAGAAATCAATGGTGCCGGCAAAGTTGCCGCGCACGATCAGTTCGATGGCAAACACCAGGATGGCCGCAGCCAGAAAGCTGATAAGGCCATAGCGGATGACAGGCCATCTGCGCGCCGGCAGATAGCCAGTCGACGGATCGCCTTCAAGAAACTGTGGCGCCGCCTCGGCTGCGCTCTGCTTGGTCTTTGCCACTTCAATAGTTCCCCGGCCCGCAACAAAGGCGTCACTCGATTGTCATCGAACTGTCACGCAAAGCCTAGCGCCTGCGGCGGAAATAAGAAGAGCCAGCAAACAAATCGTGAGCGGTTTTCATCATGAGTGATCGCCAAAAAGCCTGCCGAAACAGGCACTCGGCCGACGCTGAGCGGTCAAGGTTGGACTTGACTTGGGCGCACGCCTTGCGTCACAGGCAGCGAGAACCAGCAGCTGGGAGCCGACGATGGCCATAGCATTCACCTTTCCGGGGCAGGGCAGCCAGGCTGTCGGCATGGGCAAGGACCTCGCCGATACTTTTGTGGAATCGCGGCGGATCTTCGAGGAAGTCGACGACGCGCTCGGTGAAAAACTATCGCAGCTGATCTGGGAAGGCCCGGAAGAGACGCTGACGCTGACCGCCAATGCCCAGCCGGCGCTGATGGCGGTGTCACTTGCCGCAGTCCGGGCGCTGGAGGCGCGCGGCTTCTCCCTGAACGGCAAGGTCACCTATGTCGCCGGCCATTCGCTCGGTGAATATTCGGCACTTGCGGCCGCTGGTTTCGTTTCGGTCGCCGACGCCGCCCGGCTGTTGCGTATCCGCGGCAATGCCATGCAGGCGGCTGTACCGGCCGGCGAGGGCGCCATGGCGGCGATCATCGGGCTGGAACAGGCCGACGTCGAGGCCGCTTGCGCAGAGGCCGCCCAAGGCACCGCCAAAGATCCCGCGCAAGCCTTGGTTTGCCAGATCGCCAACGACAATGGCGGCGGCCAGCTGGTGATCTCCGGCGCCAGGCCGGCGGTCGAACTGGCGGCAAAGCTATGCACGGAGAAGGGCGCCAAGCGGGCGCTGATGCTGCAGGTCTCGGCGCCCTTCCATTCGGCATTGATGAAGCCTGCGGCCGAGATCATGCGGGAGGCGCTGGCCGCCGTGACGAAGCGTGCGCCGGTCGTGCCGCTTGTCTCGAATGTTACGGTGACCCCGACGAGCGATCCTGACGAGATTGCCCGCCGCCTCGTCGAACAGGTGATCGGGCGCGTGCGCTGGCGCGAAACGGTTGAGTGGTTCAGCAGCAACGGCGTTGCGACGCTTTACGAAGTGGGCGCCGGCAAGGTGCTGTCGGGGCTGGCCCGCCGCATCAACCGCGATATTGCCACCACTGCCATCGGATCCGCGGCGGATGTCGAGGCGGCGCTGGCGGCGCTTGCATAATCAACTGGCGATTTGACCCCGCTCCATGCAAAGGGTGTTCGCTCAGATCAGGAGGCAAGAATGTTCGAATTGACCGGCCGCAAGGCGCTCGTCACCGGCGCATCTGGAGGTATCGGCGAGGCGATCGCCCGCGTGCTGCACGGCCAGGGCGCCATCGTCGGCCTGCAAGGCACACGTATCGAGAAATTGGAGGCGCTGGCCGCCGAACTGGGCGACCGGGTCAAGCTTTTCCCGGCCAATCTTTCCAACCGCGACGACGTCAAGGCGCTCGGCCAGAAGGCGGAGGCCGACCTCGAAGGCGTCGACATCCTCGTCAACAATGCCGGCATCACCAAGGACGGGTTGTTCGTGCGCATGGCTGACGCCGACTGGGATAGCGTGCTCGAGGTCAACCTGACCGCCGTGTTCCGGCTGACCCGCGAGCTTACCCATCCGATGATGCGCCGCCGCCATGGCCGCATCATCAACATCACTTCAGTGGTTGGCGTCACCGGCAATCCCGGCCAGACCAATTACTGCGCCTCCAAAGCCGGTATGATCGGCTTTACCAAATCGCTGGCGCAGGAGATCGCCACCCGCAATATCACCGTCAACTGCGTCGCCCCGGGCTTCATCGAATCGGCGATGACCGCCAAGCTCAACGACAAGCAGAAAGAGGCGATCATGGCGGCGATCCCGACCCGGCGCATGGGCACGGGCGCCGAAGTCGCCTCTGCCGTCGCCTACCTAGCTTCCAACGAGGCAGCCTACGTCACCGGCCAGACCATTCATGTCAATGGCGGCATGGCAATGATCTAACACTTGGGAAAACGCTTCATTCCGTCTTGGATGCACGGGATTTTTCGTGTAATGCCGCCCGCAACCCGGCGGTTCGGGCAAAAACCGGTCCTGTTCCGCTGCGTTTCCGGCAGGACCATCTTTCAGCTTGATTAGCGGCATTCTGCCCGCTAACGAAGACAGACAACCAAAAGACGAGGATGCCCAAATGAGTGACACCGCAGAGCGCGTCAAGAAGATCGTCATCGAGCACCTTGGCGTCGATGCCGACAAGGTGACGGAGCAGGCGAGCTTCATCGATGATCTGGGCGCGGACAGCCTCGACACGGTCGAACTTGTCATGGCGTTCGAAGAAGAGTTCGGTGTCGAGATCCCGGACGACGCCGCCGAGACCATCCTGACTGTTGGCGATGCGGTGAAATACATCGACAAGGCCTCGGCCTGACGCTATTTGCAGTCATCACCGAGGAGGACCTGCGATGAGGCGTGTCGTCGTCACGGGCCTTGGGCTGCTTTCGCCGTTCGGCATGGGCTTCGAGCACAGCTGGAAGGAGCTTCTAACCGGCCGCAGCGCAGCCAAGCGCATCACCGAATTCGAGGTGGAAGACCTTGCCTGCAAGGTCGCCCACGTCATTCCGCGCGGTGACGGCTCCAACGCCACTTTCAATCCTGAAGCCGTTCTCGAGCCGAAGGAACTGCGTAAGATCGGCGATTTTATCCTGTACGGAATCGCGGCCGCCGACGAGGCACTCAAGGATTCCGGCTGGCAGCCGAAGACGCACGAGGATCAGTGCGCCACCGGCGTGCTGATCGGTTCTGGCATCGGCGGCATCGAAGGCATCGCCGAGAATGCGATGATCCTCAAGGAACGCGGCCCGCGCCGCATCAGCCCGTTCTTCATCCCCGGCCAGATCATCAACCTCGTCTCCGGCCAGGTCTCGATCCGGCATGGGCTGAAAGGCCCAAACCACGCCGTTGTCACCGCTTGCTCGACCGGTGCGCACGCCATCGGCGACGCGGCCCGCCTGATCATCTGGGGCGATGCAGACGTTATGGTCGCAGGCGGCGCCGAAGCGCCGGTGACGAGACTGTCGATCGCCGGGTTCGCCGCTTGCCGCGCGCTCTCCACCGAGCGCAACGACGCGCCGCAAACGGCCTCGCGCCCCTATGATCGCGATCGCGACGGCTTCGTCATGGGCGAGGGCGCCGGTGTTGTCGTGCTCGAAGAACTCGAACACGCCAAGGCCCGCGGCGCCAAGATCTATGCCGAGGTCACCGGCTACGGTCTGACCGGCGACGCCTATCACATCACCGCGCCTGCCGAGGATGGCGACGGCGCTTTCCGTTGCATGACAGCGGCGCTAAACCGGGCGAAGCTGACGCCCGCAGATGTCGACTACATCAACGCGCACGGCACATCGACCATGGCCGACACGATCGAACTCGGCGCCGTCGAGCGGCTGGTCGGCAACGCCGCCTCTAAGATATCGATGTCGTCGACCAAATCGTCGATTGGCCACCTGCTGGGCGCGGCTGGTGCTGCCGAGGCGATCTTTTCCATCCTCGCCATTCGCGACAACATCGCGCCGCCGACCATCAATCTCGACAATCCGGAGCGCGAAACGGCGATCGACCTGGTGCCGCACAAGCCGCGAGCCCGGCAGATCGACGTGGCGCTGTCCAACTCCTTCGGCTTCGGTGGCACCAACGCCTCGCTCGTCTTCCAGCGCTACAATGGCTGACCGCTCTGCCGGTTTCCGTCTGCCGTCAATTTTGCCATATTCGCCCCTACTCTGCCCGAGGGGATTCGTCGCAAGATCAGATGGTAGGGCGCTATGAACACAAATCCGGCCGATAACGGGGAATTCGGGCAACGGCCAGCAACGTCCGGCCCGATCGTGCCGAAAACGGCCAGCGAGGCGTTGCGGCCCGAGGCCGGCACGCCGCCGCCGAAGCGCTCGCGTGCCTCGCGCAGCCAGTTCGTCGTGTTCATGAACTTCGTCATCTCTTCGGTGATGCTGATGGTTCTGGCGGCAGGCGTTGCGCTGTATTTCGGCAAGCAGGAGTTCAACGAGCCCGGCCCGTCGGCCAATGGGGACACTTTCCTGGTCAAGCCGAATAGCGGCGTCCAGGAGATCGCCGACCAGCTTGAGCGGCGAGGACTGATCAGCGACGCCCGCATTTTCCGCCTTGGCGTGCGCGCCTTCGGCAATGATTCCGCCCTGAAGGCCGGCGAATACGAGATCAAGCCGCAGGCGTCGATGCACGACATCATGGAACTGCTGAAGAGCGGCAAGTCGGTGATGTATTCGCTGACTATCCCCGAGGGGCTGACGGTGGAGCAGGCGCTGCAACGGATCGCCGAGCAGGACGCGCTGACCGGCGATATGCCGTCGACCACCCCACCTGAGGGCAGCCTCGCCACCGACACGCTGCGCTTCACCCGCGGCGCAACACGCCAGCAGATGGTCGACAAGCTTCTGGCCGACCAGAAGAAGCTGGTAGACGAGGTCTGGCAGCGCCGAGCGCCGGATCTGCCGATCGCCAATGTTGAGGATTTTGTCACCCTGGCCTCGATCGTCGAGAAGGAGACCGGCAAGGGCGATGAACGCTCGCGCGTAGCCGCCGTCTTCCTCAATCGGCTGGCCAAGGGTATGCGGCTGCAGTCGGACCCGACCATCATCTACGGCCTGTTCGGTGGCAAGGGCAAACCCATCGATCGCCCGATCTATCAGTCGGACATCCAGAAGCCGACGCCCTACAACACCTATCTGATCAACGGTTTGCCGCCGACGCCGATCGCCAATCCCGGCCGTGCGGCGCTGGAGGCCGTCGCCAATCCGTCGAAGACCAGCGATCTCTACTTCGTCGCCGACGGCAGCGGCGGCCACGTCTTTGCCTCGACGCTCGATGAGCATAACGAGAATGTCGCTCGCTACCGGGCACTGCTGAAAAAGCAGGCGCAGGACGCCGCCAAGGCCGGGGCAACCAATACCGGAGCCGACACGCCGGCGGGAGCCATCGTTGACGATGCGGGCGCCACCGCCGCCCAGTAGGGCCGGACGCCATCAGGTTGGCCCTGTGCATGTCCGGGTGGATGTGCAAGGGCTGCTATGGCATTGGAATTCACATGATCCTGCCCGGAGAAAATCGCTCCGGCTTGAGGGCATTCGGCAAAGGGACGCACGGCTACATGAACTTGCAGAGCATGACCGGTTTTGCGCGCAGTGTCGCCGAACACGACGGTACTTCGATTGCCTGGGAAGCCAAGTCCGTCAACGGCAAAAGCGTCGAGGTCAGGTTGCGGCTGCCGCAAGGTTTCGACCGGCTGGAGCCGGCCGTCCGGCAGACGGTGCAAAAGCGTTTTGCGCGCGGCAATTTTCAGATGACGCTGACCATTGGCCGCGCCGCCGGCGCACAAGCGCAACCCGTGGTCAACGAGGCTTTCCTGAAGGATCTGGCGGGCTTGGCCAAGCGGCTGCAGGAGCAGTTCGGGGTAGCCCCTGCGGCGGCCGACGGGCTGCTTGCGCTGCGCGGCGTGCTCGACATTCCCGAAACCATCGAAACCGAAGAGGCGCGCAGTGCGCTCGATACCGCGATACTGTCGGCGCTGGAAGCAGCACTGAACGGGCTGCAGCAGGCGCGCCAGGGCGAAGGTGCCGCACTTCGTTCCCTGCTGTCCGGCCATATCGATGCCATCGAGGCGCTGACGCTGCGGGCCGAGGCCGATCCATCACGCGAGCCGGCCACGATCCGCGACAGGCTCGCCGAGCAGATCCGCCTGTTGATGGACGCGTCCGCCAACCTGGACGCCAGCCGGCTGCATATGGAAGCGGCGTTTCTGGCCACCAAGGCCGACATACGCGAGGAAATCGACAGGCTGAAGACGCACGTGGCGTCGGGGCGGGCGCTGCTCGCCGGCGGTGGCGCCATCGGCCGCAAGCTCGATTTCCTGGCACAGGAATTCAACCGCGAATCGAATACGCTGTGTTCCAAGTCGAATGCTGCCGCGGTCACCGCCATCGGGCTGGAACTGAAGGCGGTTGTCGACCAGTTTCGCGAACAGGTCCAGAATCTGGAATGATCCCGATGCCAAGCCACATGACTGCCAAGCCCCATGACCGCTAGGGATTTGGGTTCCCGCATTCGGCGCCGCGGGCTGATGCTGGTCTTGTCGTCGCCGTCAGGCGCCGGCAAGTCGACGATTGCGCGCAATCTGCTGGAGAGCGATTCCAGCCTCGAATTGTCGGTCTCGGTCACCACGCGGCCACGCCGCGGCAGCGAGATCGAGGGCGTCCATTACCACTTCCGCACCATGCGCGAGTTCGAGCGGCTACGCGATTCCGATGCGCTGCTCGAATGGGCGGAGGTGCACGGCAATTGCTACGCGACGCCGCGCGAGCCGGCCGAACAGGCGCTGGCCGAAGGCCGCGACATGCTGTTCGATATCGACTGGCAAGGCGCTCAGCAGCTCAAGGAGAAGATGCGCGCCGACATCGTCTCGATCTTCATCCTGCCGCCATCGATGAAGGAATTGAAGGCGCGGCTGAAGCGTCGCGCCGAGGACCAGGAAGCGGTGATCGAGACGCGGCTCAAGAACGCCCGCAACGAGATCGAGCACTGGAAGGAGTATGATTTCGTCATCGTCAACGACGATCTCGACCGCGCTTTCGCCGAGGTGCGCGGCATCGTCACGGCCGAACGGCTCAGACGCGATCGCCGGCCGGGCCTGTTCGATTTCGTCTCGGGGCTGCTCGATGAGAAAACGGATTGATCAAGGCGTTGTCCCCGCGACCAGGATCAGATTGCGGCTGAGCGCGGCGTCGCGCAGTTCCAATGCCGCGGCATATTCGGCGGAGCGGTACCAACGCCGCGCCGTGTCCATGTCGGGGAATTCCACGATGATCAGCGGCCCGGGAGACCAGTCGCCTTCCAGCCTTTCCACCTCGCCGCCGCGTACCAGATAGCGCCCGCCATGCTGGGCGATGGAGGCAGCCGCGCGGGCGCGATAGGCTTCGATAGCCTCGGCGTCACGGATCGTGACGTCGGAGATGACATAGGCGGCCACTGTTTGTCTCCGGGCAGGGTTTGTCCGGCTATGTATGCCATGAGAGCGGAAATTCCACGCGGGCGCTTCCCGGCATCACACCGCGTTGGTCAGGCGAATGAATTCCTCGACGCTGAGCGTCTCCGCACGCCTGGTCGGATCGATGCCGGCGCGGGTGAGCAGTGCCTCGCCGCCGAGGCTTTTCACGCTCTGCCGCAGCATTTTCCGGCGCTGGCCGAACGCCGCTTCGGTGACGCGGCTAAGCCGTTTGACCTCTGCCGGCAAGGGGCTGGCGCGCGGCACCAGATGCACCACCGAGGACGTCACCTTGGGTGGCGGCGTGAACGCCTGGGGCGGCACGTCGAAGACAATCCTCGCCTCCGTCCGCCAGCCTGCAAGCACGCCGAGCCGGCCATAGGCCTCGCTGCCGGGGCTGGCTGCAATGCGTTCGGCGACCTCGCGCTGGAACATCAGCGTCATCGACGCGTAGAAAGGCGGCCACTCGGTCACGGTCAGCCAGCGGATCAGCAATTCGGTGCCGATATTGTAAGGCAGGTTGGCAACGATTTTCGCCGACCCCCCGCTTCCCGGCGCTCCTTTGGCAAGCGCTGCAAAATCAGTTTTCAGCGCATCGCCGGCCACGATCTCGAGCCGACCCGGATAGTGGTTCGCGATCTCGGCCAAGGCCGCCAGGCAGCGCTCGTCGCGCTCGATCGCGACGACCCGGCGGGCGCCGTTGAGGAGCAGGGCCCGAGTCAGCCCACCCGGACCGGGACCGACCTCGATAACCGTAACGTCGCTCAGGTCGCCGGCGGTCCGCGCAATCTTGCTTGTCAGGTTAAGGTCGAGCAGAAAATTCTGGCCGAGTGCCTTTTTCGCCTGCAGCCCATAGCGCTCGATCACCTCGCGCAGTGCCGGCAGGCCGTCTATGCTCATCGGGTTGGGCTCCTCGGGCTGGGCTCATCGGGCTGGGCTCGTCGGGTTAAGGCCATCGAATTGGGCTCATTGGGCCCAGTGGCCTACGGCCTTTTCCCGGTATCGGCAAGCAGGCGAGCGAGTTTCAGCGCCGCAATCAGGCTGTCGGCACGGGCAATGCCCTTGCCGGCGATGTCGAAGGCGGTGCCGTGGTCGGGCGAGGTGCGGATGAAGGGCAGGCCGAGCGTGACGTTGACTGCCTCGTCAAACGCCAGCGCCTTGGCGGGGATCAGCGCCTGGTCATGATACATGCAGAGCACCACGTCATAGCCGGCGCGGGCGCGAGCGTGAAACAGGGTGTCGGCCGGCAATGGCCCGAAGGCTTCTATTCCTTCCTGCCTCAGCCTGTCGATCGCCGGGCGCACGATCCGCTCGTCTTCGGTGCCTATCGCGCCGCCTTCGCCGGCATGAGGGTTGAGGCCGGCGATGGCGAGCCGCGGCTTGGCAATTCCGAAGCGGTTTGCAAGGTCGGCAGCGGTGATGCGGCCGGTGGCGACGATCAGGTCGGTCGTCAGCGCCTTCGGCACCTCGGCCAGTGCGATGTGAATAGTGACCGGCACGGTGCGCAGGTCCGGACCGGCAAGCAGCATCACCGGCATCACTTCGGTGCCGGTGTGAAGCGATGCCAGATGCGCCAGATATTCGGTGTGGCCGGGAAAGCGAAAGCCGGCATCGTAGAGCGGCTTCTTGGCAATCGGGCAGGTGACGACCGCGGCAGCGCGGCCGGCCAGGCAGTCGGCAACGGCGCGGTCGATCGCCTCGATGATTCCGGCGGCGTTGGCTGGATCCGGGCGGCCGGGACTGTCGACGAAACGGGCGGAAAGCGCCACCACCGGCAGCGCGCGCGAAAACACACTAGGCGCTAGCGCCGGCGTCGTCTCGGCAATCGCGATATCGGTGCCGAGCCCGTGCGCCCGCGCGGCAATCAGCGCCGGATCGGCAAGGAGATAAAAAGACGGAACGCCGGCGCTGTCGCGGGCCTGCCAAGCAGCGATGGCGATGTCCGGCCCCACACCGGACGGATCGCCGACGCTCAACGCCAGCGGAAGCTCTGCATCAGGCACGGCGATGCCGACTTCAGCGCTCGATGATGCGGGCTTTCTTCCGCAACTCCTCGACGTATTTCTTTGAGAGCTCGTCGGCGTTCTTGTCGCTCGAGCCCTCGCTCTGGAACACCATCTGCGCGACTTTGTCGTCCGACACTTCGCGCGACGAGCAGATGCCGACGAATTCGACGCCGCGGTCGGTCTCGCGCGTCGCGGTGGCGCCGCCGACCTTGGTGGCCTTGATCTGCTCGGCCCAGTCCGGCGGCAGTTGCGGCGCCAGCACCCGGCCGAGGTCGCGAACGGTGACGTCGATCAGGCCCTTGGCAAATTCGCGCGTGGTGTTGCAGCCGTTGAAGCGGGCGCGCATGGCGTCGGCTTCGCGCTTGCGCTTGGCCAGCGTCGCGCTGCGCTCGGCTGCCGGCACGACGAAGATGACCTGCTGCAGCATGTATTCGGTGGCGCTCGGCTTGCTGCCGCCTTTTTCGAGCATGCGCTTGACGACGTCCTGCTCGCTTATGGCGCCGCCCCCGTCGGCGGAGCGGTAGCGCGCGGACAGCGCCTGGTTCCAGGCCATCTGCGCTCGGATGAATTCCTTGAAGTGCTCCTTGGTGACGCCTGATTGCGCCATCACACCGTCAAGCTGCTTGAGCTGCATCTTGTTGTTCGTGGCGAAACGCTGATAGGCGGCATCGACCTGCGCATCGCTGATGCGGATGCCTAGGCGCCGAGCCTCGGCCGAGCGCAGCGTCTGATCTATCATTTCCTGGCCGGCATCGCCCTTTCTGCGCTGCAGGCGCAGGAAAGCGGCCCGATGCTGGATGTCGCCTGTGGTGATCGGTACGTTGTTGACGACGTATTTGATCTCGGTGGCGAAAGCCGGCCGCGTCACTGCGGTGGTCGAGAACGCCACCAGCAGCGCGAACCCTGCCGAAAAGAGGTATTTCCTCATCGAAAGCATCCCAATTCCATCCCGATTCGACCCAACCCATCCCAGTTCAGGTCGCCGAAATCCGTGCCTGCTCTATGCGGCGAAACAATGTCGTCCGCCAGCCGCCCCGTTGCCGACTGCCGTTATTGGATGGTGTCGATGGAGCGTTGCGACGAACCGAAATCGCCGAGCGTGCGGAACGACAGGTTGAAGCCGACGTTCTGCGACACTTCCCTGGTGTTAAGGTCACGTCTTTCCGAAAACGTCATCAAATAGGTAAAGCACGAATCACTATAGGCAAAGCCGACGCCGTCCTTGACCAGCACGCTCTGCTCAAGATCATATGTGCCGGTGCCAAAGACGCGCCAGTTCTCGGCAAGATGCGTCGAGGCGCCGAGCGTGACCTCATGGCGATCCGTGGAGAAGCCATAGAGCGGCTGCGCCTGGATGAAGGCGTATTTGGCGCTCAGCGATACCGGCAGGCCTGAAAAGGCGGCCTTTACCTCAGCGCGGCGGATCTCGAAGCTCTGCTCGTCGAAACGGCCGCTGACCGAGCCGGAAAATCCGCTGGGGCTGTTGAAGCCGACAAGGCCGACATAGTCGGAGGTTGCAGTTTCAAGACCCGAATAGGCACCGACATTGACCAGATCCGGCGTGCCGAACGAGTTCTGGCCGCCGAGCTGGTAGGATTGGCCGAACACCGCATTGGTGCCCCAGCCATTGTCGTATGCGCCGGAATAGCGGAGCCCGACATTGGCGCGTGTGCCGCCTTCCATGCGGTCATAGCCCGAGAATTTGTCGCGCTCAAACAGCGTCGTGGCGTCGAAGACGAAGCTCTGGGCGTCCTCGTTGGGAACCGCCAGCCCGCCGACATATTGCTCGTTCGGACGCACGAATACTTGCGCCATCGGCTCGAAGACATGGCTGGAACTGGTCATCGAGAACAGCACCGGCCAGCGCATCTCAAGGCCGGCGGTCGCCATGAAGCGGGCAAGCGATGAACGCATATCGTCCTCAACGCCGAGATTGGTCGCCATCTGGTTGATGGCGTCAAGCGAGGCGGAGGAGGCGTTGACATAGCCGGCGTCGCCGCGCAGCGCCAGGAGCGGCGTCAGCAGCAGCCCGCCATCGGTGGTGATGGTGCGCTTCCATTCGGCTTCCGCAGTAAGACGGCCGGATTGACCGTCGATGCCACGAACGTTGTTGACGGACGAAGGGACGCCCGAATCTGCAAGAGCCGTATCGAGCCTGTCGCGGTCTATGACCCGCGCGTTGACGTCGAACGAGAGCTGCCCGCCGGCCACCGGCATGTCGGGGATATAGGCGTAGTCGAGCGAGGGCAGCACCCAGGGCTGCTTGGCGGCGCGTGCGGTCGGATCGCTGGCGAGAGTGTCTTCCTGAACGTCGAAGTGCATGGCGCGCACATCGAAGTAATTGCGATCGTTGAGTCCCGTCAGATACACCTCGGAGCGGTGCACGCTGTCGTTGAAGCCATCGATGTCGTAAGTGCGCGCGAAATTCTTGTCGCTCTGCAGCAGGATGTCCCAACCGAAGTCCCAGCGCGGGTTGATAGCGAACTGGCCCTGGGTGCCCATCATGCCGCGGAACCTGTTCGGGTCGCCTTCGGTACCCGAATTGACGTTGTGGCCATTGTCGTCGATGAAGGCGTCGGGATTCTCCTGCCGGATGCCTGCAATTTTCAGGCTGTACTGACCATTGTTGAAGCGCTGCCTCCACTCGGCCTCACCGAGGAAACCTTGCTTGGTATAGCCGCTGCCGGTGACAGTGAGATCGTAGGTCGGCGAGAGCGCGAAATAATAGGGGACTTTAACACCCACGCCGAGGTCGCTCTTGTAGGCGACGCCGGGAATCAGGAAGCCGCTCTTGCGCTTGACCGTTGGGTCGGCGATCTCGAAAGCCGGCAGATAGGCCAGCGGAAAGCCGAAGAACTCGAAGTTCGAGTTTTCGAAGCGAACCGTCTTCTTTTCGCCGTTCCAGATGATCTTCCTGGCCTTGATACGCCAGGTCGGCGCTTTGTCGGGCTTGTCCTCGCACGGCTCGCACGCGGTGTAGACGCCATTGTGGAATGTCGTCAGCACGCCGCCCATGCGTTCCGCGCTTTCGGCGGCGAAGTAGGCCTTGTCTATGGTCTCGACCCGCAGCGCGTTGACGAAGCCGTCGGCGAAATCGTCAGTGATGTCGGCATGCTGCGAATAGATCTTGGTGCCGTCGCTATTGACGAGTTCGACATTGCCGCTGGCGACGAGGCGTTTGGTGTTGCGGTTGTATTCGACCCGCTGGGCGACGAGACGGTTGCCGCCGTAGTCGATCTGGACGCCGCCGACGGCCGTCACGGTCTGCTTGTCGTTGTCGTAGACCAGCGTATCGGCTGCCAGCAGCATCTGCGTGCCACTCGGAACCTTCGTTGCCAGCTCACTGACGTCCTGGGCAAAAGCCGGAGCAGCCGGGGCGACGCTAGCAAGCAGGCATGCCAAGGCGCTCGCCGCAGAGAGGCGTGCCAAACCGGCGTGCCTATGGCTGCGCAAAACCGCCTCGCTCACTAGCCGTCTTCCTTGTATAGCAGGAATGTCACCCCGAAGAACATAGCCACGACAACCGGGACCCAAGCCGCTACGGCTGTGGGTACGAATCCCGCTACGCCGAATGCCTTGACCAGCACCGAAACGACATAAAGCAGAAAGCCGGCCACGATGCCACCCAGAATCATCGTCGCCGACTGCCCCATCCTCGCAAATCGCATTGATACCGTTGCCGCAATCAGCGTCATCGCCACGAGCAGGAAGGGCAGCGCCACCAGGGAATCGAACTGCATGGCGAAGGCATTTGCCTTGAGGCCGAAGGAGCGGGCCACCTCGACTTTGCCGGGCAAATCGTAGAAGGGGATAGTCTCAGGGCGCGCCAACCGCTCTTGCACGAATTCCGGCTTGAGATTGGTCGGCAGCCGATCGCTGGGTAACGACTGGATGGTGCCGTCCCGGAACACCTTGACGTCCTGCAATTCCCAGTAGCCGTCCCGCAAAAACGCGCGCGCCGCATCCTTGCGCTCGATGATATCGCCTTGCGGACTGAAGCTGAAGAAGACCGCGTCGGCCATCTCCAAGCCTTGATTGAGAATGGCGCGCGCTCCGATGATGGTATCGCCGGAACTGGTTTTCTGCCTGATCCAGGGTGCGGCATCGGCCGAGACCGTATTCGACTTGCCCGAACGGAGCTGGGTCTCGATCTGCTCGGACCAGGAATAGGCGTGCGCGGCTATCGGATTGATGACGCCGACCGACAAGGCACCAAACAGCAGCGCCCCGATGCAGCATGGCAGCAGGAACTGCCATGCTGAAACCCCGGCGGAACGGGCGATTACCAATTCATATTTGCGGTTGAGCGACACCAGGGTCGCCATCGCCGAGAACAGGCCGACGAACGGCACCGTCTGCAGCATGATCATCGGCATCCTGAGCCCGGAAATGGCGAAGGCAGTTCCGTAAGTGAAGCCTGGCACGCCGGTCGTGCGGCCGGAAAGCTCGGTGAAATCGATCAGGAACACCAGCGCCAAAAGACCGATGAAGAACCAAATGGTGATCGTCACATAGCGAAAGAAGAAGTATCGACCCAGAGTCCAGCCCATCAGCCGGCTCCCTGTCCGGAAGCGCCGCGCCCAGCAAAACGGAGCTTGATGGCGCTCCAGCCCTCACTGAAGCGGCCGGCAAGATTGGTCACCCAGTCGGCCCAGGCAACAGGCAGTTCCATGGTCCGGTTGGAAACAATGAACCAGATGGCGATCGCCGATGCCACGATCGGGACGCCGTAGACCATATAGGCATATTGCGGCACCTTGTCGGCCTTGCCGGCGGCAAAGAACCCGAGCCAGCGCACGAACAGCGCGATCGCGATTGCCGTGATCAGCGGGTGCACACGCGCCTCACGATGCGAGCGTGCATCTCCGGCGACGGCGAGCGCGATCAGCGCGAAGACGAGCGAATAGGACCACTCGGAAAAACGCTGGTCGAGCTCGGCCAGGTACCTGTTCGGCTTTTGCTGGTACATCTTGTCGTTCGGACTGGGATTGAGCAGATACTGGGTCGTCCGGTCCTTCGGCAAAAGCAGGATGTCGGATGATGCCGACATGAAAGCGGACAAATCGAAGGCATAGGAGGTGAACCGGATCACCGAGAGGTCGCCGGTCATGGTTTTGCGATGGATCACCCCGTCATTCATCATCAGCACCTTCTCGTCGCCGCGTTCGATGATGCTGCCGGACTTGGCATAATAGACGAGATTGACGCCTTCTTCGCGCGAATCGGCGACGAAGATGCCGCCGAGGCGATTGTCGGGAAGCCGTTCGCCAACCTGCAGGAACAGGCCGTCATCGATCTTGCGGAAGGTGCCTTCCTGGATGATCAACGACAACAGATCCGCACGCGAAGATGCTATCAGCTCGCGGTTCTTCTGGCGCGCGTAGGGGTCAACGCCATTGTCGACCGCGAACGAAAAAATGCTGGCTGCGAGTGCCAGAAGCATGATCGGCCTGACTATTGTCCAGCGTGAAGCGCCGGCGGCATTGATGACGGCGAGCTCCGAATCCGAATTCATCACGCTGAGGATCTGGGCGACCGCGACCACCAGGGCGAAGGGCACGACGATCGGAACGATCGTCGGGATGATCAGCGCTGCGACTTCGAAAAAGGTGAGGGCCGATTGACCGCTATCGGTGACGAGGTCGATGCGGGCGAGGACCTGAGTCGTCCAGACGATCGCCAGCGTCCAGACGAGCGCCAGCGCGAATACCGCGAAGGCACGGCGCATGATGTAACGTTCAACGACCTTCATGAAGGCTTTTCTCGGCGATTTCGAACGGCATCATGCCTTGGAACAAGGTAGTCGTCCGGCGCCGGCTGTACAACTGGCTCAGTTTGACGGTTCGATCCGGGTTCTGTCCCGTATCGTACATTCCGCTGGGCCGGAGTGTCGGCGGCAATGGATAAGAAAGGGCGAACATTGTTGGTTAACAACAGGTTGCGGCGGGAAGCGGGGCCGTGCCGCGACGAATCGTAGGTGGTTCGATATCGCATATGGGAGCGATTTCGGCCAAAGTCTTGTCAAATGCGGCAAAACGACCAAATGTCGCGCCGGTCGCGACCGCCGCGGCGTGATAAGACGGGTCAGGATCTGTTGAGCCCCAGCATGGAAGCGGAAAGATTGCGCAGTCAAACCGGTCGGGAAACCGTCTTGGACGGCGCGATCGTGGTCGGCGCCGGCGCGGCCGGCCTTGCCGCCGCCCACGCCTTGATGAAGGCCGGCGTACCGACGCTCGTCTTGGAAAAGGAGAGCCGGCTCGCCGAACCCTGGCATCGGCGCCACCAGCGGCTGCACCTCAATACCCATCGCGATCTCTCGACGCTCCCCGGTGTCGGCTATCCCGCAGGCACCCCGGCTTTTCCGCATAAATCGGCCGTCATTCGCCATCTGAACGATTTCAGCCAGACGCATGGTCTGCCGGTCGCATTCGGCGTTGCCGTTGAAGAGGTCACGTTCGACGGCGATCACTGGACCGTGCGGACGAACGCCGGACGTCGTCTGGCGCGCCATGTCGTCGTCGCCACCGGGCGCGACCGGCAGCCGTTTATTCCCGCGTGGAAAGGCAAGAAGGATTTTGCAGGCCGGATTATCCATTCGGCCGATTTTGGCGATGCGAGGGACTACGCCGGCAAAAGGGTGCTGGTGGTCGGTGCCGGCAATTCGGGTTTCGACGCACTCAATCATCTGGCGAATGCAGACGCCCAAAGCATCTGGCTGTCGGCCCGCAACGGCCCCTCTCTGCTGCCGAAACGTATCGGCAAGGTCGCCGTCCACAGGCTTTCACCGTTAATGGCGAGCTTGCCGGTGCGGCTGGCCGATGCGGTGATGGCGACAACCCAGCGCCTGGTTTTCGGCGACCTGACGAAATTTGGGCTTCCGCCGGCGCCCACAGGCGGTGCGAGCCGTCTGAGCGCCGACTACACCGCGATCGCAGCCGACGACGGCGCGGTTCGCGCCATCAAGGCAGGCACGATCGTGGTGGTGCCACCATTGCGGGAATTTAGCCAAGACGGCATCGTATTGAATGACGGCAGGTTGATCACGCCCGATATCGTCATTGCAGCGACCGGCTATCGCACCGGTCTGGAGCAGATGGTCGGCAAGCTCGGCGTTCTCGACGGCAAGGGCGTTCCGCTTTTCAACGGCGGCGATGCCGATCCGAAATTGCCCGGCCTGTGGTTTACCGGCATGCGGCCGAGCATTCGCGGTTGTTTCGCCAATGCCCGCATTCAGGCCAGGGCGATAGCGGCGCGGATTGTCAAGCAGCGATAGTGAGCAGGGCTATGCCGATTGTACCGCCCGCAATTGACACGCCTTGTTGGAGCGTGCTCGAACCGAAAGGTCAGTGATCATGACGCCAGTCAGCATTCGCTACATGGTCGATGATGTCGCCACCTCGATCGATTTCTACTGTGGACAACTGGGCTTTACCGTCGAACAGGACGCGCGACCGGCTTTTGCCTCCGTCACGCGCGGCGCGTTACGGCTCCTTCTAAGCGGACCCGGCAGTTCGGGTGCACGGGCTATGCCGGATGGCAGGCAGCCGGTGCCGGGAGGCTGGAACCGCATCCTGTTGGTGGTGCCGGACCTGAAAGAAGAGGTCGCGCGCCTCAAGAGTGCTGGACTTGTCTTTCGCAACGATATCATAACGGGCGTCGGCGGTTCCCAGACCCTGCTCGAAGACCCATCGGGCAATGTCATCGAGCTGTTTCAACCCGCCGCTCACTGACGCAACAACACGGCACCTTTCGGTCCGACCAATCGAACGCCTCTCGCGATAATCCAACGCACTTCCCGAAAGCAGGACATCATGAATTCGAGACCCTCGATCGCCTTCGCCAAAATCGCCGCGCCCAAAAAGGGCAGCGTTTTCGTTCTGGCGGCCGACGAGGGCGACCTCAGCGATGCCGCCAGGGCTTGTGATCCGGCAAAGACCCTCGAGCGGGCT
Organism: Mesorhizobium sp. M0910; assembly: GCF_040319465.1. Classification (NCBI taxonomy): domain Bacteria; kingdom Pseudomonadati; phylum Pseudomonadota; class Alphaproteobacteria; order Hyphomicrobiales; family Phyllobacteriaceae; genus Mesorhizobium; species Mesorhizobium sp. M0910. The sequence continues at coordinate 32,070 of NZ_JAMYNZ010000017.1, forward strand.
TTTCCGGTCGCCGACTTCACCGGCAAATTCGCCAGCCTGGTCGAAGTGCTGGCACCGGAAGGGACATCGCTCGAGCGGCTGGTAGCGGTCGGTGCCGGCAAGGGCTGCAATCTCGATGATTATGGTTGGCTGAAGCTCGGTGGCACGATTGCCGCGTCCTTTCGCAAGGCAACCGAAGTGGCCATCGTGCTCGATCTTCCCGGTGCCGCCATCAGCGGCAGGCAAGCCGTTCAGCTCGCAGCAGGCATCCTGCTGCGCAGCTATTCCTTCGACAAGTATAAGACCAAAAAGAACAATGGTGACGACAAGCGCGAGCCAAAAAAGCCGGTCAAGGTAACTATTCACACCGCCGATCCGGCAGCTGCAAAGAAGGCCTTCGCCGATGAAGCGGCGGTGATCGACGGTGTCTTGCTGGCGCGCGATTTGGTCAATGAACCGGCCAATGTTCTGGGGCCGGTGGAATTCGCCACCCGCATCGCCGAACTGGAGGCGCTCGGCGTCACGGTCGAGATCCTGGCCGAGAAGGAGATGAAGAAGCTCGGCATGGGTTCGCTGCTGGGCGTAGCGCAGGGCTCGCCGCGTGGCGCCCGCATCGCGGTCATGCGGTGGGACGGCGGCAAGGCCAAGGAAAGCCCAGTCGCCTTCGTCGGCAAGGGCGTCACCTTCGATACCGGCGGCAATTCGATCAAGCCGGCCTCGGGCATGGAGGACATGAAGGGGGATATGGGCGGCGCTGCTGCCGTCACCGGGCTGATGCACGCGCTAGCCGCGCGCAAGGCGAAGGTCAATGTCGTCGGCATTGTCGGGCTGGTCGAAAACGCCGTCGACGGCCACGCTCAGCGACCGGGCGACATCGTCACCTCGATGTCGGGCCAGACCATCGAAGTGCTCAATACCGACGCCGAGGGCCGCCTGGTGCTGGCCGATGCGCTGTGGTATTGCAACGACCGCTTCCAGCCGAAATTCATGATCAATCTGGCGACGCTGACCGGCGCCATCATGGTCGCGCTCGGCCAGCATTATGCCGGCCTGTTTTCCAACAATGACGAGTTGGCGGACCGGCTGACGGCGGCCGGACAGGCGACGCAGGAGCGGGTGTGGCGCATGCCGCTCGGTGCCGAATACGACAAGCTGATCGATTCCAAGAATGCCGACATGAAGAACATCGGCGGCCGCCACGGCGGCGCCATCATCGCCGCACAGTTCCTGCAGCGTTTCGTCAAGGACACGCCTTGGGCGCATCTCGACATTGCCGGCACCGCTATGGGCGCTCCCTCCAACGAGATCAACCAGTCATGGGCTTCCGGCTTCGGCGTCAGGCTGCTCGACCGGCTGCTGCGCGATCATTATGAGCAATGAGCGGCTGGGGCGGGATTCCGAAAATGTAGACTGAACGCATGGCCGAGATTCTGTTTTATCACCTGACCGAATCGACGCTGGAGGATGCGCTGCCCGGCCTCCTGGAGCGCAGTATCGATCGCGGCTGGCGCGCCGTGGTGCAGACCGGCACCGAGGAACGGCGCGACGCGCTGGACCAGCATCTGTGGACTTTCCGGGACGATTCATTCCTGGCCCACGCAACGGACCGCGAAGCCCGTCCCGCCGAGCAGCCGGTGCTTCTGACCGTCGGCCCTGACAATCCGAACCAGGCGCAGATACGCTTCCTGGTCGATGGGGCGGTGCCGCCGGAGCTTGGCGGCTACCAGCGCGCCGTGTTCCTGTTCGACGGTCACGATGCAGCCCAGCTAGAGGCGGCACGCACGCACTGGAAGACAATGAAGGAGGCGGGCCACACCGTGACCTACTGGCAGCAAACGCCCGACCGGCGCTGGGAACGCAAGGCTTAGGGAATTTGCCGCCTAGTGGAATCACTGGCGCCGCAAGAATGCGACGCCAAAAAGATGGACTGCCGGCTATTCAAAAGACCTGAGCAAGCCCGATGCCGCCCGATGAACGAACACCAGGCATGCCGATAGATGCCGCACTTGTTCGCCGGCTGATTGCCGCGCAGTTCCCCAAATGGGCGGACCTGCCGGTAGAGCCGGTCGAGCCTGGCGGCTGGGACAACCGCACGTTCCGACTGGGCGATCGCATGTCGGTGCGGCTGCCGAGCGCTGCCGCCTATGTCGCCCAGGTCGAGAAGGAGCATCGCTGGCTGCCCCGCCTGGCGCCTCACCTGCCTCTGCCCATACCCGTGCCGCTGGCCAAAGGCGCGCCCGGGGAAGGCTATCCATGGCCTTGGTCCGTCTATCGCTGGCTTGGCGGCAGACCGGCGGCTGGTGGACTGATTGCCGATCTTACTGAGTTCGCCCGTTCGCTGGCCGGCTTTCTGGTTGCGCTCTACCGGATCGACGCTGCCGATGGGCCGCCGGCAGGGCGGCATAATTTCCACCGCGCTGGCCGGCTTTCGGTCTACCACGCCGAGACCCGAGCCGCGCTCTCGGCGCTCGGCGGCGGCATCGACAAGGCCGCAGCCGAGGCCGTGTGGGCGACGGCCCTTGCCTCGCGATAGCAAGGGCCGCCGGTCTGGGTCCATGGCGACGTCGCCTCGGGCAATCTGCTCGTCGAAGATGGCAAGCTGTGCGCGGTGGTCGATTTCGGTAGTTCGGCTATCGGCGATCCTGCCTGTGACCTGGTGATCGCGTGGACGGAATTTTACGGCGAGAGCCGCCAGGCGTTCCGCGACGCCATTGCCCTTGACGAGCACAGCTGGGCGCGCGCTCGGGGCTGGGCGTTGTGGAAGGCGCTGATCGTCGCTTCGGGACATGACGGCAATCAGCGCGAGGCGGAAAAATCGTGGCGGGTCATCAATGAGGTGCTGGCGGATCACACAAACAGTCAGAGCGGGAGGGCCAATTCAGTTTGAACGGATCCCGCCCTAATAACGAAAGCATTACTGCCCGCCCATCTCCTTCCTGAACGTATCGAAATCGACCTGCATGCCGTTGAAGATGGTGCTCCAATGGCGGGTCAGCGCTGAAACGGCGACCGCCTCCTGGATCTCCTCGTCGGTGGCGCCGGCGCGCTTGGCGTCCTGCGTGTCCGACCAGATGCAGTAGTTGCACGGGATTTGCGCCGCCACCGCCAGCGAGATCAGCGATTTGACCTTCGGCGGCAGCGCCGTCTTGTCGCTGAGCTGGATGGCCTTGACCTCGGCCCATGCACCGGGCAGACCGGCTTTCGGGAACTGCTTTACGAAACCGGGCACCCCGCCCATGGTCGACTGGATGTCCTTGACGGTTGCGTCATACTCATCGGCATAAGAAGGGGCTGCAGCCAGGGTCAGCACACAGGCGGCGGCGAGCAGGCAGACACGGCGGATGGAAGAGTGCTTTGATGAAAGAGTACGACAGACAGACATGGCATTCTCCTCTGGCATTTGTTAGCCTTACGATGTAAGGTAATGTCGAAAATGAACCTTACAGCGTAAGTTGTCAAGCGGCACCATGGACACATCGATCAAAAAAAAGCGACCGCGCGGCCGACTGTCTCGCGAGATGATCGAGGCTGCCGCTTTGAAGGTGATCGAGAGCGAGGGCCTCGCCGGTTTTTCGATGCGCAAGCTGGCGACTGCACTCGGCTGCGAGGCGATGAGCATCTATCACCACTTTCCTTCGGTGGCGCATCTCTTCGAAGCCTTGGTGGACCGGCTGATCGGCTCCCTCGAAATGCCCGACACGGACCTACCTTGGCGACAAAGGTTGCGCATCGCCGTGCAGGATTTCCGCCGCGTCGCGCGTGAGCACCCGGCTTTCGCCAGCTTCTTCGTCACCTACCGGATGAACTCGCCGACCTGCCTTGCGTGGCTGAACGGCGTCCTCGGCCTGTTCGAGGCCGGCGGCTTCGGACCGGAACTTGGTGCGCGGCTGTTCCGTACCACCGGCTATTATCTGATGGGTGCCATCCTCGACGAGACTGCCGGCTATGCAAAGGGGCCTTCGGCCGTGACCACCGTCAGCGATGAGCAACTGGCGCAGGATTTTCCAAAAGTAGCTGCGGCCGGGCGTTATTTCGGTACCGCCGAATTCGACCGGACGTTTGATCTCGGCCTTGACATGCTCCTGGACGAAATGGAGCGCGCCCGCGACGGCACCAGCGCGCCGAATACCGGGTCTTGACCTCATGCGTTCTCTGTTCGCCCTGATACTGCTCATCGGTACCGGCATCGGCGTCGTCTATCCCTGGGCGATGACCAATTTCTCCGGCCGTGAGATCGGCACCTGGAGGGTTTACGACCAGGGCCGGTTCAAGCCAGTGACGGTGGCCCTTAGCGCACGCGACGGGCCGCTACGCGTGCTGGTCGACCTAACGGCAAGAGCCGAGCGTATTGTCTCGCAGCAGCGCACCGTGTTGACCCTCACTGTCGCCACCGGCGGCAGGACGGTGCTTGCCTCGACGCTGCAGTTCAACCATTCCGACAATCCTCGGCAGGTCAGTCCGCAACTGCCGGACAGGATCTTTCGCGACGAGGCCGGCCTGATCCCGACGGTTACCGCCGGCCCCTACATTTTCACCGTTGGTCCAGGCGACGCCGAGGGCATTCCGATGCGGGCCGTCGATCTCGTCCTGCGCTCGGCTGCCGGCGAGGTCGACCGCCGGGCGCGACCGGTCGGTTTTTCCCTGATGGCGGCCGGCCTGGCCGGGCTGGTGCTGGCATTCCGTTTCGGCGGCCGCCGGCCGGAAAATCCGAACTCGCAGCCGCCGCCGCCTCGCTGGGGCAGGGGTTCCAATTGAACTATCGCCACGCCTACCATGCCGGAAACTTCGCCGACGTCGTTAAGCATGTCGTGCTCAGCCGGCTGATCGAATATCTGAAGCAGAAGGACAAGGCGTTTCGGGTCATCGACACCCATGCCGGGATCGGCCGTTACGATCTGTCCTCGACCGAAGCGCAAAAGACCGGCGAATGGCAAGGCGGCATCGGCCGGCTGGTCGATGCGGCCCTCGATGCGCCGGCGGCAGCACTGCTGGCGCCGTATCTTGAAGCCGTCCGCTCGCTCAATCCGGACGGCGGCGTGAAAAAATACCCGGGTTCGCCGCTGATCGCTCGGCACCTGATGCGCAAGCAGGACCGGCTGTCGGCGGTCGAGCTGCATCCCAAGGATGCCGCCAGGCTGAAGTCGCTGTTCGACGGCGACTTCCAGACCCGGGTGATCGAGCTCGACGGCTGGCTGGCGCTCGGCGCGCATCTGCCGCCAAAGGAGAAGCGCGGCCTCGTCCTCATCGATCCGCCTTTCGAGGAAGAGGGCGAGTTCGGTCGCTTGGTCGACGGGCTGCAAAGAGCCCATCGGCGCTGGCCAGGAGGGATTTACGGGCTCTGGTATCCGCTCAAGGACCGCAAGGCGGTCGCCGCCTTCCGCAAGGCGCTGAAGCAGACGGGCGTTCCCAGGCTGCTCGACATCGGTTTTGAGATCAGGCCGGCCTCCGTCGAGCCGAGCCTCGATGGCTGCGGCATGGTGGTGGTCAATCCGCCCTTCACCCTGGAGGGCGAGTTGCGGACGCTGCTGCTGGCGCTGCACCGGCTGCTTGCTGTCGAGCAGCCATCGCATTGGACGCTGGACTGGCTGGCGGGAGAGTAGTTTGAGATGCGGTCGTTGCCGTTCCCTCAGTGCAACCGCGTCACCACAACCATCGTCGCTACAACCGCTTGACCGCGCGCCAGCGAATCCGCACAGTGCGCGCAGTCGACCTTGAGAGGCTGCCATGACTCGCTTCGCCCAATCCGCCCTTGCCGCACTGCTTGCCTTTTGCACGCCGCTGGCTGCGCCTCTCGGCGTTACTCAGGCGGTGCAGGCCGCCGACCTTGCAATCTATACTGACGAGGACAGCGGCGTGTGCGGCGAGGCCTGGGTGCTGAACAAAATCACCGACCGCTTCTCCTATCAGGTGCATCACGTGCCGCATCTGCCGGATGTGCAGATCGTCGACTTCCAGCGCATCCACCAGCATCGCTATCTGCCGGCCGACGACATCTGGCCGATCGGTCGCCGTTATTGCGGCGCGACCGTCAGCCTCTCCGACGGTCGCGCCCGCACCATCTGGTACTTGATCGAGGAAGGCCAGGGTTTTGCCTCGATCGGCGACAATGTCGAATTCTGCGTGTCGGGCTTCGACCGCTGGATGGTCTACAACGGCCGCTGCCGCGTCCTGCGCTGATCGCGCACTCGCTGATTCCGACTTTTTAGCACCGGCCACCTGATCGACCGTCACCGTTTCCATGCGGCGCAGCATTCGCGGGAAGCGCGATCTGCTGTCACGAGTTTGCGGGGAAACAGCACCACATGAATTTGCTTGTTTATACTGTTGCTCTCGGCGCGGTCGTTGCTGGCTTCGTCCAGGGGCTTTCCGGGTTCGCTTTCAGCCTGGTTGCCATGTCGATTTGGGTTTGGACCGTGGAACCCCAACTGGCTGCTGCCATGGCGGTCTTTGGGGCGCTCACCGGTCAGATCATCGCTGCCGTCACCGTCCGCCGGGGTTTCGACCTCAGGCTTCTGCTGCCCTTCCTGATCGGCGGGACCATAGGGATTCCGGTCGGTGTCGCCATCCTGCCCTTGCTGGATGTGCAGTTGTTCAAGCTGGTCTTCGGCGCGCTGCTGGTCGTTTGGTGTCCCTTGATGCTCTTTGCGCGTCGCCTCCCTCCCATCACGGTCGGGGGTCTTGTTGCAGACGGTGCAATAGGTCTGGTCGGTGGCATCATGGGTGGACTTGGCGGCTTCACCGGCCCGGTTCCAACGCTGTGGTGCGTGCTGCGCCAATGGGAAAAGGACAGGCAGCGTATTGTCATCCAGAATTTCAACCTTGTGACCCTCTCCATGACGATGGCCGCCTATCTTGCGGCCGGAAAGATCAAGCTCGAAATGCTGCCGATGTTTGCCGTCGTCGCGCCGGCGATGTTGATACCGACACTCCTTGGCGCGAGACTCTACATCGGCGTTAGCGAGGCGACTTTTCGAAAGATCGTCCTCACACTCTTGGCCGCATCAGGTGCGGCATTGTTGGCATCGTCCTTGCCGCACCTCACAAGCCGGGTTTGAACGACACACAGAAATCCCGACTTCCGCCGTGCCATGCGCTATCGACCGGTACGGCCCGCTCCCGATAGATAGGCGCAGATCAGTTCGACGAGTTGCTTTTGCAGCTCCGGCGCGGCGAGCATGTTCCGGCGTGCCGCGTTGTGGATCACACCTTCGATCGCTGACGACAGCACCCGCGCCACGGTCTCCATGTCGGCGCCTTTCCTTGGCTTGCGATAACTGGCGACAGCAGTCGCATAGTGATTGAGGTATTGTGCCTGGAACGAAGCATGGGCGGCCCTGGAGCCACGATCGCCAGGCGCCTCGTCGAGCAGCACTTGGTGTAGTGTCGGGTGAATGCTGTGTGCCGCGATCATGCCGCGCACCAGCTCCTGCGCGAATGTCCTGAGCGGCTTTTGGTCTTCCGCCGAATCGCGAATGACCGACAGCACATGATCGAAGTGACGGCGCCGGACGGCTGCGAGCAGGGAGAGCTTGTCGGGAAAATACTGGTAGAGCGTGCCGATGCTTACACCTGCTGTCTCGGCCACTTTGTTGGTGGTGAAGCCGGCCCAGCCCAGCCCGCTCAGAACATGAGCCGCTGCCTCGATGATCGCCTCGACGGTTGCCCTGGAACGCGCCTGGCGCGGCTGCTTGCGCATGCGCGTATGCGGTTTTGCAATGCGAGTAGACACGCCCTCTCATTCTCCTGAAAATATAAACAACATACTCGCATTTCCGGAAAAGGACACCGACCATGAGTGCGCTCGCTCTGCTTCGCAGCCTGTTTGCCTATCAGGCCTGGGCCATGACGAACTGCTGGAAAAGCTCGCGAGTCTCGACCCGCATGTTCACGGCAAGGAACGGCAGGCCGTGATACGGCTCGTCGATCACAGCCATGTGGTGTCGCGGATATTCTCGGCGCACCTGGTTGACGCAAGCCATGGCTACTCCGCCGCCACCACTGAGGACACGCCGGCGTTCGACGAACTTCGCGCCGCGGTCGCAGCGACCGATCGCTGGTATCCCGATTATCTCGAAACCGTTTCGTCGCGGCAGCTGTCCGAGCCCCTCGCCTTCGTGTTCACCGACGGGGATAAGGTATTGATGTCGCGACAGGAAATGCTGACCCACGTCGTACTGCACGGCGGCTATCATCGCGGTGAAGCGGGGCGCATCCTGGCACAGATTTCCGTCATGCCGCCATGGGATACCTTCGCCGTCCATCTCCACAGGGCCGAGCCTTCGCGCCGGCTGCAGATGAGCCGTGAGCCGCCCGGCGCCTGAACGGCCAAGCGCTTTCGATCACGCGGTCGGCTCGACCGGATCTATCGAACGATATCCTGTCCTTCAGAAATGTGATCTGTCTGCTTACTTTCATCGCGTCGTGCAAGATAGTGCAGCGGCGCGCTCGTCGCGTTGCTTCCTACTTACCTGTAGTTTATCTTTTCGAACAAGACGAGGCGGGTGACCGCCTTCGTTCTGGACAATGTTCGCGCTGAGCGTCGGACGTTGAAGCGCAAAGCTGGTCGAAAAGGTCCTGAGCTTGACGAGAAGACCGGTCGAGATAGAGCGGCCAGAATTTCTGTCGCAGAACTTCACTGCGGGAGACAAAGATTCGCAGCCGGTTTTTGCGCGGGTAAAATGGTCGTGCGCTCGCCGTAACCGAAACTTAAGCTGCAAAAATCATTCTAATGCTTCGCTGGCTAGCAAGCCGCGAGTCAGATATGCAATGCGCGCCGGGTCAATAACGGCCGTCGGCACAACGGAAGGGGCATGATATGGCTAAGCAGTCATCCAAGGCGCCGGCATCCAAGGCACCGGCAAAGAAAGCACCAGCAAAAGCAGCCGCGGCAAAGGCCGCAACTGCTGTGAAGAAAGCGGCACCCGCTGCCAAAGCGAAGGCCGCCGCGCCTAAGGCAAAAGCAGCGCCGGCCAAAAAGCCGGCCGCCAAGGCCGCGGCAAAACCGGCCGTGAAGAAAGCAGCGCCTGCCAAGGCAAAGGCAGCACCGGCCAAGGCTGCACCCGCAAAGAAGGCGGCACCGGCCAAGAAGCCGGCTGCAAAGGCCGCGGCGAAGCCAGCTGCGAAGAAGGCAGCACCGGCCAAGGCCGCCGCTGCGAAATCTTCTGCGGCAGTGAAGAAAGCAGCGCCCGCGGCCAAGCCGAAGGCAGCGCCCGCAAAGGCGAAGGCCAAGAAGTAGTCGCCGCCCTGCTACCGTCGGGGACAATACTCAAGACAGTCAGGGCGGGATGCCGGACAGGCGCCTCGCTTCTTGGTTGACGGTCGGGCAGAACGAGAAAAGAGGCGGGAGGAAGACGTCTTTTCGCAGCTCCCAGGGCTTCGCCATGCGGCGAAGTCCGGTGGGATTTTCGTGACTGCCAAAGGCTAACCTTCGGTGCAAGGCCGAGTTGGTAGCTAATCGGATTTGGATTGTCCGACCCGCTCGCGTCTGCCGCCGCACTGCGGCTTATCGCATCGCGATTGACGTCGAGACAATGGTTGTACGCTGGCGGCGCGGTTTTCCGCCTCTGGCCGTTGATGAACCCTGCATGATCGGTCAACAGTGCTCACGCACGAGCCCCTGTCGGAATCGATTTTCGGTGAGGGTCATGCGCGAAGTCACAATGCTACGGCGTCCTTTTGCGCGTCCAACGGGGCATATGGAGCTGTAGCCGGCAAACAGGAATCGACAATGCCCAGACTGCTCTACGCGTCTACTTCCCCCTACAGTTCCAAGGTACGCATGGCAGCACTCTATGCTGGCATCGCGGTCGATCTCGTGCCGATAAAGACCGAAGAAAGGCCGGCCGAATTGATCGGCGCCAATCCGCTCGGCAAGATCCCGGTGCTGGTGCTCGATGACGGCCGCTCGGTCCACGACAGCCGCGCCATCACCCAGCATCTCAACCGGATGTCGAAGAACGCATTGTTTCCGCGCAATCCCGACAGGCGCCTTGAGGCGGAGGTGCTGGAGGCATTGGCCGACGGTATCTGCGACTGTGCGCTGTCGATGGTCTATGAGCGGCGCACGCGGCCGGAAGAGATGGTCTACCAGCCTTGGCTGGAGCGCCAGTGGACGAAGATTTCAGCCGCGCTCGATCTGCTCAACGCCAACCCGCCGAAGCTGCCGAAGAAAATCACCCTCGGCCAGATCGCATTGCGCGCCTGCCTTGGCTATCTCTCGCTGCGCTTCGCCGGAAAATGGGAAAAGGGCCGCGGCCGGCTGACGCGCTGGGCGGCACGCTTCGACGAGAAATTCCCGGAGCTGAAGCCCGCCATTCCGGCTTGAGGGCGGGCGGCCTCAACCGGTGCCAAAAAAAGCCGGGCGCGAGGCCCGGCTTTTTCGTGTCGTGGCTTGGACGACTCAGAACTTCATACCGACGCCGAAAGTGACGCGATTGTCGGTCGACTTGACCTTGCCGATACCGTCGAAGTCCTTCCTGCCGAAGTCCGTGTAACGATACTCGACACGGCCGAACACATTGTCGGTGATCTTGATGTCGGTACCGACGCCGGCTGTCCAGCCGAACTGCGTGTTGGTGTCGCTTACGCCGGCAGCTTCAATCTTCTGGTTCTTCAGCGCGCCACCGGCGGTGCCGTAGAGCAGGATGTCCGGGCTGACGGCATAGCCGAGGCGGGCACGCAGCGAGCCCTCGAAGCCACCCTTGGCCTCGATGCCGGCATCGTCGCCCTTGACGCCGTTGTAGCCGATATCGGCTTCGGCACCGTAGACGAAGTTCTCCTGCTGCCAATTATAGCCGCCGAAGACGCCGCCGACGAAACCCTTGGTGTCGACGTCGACGCCAATGTCTTTGGCTTTGGCGTGGCCAGCGAAGCCGTAGCCGACGCTCACACCGGCATAGGGACCGGCCCAGGATGCGACCGGAAGTTCTGCAATCGGGGCAGGTGCCGGCGGCTCTTCCTGAACCACGTCCGCGGCATAGGCGGTTCCGCCGAGGGCGAACAGCCCAAACGCCACCGCGAGCGGTCGCGCAAATTTAAGATTGGCTTGCATTGTTCTTTACTCCTTAAGCCACAGGACACAGGCTTGTTGTTTATGAGCGCCCTCAACCCGTCCGGGGGGTGAAACGGATCCGGCGTTCAACGGTTCCAAATGTCGTGTCGAAATGCGGCTGAAGCGAACCTGAACTTGGGTCATTCCCTGGCACGAATGAGGCAGAACCTTGACGTTGCATCTTCGCAACAGCCAATGTCAGCAGGCTCGCCGTGCTGCACTGCACACGGCTTGGTGTAAGGGCTTCAGCGCCTTATATTGCGGGCGGGCTGGTACGAATTCCGGTCGAGCCAGAACGCCCACAAGCCACTTTGCCACAATCCTGCCCCAGGTGGAAATGGGATTTAACGCTCTGGCGGGCCATAATTTGCCGGCACGATCCCGGCAGGTCGGAATCGGCATCGGATTAAGGATTGACAGATGAGCAAGGTCGCCGCGACGGCACTGGTGACGGGCGGGGCGAAGCGGATCGGCAGGGCGATCGTCGAGGACCTTGCCGTGCATGGTTTTGCCGTCGCCATTCACTGCAATCGCTCGCTGGCCGAGGCGGAGGCACTGGCGGCCGAAATCAACAGTGGTCATTTTGGTCGACATGGCCGGGCCGCAGTGGTTGCTGCCGACCTGACCGACATGAAGGCGGTCGGCGACCTAGTCGGCCGCGCGGCGGCGGCGCTCGGGCCGGTGTCGCTGCTGGTCAACAACGCCTCGCTGTTCGAGCACGACAGTGTTGAGGATTTCGACTGGCCGGCCTGGGATCGCCATTTCGCCGTGCATGTCAAGGCGCCGGCGCTGTTGGCGCAGACTTTCGCCCGGGCCTTGCCGCAGAACAGTGAGGGGCTGATCGTCAACATGATCGACCAGCGCGTCTGGCGCCCGACGCCGCGTTATTTTTCCTATGCGCTGTCGAAGTCGACATTGTGGGCGTCGACCGAGATGATGGCGCAGGCGCTCGGTCCCCGCATCCGCGTCAACGCTATTGGTCCTGGCCCGACCTTGAAGAACACGCGCCAGCACGACAGCGATTTCGATGCCCAGATTGCCGGGCTGATCCTGAAACGCGGCCCGGAATTGCCGGAATTCGGTGCCACCATCCGTTATCTGTGGGCGGCACGCTCGGTCACCGGCCAGATGATTGCGCTTGACGGCGGCCAGCACCTTGCATGGCAGACGCCCGATGTGACAGGCATGGCGGAATGAGCCCCATGGACCAGAAACAAAAAACGCGCGGTGGCGCCGACGACCTGCCGCCCGAAATCGACCTCGAGGACGAGGCGGCCGAAGAGGTCGTCGAGCCTGCGGCCGGCGGTCCGGACGTCACCTTCACCGCCATCGACTGGACCCCGCATGCCGGCGACGCCGACGGCATGGTCGGCGCCGAGGTGATCCAGACGCTGGTCAAGCGGCTGCCCAATGCGCCCGGCGTCTACCGCATGATGAATGCCAACGGCGACGTGCTCTATGTCGGCAAGGCACGCAGCCTGAAGAAGCGGGTCACCAGCTACGCGCAAGGCCGGTTCCACACCAGCCGCATCGGCCGCATGGTGCGCGAGACGTCGACGATGGAGTTCGTCGTCACCCGCACCGAGATCGAAGCGCTGCTGCTTGAAGCCAACCTCATCAAGCGCTTGCGGCCACGCTTCAACGTGCTGATGCGCGACGACAAGTCGTTCCCCTATATCCTGTTGACCGGCGATCATGTCTCGCCCGGTATCTACAAGCATCGCGGCGCGCGCTCACGCAAGGGAGACTATTTCGGCCCGTTCGCCTCGGCCGGCGCCGTCGGCCGTACCATCAACTCGCTGCAGCGCGCCTTCCTGCTCAGGAGCTGCACCGACTCCTTCTACGAGAACCGCACCCGGCCTTGCCTTTTGTTCCAGATCAAGCGCTGCGCCGGCCCATGCACCGGCGAAATCTCGCATGGCGATTATGCAAGGCTTGTCGCCGAGGCGAAGGATTTCCTTTCCGGCCGCAGCCAGAAGGTGAAGACGGAGATCTCCGCCGCCATGCAGCAGGCTTCGGAGAACCTCGATTTCGAACGCGCCGCCATCTATCGCGACCGGCTGGCGGCGCTGTCGCATGTGCAGAGCCATCAAGGCATCAATCCGCAGACCGTCGACGAGGCCGATGTCTTCGCCATCCATCAGGAGGGCGGCCAGGTCTGCATCCAGGTGTTCTTTTTCCGCACCGGCCAGAACTGGGGCAACCGCGCCTATTTTCCCAAGGCCGATCCGGCGCTCGAAGCCTGCGAGGTACTGGGATCATTCCTGGCGCAGTTCTACGACGACAAGCCGACGCCGCGCACCATCCTGTTGTCGCATGGCGTCGAGGACCAGGAATTGCTGGCGGAGGCGCTCTCCACCCGCGCCGGCCGCAAGGTGTCGATCTCGGTGCCGCAGCGCGGCGAGAAAAAGGATCTGACCGACAATGCGCTGCAGAATGCGCGCGAGGCGCTCGGCCGGCGGCTGGCCGAAACCTCGACTCAGGCGCGGCTGCTCACTGGCTTTGCCGAGACCTTCGGCCTGGAAAAGCCGCCGGTGCGCATCGAGGTCTATGACAACTCGCACATCATGGGCACCAACGCCGTCGGCGCCATGGTCGTCGCCGGGCCGGAAGGTTTTGTGAAGAACCAGTATCGAAAGTTCAACATCCGCTCGACCGAGATCACGCCGGGCGACGATTTCGGCATGATGCGCGAGGTGATGCAGAGGCGCTTCTCGCGGCTGTTGAAGGAACATGGCGATGCCCGGCAAACCGAGGGCGCGGGCGAGGCGAGCCCTACCGAACCGGGCGACGATATCGAGGACGCGGGCGGCTTCCCCGCCTGGCCCGACGTCATCCTCATCGACGGCGGCCAGGGCCAGATGACGGCGGTGCGCAAGATCCTGGCCGATCTCGGCATCGAGGATCGCGTTGTCGCCATCGGTATCGCCAAGGGTCAGGACCGCGATGCTGGCCGCGAACGCTTCTTCGTCAAGGGCAGGGCCCCATTCTCGCTGCCCGTTCGCGATCCGGTGCTCTATTTCGTCCAGCGGCTGCGCGACGAGGTCCATCGGTTCGCCATCGGTTCGCACCGCGCCCGCCGCAAGAAGGAGATGGTCAAGAGCCCGCTCGACGAGATCAGCGGCATCGGCCCGGGCCGCAAGCGCGCGCTGCTGATGCATTTCGGTACGGCCAAGGCGGTCAGCCGTGCCGCAGTCGAGGACTTGGTCAAGGTCGACGGCATTTCCGAACAGGTGGCGAAATTGGTCTACAATCATTTTCACGAGAGCTAAGACTTATTGCCGATATTTCGGCTGGCTAATCGATTCTGGCCTGTTGACCCCCCACATTCGCTTCTGATTTGACTAAGCAGGCAGAAAGAGTTCCCAAAACATGTCCCAGCGCGCGTTCAACCTGCCCAACATGCTCACTTACGCCCGCATCCTGGCGGTGCCGCTGGTGGTGCTATGCTTCTTCCTGGAGGGGCATCTGAAATCGAGCGACTTCGCGCGCTGGTCGGCGCTCATCATTTTCCTGCTCGCCTCGATCACCGATTACTTCGACGGCTATCTGGCGCGCGCCTGGCAGCAGACCTCCAACATCGGCAAGATGCTCGACCCGATCGCCGACAAGCTGCTGGTCGCCACTTGCCTGCTGCTGCTTGCCGCCGACACCGACCGCCATGCCGGCATCGCCGGCTGGTCGCTGTGGGCGGCGATCATCATCCTGTGCCGCGAGATCCTGGTCTCGGGCCTGCGCGAATATCTGGCGGCTTTGAAGGTCTCGGTGCCGGTGACGCAGCTCGCCAAATGGAAGACCACCATCCAGATGATCGCCATCGCCTTCCTGCTTGCGGGCCCGGCCGGCGACAAGCTCTTTCCGCTGACCACCCAGACCGGGCTGGTGCTGCTGTGGATCGCCGCCCTGGTGACGCTTTACACTGGCTACGACTATTTCCGCGCCGGCCTCAAGCACATCATGGACGAGTAGCATGTCGACGAAGCTCATTTATTTCGCCTGGGTGCGCGAGCGGATCGGCAGACCGGAAGAAGACGTCGAGTTGCCGGCCGGCATCGAAACGGTCGCCGACCTGTTGCGCTGGCTGAAATCGCGCGGCGAGGAATACGAGCACGCGCTGCAATATCCTGACGTGATCCGCGTCGCCATCAACCAGGAACATGTCGAGCACCGCGAAAAGATCGCCGGCGCGCGCGAGATCGCGCTGTTCCCGCCGATGACCGGTGGCTGAACCATGTCCGCGGTGGTGCCTGTCGTGCGCATCCAGGCGGAGGATTTCGACGTCGCCGCCGAGATCGCCAGGCTGACCAGGGGTCGCAACGACATCGGCGCTGTGGTGACCTTCTCCGGCCTTTGCCGCGACGAGCAAGGCAGGCTCTCCGCGCTCGAGCTCGAACATTATCCCGGAATGGCTGAAGCCGAGATATCCCGCATCGCCGGCGAGGCAATCGAGCGCTGGCCGCTGCAGGGGCTCACCGTCATCCATCGCCACGGCAAGATCGCGCCGGGCGAAAACATCGTGCTGGTGGTGTCCGCTTCCGCCCACCGGCAGGCGGCGTTCGAGGCCGCGAATTTCCTGATGGATTATTTGAAATCACGGGCGCCGTTCTGGAAAAAGGAACACCATAGCGACGGTTCCGAAGGCGGCTGGGTCGACGCCAAGGAGGCCGACGACAAGGCGGCGAGCCGCTGGAAGCGAGACTGACCAGGCTTCCGCGAGCCCTCAACCTTTGTCAGTGCCGATCAGATGATCGAGCGAAATCCGGCCGGGTCCCCAGGCCATGATGCCAAGCGCCATCGCCGCCCAGGTAATGTGCAGCGGCGAGCCGTCCGGCACGGTGAGCTCGATGACCAGCGTCATCAGCAGCAACCCGAACGCCGCCAGTCGCGTCGCCAGGCCGAAAACAAGGAGAACTGGCAACACGATCTCCGCTGACCCTGAAGCGAACGCCACCAGCGCGGGTGCCGGAAAATCATAAGGACCGCCCGGCAGATGCAATTTGAGTTCCGAGCTGAAAAGCAGCACTGCGACATCGTTCAACTGTAGAAAACCGTCCCATGTTGACGCCGGACCGCCAGAACGGGACAGCGAGCGCGCAGCGCAGGACAAGCTGCGTCAGCGATGGCGTCGCGATCGTGCGCAGGGCGGCATTCAGCCTTTCGACGAGAGCGGCGAACCCTCGCGGTTCGGTGCTCGCGTTCTGCCTATGGCTCATCGTGCTCACCTTTCCTGATGTGCCGTCGTGAAGGCTCCCGCTTCCAGCACACCGGCAATGTTGGCGGAAAGCTCGAATTCGGCACTCTCCGCAAACGCTGCCGCGGCCGCTGCACCGAGCGACTCGCCCGCGACCAGATGCGAGATAAATACTGCGCCGCCGGGCGGTAGGTGGCGGACGAAGACCTCGAGGCCGGGCCGCGTGACCAGCGCATCTTCAGCGCCCGTTGCCCGGATCGGCCCAACAGGAGCGTCGTTCCGGTTTGCCGCGAAGACTGTGACTGCCGGGAACCGGGAGCGCGCGATCCGCGTCGCCGGATGCGGCCGCAGCACGGTGTCGGCAAGCCTCTCGCGAGGGATCGACGCCAGTGCCTCAGCCGACAGCGCCTCCGCGTCGGCGGCATGATAGGCATCGAGCCAGGCCCGCTCGATGCGCGCCACGTCGGCCAGCCACGGCATCGACTGCGCGTGTTCGTAGCGCTCGATGAAATCGGGAAAGTCGCGGCCATATTCGAATAGAAGCGGCGAGGTGGGTGGCGTTTCGCGGATGTGAAAGCGCGCCATCGCGCGAAAGAAATCCGGGCCGGTGATGCGCAGCGTCGCTGGAAAGCTGGCGGCCAGCGCATCGATCAGGCTGACCGTGACGTTGTTGCGGTAGACGGCATATCGCTTGATCGCAGCCTTCCCGTTCGGCCCCGAGACAGAGTCAGGCGGGGCACGGTCAGGATCGAGCAAACCGGCGGTGAATGCCGCCGCATAGTCAAACCGGCGGCCGAGATCGCCCGACTGGAGCTCATCCTGCGGCATGGGCTTTTCCGAGACAGTCGCCGAGCGTGGACTGAACAGAGTTTGCGGAGCGGCCAAGAAGGCCGACGACAAGGCGGCGGGCCGCTGGAAGCGCCCCGCCGTCCAAACAAATTCCCGGGACAGCCATGCCCATACGCCGCCGGCCATTCATTGACCGCAATCCTGCGAAACCTTTGCCGAAGGGGAGCAGGATCATGCTGGACAGGATCGCCGAGTTCTTCATCTTCGGACTGGTGCCGCTGGCCGTTGGCATACTTGCCGTTCCGGATCGTTCCGTGGCTGCCGAAAAGACCCTCAAGGGCGAGGTGATGTATCGCGAGCGCATCGCGCTGCCGCCCAATGCCGTGCTTTCCGTGCAGCTTGCCGACGTGTCGCTGGCCGACGCGCCGGCAGCAATCATCGGCGAGCGCAAGGTGGTGCCGGCCGGCCAGGTGCCGATCAAGTTCGAGATCAGCTTCGACCCGCGGGTGATCCGGCCTGATATGACCTACGCGCTGCAGGCGCGCATCACCGTCGATGACCGGCTGCTATTCGTCACCGATACGCGCCATCAGGTCGACCCGCTCAGCGACGCGCCACAGACCATCATGCTGAAAATGGCGGCGCCGGGCGACGAGCCGGCGGCACCTTCCGTGTTCGGCCAAAGCTGGCTGGTCGAATATATCGACGGCGTCGGCGTGATTGCCGAGCCGCGGGCGACATTCCGCATCAGCGAAGCCGGCAAGGCCGGCGGCAGCGGCCCTTGCAACGTCTATTTCGCCACCGCCAGGATAAACGGCTCGACGATCGCTATCAGCGACATCGGCTCGACCTTTAAGGCCTGCGCGCCTCAGGTCATGGCCGAGGAAAAGGCGCTGTTCGAGGCGCTGGCCAAAGCAGCATCCTACCACGTCGACGCCGGCAAGCTTGTCATCGCCGACAGAGATGGCCGCGACATCCTGCGCTTCAATGCCGCGAGCTAGCGCTTAGTCCGCGCCGATTGGCCCGCGCGGCAGCCGCATGTCGATCACGATGTGTTTCAGCGGGAAGAGGCCGGGCAGAGGGCGCGTTAGTTCCACATAAAATGGCGGGTAAGGCAAAAGGGACATTTGTCCCTTCGTTGAAGCCGCCAGAATGGCTGCGGCTCGTTCTGGCCTTAACTCAAAGGAGTCCAGACATGAAAACGCACACGCTTATCCTTGCCGCCACCGGTGCATCGCTCCTTGCCTTTACCGGCCTTGCCAAGGCGGACGACCATCTTGTCAATGCTCTTGACCACGGTCTCAAAGCGGACAGCCAACCGTTCCAGACCAACAAGGCCGGCCATAGCGGCGATCTCGCACCGGGGCAGGGCAGCCCGTTTTCAGGTGAAGAGACCAAGACCCCGTCCACCGACACGGAGGCGGCGAATGAACATGCGAACGTGAAGGAACGCCAGGCGAAATAGACTGACAGAACCCGCCGCTAGGGGGCGGCGGGCGACACACATCCTAGCGACAAAGTCGCATACGCCCGGCATTCTCAATTTGTCGCTTGTTTGAATACCGCGCCATAGTGATAGGGCGGCACATCAACCAATTCGGCAAGCTTGAACCCGCTCGCTTCCACCGCCGCGATGGTCTGTTTGGGTGACAGCCTCAGCTCGGTCTTTGGCCCGCGCCGCTCGCCCAAGAGCGTGGTTTGCTCGCGCGGATACTGGTGCCAGTTGACGATGGCAAAACGACCGGCAGGGTCAAGCGTCGTCCGCACGGCGCGGGCAAGGCGCGGCCGGTCCGGAACGCCATGGAAAGCGTTGGCCATGAAAACGAAGTCGACGGTCTGAGGCACCAGCCCGGCAAGCTCATAGGCGTCGCCCGCCACAAACTCGCAATTGCCCGCGCCGCCTTCGGCCAACCGCCGCCTTGCGACTTCGAGCAGATCGGCATCGATGTCGATAGCGATTACATGACGGGCGACCCTGGCGATTGGCAGCGTGAACCAGCCGTCGCCGCAGCAGAGATCGACCACGTCCGTGCCGGGCTTCATGCCTACTGCCGCCAGGACGCTGGCGGGCTCGGGCCACAGCGCTTCCCACCAGCCGCTGGTTGGCATTTCGGTGCCCTGGAAGAAGCCGGGAATGGCGCTGGTCATGGCCTTGTCGGCTCCCCAAAATCCTCATTGTCGGGACGGCGTTTGATCCGCCCTCCGAGCTTAACGGACCGGTGACCCGTCGAGGAGCCTGAAGCTGAAAATGTCCGCTACTGCATATCGCGCAGCAGCGTGCAGCGGTTTTGCGATACCGGCATGCATCAAAACAAGAACCTGAAGTGCATCGCATGAGACCGATCGAACGCGACGCGCTTTAGCGAAAAAGGCCGGCGTTGCGCCGGCCTTTTGATGGGGTTCGGAATGCCGGCTTAGCCGACGATCTCGGTATCCGAGAACCAGTATTTGATCTCTTGCGCGGCGGTTTCCGGCGCATCGGAACCGTGCACGGAGTTCTCGCCGATCGACAGTGCGTGCAGCTTGCGGATAGTGCCTTCGGCGGCGCTTGCCGGATTGGTGGCGCCCATCACTTCGCGGTTCTTGGCAATGGCGTTCTCGCCTTCCAGTACCTGCACGACTGTCGGGCCCGACGACATGGATTCGACCAGCTCGCCGAAGAACGGACGTTCCTTGTGCACGGCATAGAAACCTTCCGCCTCGCGGCGGCTCATCCACACCCGGCGCGAAGCGACGACGCGCAGGGCGGCATCTTCCAGTATCTTGGTGATAGCGCCGGTGAGATTGCGACGGGTCGCGTCCGGCTTGATCATTGAAAAGGTGCGTTCGAGCGCCATGGGGTCGTCCTTGTGATGGAGAGTGGAATTGAGGGTGGCGGGCTCTATACAAGCCGCCCGCCGCCTTGCCAAGGGGAGGCCGGCGCAGCGCGCATTTCTGCGCTGGGGCGGACTTTCAAGTCGAACCATGCCGCCGCTCATCTTTTTGTTGAGCATCGGATTTTCCGACAACCGGTACCCACTTGGGTCCGATCGACTGGCCGCCTTATAGCGCGTCGTCGTCAGCCTGACCCAACGTCGTCATAACTGCATCTCGATCGTCAGGTTGGCCGTGTCGCCAGCCCCGAGGCCTTCGCGGACCCGCACCGCGGTCTTGATCGGCAAGAGCAAGCTGCCGGATTTCTTGTCTGGAAACAGCGATGTCCGCCATCTGGTCTGGCCGATGACGGCCTCCACGCCAAGCGAGCCCCAGGGCCTTGCCATCCCCACCATCGCCGTCTTGATCCGGGCTCCAAGCTCCGGCGGCAGGGTCACGAAATGCCAGCCGCCCTTGCCCGGATAGATCCAGATCTCGGCCTGCATGTCGTAGCGAAACATTCTATGCACTTCCTCAGGTCAAGGCCTTCACGACTGGCTTTGCCATGGTGTCTTGCTGGCAATGCTGACGATCGGCGAACCATCCATGATATCCACAGCCCTGCAGGGGAGGAGTCATTCTTCCCCGCAAGGAGGAAGGCAGCGCCGCCATTCCACTACCGCTTTGTCACGATAGACGGCCGCCGCGTTTCCCAGCCTTCCCGTTCCAGTTCCGGCACGCTGTGGTTCTCGCTGGGGTAGCCGATGCAGAAGTAACCGATCAGTGTCCACTCCGGCGGCACGTCCAGGATCGTCGCCATCTCGGCCGGGTCGAGGATCGAGACCCAGCCCATCCCTATTCCCTCGGCGCGCGCCGCCAGCCACATCGTGTGGACCGCCATGACAGCGGAATAGTCTATGGTGGCTGGCATGGTCTGGCGGCCAAGCCCATGCCCTTGCTCGGTTGCGCGGTCGGCGAAAACCGCAAGCTGGCAGGGCGCCTCGTTCAGGCCGGCAAGTTTCAGGCGCCCATACAGCGAGGCGCGTTCACCGCAAAAATTTGCGAGTGCCTCCGCGTTGCAGCGCTCGAAGCATGCCCTGACGGCGGCGCGGCATGTTTCGCTCTCGACGATGACGAAGCGCCAAGGTTGGCTCAGCCCGACGGACGGCGCGGCGCTGGCAAGCTCGAGCAGCCGCTCCAGCGCCCCTTCCGGGAGCGGCGTCGGCTTGAACCGCCTGACGTCGCGCCGCCACAGGAAGAGCTTGGCAAGCCCGGCGCGAAAATCGGCCGGGAACTCTGGGTTTGCGGTCATGGCGCGCTGCCTCTGTTGTGGTTGCCCGGTTCGCCGGTTTTTCGTCTTGTTTGCTTCGATCCGGGCAGTGATGCGGCGCCTCAAGCGACACTTCGTCTACCCGCATTGTCGCATTTCGCCGGGCGGGAATTCTAATGCATGTCGCGCAAAAGTGTGCAGCGGTTTTGCGGCAACGACAAACAAGTGCATGCCGCGCAAAGGTGTGCAGCGGTTTTGCGGTAACGACATGCATCAAAACAAGAACCTAAAGCGCGTCACATGAGGCCGGTCGAACGCGACGCGCTTTAGCCGAGGCCGGGCGACGTTGCCGTCATCTACGCCGTTGAACCTTGATCGGCAAACAAAACCCGCCTCGGCAAGCCGGGCGGGTCGTCGGTACGAATCAGCACCATACCGAAATTAGTAGCATAGCTGCCGGCACAAAGCAAGAACAGAATGTGGCGTTGCCGATGAAGCTGCCGAGCTCAACTTGCGAGCGGGGCGATCGCTGCCGGCGCGACCGTGCGGCCGAGGCCGCCATGCAGATCGAGGCATCGTTCGAACCATTGAGCCACGACATCGCTGTCGTCGAGCAGCCGGTAGGGCGTGGCGATGCGCGCCCATTGCAGCGCGCCGAAAACGATGTAATCGGCAAATGGCGGCGACGGGCCGCCAATGAAGGGCTGATAGCCGAGCATCGAGCGGAGTGGCTCCAGCGAGGCGCGGAAGCCGGCGAGCCCGGCGTCGCGGGTGGCGTAAACCGCCTCCAGGCACCTGCCGAAGCGCTGCTCGCGGTTCTGCCGGAAATAGGCGGCGTTCGCTTCGTCCTGCATGGCATGCAGGTCCAGTAGCGCCGCGGTGGTGACG
This sequence comes from Mesorhizobium sp. M0910, assembly GCF_040319465.1. Classification (NCBI taxonomy): domain Bacteria; kingdom Pseudomonadati; phylum Pseudomonadota; class Alphaproteobacteria; order Hyphomicrobiales; family Phyllobacteriaceae; genus Mesorhizobium; species Mesorhizobium sp. M0910. The sequence continues at coordinate 54,090 of NZ_JAMYNZ010000017.1, forward strand.
TAGGGATGGATGGTCAGCTGCGACCAGCGTTCGATGAAGCGCGCCGTCGCCTTACCGCCGTCGCCGGAAAACAATGTCGGCCGCTCGGGATAGGTCTCCTCGAGATAGAGCGCGATGGCGAAGGAATCGGCGACCACCGTCTCGCCGTCGCGGATCACCGGAACGAGCTTCGAGACGCCGCCTTCCACCTTCGGCACTTCGAGGAAACGGGTCGGCACGCTGGCGGTGTCGAGTCCCTTGTGGGCCAGCGCCATCGCCGCCTTCCAGCAATGTGGGCTGAATGGGCGAGCGGCGTCGCGTCCAACAAGGTCGTAGAGCAGAATGGTCATTGGCGGCAGCGTCCTTGCAGTCTAACTATGGCCGAAACAGACCCGCGCGAAACAGGGTCCCGCAGGTCGAGAGAAGAATGAAACAGCATTTCAGGATGTTTGCGGCCTACAATCAATGGGCCAACGGCCGCATCTACGATGCCGCCGCCGATCTCGACGAGGAAGAGTTCGACCGCAATGTCGGCGTCTTCTTCGGTTCGATGATGGGAACGCTCAACCATCTCCTGGCAGCCGACCGTATCTGGATGAAACGCTTCACCGGCGAGGGCGACGCGCCGGCAAGGCTCGACACGATCTTGCACCGCGCCGTGCCAGGCTTGCGGCTGGCGCGCGAGGCCGAGGACAAACGGATCATCGACTGGGTCGACGGCCTGAGCGACAAGGCGCTGTCGGGCCGCTTCTCCTACATGACCGTCTCGGATATGCGCACCGTCTCCCAGCGGCTGGCGCCGGCGCTCGACCACTTCTTCAACCACCAGACCCACCACCGCGGCCAGGCACATGCGATCCTGACCATTCTGGGCAAGCCAAGCCTCGGACTGGACCTGACGATGTTCCAGCGTAGCGAGGAGGGCAGGGCTTTCGCCTGAACCTGGGGCGGCTGGTGAAGCGGACGGTGGATAGAGGACAATCTGCCGAGATTGCAAAACGCGCCAAAACATTTTATGGAGCGGACGGTCGTGAGGGCGGCCGCTTCAGCAGCATTCAGCAGCAACAGCGAGAATTGGCACGCATGCCCAATGAACCCTTGCGCCTTGTGGCGTTCTTCGCCGTGGTCTTGGCGCTTCTCAACTCCGGTTATTATTTCCATCAGGGCGACATCGTCGCGACCATCTATTTCATGATCGGCGCCATTCTTGTGACCGCGGTGACGCGGATGAGCATCAGAAGGCAGCTGATTTAGGACCGATCTTCTTATCTGGCCGCCATCTCGACGGCTGGTTCGCTTCGACTGCGATCGAATTGAAAGCAAAGTCTTAGGACTTCGTTTGTGCTGTTGCTTCAAGGTAGCCGGCTGAAGCAGGAGCAAAAGCATGCAGATCGATTTGTCCCCGACGAGCTGGGGCAGGGTCGTGGCGGTTACCGTTGCGGGCACGGCGGTCTGCATTGCAGCCGCATTCCTCGTCGATTCCTTCAATTTCCCATATTTGTCGCCGGAAGCGCTGTGGCGGGCGCAGCTGACCGACCTGCTGCTGCCACTTATCCTGGCCAGCTCGTTCTTCTTTTTCCTGATGTGGAAAATGCGCCAGCTGGCGATCGCGCAGAAGGCACTGGCCGTCGTCGCGGCGACCGACAGCCTGACGGCGGTGTTCAACCGGGGTGCGTTTTCCATGCTCGTCGAGGCCTATCTCGAACAGGCCCGCAGCCATTCTGTCGTTAATGCCGGCGCCTTGCTGATCGTCGATGCCGACCATTTCAAATCCGTCAACGACCGCCTCGGCCACGACTGCGGAGACCAGGCGCTCAAGCTGATTGCCAAGACAATCCAGGGCCAGCTACGCGGCGCCGATATCGTCGGCCGGATCGGCGGCGAGGAGTTTGCGGTTTTCCTTCCCGGCGCAGATCCTTCGCAGTCCTGGCTGGTGGCGGAGACAATTCGCCGACGCGTCCGTGAGGCGGAGTTCTCGCCTGGCGGCCGGCCGTGTCCTCTCTCGGTCAGCATCGGCGGCGTCGCCTTCAGCGGGCCGACCACCTACGCTGAGATGTTCGTGGTGGCGGACAAGCACCTTTACAGGGCCAAATCGAACGGCCGCGATCAGGTCAGTTTCGAACCCGCGGCAGCGGACGACCCGCCGGGCGGCGGCCCGATGACGGTCCATTGATGGTCGTTTCGGTCAGGCGGCGTAGCCGCCGAGGCCCCGGGCGACCGGCTTGACCGAGACCGCCGGCTGGGCGGCCGGCCAGAGGATGCCTGCCGTCACGGCGAAGGTGATCAGGGCGTCGCGTGCCGCTTCGGCCGAGATCTCGCCGGCACGTGCCGCCTCGCAGGCCTTTACCGCGGCGCCATAGCTCAGCCGCCGGCGCGAAGGCGGGAACTCGGTCAGGAATTCGTGCATCTCGGAGAACGAAGCGATCGTACGCTTGTAGCCGGCGCCAACGGTTAGGGCAACCGGAGTGGAAAACGTCCTGTCGTGCATTCTGGCCTCTCGAATGGGCGGAGGTCACGGCGGACGCCGTTCTCCGGTCTGGGGGTCGGGCAGAAACGCGGGTCACGGCGCGAGGTTCCATGTTGCCGGGATTGTTTTTTCGCTGGCTCCGGGAGCGGTCGCCGTGAGAGCGGCGCCAGCGGCGAGGCGGATGCCTATTTCCACATGCCACGCATGCGGGCGCCGAGGTCGACGCGCACCTGCGGCTGGCGGCGCGGATCGTCCGGGGCCTGGACGCTGGCCCAAGCCACTTGTTCGAAGGCGCCTAGGATCGAGCGCGGGATGAAGCGCGTGCGCGAGGCATAGACATGGCGGTCGCCGCGCGCCGCCTGCCCGTGGACGAAAAAACGATGCGGCATGACCAGGTGCAGGCTGTCCTTGGCCCGCGTCATCGCCACGTAGAGCAGCCGCCGCTCCTCGTCGACGTCCTCCTTGCTGCCGACGCCGAGATCGATCGGGATGCAGCCGTCGACGGTGTTGAGCACGAAGACGTTCTTCCACTCCTGGCCCTTGGCCGAATGGATCGTCGACAGGATCAGATAATCCTCGTCGCGGTGCGGCGGGCCAGCCTCGTCGCTGGTCGCGTCAGGCGGATCGAGTGTCAGCTCGGTGAGGAAGCGCTCGCGCGACGCATAGCCGGAAGCGATCTGCTCGAGCTGCAGGAGATCGGCCCGGCGCGTCGTTGCATCCTCGTGGATGCGTTCCAGATGCGGCTCGTACCAGAGCCTGACCTGCTCGAGGTCGGCCGGCCATTTTTGCGCGCCGGCGCGCAGGCCGCAATAGAGCGCGACAAAGCCCGGCCAGTCGTCGGCGGCACGCTGCGGCGGCCGATAGCGGGCAAGCCCCATTGTCTCGTCGAGCGACGTCGCCATGGTCTCGACGATCGCATTGGCGGCCGAAGGGCCGATGCCCGGCAGAAGTTGCAGCACGCGAAAGCCGGCGACGCGGTCGCGCGGGTTTTCGGCAAAGCGCAGTACGGCCAGCAAGTCCTTGACGTGAGCTGCATCGAGAAATTTCAGCCCGCCGAACTTGACGAAGGGGATGTTGCGGCGCGTCAGCTCGATCTCCAGCGGGCCGCTATGGTGCGAGGCTCGAAACAGCACCGCCTGGGCTTTGAGAACGGTGCCGGCCTCGCGCTCGGTGAGTATCGCCTGGCAGACATAGCTCGCCTGCTCGGTCTCGTCGCGCACGCTCACCAGCTTCGGCTTTTCCGCCGATTTGCGCTCGGTCCAGAGATTTTTGGTGAAACGTTCCGACGCTTCGCCGATTACCGCATTGGCGGCCGCCAGGATCGTCTCGGTCGAGCGGTAGTTGCGCTCCAGCATGACGACTTCCGCCGGCTGTGCGAACTGCTTGGGAAAATCCAGGATATTGCGCACTTCCGCGGCGCGGAACGAATAGATCGACTGCGCGTCGTCGCCGACCACCGTCAGCCCCGATCCGTCGGGCTTGAGCGCCGTCAGGATCGATGCCTGCAGCCGGTTGGTGTCCTGGTATTCATCGACCAGCACATGATCGAAACGCGCACCCAGATGCGCGGCGATTTCCGGCTCGCCGGCCATCTGCGCCCAGTAGAGCAGCAGATCGTCGTAATCGAGCACATTCTGCGCCTGCTTGGCCTCGACATATCTGGCGAATAATTGCTTCAGCTGTTCGGCCCAGCCGGCGCACCACGGGAACACCGAACCCAGCACCTCGCCAAGCGGCGCCTGTGCGTTGACGGCGCGCGAATAGATCGCAAGGCAGGTGCCCTTGGTCGGGAAGCGGGCTTCGGTCTTCGAAAAACCCAACTCGTGGCGGGCGAGGTTCATCAGGTCGGCGGAATCCTCGCGGTCGTGGATGGTGAAGGCCGGATCGAGACCGATCTCCAGCGCGTAATCGCGCAGCAGCCTGGCGCCGATGCCGTGGAATGTGCCGGCCCAGCTCAGCGCATCGGTAATCACCGAGGCATCGCGCCCCAGCACCTCGCCGGCGATGCGCTCGACCCGCTTGGCCATTTCCGCTGCGGCACGGCGCGAAAATGTCATCAAAAGGATCCGCCGCGGGTCAGCACCCCTGATGATCAGATGCGCGACCCGGTGCGCCAGCGTGTTGGTCTTGCCGGAGCCGGCGCCGGCAATCACCAGCAACGGCCCGGCGATCTTGCCGTCGCCATGTTCGACGGCAAGCCTCTGCTCGGCATTGAGCTTCGCCAGATAGGCCGGCTGGAAGGACGAATCACGGGCGGCGAGGTTCATCGCCCATCAAGCATCGTTTCTGCTTTGTTCGCAACGGTTTGCGGAGCCGGAACAGGGCCCGTGAACGAAGAAGCCTTGCGGGCAGGCCTGTCGACTAACGCTCGGGCTCGACGCCCATGCTTGCCGATTGCCGCCGCAGCGCCTCGCGATCGTCCTGTGGCGGTGGCAACAGCAGCGGATCGAAATCGTCGGGCACCTCATCGATCACTTTCTTGGCGACGCGATAGGCGACATAGACGATTGCCCCGGCGATGAGCAGACGGATCATGCCTTCCTCCATTGATTGTGCAGCAACCGGAGACGCGGCATTTTGTTCCCAGGCCCCTTGGCGAATGCGGGAACGACACCGGCCGCGCAACCAAATCGCCGACGCCTCGTTGTCGGGCGAGAGGAGATTGCGATGAAAAAGCGCTCAATCCTGCTGCTTATGGCAGCTCTGACTGTTGCGGGTTGCGACAACAATATCCAGCCGACCAAGGCCCCTGGCGACACGGTCGATCAGAACCCGCAGGTCGACAAGAATCCGGTGCCGAAGTCGACGACCGGCGGCGATCAGCCCGGCACGCCGCCGAAACAATGACCGCCTCAAATGGCGTCGATCGGGCAAGCGGCGCCGGTCAAGGAAGGTGGCCGGCGCCGCTTGGGAGGAAGCTGATGGCGCCGGCCAGGCGGAGATCAGGCCCGCCGCACATCCAAGGATAGCCGAGTCTTTCCGCAGCGTCATGGTCGATAGCGTACAGACGGCACGCCCCTGTGGACAAACCTGCCGGCCACAGCAGCGTTTGTTCATCACATAGTTCGTTCTTCCCATGGAACAAACCAAGCTGCTGCGTGTTTGGATGTCGATCGGACGCTCCCAAGGCCGCCGTTCACGAAAGAACCCGCTCTCCTTGTCCCCCCCTCAGGATAGCGGGTTCTTTTTGCGTTTTGCGGGAAGTCGTGGCGCGGCCGCTGACTTGCTTGCCGGTTTTCGCGGCTTATGCGGCGAACCGGGGCTCAAGCCCTTGCGAAGCATGGTTGTCCCGTGCAAAAGCCCGGCCATGCTGATCATCAACGACCTTTCGCTCCGCATGGCCGGACGCCTGCTTCTCGACCATGCCTCACTGACCTTGCCGGCCGGCAGCAAGGCTGGCCTTGTCGGCCGCAACGGCACCGGCAAGACGACCCTGTTCAAGGCGATCACCGGCGACCTCGCCTCCGAGACCGGCTCGATCAGCCTGCCCAAGAACACGCGCATCGGCCAGGTCGCGCAGGAAGCGCCGGGCACCGAGGAGCCGCTGATCGAGATCGTGCTCAAGGCCGATCTTGAACGGAGTGCGCTGCTCGAAGAGGAAAAGACGGCGACCGATCCGCACCGCATCGCCGACATCCACATGCGGCTGGCCGATATCGATGCGCACTCGGCCGAGTCACGCGCGGCCACCATTCTCGCCGGCCTCGGCTTCGACGACGCCGCACAACGGCGCCCGGCCTCGTCCTTCTCCGGCGGCTGGCGCATGCGCGTCGCGCTGGCCGCCGTGTTGTTTGCCGAGCCCGATCTGCTGCTGCTCGACGAGCCGACCAATTATCTCGATCTCGAAGGCACGCTATGGCTGGAAAACTACGTGTCGAAATACCCGCACACCGTGCTGCTGATTTCGCACGATCGCGACCTGCTCAACCGCGCCGTCAACTCGATCGTCCATCTCGACCAGAAGAAGCTGACCTTCTGGCGCGGCGGCTACGACCAGTTCGAGCGCCAATACACCGAGCAGCGCGAATTGCAGGAGAAGGGCCGCGTCAAGCAGGAAGCCGCGCGCAAGCACATGGAATCCTTCGTCGAGCGCTTCCGCGCCAAGGCATCGAAGGCGAGGCAGGCGCAGTCGCGCATCAAGGCGCTGGAGAAGATGAAGCCAATCGCCGCGATCGTGAACGACACGGTGCGGCCATTCTCCTTTCCGGAGCCGGTGAAGACGGTGGCCTCGCCGATCATTGCGCTCAACAACGTCAACGTCGGCTACACCGAGGGCGAGCCGATCCTGAAGAAGATGACGCTGCGCATCGATGCCGACGATCGCATCGCGCTGCTCGGCGCCAACGGCAACGGCAAGTCGACCTTCGCCAAGCTTTTGGCCGGCCGGCTGAAGCCGGAGACCGGCAGCATGACGGTGGCGCCCGGGCTTAAGGTGGCAATCTTCGCCCAGCACCAGCTCGACGATCTCAGGCCCGACGAAAACGCCTATGAGCATGTCCGCCGGCTGATGCCGGATGCGCCGGAATCCAAGGTGCGCGGCCGCGTCGCCCAGTTCGGCCTGACCACCGAAAAGATGAACACCGCCGCCAAGGATCTGTCCGGCGGCGAAAAGGCGCGGCTCCTGATGGGCCTGTCGGCCTTCGAGGGGCCGAACCTTTTCATCCTCGACGAGCCCACCAACCATCTCGACATCGACAGCCGTGAATCACTGATCCATGCGCTGAACGATTTTCCCGGCGCCGTCATACTGATCTCGCATGACCGCCATCTGCTCGAAGCGACCGCCGACCGGCTGTGGCTGGTCAAGGACGGCGCGGTCAATCCATATGACGGCGATCTCGAGGATTACAAGACGCTGGTCACCGGCGTCTCCGGGGACCGCCGCGGCAAGCGCGAGGCGGACAAAGCGTCGAAGGCCGACCGCCGCCGCGATGCAGCCGCGCGCCGCGCCGCCTTCGAGCCGCTGGCCAAGGAAATCCGCGCCACCGAAGCGCTGATCGACCGCATCCGCAAGCGCATCGACCTGATCGAGGACGAACTCGCCAACCCGGCCGTCTACGAAAAGGACCCCTCGAGCGCGACAAGGCTGGCCAAGGAGCGCTCCCAGCTCGCGCAACAGCTGGCCGGCCATGAGGAAAAATGGCTGTCGATGTCGGCGGAGTACGAGGAAGGCACGGCGGAGTAGGAAGAGCGCAATCTCCCCCCTCGCGGGGGAGATGCCCGAAATGCCGCGCCTACGACGCGTTGCTCAAGCGTGTCGCGGTCATGTGGCCGGGTACGTTCCCGGATACCCAAATGGTTCGCGGTAGGAGGTGAATGAGATGCTTGAAGGTCGGGAGTGGCGCAAAAAAGATGGAGCGTCAGACGAAGCGATCGAGAAACTCAGGGGAGTGGGCCCTTTGGTCCTGCCTGAAAGCTATGCTGCCCTTCTCTCTTTCAGCAACGGTGGTGAGGGCCCCCTGCCAGTCCAGCCGCTATGGCTTGCCTTGCACGCTGCGGAAGAGGTGATCGAAATAGAGCAACAGGGGACATTCAAGGAGTTCTTTCCGGGTTTTTTCGTTATCGGCAGCAACGGGGGCGGCGAGGCGATTGCGTTCGATCTACGCACAGTGGGGCTTTATCCGCTCGTTGCGTTTGACATGACAAATATTGATCTTGTCGAAAGCGTTTGGCCCATTGCGCCGGACTTTGATGCATTCTTGGACTTGATCGGCCTTTCCGACGAATAGCCCAGAGGGGGATGTAGGCCCGCCCATCTGGCCCTACACGTCGCCATAACAACCGGCTAGTTTGCTCCCATGAATCAGCACGCCAAGCTCAAAATCGGCCATTCGGCCTGTCCGCATGATTGCCCTTCGACCTGCGCGCTCGAGGTCGAACTGCTCGACGCCAGGCGCATCGGCCGCGTCCATGGCGCCAAGGCCAACAGCTATACGGCCGGCGTCATCTGCGCCAAGGTCGCCCGTTACGCCGATCGCGTCCATCATCCCGACCGCCTGCTGAAGCCGCTGGTGCGGGCCGGCGCCAAGGGCGACGGCGCCTGGAAGGAAGCGAGCTGGGAGGCGGCGCTCGATCTGGTCGCTGAAAAATTCATCGCGGCGGAGGCAAAATACGGCTCGGAGACGGTCTGGCCCTATTACTATGCCGGCACGATGGGGCTGGTGCAGCGCGACGGCATAGAGCGGCTCAGGCACGCCAAAAAATACTCCGGCTTCTTCGGTTCGATCTGCACCAATCTGGCCTGGACCGGCTGGATGATGGGCGCCGGCGCGCTGCGCGGCTCCGACCCGCGCGAAATGGCAAAGTCCGACTGCGTGGTGATCTGGGGCACCAACGCCGTGGTCACGCACGTCAACGTCATGACCCACGCCATCAAGGCGCGCAAGGAACGCGGCGCCAAGATCGTCGTCATCGACGTCTACGAAAATGCAACGATGAAGCAGGCCGATCTCGGCCTGGTGCTGAAGCCCGGCACCGACGGCGCGCTGGCCTGCGCGGTGATGCACGTGCTGTTCCGTGACGGCATGGCCGACCGCGCCTATCTGGACAAATACACCGACGATCCGCACGGTCTGGAAGCGCATCTTCAGACAAGGACGCCGCAATGGGCCGCTGACATCACCGGGCTTTCGGTCGACGAAATCGGGGCCTTCGCCCGTCTCGTCGGCACGACGAAGAAGACCTATTTCCGCCTCGGCTACGGTTTTTCGCGGCAGCGCAACGGTTCGGTCAACATGCATGCCGCAGCCTCGATCGCCGCGGTTACCGGCTGCTGGCAATATGAGGGCGGCGGCGCCTTCCATTCCAATTCGGGCATCTTCAAGCTCAACCAGGAACTGCTCGAAGGCACACGGATGCGCGACCCCGCGATCCGTCATCTCGATCATTCGCGGATCGGCCCGGTGCTGACCGGGGCTGAGGATGCGCTCTATGGCGGCCCGCCGGTGACGGCGCTGCTGATCCAGAACACCAATCCGGTGAATGTCGCGCCGGAGCAGCGGCTGGTGAAGCAAGGTTTTCTGCGCGACGATCTGTTTTCCTGCGTGCACGAGCAGTTCATGACCGACACCGCCAAGCTCGCCGATGTCGTCCTGCCGGCGACGATGTTTCTCGAGCATGACGACGTCTACAAGGGTGGCGGCAACCAGCACATCACACTCGGGCCGAAGCTGATCGACCCGCCGGAAGGCCCGCGCACCAACCATTTCGTCATCGAGGAGCTCGGCAAGAGGCTCGGTGTCGCCGACCGTCCGGGCTTCGGCATGACCGAGCAGCAGCATATCGATATCATCCTGGGCAAGCGCGGGCTGGGCAGCTTTTCGAGCCTGAAAGAGCAGAAATGGGTCGATTTGCAGCCGGATTTCGCGGCCGCGCATTTCCTGGAAGGCTTCGGCCATGCCGACAAGAAATTCCATTTTCGCGCCGACTGGACCGGGCAGGCGTCGCCCAATCGGCCACCGAAAAGCATGGGCCTGTTCGGGCCGGTGGCACGCCTGCCGGAATTCCCCGATCATGTCGACCTGATCGAGGTGGCGGACGCGGCGCACCCGTTCCGGCTGACCACCTCGCCGGCGCGCAATTTCCTCAATTCGACCTTTGCCGAAACGCCGGTATCGCAGGCAAAAGAGCGCCGGCCGGAGCTGCTCTTGCATCCCGATGATGCGGCGGCACTCGGGGTCGCCGACGGCGGCCGTGTCGAGGTCGGCAACCGGCGTGGCGAAGTGGTGCTGCACGCAAGATTGTTCGACGGGATCAAGCGTGGCGTGGTCGTTGCCGAAGGTATCTGGCCGAACAGCGCCCATGAGCGCGGCGAGGGCATCAACGTGCTGACGGGCGCCGATGCGCCGGCGCCCTATGGCGGCGCCGCCTTCCACGACAACAAGGTCTGGCTGCGCCCCGCGGATTGAGCGTCGGAACGATATCTCCATCCGGCCGTTTTCGCGTGGCGGGTGGAGGCATTGTCATGGCAGAAGTGTTGCGGGCGCCGGATCCCATCGGAAGGACATTGTCGTCCGGCGAACTCGTAACCACGATGTCCCACTTTCATCGCGCCGAGATTGCGCGCATGGCTGGGTGGCGCGACCGCCTGGACCGGACGAGCAACTGGGCGATAACCGTTGTCGCGGCGATGCTCTCCGTTTCGCTTTCGACGGCCAGCGCTCACCATGGCGTGCTGCTGTTTGCGATGCTGCTTGTCCTGTTGCTACTGTGGATAGAGGCCCGCCGATATCGCTTCTTCGACTTCTATCGGGCTCGCGTGCGCCAGTTCGAACGGCACTATTTCGCGCAGATATTCTCGCCGCAGCCGGACTTCGCGTCCGATTGGCTGTTGATCGTCGGCGAGAGCCTGCGCGCGCCGAAATTCCTGATTTCGCAACGCGTGGCTTTGGCGCGCCGCCTGCGTCGCAATTACATCTACATGCTGCTGATTCTGCTGCTGGCCTGGATCCTCAAACTGTCGACCCCCAGTCTTCTGACCGAAGGCGTCCCCATCGGCTTCGTCGGGTCGATGCGTGAGGCCGTCGCCAGTGCTGCGCTGGGTCCAGTTCCTGGTGGCGCCATCGTCGTGCTGGTCGCCATCCTCTATGCAGGCCTGCTGGTGACAGCCTTTTTGACAGAGAGCGACGACGGCGAACTCTCCTTCGGTGACGTTCACGTCTAGCAACGCAACGCCCTGTCGCGCGTTGTTGGACACGTGCATTTGGGCGATGGGGGTTTCATGGCTTGGCAGGCTCCGACACGTTCCAGCCTGGCGCTGCTGGTTTGCGCTTTCGTCCCCGCAGGCGCGGCCGGGGCAGCGGAGACGCTTGTTGCCGGGACCAAGGCCTCCGGCATGGGTGGCTCGGGCGAAGGCGCTTTCGTCGCCGAGATCGTGCTTCTGCTGCTTGTCGGGCGCGGCCTGGGCGAAGTGTTGCAGCGCTATGGCCAGCCGGCAATCATGGGCCAACTCATCGGCGGCATCCTGCTCGGTCCTTCGCTGTTCGGCTGGCTATGGCCGTCGGCCCAGCACCTGATCTTTCCCACCGATCCCGCGCAAAAGGGCATGATCGACGCCGTCTCGCAGCTCGGCATCCTGATGCTCCTTTTGCTGACCGGCATGGAGACGGACCTGCGGCTGGTACGCCGGGTTGGCGCGGCCTGTTTTTCCATTTCGGCTACCGGCGTCGTGGTGCCCTTCATCTGCGGTTTCGCGCTGGCGCAGTTCCTGCCGGACGCATTGCTGCCCAACCCGACGCAACGCACCGTTGCCGGGCTGTTCCTGGGCACCGCGCTGTCGATCTCGTCAGTCAAGATCGTCGCCATGGTGGTGCGCGAGATGAACTTCATGCGCCGCAATCTCGGACAGGTGATTATCTCCTCGGCGATCATCGAGGACACGATCGGCTGGCTGGTCATCGCCGTTACCTTCGGCATCGCCACCAATGGCAGGCTGCAGCTCGTACCGCTGGTGACCACCATCGCCGCCGTGGCACTGTTCATGGTGTTCTCCTTCACCATTGGCCGCCGTCTTGTCTTCACCTTGATCCGCTGGACCAACGATCAATTCCGCAGCGAGTTTGCGGTGATCACCATGATCCTTATCATCATGGGCGTCATGGCGCTGATCACCAACATGATAGGCGTCCATACGGTGCTGGGGGCGTTCGTCGCCGGCATCCTTGTCGGGGAATCGCCTATCCTCTCCAGCCATATCGAAGGCCAGCTGCGCGGCGTCATCACCGCGCTGTTCATGCCAATCTTCTTCGGCATGGCGGGGCTTTCCGCCGATCTCACAGTGCTCGCCGACCCGACGCTTGCCATGCTGACGGGCGCACTTGTGGTCATCGCCAGCATCGGCAAGTTTGGCGGCGCATTCATCGGCGCCAAGCTCGCCGCCATGTCGTTCAAGGAAGCAATCGCCGTCGGCAGTGCAATGAACGCGCGCGGCTCGACCGAGGTGATCGTCGCCAGCATCGGCCTGTCGATGAACATCCTGTCGCACAATCTCTTCACCATGATCGTCACCATGGCCGTGATCACCACCTTGGCCATGCCGCCGATGCTGCGCTGGGCGCTCGGCCGGCTGCCGGTTGGGCATGACGAGCAGCAGCGTGTCGAGCGCGAGACGTTGGACGAATACGGCTTCATTTCCAGGCTGGAGCGGCTGCTGGTGCTGGTCGATGACAGCAGGATCGGCAAGTTCACTGCCTATCTCGCCGGACTGGTCGGCGGAGGCAGCGGCATGCCCACCACCTTGCTTCAGCCGAAAGACGGCCGAATTGACAGGCCAACCGACAGCAAGGGACAGGAGCGCGCCCTGCAGGAAATCAAGAAGGGTGCAAGAAAAAGCGCCCAGGCGGTGAAACGGATCGAAGACACGCTTGTCGACAAAGTCCATCTGACGGCCCGCACCGAATTGGAAGCCACGGGTGAGACGATCGCCGAAGAGGCCCGCAAGGGATACGGCCTGTTGCTGGTCGGCCTTGACAATGTGCTGACCGCCGATGGCACCTTCGCGCCGGCCCTCAACGACATTGCCGCAGGATTTGACGGCCCGCTTTGCCTGGTCCTGAACGGCGGCAATGCCGCCGAAAAGATGCCGACGTTGAAGGCCGGAACCAGCATTCTCGTCCCCGTCAACGGTACCCAGGTGGCGCATCGCGCCGCCGACTTGGCGTTGGCGCTGGCCCGTCCAAACCGGGCACGGATCAAAGTTCTCTACGTTTCGCAAAAGGCAGCCAAGGGCCGCAGGTCGACATCGGTGTCGCATAGCCGCGAAGAGGCCGTGCTGAAAGACATCGCCGATTTGGCGGGCCGCTACGGCCTGCATATTGACACAGCGTTCCATACCCGCGTCACACCCGACAAGGCGATTACCCGGGAGGCGGCCAAAGGCGCGGCCATCGTCGTGATGGGCGTCACCCAACGTCCGGGTGGGGACCTGTTCTTCGGCGAAACCGCCGGCGCTGTTTTGGCCGCCTGCAATTGCCCCGTCGTGCTTCTGGCCAGCGCGCGGCCCAAGCATGACGCCGCTGGCGCTGAGCTGGCGGCGTGATTTTCATGGCGCGCACTGACCCGTCGGTAGACATGTCGATTGAGGCTCTGAAGCGCTGATCAGTCAAACGTAAAGAACTCGAACCGAACGGTTCGGTTCTGTTGACGGAGCGTACAGGAAAGGGTGAACGCCGGCTCCCAGAATGTTCGCCAAGAAAATCACCAATGACCGCGTAACCAATTGACAATAAAGAAGAACAGTGTGGCGGAAGGAGCCGCATGTCGAATTTCAAGCGGCCAATTTGGCGCACCCGAACAAAATTTTCGTGATTGGAAACGACAGGCTTGCCGACCCATCTCGGGGTGGTCCGAGCGACGCGAATTCCTCCCAAGGCACGCCACTTGACGGACAGAACAAAGACTACCGGAGTACCCGAAATGACCAAGATCGCTCTTACCGTCGCCGCCATCCTTGTTGCCACCGGCACTGCTTTTGCCGGCAGCGACCACTATGGCTCGGACAACGTCAACCAGCCGGCCGCTCCTGCTGCCAACGTCGACAACACGTTTACCGGCTCGATCCGCAAGCCGGTTACTTCCGAGCATGCTGGTGCCAAGACGACTTCCGAGTCGGTGGCGCCTGAATCCGGCCAAGGCATCTGGGGCCGCTGATTATCACGGCCCCGGAGCACAAAGAGCGGCGGGCTTGGCCCGCCGCTCTTGTTTGGTGCGAAGCGGGTTTGGCCGAAGGTCGGCGATCCCCCGGCCTGCCAGGCAATCCCTAGCGAAGATCCTTCGGCCAGATGCAGTGCGTCAGCCGGGCGCCGCCGAAGGTGAGACCGGCCCAATCGCCATCGACGTCAAACCGAGCCAGGGCCGCGGTCGGGAATTTATCCGCCAGTTTTTTCAGCGCCGCTTCATCCGATCCAGCCCCGGCAAGACCGCGCGCGAACTCCTCCAACCCGGGATTGTGGCCAAGCACCAGCAGCGTTCCGGTTCCCGCCTTTACCTGTCGCACCTTGGCGAGGATATCCGCCGCTGCTGCCTCGTAGAGCGCCTGGGCAAATTTGGCCTGCACCTTCGCCGGCAATTCCGCCGAGAGCAGCCGCCACGTGTCGCGGGTGCGCAGCGCCGGCGATACCAGCGCCAGCTCCGGCAGCCAGCCGCGCCGGGCCAGTTCGCGTCCGACCAGGGGCGCTGCCTTCAGCCCGCGCGCGGACAGCGGCCGGTCGAAGTCGATGAGGTCGGGATCGTCCCAACTCGACTTGGCGTGGCGGAGGAGCAGCAGTTGCTTCATCGTTTCAAAATAAGGCCGAAACGTCGCGTGCACCATCTCCCCCAGTTACGGGGAAAGCGTCACGCTGACTCTCACGGGGTGATCCGCGCCAGGTGCTCGAGATCGGTCTCTTCGCGCAGCGGGTCGGGCGCGATCACCACCGACGCGGCGTTGTCGGCATCGTCGGCGAAGCGCGAAAACACCGTGCGGCCGCCTTCCATCCGCGCCTTGCCTTCGGCGACCAGCCCTAGCGCCAGCGGATAGAGTTGGTGCTCGGCCTTGAGCACGCGCGCGGCCAGCGTATCCTCATTGTCGCCGACCATCACCGGCACCGCGGCCTGGGCGATGATCGGCCCATCATCCATGTCGAGCGTGACGAAATGCACTGTGCAGCCATGGATGCGCATGCCTGCGCGGAGCGCCCGCGCATGTGTATCCAGCCCCTTCAAGGCAGGCAGCAGGGCAGGGTGGATATTGACCATGCGGCCCTGCCACTTCTCGACGAAACGCGCGCCGAGAATGCGCATATAGCCGGCCAGCGCGACGATCTCGGCGCCAAAAGAGACAAGGGCCGCGTCGATCGCCCCGTCATGCGCTTCCTTGCCGGCATGGTCCGAGCGCGAAATCACCCTGGTGGCGATGCCGCGCGCCGCGGCGATGCCGAGGCCGGCGGCATTGGCGCGATCGGAGATGACGCCGACGATTTCGGCCGGATAGGCCGGGTTGCTCGCCGCCGCGATCAGCGCCGTCATGTTGGAGCCGCGCCCCGAAATAAGCACTACGGTGCGTTTTCTGGTCATAGGCCGATCGAGCCCCGATAGATGACGCCGGCATCGCGGCGCGGCACGATCTGGCCGATCGGCGTCACCGTCTCGCCGGCCTCCTGCAGAACGGCGGCGACCTGCGCCGCCTGGCCGGAGGCGACGACCAGGATCATGCCGATGCCGCAATTGAAGGTGCGCATCATCTCTTCCGGCGCGACCCCGCCGGTCTTGGCCAGCCACGAAAACACCGGCGGCACCTCGATGGCGCCGAGATCGAGCTCGGCCGAAAAATCCTTGGGCAGAACGCGCGGGATGTTTTCGGGAAAGCCGCCGCCGGTGATATGGGCCAGCGCCTTGATGCCATGCGTGTTGCGGATCGCCTTGAGGATCGACTTGACATAGATGCGCGTCGGCTCGAGCAGCGCCTCGGCCAGCGTCGCCTCGTCATTGAACGGCGCCGGATCGCCCCAGCCAAGGCCGCTTACGGCGACGATGCGGCGGACCAACGAGAAGCCGTTCGAATGCAGGCCCGACGAGGCAAGGCCGAGCAGCACGTCGCCCTCGACGATGTCGTCGGTCGGCAGCAACTGGCCGCGTTCGCCGGCACCGACTGCAAAGCCGGCAAGGTCGTAGTCCTTGTCGTGATACATGCCGGGCATTTCCGCCGTCTCGCCACCGATCAGCGCGCAACCGGCCTGCCGGCAGCCGGCGGCAATGCCGCCGACGATCGCAGCGCCCTGGTCGGGATCGAGCTTGCCGGTGGCAAAATAGTCGAGGAAGAACAGCGGTTCGGCGCCCTGCACGACGATGTCGTTGACGCACATGGCGACGAGGTCGATACCGATCGTGTCATGCTTGCCGGCATCGATGGCAATCTTCAGCTTGGTGCCGACGCCGTCATTGGCGGCGACCAGCACCGGATCGGTAAAGCCGGCTGCCTTGAGATCGAACAGGCCGCCGAAGCCGCCGATCTCGCTATCGGCGCCCGGCCGGCGGGTGGCGCGCACCAGCGGCTTGATCTTCTCGACCATGAGATTGCCGGCGTCGATGTCGACGCCCGCTTCGGCATAGGTGAGCCCGTTCTTGCGCTTGCTCATACTCTTTCCCTGCTTTCTCGGGCTCTTCGCATGAACGGTTTCGGTCCGCAAGGATAACGGCGCTGAAACTGCCGATCTCCCCACTGTTTGGACCGGGGACATCGCGAACAGGTGTGCGAGGACATCGCGAACAGTTTGGCGCGCTTTGCGCTGGGGGGTTCGGGATGCCATTCGAGGACACGAGCG
>NZ_JAMYNZ010000018.1:0-63635 GCF_040319465.1 Mesorhizobium sp. M0910
CGTGCCGCCGCTGGAACTGGCGGCAGGGGCGGCGCACCATGGGTCACGGTCGATACCCGCGCCATGTGGCTCGTGCTGGAAGCCCTCGGCCCAATGTCAGCTATACAGATGACGGGCACCGGAGAGCATTTGATGGGACTTATCCAAGCGTTGTGCCCGGGTGCGCGAATCGAAACCGCGCGGTCCGCGATCTGGCGGATGACCTTCGACAGCTTTCTGCCAGCATCGGAATTGTCGGCATGCTGACTGGCGCATTCATGGCCGCCAAACGACATGGCTTCGGACGCACCTTCGGATGCTGGCTCGCCGACGTCCTGCTGGCGCAGCGGTTGGGCTGGGCCCATGCGGTGCCGTTGCTGGGCGCGGAGGTGGCTTTGGGCTCAGGACCCGGCCGCTCCCGCCGCTCGACAATTGCCATTGCGGCAAGCACCGGGGATGAAGCCGATCGAGCGAAAGGACTGCTTGCCGCCCAGGCGCGCGCTGCGTTGCGCGCAATTGATCTTCACGCCGAACTCGGGCGCCGCGCGGACCGGCTGCTTGCCGTCGCCCCGAAACTCAGGGCCAAGGCGGCAGACGCCGTTGTCGGAAAGCTCCTGTCCGACGATGCGATCGTCGCGTCCGAAAAGATCGCCGGCATGAGTGATCGCGGCCTGCGCCGACTGTTCGACCGGCTGGTCGAACTCGGCGCCGTGCGTGAACTGTCCGGCCGCCCAACCTTCCGCATCTACGGACTGTGAAGACCATGGTGGAAGCGGCGCGCAGACGAGGGAAGGGCCGGTCAGATGACGGTCGATCAGGCGACCGCCTGTTTGATAAGGAACTGGATCACCTACCGCCGGAGGCGCGCTGGCGCGAATGGATGCACCGCGTCGAGGCGACCATTTTTGCGGCCAGCGAGCCGGTCAACCACGAAACGCTCGCCCGCATCGTCGGCAAAAGCTGCAGCATTGATCTCCTCATCGGCGACATCCGCGAAGAACTGCGCGGTCGGCCCTATGACCTCGTCGCCGTCGCCGGCGGCTGGAAGCATCTGACGCGGCCGGCCTATGCCGATGCCATCGCGCGGCAGACCTCACGCAGTCAGAGGTGCTCGTGCTGATGTGCATCGGCTACTTCCAGCCGATCACCCGCGCCGAGTTGTCTTCGTTCTTCGGCAAGGAGATCAGCCGCGATCTCATCGGTCATCTGCGCGGCGCGAAGCTGATTGCGTCCGGTCCGCGCAGCCCAACGCCCGGCGCGCCTTACACCTATGTCACGACCAAACAATTCCTACTGGAGTTCGGGCTCGACACACTGCGCGACCTGCCGGATTTCGAGGCGCTTGAGGGTGCAGGACTGCTAAGCAAGGAAAAGCTGCTGGCTGGCGATATCATGCCAGGGTTTGCCGATGACCGCGATCCTGGCGCTAGCGCCGTAGGGGACAAATAGTCCCCGCGCCAAGACAGGAGGGGCCGCCGTCAATCCGTCAGGCTTGTGCAACTCCAACGTTGTGGTGTGGCTTTGACGTGGTTCGATCGGCGACCACGCGCAGATAGGCCGTCAGCACGTCGGCGGGAGTCGGCGAAGCGAGCAATTAATTCATCATGGCCGCTCGCTGCCAGGATCACTCGGCGCCGTTGCGAGTGTGGGTGCCGTCGGTCCCTGTGGACCTGCGATGCGATACTTCCCAAAAGGGCGTGGGCTAGACCTGTTCGGTCGTGAGTATCCACCAAGACCACATCGATGCGTTTTGTTCATCGACCACGATGCGAACCAGGTCTCCTGCGTCGCCACAGCGGGATCGGTCGATCCGGCTCGTCGATTTTTCCTCGATGCCATATCCGCGACAGCAGATAGCGGCTTGCGGAAGCTTGTCCGGCTTCAGCAAGCGCGTCTACAGATGGAACGAGAGCGTTGTCGCGGCGAGTCGTATCCGCGACTATGGTGTCGACGATGGCGAAGGTGACCCAACGTGGCGCGCTCAATCTTATTGCCGATTTGGGGGTGCGGGAGATGACCGGGAGAGGGCGGTATCGAGCATGGGCAATTATCTGGACTCTCCCTCGTTTGACGATAGACCGAGAAATACTCGCCGCGTAAAGTTGCATTCAGTGGGGGATAATAAATGCCATCGTTGAAGACAAATCTCGTCAAAAGAATTGATCGGCTTCCCAAGCCGACCAACGCTGCAGACGCCATGCAACCACTTTCGAAGCGGTCAGTAATTCGATTCACAGCACACAGGACCGGTTCAAGGAAAACGTCGCAACCAAAGGGAAAATCATTGTCACCCTCACCATGGCGCGCCGACAGGCGCCCGCAAAGATTGTGGTCGAAGACAATGGCATGGGGCTCGACGGCAGAAACTATGACGCTTTCACCACTACCGATACGGACAATAAGATTGCGCGCGGAGGCAAGGGCGTAGGGCGTCTATTGTGGCTGGATTGCTTTGACGCGATCAGCGTGTCCAGCACTTCGGTAGAAGATGGCGACCCGAAGCGCCGGAAGTTTCGCTTTGTCCTATCGCAATCCGACCAGATTCAAGACTACGAAGAGAGCAAACTCGACGCCACGGCACCGGACACCGGGGTAATGGTCGAGTTTGATGGGCTCCGTGACAATGGCTATCGTGCCAAATTCCCGGGTCGCCCAGCGTACGTCTTTCAGCATTTCACGTCGCATTTCTTGCCGACCTTCATCGGGTCGCGCTCGCCTCGCATCACGGTGCACTGCGGTGACGAAACCCGCCACTATCCGGATGAGATCAATTCGATCATCTATCGTCGGGAGACCATCGAGGACATTCCAACCGCTGACTATGGGCCGCTCACACTCACGTTGATGGAGTGCGATAAGGTTGCGAGCGCGGATCTGCAGAGGTCGCACTTCGTCCATTTCATAGCGCACGACCGAACGGTTCATTCCCAAAAGATCGACGGCAAGCTCGGCCTAAAGTACTTTGGGGTAAACGAGGACCGGGTCTTTCACGCTGTGCTCACCGGCAAATTCCTGGACGACAACGTCAATCAGGATCGCACGAAGTTCCAGTTCGAGGACGCGATCCTCGATCGCATCATGAGCGATGTCTGCACACCACACATCGAGAAGGTCCTGGCAGAACCGCTGCAAGCACTGCGCCAGGATCAGCGAACCAGGGTCAAGGCAATTACCGAATCCCTACCCATCTGTTGCATTCGGCGACGTCGATGAACTGCAAGAAAAGCTCCCTTCGGGGGAGCTAAACGATGATGCGATCTTCGGACATCTGTCGCGTGAGCGCTATCGCCGGGATCAGCGCCAAGCGGAGAAAATTCGCGCGGTGCTGGAGCGATTGAAGGAGCCGTCCGTCGATGTCAATTCGTTTGCGAGCGCAATCGAGGCCGCCGGCAAGGCAATCGAAGAGGCGGAGCAGAAGAGTCTCACCGAGTACATCGTTCGCCGAAAGGTCGTGCTCGATTTCATCGAGATCCTGCTGGAGAAGGTCCGCGACGATACGCGTGACAGCAGCTATCAGCGCGAAGACATTTTGCACTCGTTCATCTGTCCTCTGCGGGTCAACACCCTAGCCGATGGCGCCAGAAAGGTAGTGCCGGCGGCGTCGCACGACCTCTGGATCATCGATGAGCGATTGACCTTCGCCCAGTATTTCAGCTCGGATGAGGAATTCCAGAATCTCTCTGATGCAGTCGCCAGCGACGAGCGGCCGGATGTTCTGATTTTCGATCACGTACACGGCCTGCGCCAGACCGAGGATCCCTCGCGCGTGCTGCTCGTTGAGTTCAAGCGCCCGGGACGAACCAGCTATGCCGCGGACGAGAACCCCCAGCATCAGGTCGAGCGCTATGTGCGCCGGCTGCTTGAAGGGGGGAAGCTTGACGTCAAGGGGCGCCCCATAAAGCTGAAGGAGGACACGGTTTTCTATTGCTTCATAGTTGCCGACATCGTGGGCAAAATGGACGACTGGACCTATTCGTGGGACCGCACTGCCGACGGGAGAGGGCGCTACTACCAGCCCCGTTCGGGTTTTAAAGGGTCGATCGAGCTCATCGGGTGGGACACACTCCTCAGTGACGCCAGAGAGCGGAATCAGGCATTCTTCGATCGCGCCGGCATTTCTGGAAAGAGCTTCTTTGTGGAAACGCAGGAAACATCCCATCAGCGTCTTCGGGCCGAGGACGAACACGCTGCAAACGCGATCTCACTAGCTGACGCGGCAACGGTTTGATCGTCGTCTCTCCACCGTGCTGCCAGATAGCTCGAGTCCGATGAACGCTGCGGGATTTTGTGTTTGAGGGAAGACAAGATGGGCTTGATGAATCTCAGTGACCGCGAGAAACAGGCTATTGGAGCCATCGACAGCGGGGCGCTTCACGACCTGGTTGACCAGGCCATCAGGTCAGAGCAACTCGGAAAACTCAGCAATCTACCGCTCTACAACTGCGGAGAATACGTGGCCACCAAGCTCCGATACTTCGATCAAGCGCTTGCGGCATACAGGATCGCGAAATCTGCGAAGAAGCGGGAAGGAATTCTACATTCTATTCGTAAAGCCGGCAGTGATCTGACTTTTGCATTCGGTCAGATGAAGCAGCGCTTGGAGGTCGAGGAACGCGAAAGCCAGTTGTTCTTCATCTACGATCCGACGATTGCTCCGTTTCGTCTGACCCAGGACATGCAGGTTCGTGTCAGCTACAAGTGGCGCCGAACGATCGAGGATGAGTGGACTTCCGGTTCCATCATCTTCAAACACAAGGTCCAGCCCCGTTTCGACTATCATACGATCGCTCAGCCCAAGTCTAAGCGCAAGCCGAGCGCCAGGGAAGCTTGCGGAGGACCGCGAGACCGACCTGCTACGCGAATGGGAGCACCTCGAGCAGCTGGCTCATTGGTCAGTGCGCGACTATTTTCGGGCGGGTCATGACAGGGGGGGTATCCCCGGTGAGTTTGAGGTCAGGCTCGGTGACGGTGACCACCTGAACAATTTCAGCGCTGATTTCTGGGGCGCAAAGCCAACACTTGAAGCTTAGTCAGCTCTCCATGGCCTTTTCTGCCGCAAATTTGCCAGCTCTCCACGTGTTGTGGACGAGCCAGTCTTCGGCAAGAAAGAACTCTCCACCCAGCACCTCAGCCCCCTCGGTCACGAGGCGCCGCTTCATTGCATCCTCGCCTACGATCGCCGTCTTGGCGTTAGAATACGGTGCGGCATCTGGGACGGGATGAGGGTACTTTATCACCCACTTGAATTGCCCCTGTGGGTATGCACTTTGGATCTGGTCGCGACGGGCCGCGGGGCTGCGGGAGAAACCGACCTTAATGATGGCGCGGCCATCAACGTCGGCGGGTGAACGCCCGAGATAGGCCGATGTATCGCCGCTGAGCTCCAATATGTAGAGATGCTTGGGGCCATCGGTTTCGCCAACCCAGTACGGTTCGGTCGCGGGTGGGATCGCGCGACTTGGCGACAAAGCGGACTCGAGCGTCTGGATTGTGCCGTTGACGCGGCTCCCTTGGCCATAGACGGGCACCTCATAGACATCGAGTTGCATGAGATGCTCGGCTTCAACTGCGTCAACCTGGACACCACTAGATCCGATGTATTCGGCGTGCGCGCTCGCATACGCGGCTGGAAACAACTGCTCGACAGGTTTCCAATCCTCCTGGACGATCCGCCATGCGCGGGTTGCCTGCACGGCGAACAGCCATTTGCCTCTCGAGGCAGGGTCCATTTCCTTCTCGGCCCAGCGGTCGCCGGCGATGAACTGACTGGCATGGCCGGCGTTGTGGGAAACCTCGAGGAGGCCCACGACCTTGCCCCGCATCTCCTCGGGCCCCTTGCCCTTGGTGACGTAGATCGCCACCAATGCATTGGGAGTGGATAATCTCAGATAGCGGTTGCGCTTGGCCTCGTCGGCAAAGCCGATGCAGCCCCAACTCGCGGGGTCAAACCCCCAAAAAGAGGTCAGCCAAATATCACGGCCGCTCGGAAGTCTGTCGACGTCAGGAGCCAGGTCTGGAATCGATCGCCAGTCGAAGGCGAAGACCTCACGTTGTGCGGCATCGATGTCGATATCGCCCAAGGCTCCGCGGATATACGCCATGGCGTCAGGCTCCGGATGCCTCTCGCCGCGCTTGACTAGAATCGTCGTGAGCGGCGGCAGTCCGCGATCATGCAAAGCGTGCAGGACGACCTCCAGATTCTTGCCCAGACCGCGACCTGTCGGATGGTTCCAACCGACGGCGTCCCCCACCTGCTGATATGTCGCACGCGTTTGCCGCACCGCTTTTTCCGCAAGGAAGCGTGCAATTTCGGCTTGCATAGAATCCATCGATCCCCCAATCGATCACTATGGTAAGTGTGCTTCAGGTGCCTACGTCCCGACGGCCAGCGGCTACTAAGCCTTGCCTATGCGTTCAACGCAATCTATATTCTGTTCAACACAGGAGGTTCTCATGGCTGCGCAGACACGGACGGCTGCAGAAAGCGAAGCAACGGTCGCATCGACCCGCAATAAGCTTGTACTCGAGCAAGCGAAAGCCGCCGGACTGCTCGGCGCGGCGAAGAATACCCGTCTTTCGGGGCGAGTGCCTTCGGAGTTGATCGAGGCGGCCAAGAAGCGCGCTCATGTCACCTCGGACACGGAGCTGTTGGAACTGGCGCTGTCGCGCCTGGCCCTCGAAGATGACTTTGGCGCCCGCCTGGTCGGACGTAAGGGCAGCATCCCGGCGGACATAGATCTTGGGGTTTGATCTTTCCGAAACCCTCCGATCGCTAAAGCCCCAAAAGCACAACGGAACGCTGAAGCGCAGGGCCGACGACGATCTCCCATGGGTTGCTGACGAACCTGCGATCGGGGGACCGCTGTTTCTGGATACGAGCGTCTATCTGGATGTCCTGCAGGGACGAGCACCGGTTGAAGTCGATACGCTGCTTACCTATCGCCGATGCCACCATTCCGCGGTCTGCCTTTCTGAGCTGACCCACGCCTTTGGCCGGCTCGACCCAAAGCATGCCTCCACAAAAGCTGTCCTCGAGACAATCAAAGCCACGGTGGAGGACATTCCGGACCACCGTCTTCATGACCCGGATGCAGCGATGTGGGGACAGGCCGGTGTGTTGGCTGGCTTGCTCTGCCGGCTGAGCAATCTGCCCAAGGGGGAGGGGCACGAGCGCCGCTTCGTAAATGACGCCCTCGTATTCCTGCAGGCGCGTCAGTTGGGGGCGGGCGTGCTGACCGGCAACGTCCGCGATTTTGATTTCCTTACCCAGATTCTGCCGACCGGACGGATCATTCTCTATCGAGCTCCGCCGGGACCGCAGACATCATGAACGTCACGGTCGGCCCTCCTGTCGATATTCTCCACGAACTGGAACAGCTGGGTCGGGCGCCGGCGACTGACGTTAATCACCTGCAGAACACTCCGGCGTTTCTGCGTTTTGCGGAGTTATGTCAAACTCGATACCCCCAGATTAGATCTGGCTCCATGCTGCGACTTTCGCTTGCCTCAGCATTGCGGCAGCTCGGCTTGGCCTGTCTCGTCGGTGGCCAGGGTTCTGGGTTGGCAGCGAGTGCGGCCGAAATATCGGATGGCCTCGACAAAGCCATCCGGAGCACGGCATCGAGGCGACTGCACCTGTGCCCGCTCGATCTGGCATCGCGCCTTCCGACGATCTCCTTCGGTCCAAATCAGGTGCGGTGCTTTTCGGCGACGGAGCTTGAGGAGCTTTTCGACGTTTTGCGTCTTCATCGGGCGAACCAGAACTGGTCGTTCGATAGCAAACGCTTCTCCGAGTTCAATTGGCTCGTCGTCGACGAGAAGGTTTCCCACGACGACATGGGTCCCGACGGGAGAACACTGCCCGGCCTGTTCGTGAATCTTAGCCAGGATTTTGGACGAATCGAACCGCACAAAACTAGCCTCCCTTCATCTGTCGAAGCTGCGCTTTTTGGACTCCTCACAATCCCCTGGGAGCAGATCGCTGAATACAAGGACATGGAATGGCGTGGTTTTAGAGTTCCTTGGGTCTACACCGTCGACTCTGACGTGTTTGCTCGTCGGGTTCCGCCACCTTCTCCAGACAGCCTGAGCTGGGAGCCTGCATGGCAGTTCGATGTCAATGGCGACGAGCATGAATATGAAGCGCCGGTCGCCTATCCGCTAAATGATGACAGCGACAGCGCAATTACCTGGCTGACCGACGACGCGTGGAGTGACATTGTAGCGGCGCGCCGGACGACGTTGTTCGACCGTCCTGTTGCGCACTTCTTTGTCCGTGGATTTCAATCAGAAGCCATCGACGAGTTTCTTGCCCATATTTCAACGATCGAGGCGGCGCTCGGCTTGCCTTTGGACCATGACCCACGCGCCCGAAAAAAGATCGAAGGAAAGAATCCCGGCGCGACGCGCCGGGCCACGCTTCGCATTTCCGGACTGCTCAACGATGGTTCGTTTGGGAACGCCTATTCCAAGCTTTTCGGGCTTAGGAGCGATTTCCTACACGGGAGGCCGATGGCGGACATATCCGGGAACGATAGACGAAGTGCCAGAGAACTCGCTCGCAAGGTGGTGTGCGGGCTTATTGGCGCCGTATCGTCGGATCCGATGGTGAACCGCGAACAACTCCTTGATGGCTTCCTGGATAGGGGGAGCCAGCTAAGCCAGCACGGCGGACCGCCCGCAAGTGAGGCTGCCCATGGCCATTAGCGTCTTGCCCCCGAGCCGCCAGGGCGTGCAGAGTTTTGCAACAAAGTTCGCGCTGCAGCAGGACAGATGGAACGATTTTTCCTTCATGACGCTGTATCACCTCTACTATCAGGTCGAGGGAAGCCCTCCTACTTTGATCGGGCCGGTCAAGATTCTACGGCGAGGCCAAACCACGCAAGACGGCATCCTGATCACCGAACCATTCGACCGGCTTCCGCCTGACTTCGGCTCTGTTGGCAGCTCACTCGACTATTACCAGCGGCTCAATGAGATTGCTGGGGAGGACCGAGATGAGATTCTGGGCTCGTTGAACGACGTCGTTGCCAACTCGCAACTAGAGCCGCTATTCAGCCAGGAGGAAGGCTGGCGAATATCTCTGTTCCGCGACAATCCGGAACCCGAGGGCTTCCTTTCCGATGCTAGACAGATTCACTCTCGCAATGCCAGCGAGGTTCCAGACCTCCATCTGTCGTTCACATTCCATCCGGCCGGATGGGCGGCGCCGATCCAGCTCTATTTCGATGCGCCGAGCCCACTGTTTTATTTCGGCCCGACACGCGAACTTGGCCCCAGCAAGCGCAAGGTCTTGCTCCCACGGCGAGTGATGGTGCTGATTGGACGCAACGGATCGGGCAAGAGCACCTTCCTATCGCGCATCGCACGGGTCGCGTTTGCGTCGCCATCGGACAGAACGTGGCCTCAGTTGACCGCCGTCGGCGTGTTCGATCCACCGTCAATTGGCTTCATGCGCATTATCGCGGTTTCGTACAGCGCGTTCGAGAACTTCTCCGTGCCCGGGTTGTATGAGACTGAGCTCGAGCAGATCGCATCGGACATGGAGAGGGGAGGCGGTCGCTACGTCTACGCCGGCCTTCGCGACGTCGTTGCCGAAGTGCGAGAGCAATTGTCATCCGCACGGGCCAAGCCGACGGACGTGGATGAAAGAACTGTCCTGGACATCGAGGATCGACGATCGAGTACGAAACTGAAGTCGCTCGAGCAGCTCGCTGACGAGTTTGTTCGCCTAATCGGGCAGATCGCGGAGCATGGAGATGATGCGCTGTTCGATGCTGCTCTTGCGCTGGTGCTCGCCGACGCCTCGTTTGCCGATGTTGCCGGGACGGATCGACAGGCTCTGCTTGGTGCCAATCCCCGTTCAAGCTTTCTCGGATGGAGCACAGGCCACAAAATCACGATGCATGCGATCGCCTCGCTGGTGGCACATACGACGAGAAAATCCCTCGTGCTCTTCGACGAGCCTGAGACACACCTTCATCCCCCGCTCATTGCAGCGGTCATGCACGCCTTGAGATTGGTACTGGAAGAAAAGAACGCGTTCGCAATCGTGGCAACGCATTCACCGGTGATCCTCCAGGAGACGTTGGCACTGCACGTGAGGGTCATAAGGCGGATCGGATCGGAATTTGAGGTCTTTATCCCGCCACGAGAGACATTCGGCGAGAACGTGGGAACCTTAACCCACGATACCTTCGGTCTGACTTCTGCCGCGACAGACTTTCATGGGATTCTTGATCTACTCATTCAGGCACACAATACAATCGAGGACGTGAACCAGCATTTTCGGCCGGGCCTTAGCGGGCAGGCGCTCGCATACGTGCTTGCGGGCCTCGCCCGGAAGGCTCGCCAGTGAGAACCCTGCCATGTCCTTCTCGCGAGGAGGCGCAAGCCTACCTCGTGCGCGCTATCGAGACCTACGTTCACGCCGGTATTGCGAAAGGCTATGCTGCGACCCAAGCTGAGATCGACAGCGTGATTGCCATCTACGACGCTTATGACGCGGGTTTGGGGGGCCCCGCGGAAATCCTAAAGGGCGGCGCGCTTCTTCAGCAGTTTCGCGACGCGATCTATAGCGGGTATGACTTCACCCAAGCGGGTGGCAAGTTAGCGTCGGTTCGAGCGTCGCTAATGGCAGGAATTGAGCTGTGCCCGATATGTGGAATTGCACCGCCGCGCCAACTGGATCACCATCTTCCGCGGTCAGATTACCGTCCGTTGGCTGTTTATCCTCGCAATTTGGTGCCCCTTTGCCAAGAGTGTAATCAGTCGAAGAGCAAATCGGCTGCCCTAGAGCCTGCCCAGCAGTTCTTTCACCCCTATTTCGAAGCGGTTCCGGATACGTCATTCTTGCGAGCCGGCGTCACAATTGAAGGGGGCGGCCTGGTTGCTACGTTTGACATTGATCCAGCCGCTCCAATCGAAGCGCTAGTTAGCTCGCGCCTCTCATTTGTCTTGCAGCGCCTGAAACTCAACGAACGCTATGCGCGGGAGATCAATATCTATCTGACCAGTCAGGCGACCGCAGTTAGAATCCTGTTTGATAGTGCTGGCGCTGAGGGTGTCCGCAGCTATCTTCTTGCACAGGCAGATGTGGAGAGCCGAGAGTTTCACCTCAATCACTGGCGGCCCGTTCTGCTCCGAGCACTTGCAGCCCATGTCGGGTTCTGCGGTGGGGAATTTGCAGAGGTATTGCCAGCTTGATCCAAACAGTTCCCTTTTCGATCATGTCCGGCTTCCCGCGACGGCTGACCAGATCAGTTAGCTCACGTGCCACCCGGCGATCGGAGATCGAGCGAACACTTCGGCTTCTGACGGCCGCAACGGCGAGGTCGGAGCGTGGCGCTTCTCTACCGTCCGACGACTTGGTGGTGTAAGATCAACGGGCGCAGTTCACCTCTCCTGTGATAGGTCTCTCGGCAATTGCTGTCATACGGCCGATTGGAAGATTGCTTCATCTCGCCCGGCGCATCCATGTCTAGGTCCGCGAGACGCGTTCCGATTGCAGCCGTGATCGCAGCGAATGCCGAAGCGAAGTTGCCATCAAATACGTATCCGAGCATACCGCCATGCTTGACGCGCTTGCCATACTGGCCCGTATGAATCGCATCATTCCCCGGGTGACTGCCAACCTTAAGCCTTAAGCCACACCTTCCCTCATAGGCACAGGAGCCGCCCCGGCACTTCTTGACGGGTGGCCCAGACAGGCCCCGGTGGCGGTAAGCGTCGAATTCCGATACGCCCGTTTCTGGCCTCTGCAATGAGACCGCCAGGCAAGTTGGATGAGGGGCTGACAAGGCCTTTGGCCAAATAAGGCTGCCTAAGCGAAATTCTCCAATTCTATCAGCCCCAAGCTGAGCATCTCGTCGACGATCACCGAACTGATTTGGAGTTGAGTCACGTCTAGTTTGCGCAACCAGTCCCGCGCGTGCTGGACGCTCAAATCGGAGTTTGGGAAATGAGGCTCAAGCGCAGCGGCAGCGATCCGCGAAAGTCCAAGTTCCATGAAAGACCAACCAGACCTCGTACATACACCGAGCTCAAGCGCCAGTGAGAAGTCAAAGATTTCTCTGATCCGCGCTTCGAATCCGCAGTGCCGCAATGCCAAGGCCAGGACATCAATGTAGGCTTTTCCGAGTTGCACATACCGGAAGCGGATGACGTCCTCAATGAGGTCGAACTCCTTACGGATCACATCATTGATGTCGATCGGTTTCGGCCGACGTTTGCGTGACTTCGCATTCGATGCAATTTCATCCTCATAGGCCTTGATCTTTTTCGCAAGGGTTCGCTCTTCGCGCCGGATAGCGTCGGCAAGAAGAACGGGGTAGGGCGTGCCCTGCATCCATTTGACCGCGACGCCGGCGACCAATGCGGGGAACCTGCTGGCGGACAGATTCACCAGCCTCTGTGCACGCATGAAAATCGACTCATACGCTTTACGCGCCGGTAGATAGTCGTGCGGGTTGACTGGGATCAATCCGTCGATTTCGCCGGCTACGATCTTGCTGACCAATTCATTGAACAGGCGTTTCAACCCGAAAGGATCTACGGTCCAGTTTGTGGACAGCAGCGTCGCGGGCAGGCCGATCCCATCGCTCGCAGCTTGGGCCGCGACGACTAGGGCGTCGCGATCTTTTGCCGCGAACGAGGACAGGGATCGTGACGCAAAAAGAGCCACGTCGCCTCTGGCGGCTCTTGCTATGAGCAGGCCCGCAGCGGCGCGAACCTTCCCCGCCACCTCATCGCCAGGTACCATCCTTGGCAGTTCGCCGGCCAGAGCTTGTAGTATGGCGGATCCATGGTCGGCGGCGGCCTTTCCGAATGCAGGTTCGATCCGGTAGCCGACGAAGCTGTTCATCGGCTTATCCGGCCACTCGTCGTAGTCAACGAGAAAAACATTTCCAACGATGTCGGCCTTCATCCGACCTGCGCGTCCCGCAAAATTCCATAGAGCTGCCGGATCCAGCCGCGAGTTAGTCCCCCGCGTAGGCGTGTCGATGAAAACGTTGCGGGCGGGAAGGTTTACGCCTTGAAAAAGGGTCGTGGTACAAGCAAGGAATTTCAGCGCGCCGGACTTGAAGGCACTCTCAATAGACTCCCGCAGCAGCGTGGGCATCTTACCGTAGTGAAAGGCTACGCCACGCCGGACCAAGGCGGCGAGAGCATATCGGGGATGGATGTGCTTTTCAATGAACTGCGCCAAATCTTCGAGCACCTTATCGCCGCTATCTCGGCAATCTTGGTGTAGCTGTAGTGCGACTGTTTCGGCGTCCTTGGGTCCCGTCGCATACACCAGAGAACCGCCTGTGCGTCCGAGCTCCAGCGCGACCGCTGCGAGACGGCTGGCGGGGTGGTCAAACCCTCGATGGCTCTGAACCACGCCTAACGATGTCGAGCCAAGAGCGGTTAGGAGTCGCAGACTGAGGGTCCTCGGCTCGGCCGCCCGGCTCACGAGGATGCGGTTCTGTATGACGGACGGCAGAAGCGAAACAGATGCTTTCAGTCCCTTCAGGCCGATGGAATCGGCGACGGTTTCGAAACCTTCCGCACCCGGCGCCAACAGGACCAGACGAGTGTCAGCCCGTCGGGCAATTGCCTGTTCGAGGCATTCCTGCAGGATCATTCCCCGGGCGCCGTCCGAAAAATTCTGCGCCTCATCGACGATCACCAAGTCGAAATCTATAGTTGAGACCGCCAGCAGAACTTGCAATCTTTCCTGGGTCAGAACGAATATTTGACGCTCGGGGGCCGCAGGGTCGATCGTTGGCACCGTCGAAACGCGAATGCCGACTTCATCGTTTAGCCGGCGCTGGATCGAGGCATAGACTTCCGAGAGAAGCGCACGTGTGGGCGCGACATAGACCGCCCGGAAGATGGCGGACCGTTCTGCGGTCCTGCAAAGGTGCTCGATGACTAGAAAGGACTTACCGGCCGATGTCGGCGCGGAAATAGCCAGCGCCGTATCCTGGCCAAGCCGATCCCAAGCACGTTTCTGGAAATCGGTAAGGGCAATTCGCTCGCTGCCGACGTCGATGCCATTTACCTCGCGTGAGATCGCCGCCCGTAGGGCCTGCCGAATTGTGGCGACTGGCTCATGCCGGGCTTCCGCGTACGTTAGGGCGGGGAAATTGCCTAGATCGGTCAAAAGGCGAAGGCTGGCGTCCACTGGAATGTCGTCGCGACCGATAAGAAGGGCGCCCAACGAGATCGCCTGGGCAAGCGCCCGCAGGGTCTCGTCGTCGGTCTGGGCGAACACCCCGGCGCAGTACATCAGGCGTAGTACATCCTGCCGATCCATCCCGCCACGGCGCGACTCTATCGTGTGGGGAAGTGTGGCAAAGGCGGCTTCCGCCTGAAGACGGTCGAAGTCGGATCGGAAGGCCTGGTGGGTCTCAAGCCGACGGGAAAGGTCCAGGGCGAAGGTCATGCGTCGGTGCTCTCGACCGGCGCGACGACGTCGAGATCCTCCGCCGACCCGGGTGCGTTCTCCTCCTCATCTTCAGACGCGGCTGGAATATCTTCGTGAGGAGGCTCCACTCCCATCGCCCGGTAAAAGGCTTTGCGAAGCACATTGACGTCCGGAACCGCCACAAGGAACAAAAGGGTCTTCGCGGTGTCAGCTCCTGACGCCTTGATATGCTTATTCGCCGCGCTGCGATGCCGTTTGTGATCTGTTCGGTAGAGGCCCGCGAAATGCTCCTCGTGCGCGTCCACGGGACCATCGGAGACGGGCAATTTGGCATTGAACCGGCGTTCGGAATAGCAGATCACTCCGACAGAACGTTCGCGTCTCGGTAGATCGGGTTTGCCGACGATGTCGAAGAAATCGAGCGCCGCTTCTCGGGCCGCGCCCTCCAGAGAGTCCAAATGCCCAAGGTCCGATACTAATTCATATTCGCGAAGGTACTGTTTCCGGTTGGCGAGAAATCCCGCGGCGGATTTGGCATAGTCCTTAAGGCCGGCGTTGGCGCTCCCGGCGAGCTTCGATTCCAGGAAAAAGATTGTCAGGGCGTCGCCTTCAAAAGTTGCGTGGATCCCGTCTAGGCCGTGGACCGGCATATTAGCGGAGGTTTTGAGCGCCATCTTTGCCGCGACCTGTGCCGCTGAAAGATGATGCTGAACGACGCAATAGGCGAGCACCTCGCCCAGTTCGCTAGCGCGCGACGGGCTGGTGGCGTTGAAGGTGATGAAGACGTCCCGCACGGCCTGATGCACCCGGGCGATCAATGTGAAATCCTTCTCGATCGCCGCCGTGTACTCGAGCCGCCGCTTTCGCGGCAGGGCATAGTACATGCACTGGCCCCACAGAAACTCCGCAAGGGCATCGATCTGCGGTTCGTCTTCGTTGAAACGCACATGAAGTAGTGCAGTCCGTGGCCCGTCGCCCTCGCATGGCGCGTCGTGCGCGACGGCGCAGGCGACATGCGCGCCTAACTTCGATGGATTGAGGAGGCTAGAGATCGCCTTTTGGATGTTCATGCCGGTGTTGCTGTCCAGGAAATAACTTGCACGCAGTGATTCGGATTACAGAATTCTAAAGGAGCGCAACAATTATCGCACTTCTATTCGCGATATGCTTCCGACCTGAGGCCTGTATTCGCAGGAAATGCGAGCCCCAAACGGAGTTTAGACTGCTTCGGGGAGGGCCCGACTCGAAAAACCGTGCTAGATGAAAGAAGTTCGAAGTCGTCCAGTTTAGTCTAGATACATCAGTGCGGGAGCGTAAAACAAGGTGGGGAAAAACATTGTCGTCTGCTGCGACGGTACGGGCAACCAGATCGAGCGCAATCTCTCGAACGTTTTGAAACTGTTCCGCATCCTGAAGAAGAATGAGGAACAGCGCGTCTATTACGACGCTGGCGTAGGCACGATCGGCGCCAGCAACGCATGGGCCCGTTGGCGGCAAAACACCAAATCGGTGTTTGAACTGGCCACGGGATATGGGCTCGACGCTGAAATCGCGGGCGCCTACGCATTCATCTGCCGGCACTACGTCGAAGGGGACGCAATTTTCCTCTTTGGCTTCAGCCGCGGTGCCTACACAGTCCGCGCCGTTGGGGGCCTGATCCACATGATCGGCCTGCTGCAGCCGGATCAGCTTAACATCGTTCGATATGCTGTAAGCTCCTATAAGCAGGCCAGCGACGAGAACGACCTAAACGTCGCCTGGCACTTCTCCAAAGTCTCTGGAGCCCGAGACGCTCGTATCAAATTTCTTGGTGTCTGGGATACGGTTGCGTCGGTCATCGTGCCGCGAAGGGACCGACTTCTGCCCCAGCTCCAGACACTGCCACATACAAGGACCAACCCGAGCGTCGAGGTCTTTCGCCACGCGATTGCGATCGATGAGCATCGTCGCATGTTCCGGCTGAACCGGTGGGTCGAACCACAGCCGTTTGTCGAAGATCCTTTCGACAAAACTGCGCCAGCAAAAGAGCAAGATATCAGGCAAGTCTGGTTCGCCGGGTGTCATTCGGATGTTGGTGGTGGCTATCCTGAAGAGGACGGCGCTATCTCTAAGTTTCCGCTCGACTGGATGATTGATGAAGCCACGGCGTTTGGACTGCAGATCAACTCTCGGATGCGGGAGCGCCTCGTCTTCGGAACAGGGGAGGGCGAGGGGAAGATGAACTTCGTGGGCCCGAATCCACTTGGGGCCGTGCACGATTCAGTGACGTGGGGCTGGAAGCCGCTCGAGTGGATTCCAAAATCGGTCAAATTGCGTGAATGGAAGCGAAAATCCGCCCTCGGTTTCTATCTTCCGCAGGCCGAGCCTCGCATGATCGAGAAACAGGAGCCGCGGCCGTTTGTTCATCAGTCGGTTCTGGATCGGAAGGCAGCCATCTTGGGATATAAGCCAGAGAATTTTCCAACGGCGTTCGATGTTGAGCCTTATGGTGACCTTATGAAAGATCGCCTGGCAAAAGAAGCCGGCAGTTAGGGTAGAGAGTCGTAACGTCTCCAAGTTCACGATTGCAGGGGGATGCAGATGGCGAAAAAGAGCAGTCCCGTTAAGAAGGGTGAAAAGGCTGTCGCGGTGGCCCTGTCACCTGCTGAGACGCGAGACGTCTACGCCTCTCGACGGTTCCTGGATGGGGTGACGCAGAAGAAGCTCGGCCTCAAGGTCCGCTTCGACACATATTACAAGGACCCCCTTGTCGCGAAGAATAATCCCGGCCTGGAAATCGATGACGATTTTTATGTGCCTTGGGAGCCACGCATTGGCGACGGCCCCACAAGTGCGAGGTTCGCTATTGTCGATTACGACAGCACCAGAAATACGTTGGAAGAACCGGCCAAATGGAGCGTCGGCGAGAAGGTTTTTCTCGATCCGAAGGGGCGTAGGATCGATCGAGCGTTAAAAGAAACCGCTCACTTCCGCCAGGTCAGCACTTGGGCAATTCTGCAAAGCACACTTGATTTCTTCGAGAGCCCAAGCGGCCTCGGCCGGCGCATCTCTTGGGCGTTCGAAGGCAATCGGCTTCTGGTCACGCCAAATGCCGGTTACGGCGCAAATGCCTATTATGATCGCCAGAGCAAATCGCTCCAGTTCTACTATTTTGACGACGACAACGGTCAGCGTATTCACACCTGCTTGTCCAGCGATATCGTCAATCACGAGTTTGGTCATGCACTGCTGGATGGCATTCGGCCTTATCTTCTGGAAGCGGTCTCACCACAGACAGGTGCCTTTCACGAATTCCTGGGGGACTTGACCGCAATCTTGATGACGCTGCGGAACAATTCGTTCCGTAAGGAGCTTGCGGCCAGGACCAAGGGCCACTTGAAGACGAAATCCGGTGACGAACTCATCGCATCTGTCGCCACAGAGTTCGGCAACGCCGTGTCAGGACAACCATACCTTCGTAGTGCGGGTAACGAGCATTTTCTGGGCGAATACAAGGATGAGATCGAACCTCACGCGCTCTCGGAGGTGATGACCGGAGCGATGTTCGACATCTTCGTTGCCTTGACCGAGCAATATCTCAAACGAGAGCGCAGCGACGGGGAGACACACACTCCGGCTCAATCGCTACAATATGCGGTCGCTCAGATGCAGATAATTGCCATCCAGGCGCTTGATCTTTTGCCGCCAGTCGAGGTTACGTTCAACGACTACGCGCGCGCTGTCTTGCGCAACCTCGCGATCGCAAACCCAACTGATCCCACCAACTATCGCGAGATGATCGCGGACATTTTCGTCCACCGCGAGATCATGACCGCAGAGGAGAGAACCGACCTACTGGTGCGCGCGCCCTTGTACGATCGGATGCCAGGAACAATTTCGCACGACCCGGAGCTTATCGGGAGTTCGCGTGCAGCGGCCTATCGCTATCTCGATGACAACCGCGACAAGCTCTTCATTCCCGACCATGTCGACATCATGGTCGATGAGGTCTTCACCTCCGAGAAGATGGTCGGTCCAGGCCTCTTCCAGCCCAAACAGATCATCCTCCAATATCTGTGGCGCGAGAACTTGGCGTTAGCGGGCACGCAGTTTGGCTCCTTTAGTGGCAAGACGACCAGCCTGCTCTGTGGCGGGACGATGGTCTTCGACGTCAATGGCAGCCTGCTTTATTGGGCGCGCAAGCCAGGCAGCGAACCCTTTGCCACCGCAAGCGTGGCGATGGAGAAGATAAAATCGCGCAAAAAACTCTTTGGCACCGAGCAGGTAGCCTTGGCTGAACTCGAGGCTGGCAAGCAGCGCAGGCAGGAGTATCTCGATGCACTTGCCAGACGCATCGAGGAGGGGATGGTTGGTGAAGAACTTGCCGGCCCCGAAGGTCTTGTTGGAAGCCTTACACCGCCACTGATCGCGCGCGAAGTTGACGGCTCAGTTCGGTTTGAGCTCTCGCCGCACTTTCATGTTTATGATGCCGATGATTCCAGCCTGGGAGCGCTTAGATGGCAAATGAGCTCCTGATCCGCCTTTATGATGTCGGTCTGGGCGACTGCATCTATGTTCGCATCCCCGGCAAAACCGACAAGAAGGAAGATGCATTCCATATGCTGATCGACTGCGGCACCTGGAGCGAAGGGAAGCTTCTTGCCGCAGCGATGAAACAGCTCGAGAGCGAGTTGCCAGACGCACAGGACGGAAAAAAGCGGCTCGATCTTGTCGTTGTCACGCACGAGCACAAGGATCACATAGCGGGCTTCGATCCCAAGCTATTCGAGAACATGAAGGTCGGCGCGGTTTGGATGAACTGCGCCATGGATCCCAAACATCCGCAGGCGGGAAAGACCCGAAAAATTAGAGGGGTCGCTGAGCAGGCCATGCGGGGGCTTGCCGCGCTTGGGCCGAGTCTGAGCCCTCGCGCAAGCGAGCTCTTGTCAGTTTTCCAGATTGACAACAAAGGCGCCATGCAGACCTTGCGCAAGACGCTGCTCGATGGCGGAGAGCCGACCTATGTGCATGCCGGCGAAACCAACGAAACACATGGCATTGAACTCCATAAAGCGAAAATCAACATCCTTGGCCCGGAGGCTGATTTCGATCGTTATTATCTCGGCGCGACCGCTCAGCGAACATTGAAGGGCGTGCTGGGAGCGGCCGCGTTCGACGCGGAAAAAGAGTTTGATGCCACTGCAAAAGCGCAAGAGCCGCCTTTGCCCCGCAATATCAGCCCGGCCTCTTTTCGCGCCCTTCGTGCCCGCATGCAGTCGAACGCTTTGGCATTCGCGGAACTGGATGGCACTTTGAAAAACAATTCCAGCATCGTTCTGCTGATCGAATGGAACAAGAAGCGCCTGCTGTTTATCGGGGACGCCGAATGGCACGGCGACTTCAAAGAGGGCAAGATGAATGGCTCATGGAACGTGATGTGGAACGAGCGCCGAGATCTGCTCGGCAAAACAGTCGACTTCCTCAAGATCGGCCATCATGGCAGTGAAAACAGCACACCCTGGGACATGGGCAAAGGAAAGCCCAGCGAAGCGACTGCGATCCTGGATGCAATCCTGCCGGTACCGGCGGCCGGCCAGCAGTCGAAAGCGACAGCGGTCGTGTCGACCGAACGAGGGAAATACCGCACGATTCCGCGTGGCCTGTTAATGACGGAAATTGCTCGGCGGGTTGGCGATACCCGAATTTACAAGCCTGATCTCGAACACTTCAAACCGAAGGATCCCGCGGACTTTGAGACCTATGAGAGGGAATGGCTGGATAAAGCTCAGCCATTACGCACTGACTTCGAGCGGATTAGGGAAGGAAAGGGCTTTATCGACGTGGTTTTGAGCTGACAATTACGGCGTGCACGCTGGTCAATTTTGTCAGCTATTGCACATGAACATAGGACATTTCGGTACCCATTGGCAGCTTCGCGCGTGAACTCGACTGAAGCCGATGTGCCGGCTGAAGATGCATCTCAGAACGGGCGATTGAACCCGTCATGGCTCTATCGATTATCGACTAGATTGAGCTTGTCGAAGAAAATACGATTACGCTTTTTGGCGTCGCTGAGCATCTTCGTGTAGTCCATAACCTCGTAGTAGACCCTGTGATTGGCGTGATAGCCGTAGAATCCCTGCTTGTCCGGCGTCATTGTGGCATTGAAGTCAGTGAGAACTTGCCTGAGTTTTGGCGTTAAGTCTGCCACCACGAAAATCGTGGCCGGAATATCTGCGTTCGCGATTGGGATCGCTCGACCCTTATGTAGGTACTTACCGCCGCGGATCGCGTTGATCACTTTTGCGGCCTGAAGAACGGGGTTCTCATCACCCGCATACTTGTTGCGCCCCGGTTGCTTGAACTCAATCACAATGATTGAGTTCAGCGGATGCTCGTCGTCGGGCCGCTCACCGCTGAAAATAATTTTTTCATCAAAGATGACGATGTCGCCTCTCTGCTTATCCTTCGAATCTACGACTGACAGCGCGTTGTTTCGCTTATCGGACGAAATGAACGAATGGAATGTGAGGCGCTCGTCGATCATCCAGAGATTCTGCTCGCTGGAGGGGATATCTTCAGAGCTATGCTGCATTGGAAATACGAGCTGATGCACGACCTTTTCGAGCGGGTAGTTCTTCTTGTCCTCAGGCAACTTGACTGCGCGTTCGAGGAAATCAAGGATGATCCGTCTGTGCTGAACGTACTGGGCTAAGGCTGACACTCCAAGCTCATT
Source organism: Mesorhizobium sp. M0910 (assembly GCF_040319465.1). NCBI lineage: Bacteria > Pseudomonadati > Pseudomonadota > Alphaproteobacteria > Hyphomicrobiales > Phyllobacteriaceae > Mesorhizobium > Mesorhizobium sp. M0910. The sequence continues at coordinate 21,108 of NZ_JAMYNZ010000018.1, forward strand.
GTACCGGTCCAGGAATTCGGTGAACTCCTTGTGGTATGACTCGTAATCGGTGATCTTGCTCGCCTCGCGAATGATGCGAGTGCTGTCTTTCTTGAGTTCAGTCTCCCGCAAGAACAGTTCCCGGTGGAGTATGCCTTCCATCTCAGACCGAGACGGTGTCGGAGTGATCTTGTTTAAGAAGCTGCCGGCGTGCTTGAGAAGCATCCGATATTGTGGCGCCTCTTCTTGCACGTACCGACGAATCCTATCGAGCTTGACAGAGTTGATGGTCTCGATGACATCCTTCAGATCGTCCTCCACGAACGCTAGTGCCGAAGCGCGTATATCCGTTTTTGGAATGAGCTTGTGATCCGAGAGGGGAAGTTCAAGCTCGGCATCATCAGGATTGCCGAACTCGAAATCGGTACGATTGGTGTTGACGTGTTCGGTGAGGTAAGGGCTCTGGACGATGCCAAGGTAGAAAAACGCCTTGCCGTCGTAGTCCTCAAGCCGGGATGTCAGATTTGGAAGATGGTCTGCTAGGCGGTCGCTGAGGACTGACCGTTGATCCGCAGCGTAGACAAGCTTGTGCTTGGTCGCCCGTGAGGTGGGAAGTCGGAAACCATGTAAAGTGAATGAGTATCCACCGACTTCGAAGGGATAAGCCGAAGCCGTGGCCTTATAGTCTCTTTCAAAAATTTCTTTGAGGTTATGCTTGAGCCCAAGGTCGTTAACCTGAACCGCCGGACACTCCTCGTCCATCAGTACAAGGATGAAGTGTTCGATGAGTTTCTGGATAAGCACTTCCGAGGTGCGGGGGCACTGCCCGTGATATTCCGGCCTTAGTTCCACAAGCTCGATTGTTGTGCCTGTCGCATGTCGCGTGACAGATTTGGGGAGGCCGCGCAGGTCGTCTACATCGTAGTTCTCGTCAAAGGTGAAAGCTCGAGTGAGCAATGCGCCGTCGTCATCCTTGAACGTGCTTTCGATGCGCGCAAATGCAAAGGCCTTGAGCCAGGTGAAGCGACCCAAGCCCTTGCCGCCTCGGCTCAGTTTGTGTGGCGAGAACGCAGTATTAAAAGAGTCGTAGTTGGCATCGTCGAGACCGATGCCGTTATCAATGACTTTGAACCCGCTGATCGGCGGAACTTCCAGGTCGAGTTGACGGCCGTCGCGAACGACCTCGACCGTCATGCGTCCGGGCGTACCCGTCGGCAGTTTCGCTTCCTTGATTGCCTGAAACGAGTTCATGACTGCTTCGAACAATGGCAGCAATGGGCGCCACTGCAGTACGGTGGTCTGCCGTACCTGGTTAGCGATATTTACACGGATAGACATTAGCCGCCGTTGCCCCTTGCGCCGTATCCTACCACTAGATGAACATTCAGGCCGCGCAAGTGATACCAGGTTCTCCTTTTACACACAGCGGTGTCATCAAGACAGAACCGGGCGGAAAGACCTCGGACCCTTATAGGCATCTCAGTGCGAGAATGACGCGAACCATACTCGATGTTCATGCTTCGTGCTTCGAAAGTCGCATAAGATTGCAGTGTGGAACTCAACGGCGGCTCATTGGTTTTGCGGGTTCAGCTCGTGGAAAAGGTCCGTCGGCCTTCCGTGAATGCGGGTTTCCGCATCGCCTACCTCGATTTGGTCGATGACCGCCGGACAGGCGAGGCGGAGCCGTATCTCGCCCGAGAGTACATTCGCGCGCATGATTTCGACGAACGCGCCTATCTTTTCATCCGCAGTGAGAAACCTGCGTTTGACGGATGCAGTGGTGCTACGCTTGTGGAGCCCGGGGCGTCTCTATGCGGCAATCCTTCATCGTGAGCCGATGCTATTGTGCAAGTTTCGCAGCACTGCGGGTGGCGATATCGCCCAAGACAGCATGAAGAAGCGTTCCAACTTCCTGTTCGGCGACCCCGGGTGCAATTCCTGATTCGGACAGTTGAACGAGAATTGCCTTGGCGGTGTTGCGCCAGAAGGCGTTCGCGTCCTTCCCGTTCTTGGATTCCAGGACCCGGGCGATCCCTTCGACCAACTTCCGCCGCCGATGCAGCGGAAACGCGCTTATGTTTGAATCACACATCGATCACCTCACCCCTTCAGTCGCGCGAATAAGCATTGGCGGGTGAGAAAATTTGGTTAACAGCGCTTTTGGACAATGGTCAGCAATGGAATAAAGCGTCTACCCAACAAGCCAAGAGGTGTGCCACGTGTTGATGATCGGCGCGTGCTGAACGGCATCTTCTGGGTGCTGCGCTCCGGTGCTCCATGGCGCGACCTGCCTCAGCGCTATGGCCCGCGCACCACCTGTTGCAACCGCTTCGTCCGATGGCGAAAAGCAGGTGTGTGGCTGCGCAGTAACGAGTCTACGGCCTAAGGTTTGCGGAGCCTCACGCCGGCGCGGCTGCCGTTCTCCGGGATGAACTCGACGCCGGCGGCCTAGAGGGCGATGCGCAAGGCAGCAACGGTTCGCTCTTGTGTGGAGCCCTGTCGGGCCGCGACATCTACTTAATGTCTATTTTAGACAGTCGCCGCGACCATAACTTTTGATAACAGGTCAGGGTCGCGGGATGCCGAGCCGCTTGAAATACCGGGTTACGTCCGGATGCTCGCGATCGTCCCGCCTCAACCGCGCAAGCGCGTCATCATCGCCGGCGAGCGCCATAGCCAAACCGGGAGCGCTTATTCTCCACGGAGCACCGGGCATTGTCTGGTTGTGAAGACGGTGCTTGATCACCAGCCGCCTGAGTGTGTCTTCGCTTACGTTGTAGTCGTACCTGAACAGATCAATGGCCCTCTGGACCGTGATCCCTCTGCCCGTGGGATGTAGAGCGGCCGAAGCCGTTCGCCTGTTGCCGGCGCTGTTTTGACACGGCGCGCATTGGTCATTCGGCCCATCGCGCTTTTCTGCGGCCCGCCGTTTCGCCCGACATCAGGGAACGATATCGCGCCCCATGTATTAGAAACCCATGGACACTATGGAACCCCACGGCCACGGGATGGCGGCCGATCTTTTGACATCGGAAGTTGCCAATGCCAGGCAGCGCATCCGCCAGACCGAGCTCGCGCTTCAACGCACTGAAGAAATGCTGGCCGAAAATCTCGCGCTGTGCAGCAGGATACGAACTGCGGTCGAGGCTGCAGACGGCTTGGTGAAGATCGATCCCGCCAGGTTTGAAGGACGTCGCGCGGGTTGAACTGGGCCGGCGTTCATTCGCCTTGCGGCACCCTGCCGCAAGAGCCTGCCCGTTGGCATCACAGCGTGAGCAAACATTGGACAGAAGCATTCCAACGTTCACGATGTGCAACGCCGACGCTAGATAGACACGAATTTCAGTTCAAAGAGCGAGGTTAATGCTGCGGCAAACGAAGGGGGCACGGGGGGGTCTTCGCGCGAGCCAGTTATCCGATCTCCCGCTCAGAAATTTCAGCCAAAATATTCCGACCTCCTGATGGAACCCGTTCGTTGCGGGCGAGTTACGGCTCATTGGGGACGGACTTCCCGAACATGACAACGAGCAACAAAGCAGACCATCAGTCTGTCTCCGGAGCGTTTCGGAAACTGATCCGTTCCGAAGGCTATCGTCATAACGTACAAACGTTCTTAAATCTGGAGATCGAACCAGAACTGCCGCCAGCCCTACAGTCATTACTTGCGGCTATTGATGGGGCCAAACAGGGGCCGACGGAAGAAGGTCCCTAGCCGGCTGGCTGAGCGCCAAAGCGGAAGAGTACAGAGGCTCGCTCCGTACTTGTTTCTCTGGTTCCCGCTCAGAAATTCCGGCAAACATTTCTTCTTGATTTTTCCCGACAGAGGATCATGAATGTCCCCTTGGGTTCTCGCTGAGGTGGGAGGCCTTGTATGAACGTTTGGACGAACTGCCGACCCGACAAAGTGACTGCCAAACACCTTGTTCACGAGCTGATCCTACAAGCCCGTCGCGGCCAAATCATCTCCGTCAAAGAGACTATCGCAGCGGTGCGCCGAGACGGGCCACATCTGGCGGAAACTGACTGCGAGCTGGTGGAGTTTATTGTCAATGTTGCCCCAGCCTTTGGCCTGTTCGTCGGGTTCGATCTTCGCGAATAGCCTCATGGCAACCCATTGGTTCTCGCCTGCGGTGTACGTCAGGACAGACCGACCTGGGATTGTGGGAGAAAGGCGGCTCGAGGCGCGTCAATAGGATCGAGGAGGAGCATGAGGGTCTTCGCGAGCTGGTGTCCGATTCCCACCACAGAAATTCTACAGACATTCCTGACTGTCGCGGCCTAGCACCGTGCCAATTTGTACGATTCGTACATGGCGTTGATGTCCGTCAGGAAGTGAGTAGATTCCCCTTCGGCGTGTCCCTGGGGAGGGCTGGATGAGCGTCGCGCAAAGGGTCGGTCCGCTTCTAGAGCAAGCAATCACTGTACTCCTCAACAGGGCGGACCGTCGCGATACGGTCTCGATCAAAGCGGCACTACGCGAAGCGCGGGAGGCTGCGCCTTATTTGGTGGCCTCCGACGAAGAACTAACCGAGGCAATCGTCGAGGCAGCAACTGCCATGGGCCTCTGCGTGGCTTTCGACGCCCAGGAGTAGCTGTCAGCCAACTTCAGTCACTGTGGCATCGCAACGGAAGCGCGCAGTCCTGCGTCATTTTCAATAGTCAGAGGTAATCCGCAATTACCGTCGCAACCTGCTCACTCTGCCTGTAGAACGGGAACTGGGCTGAGCAAAAGTATTTGCTGGAGGAACTTGATCGGGCCGACAAAGAGTGACCGCATGGCTCTCCACTGGTTCAACCCTCCGGTCCCGGTCAAGACCGAACGTCCCGGGATCATCCACAACGTCAACAACGCCGAGACTGCCGGCGAGGAGCTGATGAAGTGGACCAAGCGTGGCCCTTGCTGGGACCTCGCGGTGCGCGTTTGCATGGCCGTGATTTTCGACGAGATGGAACCTGAGGAGGCCCGCAAGGCATTCCTGGCTGCTGCAAAAGAGGAGGGGACATTACTCCCCCCAATGACAAACTAACTAAATTGGATGCGGTATAAAATTCTAGGTGTCTCTTACCAACACCGCCTTCGGGAAAGGAGCCCGCCGCCGGTGAGGGAGAGGCGACGGACCCCCCACAGCGGCTGCACATCCACGAAGAATCCCGCTGCCACCTCTAAACCCGCGAGGGCCTACATCGTTCCCTTAGCTGCGGCTAAAGCGGGGTTGGTCGGCGGGCTCTTGCCGCTCTAAGTTCCCCCTTATGGGTCCTCTCTGGTTCTCTCCACCGGTCTACGTGAAGACGAAACGTCCGGGCATTCGCAATGGGGTCAGCCACGTCGAGGGAGCCGCCGAGGAACTCATGGCGTGGGACACAAACGGCCCCAAGTGGACCAAGGCGGTCCAATCCTGCGTGGATGCGTTCGAGGGCAGAGCCTCCCCCCATGAGGTCCGTGAAGCCTTTGAGGCGGCTGCCAAGGAGGCCAACGTGTATCTCTCCCCTGAGTAGGAGGTATCATGGCGCCCATCTGGTTCGTCCCTCCGGTGTTCGTGAAGACTGAAACCGGTGTCAGGCATGGCTGCGACAATGCGAAGGAAGCCCTTGAGCACCTCAAAATGTGGACCCGCCGGGGGCCTCGCTGGCATAAGGCGGTGACCCTCTGCCTGTCAGCCTTGGAGGGCGATTCGATTGACCCCCACATAATACGAAAGGCCTTTGAGGCTGCCGCTAAGGAGGCCAACGTGTATCTCTCCCCTGAGTAGGAGGTGTCGTGGTAACCCATTGGTTCTCCCCTCCGGTGTACGTTAAGACCGACCGACCTGGGGTCACCTACGGTTGCAACAACGTCGAGGGTGCCGCCGAGGAACTCATGAAGTGGACCAAGATGGGACCTAAGTGGAGGAAGGCTGTGCAACTGTGCGCCGACGCCCTTCAGGACCGTGTGACTCCGGAAGAGGTCCGTCAGGCTTTCGAGGCTGCTGCCAAGGAGGAGAGGGTGCTGCGTGAGTAGCAGGCCGGTGCCCATGGCTATGTTGGGAAGGACCCGTTAGGCTGTCTAATGCTGACCAAGTCCGCGCTGCTCGAAATAGACCCGGATACGAGAGCATTCACTCTGGTCGGCGCATTCATGGGCATTTTGCACTTCTTGAAACTGGCATCGGAGCTGCTCTGGGCGAGGTACTTGGCCTCAATGGGGCACGTCGAGTAATCATCAATCGTAACATGGGGTTCGACGAGAAGATCAAACCGTACCCACAGGGGACCGGAACCGGAATGTCAGGCTTCTAAAGCCGATGGCAGAAACCGGATACGCTGTGGCGGCATTTGAGGGCACGTTCCTGCTCTTGATTATTGCCTGTGAGCTGTGCGCGAAAATCGGGAATGGAAGGGCCGGAGGCAGGAAGCACGGCCTCAGGCCGAGGCGATAATCAAGCGGGTCGGCAATGATCGCGAAAGCTCAACTCGGCCGGCAGCGAAACTAAAGAAGTAGTCGCGCGTTGGACGGCGGATAACGCTGTTTCGTCTCTGAGCATGGTTTAAGTCAGAGTGGTCAAGCCAACATCGCATAAGGCAATCAATGCGTCGAGCGCTAGTCAAGCGAAGTCGCCCGCTCGTGACGAGGTCACTTTAGCGACGCCCGCTTTCCGGCCGGTCCAACTCGCAACGCTCGTGGACACGGTCCCTGCCGGCGATCGTTGGATCCATGAAATGAAATACGACGGCTATCGTATTCTCGTTGCCGTCGGCGGTGGCGAGGCGCGAGCCTACACACGATCTGGTCTGGACTGGTCTAGCCGTTTTCCCTCGGTCCTCTCCGAGGCTCGCAACCTCAAGGTGCGCTCCGCCCTGATTGACGGCGAGGCCGTGGTTGTCGATGCGGAAGGAAGATCTAACTTCCAGGCGCTTCAGAATGCATTGAAGGGTGCCCCGGCGACTATCGACTTTTATGCGTTCGATCTGCTTCAGCTCGACGGCGAAGATCTGACAAGGCTTCCTCTTCTTGAGCGCAAGGCGAAGCTGGAGGCGATCTTGCCTGCGAAAAATCCGGTCCTTCGTTACTCCGACCATATCCTCGGCCGCGGAGAAGAGCTGCTCGATCGCTTCTGCGCAGCCGGCCTTGAGGGCGTCATCTCAAAACTCGCGGATTCGAGTTATGTGGCGGCCCGCGGCGCAAGCTGGCTGAAGATCAAATGCATCAGGCGGCAGGAATTTGTGATTGTCGGCTGGACGCCGTCCGACAAGGTCCGCGCGTTTCGGTCCTTGATCCTTGGCGTTCATGACGGCGGCAAGCTGCGTTACGCCGGGAAAGTCGGCACCGGCTTCGATACCGCTGAACTTCTTCGTCTCTTGAAGATCATGGCGCCTCTCGAGCAGAAGGCCGCCACCGTCGACGCACCACGCGCCGAAGTGCGCGGCGCACACTGGCTCCGTCCGAAACTGGTCGCTGAGATTGCCTTCACCGAAATGACAAATGAAGGGACGTTACGACATCCGAGCTATCTTGGTCTTCGCGAAGACAAGAAGCCGGAGGCGGTCGTGCTCGAGACGGAACGTCATGCAGCCGATCTCGCCGCGTCTGCGACAACCGCCATCGCGATAAGTAACCGTGACCGCGTCATCTATCCGGAGTCCAGCATCACCAAGGGACAGCTCGCCGACCATTACGCAGCGGTCGCGGCGATCATGCTTCCTTGGGTTGGCAGCCGGCCGATCAGTCTGGTTCGATGCCCACAGGGCCGCGCGAAGAAGTGCTTCTTCCAAAAACACGACGCCGGCAGCTTTGGCGACAAAGTCCACCACGTCGGCATCACGGAGAAGGACGGGCACGAGGAACCATATCTCTATGTCGACGATGCCGACGGACTGATGACTTGCGTCCAGATGGGAACGATTGAGCTGCATGGATGGGGGGCTCGGATCGAGGATGTCGAAAAGGCCGACCGCCTCGTGTTCGACCTCGACCCCGATGAAGGCCTCGATTTTGAGGCCGTCCGCGCCGCTGCCTTTCAGTTCCGCGCTATCCTTAAATCGCTGGGACTTACGACTTTTCCGATGCTGACGGGAGGCAAAGGAGTGCACGTCATCGCGCCGCTCACCCCTGACGCCGAGTGGCCAGAGGTGAAGGACTTCGCGTCTCGCCTGGCGCAGGCGGTCGCCCGGAGCGATCCGGCCCATTTCACGGCCGTGTTGTCAAAGGCGCGCCGCAAGGGTCGCATCTTTGTGGACTATCTACGCAATCAGCGCGGGGCGACCGCGATCATGCCCTACAGCGCAAGATCACGTCCGGGCGCTCCTGTCGCGGCACCGATCACGTGGGCGGAGATGAAGACAATAGATGCGCCCTCTCATTTCCACGTGGGCGATGCTCCTGAATTGAAGAAACGCGCAGCCTCCAAAGCTCTGGCTGGATGGGGTCGCGCTGACCAATCCTTGCCCAATCTGTAGCGTCCGACGCGTGGACAGGCAGTAAAGCCGGGGTTCAAAGGGCAACGCGGCGCTCATGGCCTTGCCTGATTGGAACCTGCGGAGATCGGCCTCGTTTGGCTGAAGCCATGGCAAAAATCGATCCGAGGACCGTCGCCAGTCTTTTGAGGGAATACGCACAACGGGCGTCTATGCGCGGCGACAATCCCTATCGCATAAAGGCATACTTGCGCGCGGCAGACAGTCTCACGGCGCTGTCGCAGCCGCTTGATCGGATCATCGCCGCCGGCGCCCTCACCAGGATCCCGGGGATCGGTGACGCGATCGCAGACATCGTGACCAAGCTTTACCAAACCGGCACGCACCCGAGCCTTGAGAAGCTGCGCGAGGATCTTCCAGCGGGCGTGATGGAGCTGTTTGCCATACCCGGGCTTCGTCCCGATAAGATACTGAAGCTTCATCAGGCGCTCGGCGTGAACTCGCTGGCGGAGCTCGAGGCCGCAGCAAGAGAAGACCGCATACGCCCAGTCAAAGGCCTCGGCGCCGCGCTTCAGACAAAGCTCCTGCAGAACCTGGCCATCGTGCGAAGTGGCGAAACGCAACTTCACCTGCACAAGGCCGCCGCCCTTCTCGAACATGCGGTCATATCGGTGAAGCAAGAGCATCCAGAGTTTTCGCGCGTCGAAATTGCAGGCGACTTCCGGCGCGGTTGCGAGCTCGTTTCCGACTTCGCCCTGGTAGCGCAGGGCAGAAAGTCGACTCGAATCGAGGATACGACGCTCAGGCTTGTTGTCACGGACAGGAAGCACTTTGGCGCGAGCCTGCTCGAAGCAACCGGTTCGGCAGACCACCTTGAGCAACTGAAGACGTTCGCGGCCGACAAGGGATTCACCCTAAACGCCGACGGGCTTCATCGCGGGAGAAAGCTGATCGCGTCAGCGACAGAAGAAGAAATCTACCAAGCTCTAGACTTGGAGTTTATCGAGCCTGAATTGCGCGAAGGCAGGGACGAGATTGAGCGGGCGGCAAAGCAGAAGCTACCCGCCCTCGTTCGGGATGAAGATCTGCATGGCATCCTGCATTCTCACACGACCGCATCCGATGGCACCGAAACGCTTGAGGCAATGGCGGAAGCCACGCGCAAGCGCGGTTTCGAATACTATGGTGTCGCCGATCATTCGCAGTCCGCTCACTACGCAGGCGGCCTTTCGTTGCAGGAGATTGCTGAACAGCACCGCGAAGCTGACCGGCTGAACAAGGCATACAATGGAAAATTTCGCATACTGAAGGGCATCGAAGCGGACATCCTGGCGGATGGCTCGCTCGATTACCCGGATCATATCTTGGAGCAGTTCGATTTCGTCGTCGCGAGCGTGCACAGCCGCTTCAAGTTGCCGAAGAAGGAGCAGACGGAGCGTATCATTGAGGCGGTCGGAAATCCTCGGACGACAATCATCGGGCACATGACCGGTCGCCAGCTGTTGCGGCGGCCCGGTTATGATCTCGACGTCGAAAAAGTCCTCAAAGCGTGTGCGAAACACGGCGTCGCTGTCGAAATCAACGCACATCCGTGGCGACTCGACCTCGACTGGCGCTGGCATCAAAAGGCACTCGATCAGGGCTGCATCTTCAGCATCAATCCGGACGCTCATTCGATCCGCGAGCTCGATCACATGCATTGGGGTGTCGAGATGGCGCGCAAGGGCGGTGTCCCTGCGAAGCGGGTCCTGAACGCGATGCGTTTGACGGCCCTCCTTGCGCATCTCGCACGGCGCAGGCAAACGTCCTAACCTGCTTGTGCGCCCGGCCTATCAGCGCAGGAGTCCGTCCTTCTCAAAATCTTCCCAGCCGCGCAAACTGGCGTGCGAGTTTTCATCGGGGCCATAGCCAGCTGAAGCTGCAGTTCCGCGACCGCTTCTTTGAGCGCGTTTCATAGCGGCCTTCCCCGCGGCTCGCCGCCTATTCTCTGCAGCTGTCGCTGCGTCCTGTTCGCGCCAGACCGTAACCAGGTCGCGGTCAAGCACATCCTCCACGTACTGCGGGTCGAACACGTGAAAGGTGATGTTCCTTGCCCGCCCGCGGAGTTTCACGGTTTTCGTCCCGGCGCTCTGCAAGCGACCATCTTTCAGCCAGCGGTGCCGTTCGGCCGTCGAGATCGTCAGAATGTCCTCGATTTCACGGGGGATTACGGGCAGGTCTTCGATATTCTGCAGTGCTTTGGATATGATCCCGAATACCACCTGCCCATCATTCTCGGCGCCCTCAGACAGGCGCAGGGTAAGCACGCGGGACTCGATATTGAGCAATTTCCTGAACTCCGTTGGAAGGCGGGCGCGTATTTCGAGAAAAATACCCCTCGCTCTGACCGACGATCCAAACGTTGCAGCCGGGGTTAAAGGCCACTCTCCAATCAGCTTCGCTGTTGCATTGATTTTACGGCGCGTGGACATGCCCCTTTATATAGGTCCCCGATAGTCGGCAGCGATGAGCCGATCGCAAAGCCAATATGAGTTCTAATCCGCCAGCGGTCTGAACCACGATGCCCAAAGGGGCAACCACGATTGTGAGCGGGGCCGTTTGCAACTTCGGCTAACAGGAAACGGCAGAGTTGATCTCGAAGTGCGATATCAGGCGCGTCGCCGCCTGGCGGCTTTTTGGGGGCCGTTTGCTGTCCGTCCGGTTATTGCCGAAGGACCAGTTAAAGCCGCCGTTCGGCTCACGACCTCTTCGCGGAATACAAGGCAAGTTCAGATCCCGCGGAAGCCGACATTGAACTGCCTCTCCGTTTACACGTTTGGCAAATGTTGCGAATGGAGGGAGTTGCATGTTTGAAGGTTTCTCGCTGGAGCAGATCAAACTTCCGGAAGCGACGCTCAGAGTGCGGGTTGGTGGAAGGGGCCACCGCTTCCTGATGCTGCACGGTCATCCTCGCACCCATGCCACTTGGCATCGCGTGGCGCCGATTTTGGCTGAGGAATACACCGTAATTTGCCCTGGTCTTCGGTGCTCGCCCTTGCGGTGTGTCGCAACACAATCAGCGCGTCCGGTTTGCCGTGAACAGATCTTGCTGATGCACCAGTTCGTCCGCGACGGGCTGACGGAGGCGGCGTGTGCCATTCGGGTGGATGGCCGAAAATAACCCCACCTCTGCATGACGCGAATTGTCCCAGCCCGGGTAGGCCGTTATCGGGTACAGGCAAATACCCTCGAATCGATGCTCCGACACCCATAGCGGCACGCACCTCGTCGCGGCATACATAGTGGAGCCAAGCCGGCCCGCCGGATCCCTCTGATCCGGTCTCGGCAATGAACATCGGCTTACCGCACCGATGAGCAACCTCGAGCAACATTTCCGACAAAGCGCGGTACTCATGGTGTCCCATCGATATCGTCGGCCCGTTTATTTACCATTGATTGTGCGGCTAGAAATTCAGGCCCACGACAATCGACAACATCTTCGCTCCCGCCCAACTCAGGTTCGACGCGGCCCAGCAACATGTCGTAAGCTTCGAACTGCCCCTGACGGGCGTTTTCGGCCCGACCCCGTTCGCTGCGGGTCCGGTCACGAGGAGCGATTTGGATAAGGGGCTCGGCCCAGACAAATCTGCAGGCGGGGTCGATCTCCCGCATTACACGAACACCCGCGATGGCAGCCTTCACGAGATGCCGCTTGAACCAGCACGTTTGTTCGGCCCCACGCGGGAAATAGCCGACCTCAACAGCCCATGCGAAAAAGGAGATCTAGTTGATGGGACACAACAGAGGCGGTGTTCCGGCGATCGAACGCTGTACCCTCACGGCTTCTGCCGCGAACGAGGCATAGGCATCGATGAAATGCAGCGATCCCTGATCGACATGGTCTGGAGATCCGTAATGGAAGGTGTCCCAGATAACCTGGACACCTGCCGATCGGGCCGCCTCGACCATTGGCGCCCAACTTGACCAGTCATAGGCGAAGCTTGCGGAACCGGAGCCTCCACCTGGTGCTCGTCCATACGCCCCACTTCGCTCATTCGAAGTCTTCTTTCAGCAGTCGGCTTCGAACTCGGCCGCCTTGTTAGGACCGGGAACCGCGTTGGCGAAATACCGCATCCAATGGGGCGCGCGCCATCTTCGTTGCTCAGTCCAGCTCGTCCTGGCGTGACCGGGTAATGCCGAACCGATTTGGTCGAGCCTTTGTTCCTGTGGTGGACTGTCCGGAGCTGGGTGGCGAAGGAGGAACAAGGAGGGCCGTGCCAAGTTCGGGGCGATATACCACCGCCGCCGATCGACTCGAGCGGCTGCTCAGCAACAAGAGAGGCACGGGATCACATGACCGTTCAGATTCGACTTTCCGAGATCGACCACGCCAGGCGCGAGGATCGTGGCGACGGCGCTTGGAGCATCGCACCGGACTTGGGCTATTTGCGCCTAGCAATCGTCAATGTCGTGTTCTTCGGCGCACCGGGCAGCGGAGATCGGAACTGGATGCTGATCGATACCGGGTTGCCGACGTCCCGCGGCAGCATTCTTGCGGTCGCGGAAAAGCGGTTTGGCACGAACGCACGGCCGGCCGCGATCATCCTGACCCACGGCCATTTCGACCATGTGGGAACGGTTCTAGACCTCGCGAATAGGTGGGACGTGCCTGTCTTCGCGCATCCACTCGAGCGCCCCTATTTGGACGGAACCGCATCCTATCCGCCACCGGATCCCTGGGTCGGGGGTGGACTGATGGCGCTGCTTTCGCCGCTTTTTCCACGGGGGCCAATTGATCTTGGCAACCGTTTGGAACTCCTACCTGCCGACGGATCGATCCCCGGAATGCCCGGATGGCGATGGCTACACACACCCGGGCACGCTCCTGGGCATATCTCGCTCTGGCGCGAGGAGGACCGCTCGCTGATCGTAGGGGACGCTTTCATCACCACCGGTCAGGAGTCAGTCTATGAGGTCGCCGTTCAGGATCTTGAGATGCACGGTCCGCCGCGCTACTTCACGCCGGACTGGGATGCGGCGGAAAGATCCGTGAAGCACTTGGCTGCCCTGAACCCGCACATGGTCATCAGTGGACACGGTGCGGCTGCCCCGGGAGTGGGCATGCGTCAAGCTCTTGACAGCCTGGCTGAGCGGTTCAGGGTGTTCGCCGTCCCGCCGAAATTGAAATTCGTGCGCGAGCCGGCGGCAGTCCAAGGTAGCTGAGGCTAACCGAGCCGCCGTCGTTCTGAAATATGGTCAAATTGGGCAGACTCTGTCTCTCGACCCGGTAGAGTTACCCCGTCGGGTCGCGCTCTCCATCGTCGCCGACAAACTCTGACAAGCGGAACAAACCCGGAAGGCGCCGGGTTAGGGCGTTCGATCAGCGTAGGGCGACTGCGGGCCAAGCGCCCCGAAATTCTGCGTCGGGAGAAGACGTCAGATGAAAACGAGTAACCCGAAGGACGCGTCCTCTCCGCCGGCGAGCCGACCGGCAAGAAGTTGTTCGAGCCCACACGGGTCGTCATCGGCCAAGACTTGGCTTCGATTCGCTCATCGGCCAAAACCGTGGAGGAGATCAAATGGCAAATCTGGGAAGATTGGCGATCGCGATGCTTGGCGTTCTGGCATACCAAAATCGCGACAAGCTCTGTGAATTGATTCCGGGAGCGGGGTATCTTAACCCAAACGACCCGCAACGCAGAATTCTGGCTCAGATAACGAATGGCGTGTCGAGGGCTGACCTTGGTGAGATCCTCGACCGGTTCCGGGAGGTGGGGGCAGGATCGAAGGTCGACTCGTGGGTTGGCAGCGGGCCAAACCAACCGATTGAGCCAAGGGACGTCCAAGCGGCAATGGACGAAGGTACACTCACGTCCATTTCGATGCAGACGGGTCTTTCGCGCGAGGAGCTAATCAGAAGGATTGCGCGGGATCTACCCGAGACAGTCAACGAGATGACGCCGAATGGTGAATGGCCGCCTGAGCCGACACATGGCTTGGATAAGTCGACCCTGCTCGACAATGTATCCTAGGGGACACAGTCAGGAATGCAGCCGGCCAAGGCGAGATCCAGGGTGGCAACTCTACACGGGGGACGCTCCTGCGCGATCGCCTTCATCCGCTCGCGAACCAAGGGTCTGTTTCGAGCGCGCCGAACGCTCAACTGGCCGCCATCCTGAAAATGCGGCACCGCTGCATCGCGGCGCCCTCGCTCGCGTATATCGGTGAGCGGAAGAAGGCGCGTTCCTGGCTGGCCAGAGCGCTGGCGATCGATCCGGACGACTTCGTGACGCAGTACAACGCCGCTTGCATGTATTCCGTGCTCGGGGAAGTGGAGGAAGCGGTGCGGTACCTGGAAAGAGCCGTCGGAGGAAGCGTGAGTCAGAACGTACTGGAACGAATCCGTCACGAAGTCATTTCGACGCCATTCGCGATCACCCGCGGTTCGTGCAGCTTCTTAGTTCACTTGCCTTGTGACGCCACGACGATTCGATCGGGAGTCTTCATCGGTCCGTTCTTGCCGCCGCGCCTGGGCCTTGCACTGGCGGGCTGCCGGCCTTGCCTGCCGCCGGTGGTGTTTTCCCCCACATTTTGCTGCCGCTGCTTGTGCTGCTCACCTGGCCGCTCGCCATGGGCAAGTATTTCGCCCCGGCATCGTCTCTGCAGGGTTTGCTTCGTCGGCAAAGGACATCGCCAGCGGCCTCACAGCTGCGGTCGATCGCGGCCGAATCGGGATTGATGCTGGCCGACGCGCTGGCCGGCGGCCGCTTCACCCTGTTGATGCCTGCCGGCATTATTGCCGGCGCCGGCGACCGGTTGTTCGATGCGAAAGCCGAGGCTCTTAGACTACAATAGGAGATTCCTGGTTCCTTTGTCGATATCATCCCGCAGGCCGGCCACATGGTCCACCACACCGCACCGCTAGCTGTTCTCGCCATGGTGGACAGGGTCGCTGCCGCGGCCAGCATGAAGTAGGCCGGCACTGGCGCGATCCCGAAGAAGTGGAATCGCGATTTTCGGAAAAGATCATGCTCAAAAGCAATAGGTAGAACCCCGTCCCGACTCTATCGGGTGGCGAATCCGATGATTTACTTCACGGCGGCACGCACTTCAGCGAACCGCATCCTGTGCATCCATCCGCGCCGGTTCGGCTAACATCGACGTCGAGGTCCCGTATCTTGGGGATTTGGCCAGGGGAACGGCCCCAATTCCGTGTTCGGCTTCTGCCTCTCTTTGTGGCTGCCAGCATCTAGTCGTCTGCAAATCGAGGCCACGGACTGACAAGCACCCCCGCACTACAAGGAGCTGGCGGTCGGAGAACAAATGTAGACATGTCGCACCATCCTTGCGGGTACGGCTTGCGATGCATACTGACGGTCGAGGGCTTAATGTAACCAAATCAACGGCTCGGCGTTTCGGTCAGCGCCGTTGCAATGAGCGAAGCCATAACCTCTGTCACGAGCATAGACTGGCGATTTCATGAATCGCAATTTTCTGGTGATCGAACCTGAGGAAGGCATTGCCGTGCTCAAGGGGCTTGCCTCCTCGGCGCGGATCTCGATGCTGAAACTGCTGCATGAGAAGGGGCCGATGAATGTCAACGAAATCGCCGCCGTGCTGTCGCTTCCGCAGTCGACCGTCTCGACCAACATCCAGGTGCTGGAGGATGCGGGGCTGATCCGCACCGAGAGAGCGAAGAAAGGCAACCGGAAAATCTGCTATCCGACCGCCGAAAAAGTGCTCGTCGTGTTCAAGAGCGAATATCGTGCGGTCAAGAACGACGCGATCGAAGTGTCGATGCCGATCGGGCTTTACACCGGCTTCGAGGTTACCGCGCCCTGCGGCCTTTGTTCGCCGGACGGCATCATCGGCTTGCTCGATGTACCGAACACTTTCCTCGATCCGGATCGTATGAAAGCCGGGCTGTTGTGGTTCACCCGCGGTTTTGTCGAATACCAGTTTCCCAATAATGCCAAGCTCGCCGATGCCGAGATCACCGAGCTCGAAGTGGCGATAGAGCTGTCTTCGGAAGTGCCGGGCACCAGCGCCGATTGGCCCTCGGACATCACGCTGACGATCAATGGCGTCGATGTCGGCACCTGGACGTCGCCGGGGGATTTCGGCGACAAGCGCGGCGTCTTCACGCCGTCCTGGTGGAAACTCAAGGGTTCGCAATACGGCAAGCTCAAGAACTGGCGAATTGCCAATGACGGCACCTATGTCGACGGCCTCAGGATTTCCGAAACCGGCCTCGCCGCACTCGATCTGAAGAGCCATCATTCAATCCGCGTCCGTATCGGCGTCAAGGACGACGCCAAGCGCCCCGGCGGGATCAACATTTTCGGCAAGGGCTTTGGAAATTACGATCAGGACATTGTGCTCAGGATCAAAACCGCGTGAATCGACTGGCCGCGTTGCTGCGCTCAGTTACAGTTCATTGCTAGGCTAGGCTTGCAGCTGGCACCGCCGTCCATGAGGCGACCGGCTTGCCTGACGTGTATAGATCCCTCGTCGCAAGCTTTGCCCACTGGCTGCGAATCCCCTGCTACCCTCAATCACCAGTACAAAGGGATCCGTCCCACCAACCAACAGCCAGATTATCCTCCGTTCCGGCAAATGCCGGAACTTACCATCTAGGCAACTCTCGAAAGTATATGCCGATCCAGGTCACACTTAGCCAACCCGAACCGCCAGCGATGGTTCGTAGCCTCACGCCTGCTCTGGTAGAACAAGGTCAGTTGCCGGCCGTCGATCATCACCGTCGAATGGCCATTCTCGCCGGGCTCACCAGGGTCGAGAACGGGGCCAACGGAAACGTAGGGACCCTTGACATCATCGGCGATGGCGAAGAAGACGCGCTGCCGGCTGCCGCGCGGACCTTCGGGGAGGAAGCAGGTGGCGTTGAGAAGCACGCGACCGTCCGGCAGTTCGACGATCTGGGCGCCTTCGATCCCCCATTCGTAATCTGGGTGCTCGCGCGCATTGTGATGCGGCACGTCGAGATGATCGAGTATCTTGCCGAGACGTTTCCATGGCCCGAACCAGGAATCGGATTGGCTGCGCGCCAGATAGACATCAGGCTGAGGCACCCTGGTGAATTTGGGCATGCCTGAATAGACGATGTAGCGCTTGCCTCCGATGATTGCGGGGTGGGGATCGTAGATGCCGTCCTCATCGGTGTCGGGCAGCGACAATATCGCCGCATTGAGCACCACCCAATGAAAGCCGTCATTGGACACCGCGTGCTCGCAACGTCCGCCGGACTTCATGAATTCGGTCTGGATAAACATGTGGAAGACGCCGCACTCATGAATGACGCCGGGTGCCGCAACGCCCGATCCGGTAATCGGCAAGACGATCGGCTCGTGCTCTGTCCAGGGTCCATAGAGATCCGGCGCCGTGGCATGGAGTATTTTCCAGCTTTCGGTCGTGACCGTGCCGCTGGAGCCGAAGACGTGCCAGAGCGTGCCGTCGAAGACGGGACAGGGGTCCTTCAGGTCATCCACGGCCTGCGGGTGAAACAACGGAAAGACGTTGGTTTCAAAGTCGATCTTCATTCGCCAACCATTCCTCGATTCCTCGCGGGCTCCATTCAAATGAACCATCTGCGCGACTCAGATGAATCGATTCGCAGGCCTATTTATAGCTCCGCTGATGAACGGTTGTTGAACGATTGAAGGATTTGAACCGCTCTGTGGCAAAGGGCCACATTTGGGGAGCCCGACCTGACGCGATGGGCTTCATCATGTGGATCGAATGGGGGCGGCCGGCTCGCCCCTTCTCTGTCGAGCCGTCGCAAGTGGAGCGGACGGCTGGTCTCGCCCGAGACAGTTTGGAGCTATGGAACAACTTATCGGGATGGAAGTTATATAGAAGGCTGCGAACTTCATGTCAAAGCTGCCTCGATTGACTTTTGTTAGTCGAGGCATTTTGTAACTATATCGAAGGATAATCTACATGGAAATGGCGGCGGGCCGGGCCAAAACACCAAAAAACCCTGTACAACCGTCTATTTTAATTTGCTTTTCACACCTCCGATGGAACTTCGTATATCAGAGACCACAACACATTCTGACCCTGGCGTCAAAACAGCAACAGCTAATTTACTTCGAAGAGCCGATCTTCGATGAGAGGAACCACCCTTCGATGCGGGTGCACAATATTACCCCCAAGATCAGAATAGTGACGCCGCTGATCCCAGTTGGTACTTCCGCGACCAGGGCGGACGCAATCCAGCGCAGGTTCGTCGATCAGATCCTCGCCTCCACGCCGCATGACCGATTGACGACCTGGTATTACACGCCCATGGCGCTACGCTTCAGCGATCATCTCGCCTGTGACGTCTGCGTCTACGACTGCATGGATGAACTCTCCGCGTTCAAAGACGCTCCCGCAGAGTTGACGCAGTTGGAAAAGGCGCTGTTGCAACGTGCCGATGTCGTCTTCACGGGCGGGCAGAGCCTCTACGAGGCCAAGCGCAGCTTGCATCGGGCGATCTTTCCCTTCCCGAGCAGCATCGACGTTACCCATTTCCATCAGGCTAGGGCGCCAGGTGAAGACCCGTTCGATCAGGCCGACATACCTCACCCGAGGGTGGGGTACTTCGGGGTCATCGACGAACGGCTCGACCTTGAACTTATCGCGCATGCGGCTGCGGCAATGCCAGACGTGCATTTTGTCATGCTCGGCCCTGTCGTCAAGATCGATCGGGCGAGCCTTCCCACGGCAGGCAACCTGCATTGGCTGGGCGGCAAGTCCTATGCAGACCTGCCGAACTATCTCAGGCATTGGAGTGCCGGCTGGATGCCGTTCGCGCTCAACGAAGCGACCCGCTACATCAGCCCGACCAAGACTCCCGAGTTTCTTGCGGCAGGGCTGCCGGTGTTGTCCACGGCGATCGTCGACGTTGTGCGTACCTACGGCGTCGAAGGCCTTGTCGAGATTGTCGAGGCGGAGGACATCGAGGCCAAGCTTCGCTCGATCCTGGCCCACCCCCGCGATTTCCTGGTGAAGAAGGCCGACGCCTACCTCGCCGACATGTCCTGGGAGAAGACCTGGAGCGCGATGGCTGCCCACATCGAGCGCGCCCATGCGATGAAGAGCGTCGTCCCATTCCTGAGGAGGGCGTGAGCGTGTTCGACTGGTTGATCGTAGGGGCCGGTTTCGCCGGCAGTGTGCTGGCCGAGCGTATCGCATCGCAACGGCAGGAAAGCGTCCTGATCATAGACCGACGAAATCACGTCGGCGGCAATGCCTATGACTGCTACGACGAGGCGGGAATACTAATTCACCGTTACGGGCCTCACATCTTTCACACCAACGCCCAATCGATCGTCGACTATCTGTCGCAATTCACGCAATGGCGGCCTTACGAACATCGCGTGCTGTCGCTTGTCGATGGAAAGCTGCTGCCGATACCGATTAATCTCGACACCATAAACCGCCTCTACGGCCTTGAATTGACGTCCGAGCAGCTGCAGGACTTCTTCGCTTTCCGACGCGAAACGGTCAAAGAAGTCCGCACCGCCGAGGACGTCGTGGTGAGCACAGTAGGCAGAGAGCTCTACGAGAAATTCTTCCGCGGCTACACGAGGAAGCAGTGGGGTGTCGACCCTTCCCAGTTGAGCAAGTCAGTGACGGCGCGAGTCCCGACCCGGACCGATCGCGACGATCGGTATTTTGGCGACAGCTTCCAGAACATGCCGGCAGGCGGGTATACGCGCATGTTTCAGCGCATGCTGGATAGTCCCAAGATCAAGATCATGCTGCAGACCGACTACCGCGAAATTCGCGACAAGATCGCCTTCCAGCAGATGATCTATACCGGTCCGATCGACGAGTATTTCGACTGGAAGCTTGGTCGCTTGCCCTACCGTTCGCTGCGCTTTGAGCACACGACGCTGGATTGCGAGCAGTTTCAACCGGTCGCCGTCGTCAACTATCCGCAGACGGAAAAATACACACGGATCACCGAGTACAAGCATCTGACCGGTCAGCAGAGTCCGAAGACCAGCCTCACCTACGAATACCCCACCGACGTCGGAGATCCTTATTACCCGGTGCCGCGGGCCGAAAACGAGGCTTTGTACAAACGATACGAAGCTTTGGCCGCGGCGTGCCCGGAGGTCTGGTTCGTCGGACGTCTTGCAACATATCGCTATTACAATATGGATCAGGTGGTCGGCCAGGCATTGGCTACGTTCGGGCGCATTCAGACACGCCTGCCAGCAAACGGGATGCTCGTCACGCCGACGCAGCGCGAGGCGGCCGAGTGAATGATGCGCCGGCCTGACCGGCGTCGGGCGACCCACGGCCAAAGAGACCAACGATGTTTCTCGGCTTCTCGGCGAACAGCTCTAGATATGCTGTGCTGTTGATGCAGCTGAAAAGCGCGCACTGTTCGTATCAGCGAGGCTATAGCGCGCTTGCTTGTTGTTCCTCAAACGCCAAGAACGATTGGCGCTGGCGCTCCAACTCGTCCGCAAGTGGCTTGCGAACAGTGCGCGAGCCGTCCGCATGAATGGTGGAGAACAAGCCGACTTCGGCGTGGCGCGAATTGTCCCAACCTGGGTAGGCCGTCACCGGGTACAGGCATATACCCTGAACAGGTGCACCGAGGCTCGTCGCATCGCGCACTTCGTCGCAAACGTAGTGAAGCCAGGCTGGCCGGCCTGAACCTTCGGCGCCGGTCTCGGCGATGAACATCGGCTTCTTGTATCGTTCGGCGACCTCGACCAGCAATTCCGAAAGTGCACGGTATTCGTGGTGCCCCATCGGTATCGTTGGGCCATTCAAGTACCATTGGTTGTGCGGATAGAAGTTGAGGCCGATGACGTCCACAACGTCCTCGCTGCCGCCCAACTCCGGTTCCACGCGCCCGATCAGCATGTCATACGCCTCGAATTGGCCCTGGCGAGCATTTTCGGCGCGCCGCCGCTCGGGGTGAGTACGGTCACGAGGAGCAATATGGATCAGCGGTTCAGCCCAGATGAACCTGCAGCCGGGTTCGGCCTCCCGCATGGCCCTCACGCCGGCGACCGCTGCCCTGACAAGGTGTCGTTTGAACCATCCACGCTTGTTCGGCCCGACGCGGGGGAAATAGCCGACCTCCACAGCCCATGCAAAAAACGAAATCTCGTTGATCGGGCACACCAGGGGAGCCACCCCGGTAGCGGAGCGATGAACCCGAACAGCTTCCGCGGCGAAACGGACGTAGGCCTTGATAAACCCCGGGCCACTTTGGTCGATATGGTCTGGCGAGCCATAGTGGAAGATATCCCAGATAATCTGCACCCCGGCCGCCTGGGCTGCTTCGATCGCCGACGTCCAACTCGACCAGTCGAAGACTCCGGGCGCTGTTTCAATCAGGTGCCAGCGCAAGCCGTCGCGGATCGTGCGAAGCCCAAGCTCGGCACAACGGCGATAGTCGGCATGTGCATGGATGTCATGTGAGGTCGCGCGGATCAGATCAAGACGGGCCCCGTCGGCGCGCCTGTGGGAGGAACACTCGAAACCAGCCATGAAAAAGCTGTCGAACCCGGAAGAGCCTGCCGTGGGCCGACGAGCGGTATCCTCGTTCATACCAACATCCTGTCGCCCAAGGCGTGGGCAAGTAATCGCATTCGCAGTCCCCCATTGTCAGTTCCGGTGGGCTAGTTGAAACCGGTCGGCCACCACCACGTCGACGGCTCGGCGGCTGCGGTGTACACGTGTGCCTGGATTGGCGAATACAACCAAGCTCCAATCCAGTCTGCCGGGGGCCGCGGTCGCGTCGATTCGATCCGAAGTTATGCGGCCTGTTGCATCGCCCGTTCGTTGACGCCTGTTTCGCCTAGTCGGGTGAGCGCCTCATCGGTTGCTTTTTCTTCCTTGAGCGTCTGTTCGAGTAGCGGGACGGCGTCTTTCAAGCCAAGTAACCCGGCCCATGTGACAAGAGTCCCGTAGCGCGCTATTTCATAATGTTCGACGGACTGGGCTGCAGCCACGAGACCCGCGTCCAATGCCGGAGCCTCCTCGAATTCCTCCAAAATCTCCTGTCCTTCTTCGATGATGCCGTCGATCGCCGGGCACGTTTTCCCTTGGGCTCTCTTGCCAAAGGCGTCGAAAACTTGCTGCAGGCGCTCGATCTGCCCTTCCGTCTCGTCACGATGTTTTTCGAACGCCGCTTTCAACTCTTCGGACTCCGCGCCCTTTGCCATTTTCCGGAGCGCCGTCAGAATTTTTTGTTCGGCGTAGTAGATGTCTTTCAGACCATCATAGAAAAGGTCTTCCAAGCCCTTGGAGCTGCCCTGAGAGCTTTTTTTCGTCGCCATTGTCATCTCCTCTTTCATTTCTATCGACGCATGCATGGCTCTAACTGGACCAGTCTCTTGTTGTTCCTTCGGCGACGGCACACCGGCAGCCAACAGCGAGCGACGGTCGGGTTGACCGCTGATTTCAGTCCGCCGCGCCAGCAGCGGCTTGAGCATCTCGGCTGCGCTCCATTGCGGAAGTTCCGGAATGAGGATCGTCTGCCTGAAGGGTTTCCGCTGTCATCGAGTCCTTGCGGCCGCATTTTTCGCAACGGACCTTTGCCCGCACCTGATCAAGGTTCCCGATCTCTTCTCGGAGTTCGAGAGGGTTGGAGAAGCGCTTAAGGCGTTGGCGTCCCGGATCATTGCAAATTACATGGCCGGACTAGTGGACGAGGAAGAACTACTGTCGGCTTCCCGGCAGGCGCTTGGACGGCAAGTGCAGACCTGAGCGAATCCCCTGGCTAGAATTGGTCCGGAACCGTACAATAGCAAATCGTCAGCAATACAACATGGCCGCTGACGCTTGGGAGCGACTGTCGCACTCTTGGCCCAATACGAGGCATTGGTGTAATGGCGGAAGAACAAGGGCGGCTCGGCCCGAAATCTGAAATCGTCAGCGAGCTCGCGCGAGAGTCAGGCGTATCCGAACACCACATACGCGAGATAATGTCGCTGGTCGGCTTCGATCGCGGCTCAATCCTGAGGGAAGCTCGTCTCCTCAAAAAGAACAAGTAGGGCCGGCGGTTTTGCACGGCGTCGGCGGCATCTGGTCCACCGGAAATGCATTCTGGGCCGAAGCATCCTTCTGGTTGCTCGGCTTTGTCCTGTTGATGAGCGCTGCCGCGGCGCTGGCCGGCTTTACCGATTTTCTTGGAAATTCAAGGGTGCGGTCCATCAATGCAGCGAGGCACCATATGGTCGGCAATGTCGTGGCCATGGTGCTGGCGCTGGCCAGCTTCATGCTGCGCCTAAGCGCCGGTGCCGCCGAGGGCGCCTTGCCCTGGGGCCTGGCGCTATCAACGATTGTCGTTCTGCTGCTCGTCTACACCGGCTGGAAAGGCGGAACGCTTGTCTACGAACACAGGGTAGGCCTCCATCCCGAAGAGGGTGAGGATCTCAACTCCCGCCCGGAATTATCCCGATAGGTTGACGAATGGCCGAACTGCGGGGAGCCGTCGTCGTGGTCGCCGGCGCCTCGAGCGGCATCGGCAGAGCGACTGCTCTGGGTTTGGCGCGCAAAGGCGCACGGCTAGTGCTGGTCTCAAGAAACGCGGACGCACTCGACAAGGTCGCCAAGGAGTGCGCCGGCTTGGGCGGTGAGGCGCTGACCTTTGCCACCGACATGGCGGACGATGCGGCCGGTGGAGAATGCGCAGCTTTGCCGTGTCGCGTTTCGGCAGGATCGACGTGTGGGTGAATTGCGCCGCAGTCCTGCTTTTCGGCCGCTTCGAGGAAATCCCGCCGCATGTGTGATCAGGACGTTTCTGGTGGATGGCGCCGGTACTGAACAAAGCTTGTGACCAGTCGGATGCGGTGAGTGGAAGAGCCCGCCGGCTTCCCCAGCCCCCTTGGGGTGCAACCTGTAGTGAATGGACTGGAAGACAATCTTGCCGTCCTGAATGACGGAACTGTCGGCGCCCTCAATGGCGTCGGACCTGGACGAAGTTGCCGACCAGATCAGCAGTGCATAGGGGCCGCGGACCTGTTTTGCGATGTAGTTGAACTCACCTTGAGGCAGCTGCTCGCGCAGGCGTTTGGACGACAGGCGGACGGCATCATGGCCTCTAAATTCGAATTCGCGGTCAAGAGGACCACGTCCACAGCATAGTTGCGCCTAAGATCCTCCTCGATGTCGCCAGCGGCGCGAAGCCTCAGATGGTCTTCGAAAACCCCCTCTGCGGCCGAGCACGTCATGTCTCCTTTGCAGTACCGGAAAGGCCGTGGACAGCCGTCTCGTCCTTCGCGATGCTGAACGGATGCGACCGCGGTTTGTTCCTGAGGCCAACATGCGCTGGAGCCGGATTGCCTTGTACCCCCGATCACAAACGAATGAGAACATTCAATCGGGGTCCTCATGGCTTCCGCCATCGACATTCTGGCATGCTGACCAGCGACGAGGTCGGCAATTGTCCAGGACTAGAGCGGCCGGCCAGGTGCGCTTGCAGCGGTGCCGGGGGGACCTCACGCTCCAAGGCCGTCCTGGCCTTCGCCAGCGACAACCACAAGGCCTGCAAAAAAGCTTCATCTGCTTGCGGTGTTAATCCGACCTCCTTGCAATGTTCAACGATCCTGTCCTGAATCGACACTGCGGTTTCATACCGTTGGACAACCCTTGCCAGAACGTCCTGACAGGTGCCAATCGCCACCTCCCGAATGTGGTCAGCGACGGGAGAGAGGGCAGCACGGGTGACATCATGAGCAACGGGGCGTCCCGATCAGTCGGATGTATTCCGCCTCGGGCTGCCCATAAGAACGATCCGCCAACGCGCGTCTATAGCAATAGCTTCAGCCTTCAATTGAACAAGCAATCGTGCGGGGACTGGTCCTCACCCATGACCAGGGCTGATCCGGTCATACCGTCAAAGCCAATAATGCCAACCTCGGCCCCGACCTCAGCCCGAAGCTTCGCCACCATTGACCCGAGACCGCTCTCGAAGAAATCGAGGTGTCAATCGGGACCGAGGCCTGCTCCAGGTGCGTGGTCAGTCCCAAGTGACGGCCTTCGAGGTGAGGCTGCAGCAATGTCAGATCCGGCGCGCTCAGGCGCCGCAACAGTTCGTTCTTGAACGAGGTTTCCATCTGCGCTGTCTCCCGATCGGGGCGGAAGCGCGATGGTCGCTCACAGCTGACGACGCCCTAACAATTGTCGACAGTCAGGGGAAAGTATACCTAAAAGGGCCGGGAGTCTCAAAAAGCTACTATGCTGACCAGAGAAGCTCGTCACTTTGGCGATCATCAAGATGCTGCTAACAAGCAGTGTCCACCTCTACTGGTCGAAGGTTGCCTTCGCAATCTGGTGTGCGTCTTTTTTCGAAGCATACGGCCCCAAACTGATTCATCCTGTGGGGAAGCCAAGCGGTATCGACGCTGCCTGAAAACTTACGCGCAAGCGCTCCACACTTTCGGGCGGCGCTTTGTCGATCGCCCAGAGTAGCCAAGCACCCCTTCTTTATCCCATAGTATTCGTCTTCGCCTATTGCTCCGGAACGGCAGAGGTTTGCGGACGATTTCGTGCTGCTTCGGCAATTTCCGGGATGTATTTCGTCGCGGTGCAGCTTCGGTTCACATTGGCGCGTGCGTCGAATACCTCTTTCTCGCAGACCCGCTTGGCGAGCTCGATAGGCACATGAACTGCCAGAGGCACTTCCACCTCGGAGATTCCAAGCTCCCGTGCGATCTGCTGTTTCACTTCGTGCCTGCCAAGCGAAACGTCGACGCCGACATCCTCGGCATCTTCGGTTGTCGATGATGCGCCTTGCCCCGGAAGATCTTGCTGCTCGGTCTGAGCAAATGACTGCACGGCAAAGAGTTGCAACGCGAACACGGCGAGCGGCAAAATTCGTTGGAATACTCTCATGCCTGGCTCCTGCAGGTGCCTTTAACAACGGCAAAGTGTTTGAAGCGTTCCAGAGGCGGGGATGCGCGCGCTTAGCGGCAGTCGAGGCGGGTTTTTTCTGTTGGCGTGGAATACGATATGGCGACCATGGTTGGGTGCCGACAGCCGACTGTGCTGGCACATCGGAGTGTAGGAAGTTGCCTACCGAGAAAGAAAGACAAGCCAGGAGACGAGCGCGCCTCGGATGCTGCACGAGGATTGACCGACATTGAGCCTGCGGCACGAGACGCAAAGACCGCGGCTTCGGGAGCAGCGCCTGAAGGCCGCACTTGCTGTGACGTCGGCCCGCGGCATCTAGGCTCTGCAGCTCTCTAGGCTCAGAACGTCGTGCACCCAAGTTAGATCCTGCTGCAGCAGTCAGGACTACCCCAGAACGAATATGGCCAGCAGGGCAACAAAGAGAACAAGGGCGATCGCGGCGCCCCAGATGAGGACCTTTCCGGTGCCGCGTTGCTCTTCCTCGCGAGAAACGTCTTTCGCCATTCCATGCATCCTTTGCGAAGGTCCAAACTGAGCAACGTGCCGTGCCAGGCTGTTCCCAACGCTCTCGGAGCCAACTTGGTGTCAGTCCAACTGCCGGTTGCCGTAGGGCTTCTTCGCTCCAGCGCTATCGGCAATACAGCGCGGCTCTCCTCTGAGCGCGACCGCAGCTCCCTTCAGGCAAGATGCGCGAGCAGACGGATATCTATCTGACCGAAAGCAAAAGAAACCACGCGTGCCCCACTGAAAGCACAAGCAAGCGCAAAGGTTCCTGAACTGATGCTCGGCTGGCGGGAACTTGCTCGCCAGCCGAGTTGAGTTCAGGCGGTGGTCGGGGGAGATCAGCCAGCCACACGCTGGTGATTCCAACCTGAGCCGATGTGCCAATCAGCAACCTTCGTCGGTCTTTTTCACCTGGCCCGGCGCGGCGGTGTTGGCTGCCGTGTCCTGCTGACCAGGCGCCGCCTGCTGAGCGCTGCCAGTCTGCTGGCCGGGCGCGCAGTCCCTGGCCGAGTTCGGATTCGTGGTGCCGCTGGTGGTCGTCGTGTCGGTGCCTTGATCGCCGGACATGTTGGTCCCGCTGCTCGTCGTGCCGGTGCCCTGATCCGTCGTGCTGGGCATGGTCGTCGTGGTCGAGGTTCCGCTCGTCGAGGTTCCGCTCGAAGTTCCGCTGGTCGTCTGGGCAAAGGAAAGCCCGGCCGACACCGCCAGCACGGCCGAAGCCAAAAGGATGCGTTTCATCTTCTTTCTCCTGTCTGAATGCGCGGGATGCGCCTGGCAAATTGAACAGGCAGACAGAAGGAGTGTTCCCCGATGACGTTCAACTTTTGTAACTCTGGTCGTAGGTCAGCCTTAGGATGGCCGGCGTATATTAGAACCTCATGACGGCGGCTCGAGTCGAAAAGCAATCAACGAGCGGAGAGGCCGTCGCGTTCCTTGTGACTGCGGTGGCGCGGTGAGGCACAAGGCTCAATGCGGAGCGCCAGCGGCCGCGATCAGCGCCTCGTCGAGAATCCACTTCAGCTTCGCCGAGCGCTGGTAGCTTCATCTGCTTGCCGTTCTTACTTGCCGGGAACGACATGCAGCGGTCGCAGTATGCCATGCGGGACCTTCAATATGTCGCCGTATGTCGCCGCGTCGGATGGCCAGGAAGCGGCCAGTGCCAGTTGGACTTTGTGATGGAGCGGCGCAGCGGCGAGCGTCCACGGGCCGTTTTCCTTGCGCCGATCTTCCGCGATCTTGGCCTTTTCCACGCATCGCTGCAGGATTTTTCGCGAGGTGAATTGAGACCCGCCACGACGCTGATCTCTGCGACGGTCAAGGCCCGTTCGGCGGGCTCTACTCCGGAACAATGTCCTCTTCTGAAAGTTTCCTTAGATCGCAAAGGAGATTCGAGATGTCAGAAAGCCGCGAATGGTTTGTCCAATGGCTTAGAGATGCCCATGCCATGGAAGAGCAGGCCGAAACGATGTTGAACGGGCAGTTGGGTCGCATCGAGAACTATCCCGAGCTGAGCGACCGGATCCGACAGCACCTCGACGAGACGAAGCAGCAGGCTGCCCGGCTGAAGACTTGTCTCGATCAGATGGACGAGGGTTCATCCACGATGAAGGACGCTGGCGGTAAGCTGACGGCGATGGCGCAATCGCTGAGCGGCGTCTTCGCTGGAGACGAGGTGATGAAAGGATCGCTCGCGAGCTACACGTTCGAGCACATGGAAATCGCCTCCTACACGATCCTGATTGCCGCTGCTCGATCGCTCGGCGAAACGGAGGCTCTTCGGGTTTGCGAAGAGAATCTGCGAGAGGAAGTCGCGATGGCGGATTGGCTGAAAACCCGTCTTCCCTCGACGACCGAGCAGTTCCTTGCGCGGGCCGAAGCGGACAGCGACAGCGCCAAGCGGTGATCGGGTAGGAACGTAGTGACCGTGAACTGGGTGATCGGGATTCGTCCGCTAGCGCGTCCCCTTCGTGAAGGCTGGACGACGAACACGCCTGGCTGTAGCAGGCGGTTGTCGAGCTGCGCATTTCGAGAAATTGCAACGACGAGCGATGCTAATATTGCGGCGTCGTCACTTAGAGAGTTGAAGCGTTCGTCTGCGCAAGCCTGGTCGAATACGCATTGGCACCAGCCAAGATCGGAAGGGCTAGCGCAGCGCTCGGCGAGATCAAGCTTGAGGGGGCGTGTTAAAACGTTCGAAACGAGGTCGCGATAGCGGAATGCCCGAGAACACTCGTCCCTGATCACTGAGCAGTGCGTGCGCGGGCACCGGCAGCGCCAAGCCGGATCGAAGAAAGTTCGTCCTGACAGCGGACAGAGCGCGCCGTTGCGCTCACGTTATGGGGTCGGCAGCACTTGCACGGTTCGGGGTGAATTCCGCTTCAGCCGGTCGCTGGCGGTTTCGCTGAAGGCCGTGACCGACCGGCCGACGATCATCATGCTCGAAGGGGTTGACCGCTTTTCGATCTTCTCCGCCGTGCGCATCGTCATCGCGCCGTCCGTGGTTCCAGAATATGCAATCCGATGGCTGAACTCGTCGGGACTCGATAAATGTGAGCGCGGCATCATACTTTGCCTTCAGGACGACTGTTTCTCTGCAATGACCTCTGTCTACGCTCATCCAGTTCGGTCGGTGTCCATCCGGTCATTCAGACGTCGTTGATAGGCAAAGCCGACAGCCGCGGCGACTGCCAAACCCGCCGCCGCCAGAAGGAGTTTGTCCTCGGTATGCTCATTGCCCGATGCGTCTTGAACAGCTAACGAAGCTTCATCGAAGGGTGCGGATGCTTTTGCGACAGTCTCGCCCTGGTGCGGCCCAACGCCGCTATGGCGGATACCCGCAGCCAGACGTTCTGTCTTCTCTTTAACAGTTTCCTTGGCCACGCCGGTCAACTCGGCAGCTTCGCGTTTTATTTTGCCAGCCGTTTCAAGAGCGAAATCACTGACGCTTTCCGCCAAATCGCTAGATTGCTCCTTCAGGCGCTCCTTGGCGTACGATAGGTGATCAATCTGCTGCTCGCCGGGTGGCCGGGCTGAATTGGTCCGCAATAAGCTGATCAATCCCGCTCCGACGAGTGCGGTTGCGATCGGCGGATGGCGGAGGAAACGCCACCCCAAACCGGCCCCTATCGCCAAAGCAGCGCTCGGATTGGCAGCCGCCTTGGCCTTGAGATCGTCAATAATCGCCTGCGCCACCGATTGCATTGAGGATCTTGCTTTCTCCACCAGCGCATCCTTTGTCTCAAGCGCTTCGTGTTTCAAATCATCGGTAAACTCGGACAGCATGTTTGGCGACCGAAGTGTCGACAAGTCGTCGGCGAGCTTAGCCCGGGCAGCCTCAACTTCGTATTCAAGATGCTCAAGTTGCGGATCCGCCATCATAAATCTCTCTTGCCACCGGGGCGGGCAGGTTTGCTCGACCGAGCGTTGCCCGCCCGCTGCGATTTGGCCGTTATTCCTTCCGAAGGGGTGGCGCTGCCCGGGTGCAGCTTGGCGGCCGGACTGGATGGACCGCTAGATCCACGTGGGCTTGGCGAAGACGGCTGCACGGATTCACTTGATTGCTGTTCTGATAAGGCGCTTCCAAAGGTGCCCGCAACGTCCTTTGCGACCTCCTTGAGGCCGTCCGAATTCAGCCCATGTTCCTCGGCGGCGCTTTTGAGCCGTTCGCCCGCCTTTGCTGTCGAGGACTTCAAGCGTTCCCCAGCTTTTTCAGCAGCATCCGTCAATCGCTCTCCTGCTGGGCCGAGCGTGCGCCTCTCGAGATCGCTGGCCGGCAAAGCAGCAGCTATAGCGGCACCAGCTGCGAAGCCGGCCAGAACAAAAGCCAATGGCTGTTCTTCCACCATGCGGCCAATCGTGTCTTGCAACGTTGATTGGGCTTGCTGCACCACGCGCCCTGACTTCTCGGATACGGAGCGACCGGCCTGTTCTGCGTATGACGCGGCGGATGATGCGTACTGACTTGCGGTTTCACTCACCTTCTCCCCAATGCCGGCTAAATTGTCGCGCATGGCCTCTGCTGTCTCGCTAGCCTCTTCCTGCGCTTTGGACGCCCCGCCGCTGGCGGTGCGTACGTGCGGAGCATTTTGGCGCCCGTCGGTTGCACGGGATTGCTCGCGATGCCCGGCACTTGAACTGCGGCTGCGCATTAGCAGCGCGCACCCTGCTGCGACGAGCAGAAGGCCTTCGGGATTGTTCCTAGCGGAGCTGAGAAGCCATTCTTTCGTTCCAAAATCCTGGACCTGTGAATTGCGGCTCATGTTAATTGCTCCTTGGTTGTCGCAATATCCTGCTTTATTTGGCTTATGGAGTGTGTCGGCAGAAGTTCTTTTTGCGCATCAGCGCGGCCCCGATAGTAGGCGAAAGCAGCGGCGAGGGCCGTTGCGGCCGCGACGATCAGACACGACCAGTGCAGGGCCATCCCTAAGCTGGCTATTCCAAGTACGAGGGCTTGCACTAGAAGCAGAGCGGCGACCACTCCCAGCACGCCAGCAGCAGACATCCACACACCTGCTTGGAGCTTCGTTGAGACGTTGGCGGACAGCTCCGCATGCGCCAGGCGCAACTCTTTTTGAAAGAGGTCCGCGACGTCCGCCAACACTGCCGACAGTGCTTGAGGGAGAGGCGAATTCTTCAGTTGTTCCTGTGCCATCAGATCAGTTCGCTCCCTGCCGCCTTCCCTTGTTGGACTCTGGTGCGGGAGGCGCGCTCTTCAGTGTGCGGAACGTCAAAAAGCCCGCTACGGCGGCCAGCCCAAACACCAAACCCGGCTTGCGCCTCGCCAAATCGGACGCTGCAAGAACCAGCTGATCGACGGACCTGTCTCGCAGGTCGTCTGCGTATCCATCAAGCCTATTCGCGAAGGTGCGCACGACCCCAGCGACTATCGGTGCGTTTGCGTCGAGGTCCTCGGCCGCACGCTTGGTCGAACTCGCCAGTTGGCCCATCACCTCGGCGCCGCTGCCGACCTGACGGTCCAACATCTCCTTCACCTGATTGGTCACGGTGGACGCGCCACCAACGGCCGCCCGTTTGGCGGTTTCCGCTGCCCCTTGCGCTATGTCGGACGCTTTGGATAACGTGCCGCTTACGGTCGCTCCTATGTCTTCCGAGGTACCGTCACCAGCTCTTACCGCAGTCGGGGGACGCCGTTCAGAATTCCGGTTGTTCATGGTTTCCTCCATTCGAGGAGCAAACGGAGGTAAGGCCCGTTGGTTCCCAATGAGTGACTATCTGGGGTGTCAAGTTGCGTTTGCGAACTCGTGGCGCGCATCGCGTGCTTTTGCATTGGGAATGATGGGTAGCTTGCGGGCGGGCGCAATGCGAATAGTCATCTTTTCCTTTCCTGTCTGAAGGCGCGGGGGGATCATATCTGGCGACGGTGAGCGCGATGAGGAAGAGGCTGGAGCGCGGACCTTTACGGCCGCCGCGCACCGGTCTTCGACCGCTGCGTCTGCCGCTGTCATTGGCGATCGGCGCCAAGCCCACGAGTTTGGCGATGGCCTTATTGGAAAGGTGTCAATCTCGGACAACTCGGCCATCAGGAGTACGCGGGGCCCTTGACCGAACCGAAGGCCTGATCGAGACAGGCCCACAGCGGATCGTCGTCGAGTAGCGAGGCGATCTCGCCCTTCAAGTCGGCGGCTCTGACGCTTGAGCAGAACAATGAACCTCGTCGAGGCTGGCGAGGTTTCGGCATCGGCGACGATGCTTTTGCGTTGCTTCTGGATGGTGAGACGCCAGTCACCTGGGCAAGCCGGGCGACCAGCGCCTTGAGCCGTTGCTCACGCTCGGCTGCAGCCGCTTGACGATGGCGTGCAAATTGATCTGCGCGCTACGCGTTGCGCTCGTCCAAACGCGACTGCTGGTCGGCGGCATCGGCCGGTCCGCCCAGTGTGTCGGCGACCGTGGCACCTCGCGCACCCATCGGCTGCTGCGCACCTGTGGTGGTGTCCATCGCTGTCTGATGCTCCATCTCGGAATTCAGCTCCGCACCTACAACCAGGATAATCACAGAAATCCAAGTCCACATCATCAAGCCGATGACTGCCCCAAGAGCTCCATACGTGGCGTTGTAGTTGGCGAAGTTTTCAAGATAATAGGAGAAGCCTATCGAGACTGCGATCCAGACCACAGCGGCGAGGAAGGCGCCCCATGTCGCCCATTGCCACTTTGCCCTTTCCCGGCTGGGTCCGTAGCGGTAAATCAGCGTGATCCCGACGCCCACCATGATCAGCATCATCGGCCACCGAAAGATCCGCACAAGGGCTTCGGTCCAGCCGCCGAGGTTCAGCAGCACAAGCATGGCCGGCACAATCCCCACCGAGATGATAAAGCCGATACCAATGAGGATGGCGCCAAGTGTGAAGCCCAAGGCCAGGAGATTCAGGTGGATGAAGCCGCGCTTTTCACTCTCCTCGTAGGCGATGTTCATGGCTTCGAATAGCGTCTTTATGCCGTTACTGGCGCTCCACAGTGCGACGGCAAGGCCGAAGATGAAGCCGAAGCTGAGCGCGCCAGCCTTCTGAGCGGCCAAGGACGCAAGCTGAGATCTGATAATATCCAGACCTCCCGAAGGCAGTACGCCGCCTAGGAACGCAATGTGCTCAGCGATGGTCTGAGGGTCGGCGACGAAACCATAGATGGACACGAACGCGGCAAGCGCTGGAAAGAGGGCAAGAAGCAGATAGAATGCAGCCCCCGCCGCGATCAGCATAACACGGTCCTCGGTTACCTCAGCAAAGACCCGCCACAGCACGTCCTTCCAGCCGCGGCTGGGAATCTCTGACGGCCATTCGGCATTGCGTCCGCGGCTCTCCCGTTCGGCCCGCCGCTCAAGTTGCACTTGACCTTCGTAAGCGTCCTCGGTTGGTTTCTTCGACATGGCCGCCGGTCCGGAGCATCTTCTTCGCGGGGCAAACGTATAATAGCGCCAAAGGATGCAGGTGCAGACCTGCGCTTACAAATAAACATCCGCCGGCTGCAGCAACACCTGCGCCATCCCCACTTGGCCCTTCGGCTCCCATGCCCATCGGCTGAGCGTGCATGTTGTCGGGACGACGCAGCCTGATCTAAATCCTCATTGCGCTGGATCACTTTAACGACACCCACGTTACCAGCCATGATCTCACTCGCGCCTGAACATCAGTTCGTCAACGCCGGAAGTATTCGGCTTCATGTCGTTCAGGCCGGGCCTGCCGAGGGTAAGCCGGTCATGCTCCTGCACGGCTTCCCGGACTTCTGGATCGGCTGGAGACGGCAGATCGGTACGCTCGCTTCCGCCGGATATCGGGTCATCGTTCCCGACCAGAGGGGCTACAACACCAGTGACAAGCCAGAGGGCATCCGCGAGTACACCCTCCCCAAGCTCCTCGGCGATGTCGTCGCCCTGGCCGACGCGCTCGGCATCGGAAGGTTTCACCTCGCCGGCCATGACTGGGGCGGCATCGTCGCTTGGGCCGCCGGGGCAAAGTTGCCTCATCGCCTGGACAAGCTCGTCATCCTGAATGCGCCCCATCCCGAGGTGCTGTTTACCCATGCCCTGCGATCTCCGACGCAGTTTCTGCGGAGCAGCTACGCGGTTTTCTTCCAGAGCCCCTTGCTGCCCGAAGCCGTTTTGGGTGCGCGCCGCTCGGCCTTGCTCGCACGAGCACTCAGGACATCCAGCCGGGAAGGCGCCTTCGAAGAAGAGGAGATTGCAGAATATCGGCAGGCTTGGGAGCGGCCGGGGGCGCTGACCAGCATGCTCAACTGGTATCGCGCCTTGCGCTTTCGCCCGAGCCTGAAGGAGCGGATCACGACGCCTACTCTTGTTATGTGGGGGATGCAGGACCAGGCTCTGGAATCCGGGCTGGCCAAGCGCAGTCTCGCCCTTTGCGACGATGGCCGCCTGCAGACTTTCGAGGAGGGGACGCATTGGGTTCAACGCGAAGAGAGCAACGCGGTGAATGCGGCGCTTCTGGCGTTCCTGGAGGGCTGAGGAACTCAAAAATGGATAGAAACTGGGGGCAGCGTCAGATGGAGCCGGAGGAGGCCTGCAGGGCATTCCTGGCTGCTGCAAAAGAGGAGGGGACATTACAACTAGCTAAGTTGGATTGCGGTATAAGGTTCTATTATCTCCGACCAACACCGCGCTTTGCGGAGCCCGCCGCCAGCAAGGAGAGGCGACGGACCCCCGCCACAGCGGCTGCACATCCGAAGAACGACCGCTGCAACCTCTAAACCCGCGAGGGGCCTACATCGTTCCCCTATCCGCGCCTACAGCTGGGTTGGTCAACGGGCTCTTCCCGCCTAAGTTCCCCCTCATGGCACTCCACTGGTTATCCCCTCCGGTCTACGTCAGGGCCAACCGACCTGGGCTCACCTACGGGGTGAGCCACGTCAAGGGAGCCGCCGAGGAACATGAAGTGGCCGAAGAGGGGACCGAAGTGGAAGCTGGCGATCCAGTCCTGCGCCGACGCATTTTAGGGGCGGCTGACCCCGGTGGAGGTCCGTCAGGCCTTCGAGGCTGCTGCCAAAGAGGCCAAGACGTTCCTTCCTGCTGATTAGCCATCGAGAACGATGCAGAGTGCCCCTCTTTGCGAATGCCGACGCCGGCACAGTCCCGGTTATCTTCGGTTCTCGTGCCGACCTGGCTGAACCATCTGACGGCCACCACCAGATTAGTTGCCACCGCCGCGACTTGGGTCCTGGCTGTCCCGGACGAAGCCAGGGCCTTCTCACGTCCAGGCTAATAGCCCGTTTGAGGCGTTTCGGCTGCCGCGGGAGAAGGCAGTATTTCGGGCTTCAAGTGGGGCGGCTCTTCAGTGTTAGCGAGGCCGGCATGACCTCACATCAGATCTTCAACCATCCGCGCAATTTTCCCCAGACCTGCGGTGGTCCCTCTTGTTCTAAGGAGTCCCTGTTCAGCCGCCGCCGCCTTGAAGGCCTCGAGCGCAGCTTGCTGGCTGCAATGCCCGGCGAGGGACTCCTCGACCATTCGGATCGCGTTGAGCCGCCCCGGCTTTCCCATTCTAGGCCATGGTTGCTGAAGCACCTTCATTGCGTCGGCTATGGACGCGACCACCGTCAGGTTGCGATTGAGGCAGATTGTAATTGGACTGAAGGCCCGCATTCTTGTCGCTCCCCACGATTGAACGCAGCTAAACGCGAAGACAAGGGCAGTTGTTGCATGAATGTGGATTACCGCGAATTCAAAGAACCGCTGGCCGATGCGATTGAGGCTGAGCAGGCTCTCCTTGGGCCCGGCTCTTTGCCTCGCCGGACCATCCTTCTCGTCGAACAACAGGACCCGACCGGCAAAAAGCATCTGTGCACCGTCCGACGCCGCGAACTATTTTTCGAGCTCGTCACGCCGCTTGCCCGACGGCTTCTCAAGCACACCGCGACGAATTCGACGGCTGTGAGGGAGGAGATGAAAAGATTATGGTCGTTTCGTTGGGCCGTCCTTTAGAGCAGGGGCTCCGAGGCGGTTTGTATCGAGCAGATGTCGCATCAGATCTTGACCTGGAGATCGGCTCCGGCAGCGGGATCGGCGCAGCGCGGCAAGGATGCCACGTTCCTTCGGCGGCTCACCGGCGATGGTCTGGCTGACGGCCCCGCGAAGGCGCGAAGCATCGAGGCCTTCTTCTGCCAGTCGGGCGAGCCAACTTTCTTTGGCTGGGAGGGCGGTGCAGTGCTTCGGCTCGGAACTGTTGACACATGCGCCAGACTGGCAGACCGGAAGCGGCGGCGTGCCCTGACGTCATGGAGACTAGCCTCGCTTCCGAAGCCGCAGATTGTGATCTCGTTGACTATGCAGAGCATCCAGCCGTCGTTTTGATCCGTTTCCGTCATCCAGAGCCAGCGACCATCCATGATCCGTCTCAACCGCTTAAAAGCCGGTCTTGCCCCGCCGCGACTGTGTGGAAATCAGCCATGTTTCAAAGTCGGAATGCTGGACGAACTGATACCCTCCGGCGAGGGCCGCCTTGCGGGAGCATGGCCCGGTAGCGAAGCTGCGCTCTTAAGGCGTCCTTTCGAGCGCAGTTAGCAGCACAGCATGAGCCATGTGACGTTATTGACCGGACCGGAGCGTCGTCGTCGTTGGCGTGAAGAGGATCAGTGCCGGATCCTGGCCGCGGCATTCGCGCCCGGGTCCACGGTGGCGGCGGTAGCGCGTCAGTACGATGTCGCAACCAGCCTGATCTATAAGTGGCGCCGCACGCTGAGAGCCCGCGAGACGGGCTTTGCCGAAGTTGTCGTGGTTCCCGATAAGCCTGTCGCCGCTTCGGTGCCGGCGGCGCCACCAGCGGTGATCGAGCTGGAGATCGCCGGCAAGGTGCGGCTGCGGATACCGCTGACCACGCCGCCGACACTGGCGACGGCGATGGTGAAGGCGCTGGGTGTTTCATGATCCCGGTCCCGAGCCAGGTGCGGATCTGGTTGGCGGTCGGCCGGACCGATATGCGTCGCGGAATGCAAGGCCTCGCCCTGCAGGTTCAGGAGACGTTGGGCCGGGATCCGCATTTATGCGTCGGGCGAGATTATGTGGCGGAGCCGCCCTGACCCCTTTCGGGCCGGCCAAACCCAGCTTGCCTCCGCCACATAATATTTCATGCCTCTCTCATGGCGCGGGATTCCCCTGTGCCACAACGCCGGAGGGGCAGAATGCTCGAGTTCTATTTTTCCTATTGTGGGGTGCTCAAGCGCCTGCGTAGCGGTGCACTCGGTGGCGAGATGGATCGCCTCGCGGAGCATTTTTTCACCCTTGGTTATAAGCGAGCGTCTGCCACGATTTACCTGAGCCGGATTGCGCGCTTTAGCCAGTTTGCCGCAACGCGCTGTGGTCCGATGCCTATCTCTCAAGATGTCGTCGACAGCTATTTGTGCACGTTTACTACGGATACTCCACGCATTGGAGCAGTGTCGGCACTGGGACACGCGCGGCGAGTGGCTCCAGAACGCTTCCTTGCTGCTGTTCCCAGTGTAGATAATGATCCGAATGCTCCGCTTCTGAGCTCCTTTTCGGACTATCTGAGCAGGGTGTGCGGACTGGAGTCAAAGTCTCGCGAAGGCGTTCTCCTGGGCAGCCGCCGCTTTCTGGATTGGTTCCATCGCCACCATTCCGGCCAAGACCTCGACGCATTGACGGCTGAGCATGTCCTTGCCGCTGTCGAACATCGGCTGTCACTATCGGCGACCTCCGGTACCCGCACCGCAGCAACTTCTCACATCCGGACATTTCTTCGGTTTTTGTATTGGGCTGGCCACCACGATCAGGATCTCGCGCGCGTCGTCCCCAGGACGCCCCACTGGCGTTTGGCTCATCTGCCGCCGCGCCTTGCATGGGATGACGTTCGGCGTGCAATTGATATGATCGGCGCAACGGCACCGGTTGACGTCCGCGATCGAGCCGTCCTGCTGCTGCTCGCCACCATGGGCATTCGCAACGGTGAGCTGCGCGCCCTTCAACTGCACGATATCCACTGGCGAACTGGCGAGGTTTTTGTCCGGCACACCAAGGGCAAGCGTGATCGGGTGGCCCCGCTCATCGAGGAAGCCGGTGCCGCGCTCGCCGACTACGTCCTGCGCGCTCGACCGAAGGTGGATAGTCCGTATCTGTTCCTGTCCTTCACGCCGCCCGTGGCACCATTCAAATGCGCGTCGCCTGTTTCGAGGATCGTGCGGAAGCGGTTGCGACATGGCGGGGTTGAACTCGGGCAGGTCGCAGGTGCGCATCTCCTGCGCCACAGTCTTGCCACCCAGCTCGTCAAGCAGCGAAGGCCGATCAACGAGGTCGCCGATCTCCTGGGACACCGCAGCATCAACACAACGGCGCTGTACGTAAAGGTCGCGACGTCGCAACTTGCCGAGGTCGCACTTCCCTTTCCGGGAGGCGTGGCATGACCGCCTTTGCCCGATTCCTCGGCGAGAAGGCCGAGTGTTACATCGAGCTACGCCACTCCCTCGGCTATGCCTTCAGCAAGCAAGCCGGCACGTTGCGGGCTTTCGTGAGGTACATTGAGCGCGCTCAGTTCGATGGGCCTGCCACTCGAACTTTGGCGCTGGATTTTGCCCTGTCGTTCAGCGGCGCCGCCAACAGCCGTGTCAGTCGTCACGGCGTGCTGCGCCGGTTTTACGAATATCTCGCCGTCTATGACGCGCGAACCGAAGCCTTGGAGCGCAGAGCTTTCCCCAGATCCAGAGCGATTCCGCCTCCGCGAATCCTCAGCGAGGCCGAGTTGGCATCACTCATCGACGCATGCCGCCGCATCTCGCCGGGAATCCTTCTCAAGGGGCGGACAATGGCCACGCTGATCGGATTATTGGCGAGCTCGGGGCTGCGATCAGGCGAAGTGGTCAGACTTGATCGTTCCGACGTTGATCTGGCCAACGGGATTCTCCTCATTCGGAAGACGAAGTTCCGCAAGGACCGTCTCGTTCCAGTTCACACGACGACCCAGGCTGCCCTTCGTAGCTACGTCCATGAACGGGATGCCGCTTTTCCCATGCCCAAGGACCAGGCCTTTTTCCTCAGCTCTCGTGGCAATCGCCTCTCGGCGACAGGCCTGCAAAACGGCTTTGCCGAGGCCCGCAAGCTTGCTGGTCTCGATGGCGGCAAGCCATTAAGGCCACACGATCTCAGGCACCGGTTCGCCGTGACCCGTCTCGGCCTCTGGCATCAGCAGCGCGCAGACGTTCAGGCGTTGCTCCCGTTGCTCGCCACATATCTCGGTCACGCCAGCTACAGCGACACTGCCTACTATCTCACCGGTTCGGCAGATCTTCTCGCCATTGCGGCGGAGCGCGCCTTCCTCGACGGAGGTGCAGCATGAGCGAACACCTGCTGCTGGCGCCGCTCCTGGAGTCCTACTTTCGCCGGCGCTTGACCAAACAACGCAATGCGACTCCCGCGACCGTGGCCAGCTATCGCGATGCCTTGCGCATGCTGATCATCTTTGCCGCCACCCGATTGGCGAAGAAGCCGGCCGCATTGGCACTCGAAGACCTCGATCGAGACCTCGTTCTCGCCTTCCTCGACGAGCTCGAGGAGAAGCGCAAGAACGTCATCGCCACGCGCAACGCCCGACTAGCGGCCATCCGATCCTTCTTCCATCACGTAGCAGCCGCTGACCCGGCGTCCTTCGGTGTCGCCCAACGCGTGCTGACGATTCCCATAAAACGGGCTCACATTGAGGTGACGCACCACCTCACCAAGGCCGAAGTGGACGCCCTTATTGCGGCCCCCGATCAGAGGACGTCCCGTGGGCGGCGCGACCGAACGTTTCTACTGTTTCTGGCACGGACCGGCGCCCGGGTCTCCGAAGCCACCGGCGTCAACGCAAACGACCTTCAGTTGGAACGGCCGCACCCACAAGTGCTGCTGCGCGGCAAAGGGCGCAGAGACCGCGTCGTCCCCATTGCTAAGGACCTGGCGCGGGCGCTGACATCCTTGTTGAGCGAGCGCGGGATCGCCCATCACGAGCCGCGAGCGATATTCGTCGGCGCCCGCAACGAACGCCTGACTCGTTTCGGAGCGACCCATATCGTGCGGCGTGCGGCCACAGAGGCCGTGCCTACCAGGCCGGCCTTGGCCGACAAGCCCATATCGCCGCACATCTTCCGGCACTCCCTCGCCATGAAGCTTCTCCAGTCCGGCGTGGACCTTTTGACGATCCAAGCCTGGCTCGGGCACGCACAGGTCGCCACGACCCACCGCTATGCCGCAGCGGATGTCGAGATGATGCGCAATGGACTCGAGAAGGCGGGCGTCACCGGCGCTCACGGCGTGCGTTTCCGACCAAATGACTCCGTTCTGCAACTGCTGAACAGCATCTAAATATTATGTGGCGGAAAAATCCGGACCGGCGGGCCTAGGCTGGCACCAGGAAGGCTCCGCCACATAATCTCGCCCGACGCATAAGAACGGTTATGTGGCGCGCCACATAACCGTTCGCCGGCGATCTTTATGTCTTCCGCGGCCGCAGCGGCAATCTGGTCAAGATTATCTGGCATGATGGGCTCGGCATGTCGCTATATGCAAAACGGCTCGAGAAGGGCCGGTTTCTATGGCCGTCGCCGGCGGACGGCACGGTTTCCATATCACCGGCGCAGCTCGCCTACATGCTCGACGGGATCGATTGGCGCAACCCGCTTCACACGTTCCGCCCGCAGCGCGCGGGCTGAGTTTTTCTTTGAGTTTGCGCCATTTTCCGCGAGTCAGCGGACGCGTTTTATGATTCACTCCAGGGCATGGTTGCCACCGCCCAGGATGCCGTTCCGGACGATATTGGCGCGCTGAGAGCAGCGCTGACCGCGGCGCTGGCCAGAGCCGAAGACGAGGCCGCGCGCGCTGCGCTGGTCGAGGCCGAACTGGCG
The DNA here is from genome assembly GCF_040319465.1 of Mesorhizobium sp. M0910. Taxonomy (NCBI): domain Bacteria; kingdom Pseudomonadati; phylum Pseudomonadota; class Alphaproteobacteria; order Hyphomicrobiales; family Phyllobacteriaceae; genus Mesorhizobium; species Mesorhizobium sp. M0910. The sequence goes on from NZ_JAMYNZ010000018.1 coordinate 62,208, forward strand.
GTCGCCAGGGCCAAGGCATCGGATGATGCGGCGCTGATCGCGCATCAGCATCTGACGATCCGGAAGCTGCAGCGGGCGCTGCATGGTCAAAGTTCTGAACGCTCAGCCCGCCTGCACGACCAGATGGAACTCACCTTCGAGGAACTCGAGAGCACCGCGACGGAAGACGAGATCGCCGCCGAACAGGCAGCGGCCCGGACCACCGAGGTGGCGCCTTACATGCGCAAGCGACCGACGCGCCAGCCATTTCCCGAGCACCTGCCGCGCGAACGCGTGGTCGAGCCGGCGCCGACCGCTTGCCACTGCTGCGGCGGTCATCGGCTGCGCAGGCTGGGTGAGGATATCACCGAGACGCTGGAGGTGGTGCCGCGGCAATGGAAGGTGATCCAGCACGTGCGGGAGAAGTTCACCTGCCGCGACTGCGAGGCGATCAGCCAGGCTCCGGCGCCGTTCCACGCCACCCCGCGCGGCTGGGCCGGTCCCGGCTTGCTGGCGATGATCCTGTTCGAGAAGTTCGGCCAGCATCAGCCGCTCAACCGTCAGGCCGAACGCTATGCCCGCGAAGGCGTGCCGCTCAGCCTGTCGACGCTCGCCGACCAGGTCGGCGCCGGCGTCGCGGCGCTGATGCCGCTGTTCAAGCGGCTCGAAGCCCATGTGCTGGCCGCTTCGCGTCTGCACGGCGACGACACGACGGTGCCGGTCCTGGCCAAGGGCAAGACCGATACCGCCCGATTATGGACCTATGTGCGTGATGACCGACCGTTCGGCGGTGTCGATCCGCCGGCGGCGGTGTTCTATTATTCCCGCGATCGCCGAGGCGAACATCCCGCGGCGCATCTTGCCGGCTGGAGCGGCATTCTGCAGGCCGATGCCTTTGGTGGTTATGGCGATCTCTATGCGACGGGTCGTCAGCCGGCGCCTATTCTGGAAGCCAGCTGCTGGGCCCACAGCCGGCGCAAAGTGTTCGAGCTGGCCGATATCGAAGCGGCGGCGCGCAAGAAGGCGCACGGCGAGAAGCCCAACCTGGTCTATCCGCTGGCGGTCGAAGCCGTGAAGCGCATCGATGCCCTGTTCGATATCGAGCGCGCGATCAACGGCCTGTCGCCGGCCCAACGCCACGCCGTGCGCCAGGAGCGCAGCCTGCCGCTGGTCGCGGAGCTCGAGACCTGGATGATCGAGACGCGCGACAAGCTCTCGCGCGGACACGATCTGACCAAGGCCTTCAACTACATGCTGCGCCGCTGGTCATCCTTCGCCCGGTTCCTCGACAATGGGCGGATCTGCCTATCCAACAATGCAGCCGAGCGAGCCCTGCGCGGCATCGCCATCTCGGGGTCATTCTGCCCATGTTGGGCAGGAGGTCGAGGTCCATTACCGTTGGCACCCGTATTTCGGACGTCGGCTTCGCTGCGAGAACAGCGAAGAGCG